>NZ_CP099391.1:0-661995 GCF_023913515.1 Natronococcus sp. CG52
CGACTGTTCCGGCGGAGCGACTCCAGGGGCAGGGGTGCCGAACCGATGACGATCCACGTCGGCTCGAGTTCGAACGGGTTCTTCGTCGCCGACGACGGCGACGCGATTCCCGAATCGAAGCGCGAGGATCTCCACGAGACCGACGCCGAGGCACTGGATCGTCGCGGCGACGGCTTCGCGCTCGTCGGACGGATCGCCGAAGCCCACGGCTGGTCGGTGTCGATCGGCGAGAGCGACGAGGGTGGGACTCGCGTCGACGTCACTGGGACGGCGGTCGACTGGAAGAACGCGTTCGACGGCACCTCGCTCAATTCGGAACTCGAACTCGAGCGGTGATCGATAACCGCGGCCGGATCGCGGTCGCGGTTATTCGTCCTCGAGCGCCAGCGACGCCAGCATCGCCTCGAGTTGCAGCCGTTCGTTCGCCCCCTCGGTGATCCGGTAGTCCACTTCGCCGAGGCGCTCGAGCAGCCGAACGGTGGCCTGTTCGGGGAGGTCGAACTGCCACGCCGAACGGTGAAGCTGGTCGATGACGTCGCCGCCGGCGAGGCCGCGGTCCATCAGGAGGTCCTCGAGCGCCGCTCGGGCGGCGGTGAAGTCGCCGTCGATGGCGTGCTGAACCATCTCCTCGACCTCCTCGGGGCGGGCGGTGGCGGTGATCGCGAACACCGTCTCCTCGTCGACGGTCTCGCCCATCACGGCCGCGGCCTGCAGGGCGTTGATCGCCTTTCGCATGTCGCCGTCGGCGGCGTAGACCAGCGCGTCGACCCCGTCGTCGGTGACCGCGATCCCTTCAGTTTCGGCGATCTCGCGGACCTGCGCCTCGACGGCTTCCTCGGTGAGTTCGGTGAACCGAAAGACCGCACACCGCGACTGGATTGGGTCGATGATCTGACTCGAGTAGTTGCACGAGAGGATGAAGCGCGTGTTGTTCGAGAACTGCTCCATCGTCCGACGCAGCGCGGACTGGGCGTCGCTCGTCAGCGCGTCGGCCTCGTCCAGGAAGATGATGCGGTGGTCGTAGCCGCCGAAGGACGAACGCGCGAAGTCCTTGATCCGGTCGCGGACGACGTCGATCCCGCGCTGATCGGAGGCGTTCAGCTCGAGGAAGTTCTCGCGCCAGTCGTCGTCGTAGATTTCGCGGGCTATAGCCTGTGATGCGGTCGTCTTCCCGGTTCCGGCTGGCCCCGCGAACATGAGGTGCGGGAGGTCCCCCTGCTCGACGTAGCGTCGCAGCCGCGGGACGATGTTCTCGTGGCCCTTGATCTCGTCAAGCCGCTCCGGGCGATACTTCTCGATCCAGACTTCGGTCTTGCCGGGAGTCGGCTCCGCCGCCTCGGCGTCGGCCTCGCTCATACCGGTCGCAAGGGGCGGCCGGCAGATAAATCGCCCGAAGGGCGTCCTCGAGACGGCCCACGGAACGGCTACCGATCCAGCCGCTCCGTCCGGAACCGGAAACGCGATCGAACTGTTCTAACTGGCGACGGGTGAGACACATGTTTTTCATCTCACACGATGTGCGGTGTGTATGGGGTTTCGAACGGCCATCGGAGCGCGAGTCGCGATCGTCCTGCTCGTCGTCGTCCTTCTGGGGACGATGCCGGCGTCGGTCGCCGCCCAGTCGGACGAACGGGCCGGCGGGACGATCGTCGTCGAGGAGGGGGAGACGGTCGACGAGATCGAAGCCTTCGCGGGCACCGTGATCATCAGCGGTACCGTCACCAACGACGTCAGCGCGTTCGCGGGCAACGTCCACATCGACGGCGAGGTCGGCGGCGACGTCGAAGCCGTGTCCGGCAACGTCGAGATCACCGGCACCGTCGACGGCGACGTCAGCGGCGCCGGCGGAAACTTCGCCGTCGCCGAGGGCGCGACGATCGGCGGCTCGCTCGAGGCCGGCGCCGGAGCGGTCGAGATCGACGGCACGATCGCAGGCGACGCGGCGGTCGGGGCGGAGACGATCCGGCTCGGCGAAAACGCGGCCATCGGCGGCGATCTCCGGTACAGCGGCACGCTCGAGGGCAACACCGACGCGGTCGCCGGCGAGATCACGGAGGACTCGCGGATCGGCATCGAGCCGACGCTCCAGCCGTTCGCCGGGTGGCTCTTCGCGGCCTACGCGTTCGTGCTGAACCTGTTGCTCGGTGCGATACTGCTCGGCTTGTTCCCCCGGTTCTCCGACGGCGTCGCCCGCCGCGTCGCGACCGATCCCGTCAGGAGCGGCCTCGCGGGGCTGGGCGTCCTCGTCGGCGTGCCGATCCTGCTGGTCGCCGTCGCGATAACGATCGTCGGGATCCCCGTCACCGTCGTCGGCGCGCTCCTGTTCGTACTCCTGGTCTGGATCGGCGTCGTCTACGGCCGGTTCGCCGTCGCCGCCTGGCTCCTCTCGTACGCCGACGTCGAGAACCGGTGGCTCGCGCTCGTCGTCGGCCTGCTCGGCGGCGCGGTGCTCGCACAGATTCCCTTCGTCGGCGGGTTGCTCAACTTCCTCATCCTCCTGCTCGGACTCGGTGCGCTGGCCCGGGGACTGTACGGCCATCGGCGGACGGCGAGGGCTCGAGAGCCCGAGCGACGGGATCGGATCGGTCCAGACGAGTCGGCGAGCGATTAACGTCGACCGATCCCCTCTGCCAGCGCCCGTTACGCAGGCCCACGTGTGACTGCTGTGCGGCGAACCATCACCTCTCTCAGCCGAGCGAACACCTCGCGGTGGCGTACGCTGGGCTATTGCGAGCGGAGCGAGGCGCGAGCACCGTGAGCGCCTCGGAAGGCGAGCGGTGACCACGGGGAACCGCGAGCGAACAGCGAGCGATAGGCCGACGCCGTGCGAGGGATGAGTGAGCGAACGGGGAGAAACAACCCGTCAGCGAACGAATCGGTTGGGGAGGACGTAGACATTCCTTGGTCCAGTAGGAGTATCAGCTGAAGGGTATCGTTATATCCAGGTGAGACAATGAGCAGCCGCAATGTATCGTACAATTGTTATAATTTATAAGCCATGACAGCTATTTTCAGATATGAGTGATATTTTTCAATCTCCGTTTCGGAGAGCCATTCAGGACTGTTCCTTGGTTTAGGTCTGGGGTTTGTAATCGGGATCGGCGGGTTTGGGGAGTCTTGGCAGGAGGCGACTTTCTCCGCTATTGGGACTGGAATCGGTCTTGCATTCATTTTCTATGTTGTTTTCCCCCTAACTGTACCCGCTGATGGGTGATTCGGCAGGTGATGATACGTTCGCATCTCTACGTAACGGAACCGTGGTCGTACGATCTCGAACCCCTCGCCCAGTCGACGCGCTCAAGTCCACACTCGAGCAAGGACGACCATGCACGTCACCGTCGACGTCAAGGGTGAGGGGAGCCACGAACTCGCGCTCGAGGACGTGGCGACCGACGCGCCGGAGCCGACCTACGCGGACCTGCTCCGCGAGGTCGACCTCAGCCCCCACGAGGTGAGCGTCCTGGTCGACGGACGGCCCGTCCCCGAGGATCAGCCGGTCGAGAGCGAGCGCGTGACGGTGTTGCGGCTGATCAAGGGCGGCTCCCTGAGTCCCGTCTGGACTCGAGTCGCGTCCCCCTCGCCGCGGTCGCCTTGAACGAGGCGACGACCTCCCGGCCGGGTTCGAGCGCCAGTCGCTCGCGGCTCGAGCGCGTCACGAGCGCCTCGAGATCGACCCCTCTGCCAGCGAGAGCGTTACGCTGGCGATCTCCTCGCCCGCTTCGACGTTCGTTACCGTTCCGTCGAAGCGGTTTCGAGGCTCGTCCCGTCGGGTTCGGGCGTTTCGTCCGGGTCGGTCAGGACGACCGCGTCCGAGCGAACGCCGATCTGGACCTCGCGCGCGGTCCGCGGCACTGCTACGACCGAACCGGCGGCCGTCTCGACGGTCGCGAGTTCGCCGGTTCGCTCGTCGACGGTTCCCGTGAACACCGACTCCGTCACCGTCGCCACGCCGTCGAGTTCGGTCTCGTAGCGGTCGAACCGTCGGCGTAGCTCGTGGGCGGTATCGGTTAGCCTGGTCCCGCCGCCGCCGCGGCCGCCGCGCTGACGTTCCGTAAGCTGGCCGACCTCCGCCTCGAGTTCGACGATCCGGTTCTGGAGCCGAGCGTAGGATCGTCCCAGTTCCTCGGCCGCCCCGTGCATCGATCCCTCTCGGTCGACGGCCGCGAGCATCTCGATGTCGCGGCGATCGATCGTGACGTCGCCGGCCGAGAGTTTCGTGCTGAAGTCCTTCTCGATGCCCATCGCTGTCTCCGTGCGGTCTTGCTCAATAGAGCAGTTCGCCGTCGATAAACTTCCGGGTGCGTTCGTCCCGCGGGTCGTCGAAGACCGTCGCCGTCTCGCCGACCTCGATGATGCCGTCGCCGAGCAGGACCGCGACCCGATCGGCGACGCGCTCGGCCTGGTTCATGTCGTGGGTCGCGACGACGACGCCGATGTCCCGGTCGCGCGCCTCGAGCACCGCGTCCTCGATGACGGCCGTGTTCCGCGGATCCAGGTCCGACGTCGGCTCGTCGAGCAACAGGACGTCGGGATCGTACGCGAGCGCGCGGGCGAACGCGACGCGCTGAGCCTCGCCGCCCGAGAGCGACCCGGCGCTCTGCTCGGCGTCGTCGGCGAGGCCGACGATATCCAGCGCCTCGAGGGTGGTCCCCGCGCCGGGCGCGTCCCCGGTGAGGGACTCGAGCGTCCACTTCGCCCGCTCGAGCCAGGACCGACGGACGCGGATCCCGTACTCGACGTTCCGGCGGACGCTCGCGTCGAACAGGTTCGCCTCCTGGAACACCATTCCGATCCGTCGGCGACAGGCGAGGCGCCGCCGCTCCGAGGCGGCCCAGACGTCGGTACCGTCGTACTCGATCCGTCCGCGCTCCGGCCGCTCGAACAGCGCGAGCAGGCGCAACAGGGTCGACTTACCGACCCCGGACGGACCGATTATCGCGACGACTTCTCCGGGCGATACCGACAGCGAGACGTTCTCGAAGACCGGGTCGCCGTCGTAGCCGTGGTGAACGTCGGCGACGTCGAGCGTCACCGGTACCCCCCGGAGTCGCTCCCCAGCCGAACGACGATAGCGTTGACGAGCAGTACCAGGGCGACGAGCAGCGCCCCGAGGATCAGCGCGGTCTCGAACCGGCCCTGTCGCGCCTCGAGTTGAATCGCGGTCGTGAGCGTTCGGGTGTAGGATTCGCCGTCGGGTCCGGCGATGTTCCCGCCGACGATGAGGACGGAGCCGACCTCGCTGATCGCCCGGCCGAAGCCGGCGAGGACGGCCGTCGCGATGCCGTATCTCGCTTCCTTGATCGTGACGAGGGCGACGTCGAACCGCGTTCCGCCGATCGCGAACGCCGCGTCGCGGACGCCCTGATCGACGCTCGAGACGGCCGCGAGACTGACGCCGGTGATGACCGGCGCGGCGAGGACGAACTGCGACACGATCATCGCCTCGCGGGTGAAGACGAGTTCGAACGACCCGAGCGGCCCCTGGTTCGAGACCGCAAACAGAACGAGGAGGCCGACGACGACGCTCGGAAACCCCATCCCGGTGTTGATGAGCGACGCGAGTAGCCGCTTGCCCCGGAACTCCGCGAATCCGATCAGGAGCGCGACCGGGAGGCTACACAGCGTGCTCAGCGCGACCGCGATAAGACTCACGTACAGCGAGACGTAGACGATGCTCCGGATGTACGTCCACTCGAAGGGGAACTCGATCAACAGCGGCACCAGCGATCCGGTTCCAGGTATCATCCCTATCGCGTGTCAGTCGTCGTCGGTCGCTCCCTCCCAGTCCTCCGGAACGTACTGCTGGAAGTTCGGCTCTTCGGCCAGCGCCTCGGGGAAGAACAGCTTGTTCGCCGTCGACGGCGTACTCCTCGATGAGCCGCTGGCCCTCGGCGCTCGTGAGGTAACCGATGTACGCCATCGAGAGGTCATACTCGACGTTCTCGTGGACCGCGGGGTTAACCGCGGCGATTCCGTACGGATTCGCGAGCAGTTCCGGGCCGCCCTCGATCGGTCCCTCGACGAGAATCTCGAGGTCGATGTCCGACTGCATCGAGAGGTACGTTCCGCGGTCGGCGAGCGTGTAGCCGCCGCTCTGATCGGCTTGCGTGAGCACTTCCCCCATCCCCTGGCCGGCTTCCCGGTACCACTCGCCGAGATCGTCGTCGGTCGTTTCGGCCGCGTCCCAGATCGCGAGTTCCTTCGTGTGCGTCCCGGATTCGTCGCCGCGCGAGACGAACGTCGCTTCCGCCGCGGCGATCGCGTCGAACGCCTCGGTGGCGCTTTCCGTCCCGATCGCCGCCGGATCGTCCGACGGCCCGACGGTGACGAAGTCGTTGAACATGAGATCGCGACGGTTGACGCCGTACCCTCCCTGAGGAACTCGTCTTCGAGCGAGCGTGCGTGAACCAGGACCACGTCCGAGTCGCCGTTGCGGGCGGTTTCGAGCGCGGCACCCGTTCCCTGCGGGACCGTTTCGACGCTCACCCCGTACCGGTCCTCGAACGACGCGTTCACCTCGTCGAGCAGACCCGTGTCGTAGGTGCTCGTGGTCGTCGTGAGCGTGATGCTCTCGCCGTTGATCGCGGGTCCGTCGTCGTCTTCGCCGCCGTCATTCATGGCCGTACAGCCGGCGAGTCCGGCAGCGACACCGCTCCCGGCTAACGCGAGGAACTCGCGTCGTTGTATCGTCATAGATACCACGATCCACCGAACCGGCAAATAGTTTTGGGACGACGAGTAACCGAATGCAGTTTCGCCTCGAGCGTTCTCCGCATCCGTCGGTTCTCGAGCGGCGTTTCCAGAAGAGTTTCTACAGGCGATAACCGGATCACGTTACGGATCGGGAGAGACGATCCGGGATCCCTGCGGAGATCGGCGACGTCGCGGTACCGACCGTTCGCGCCCGGACGCGCTCGGTGCCGCCCGGTCCGCGAAGCCAAACATACGTAGCGATCCGCGTCTAACGTAGCGAGCGTCGGGAGCCTCGGTTCTCGACGCGCCGCGATCCGCACGATACGCATGACACCAGACACGGAACCGGCGCCGGGAGTGCGCGCGTTGCTCGGCGAGCCCCGATTCGAACTGCTCCCCCTCGAGGGGTTCGAGGAGCAACTGCGACGGCTGCCCGACGGCGCGACGGTCGCGATCACCACGTCGCCGTCGCTGGGACTCGAGGCGACGATCGACCGCGCCGAGACCGCGGCCGCGCGCGGCTACGCGGTCGTTCCTCACGTCGCGGCCCGCTACGTCCGCGACGAGGCCCACCTCGAGGGGATCGCCGCTCGCCTCACCGACACCGGAGTTACCGATATTTTCGTGCCGGGCGGCGACCGCGACGAGCCGATCGGCGCGTTCGACTCGTCGCACGCGCTGCTCTCGGCGCTCGCGGACCTCGAGTACGGGTTCGAGGAGGTGGGTATCACCGGCTATCCCGAGGGCCACCCCGTCATCGACGACGAGACCCTCGCCGACTCGCTGGCGCGAAAGGCGCCGTACGCGACCTACGTCGTAACGCAGCTCTGTTACGACCACGAGACCGTCCTCGAGTGGATCGCCGACCTTCGAGCGCGCGGGATCGAGCTTCCCGTCGAGATCGGGATTCCAGGCGTATTGGACTCGCGTCGCCTGCTGGACGTCTCCCGGCGAATCGGCGTCGGCGAGTCGATCAGCTTCCTCCGGAAAACCGAGGGGATCGTGGGGCTCCTCCGCCGCCTCGTCGGTGCGCGCGGAACCTACGCCCCCGACGAACTGATCGACGGCCTCGCGCCGGCCGCGACCGATCCCGCGTACGGCGTTCGCGGCGTCCACATCTACACGTTCAACCAGGTCGCAGCCCTCGAGTCGTGGCGACGCGACAGGCTAGCCCGAGACCGATGAGTTGTTTGCGCTCACCGCCCTCCGTTCGACCGATGCACGTCCGGACGGCGACGCCCGACGACGCGCTCGAGGTCCGACGGATCCTCGACGGCGCGATGCTCGACCCCGGCGACGTCGAGACGCGGATCGGCGACGGCGACGTCTTCGTCGCCGGGGACCGCCGCGGCAGAAGCGGGGGTGCCGAGGGAACGGCGGAGCGGATTCTCGGCGCGCTCGTCCTCGAGCCCCGCGAGCGCGGCGCGCACGTCTCGGCGGTCGGCGTCCGGCGTCGCCACCGGGGGCGCGGTATCGGGCGAGCGCTGGTCGAACGCGCGCTCGAGCGAGAGCGGCGGCTCACGGCGCGGTTCGACGACGGCGTCCGCCCGTTCTACGAGACGCTCGGGTTCGCGATCGAACCGATCGACGACCGGCGACACCGCGGCGTCGCCGTGGCGAGCGAGGAGCCGTGACGGAAGCCGTCGGTTGCCGGCGGAACTTTAACACCCAGCGCGTGGTACGAGCCTTCGCATGGCGATACAACGGATGCTCAGCGGAGACCCGTCGAAGAGTTCGAAGCTGTACCTCGCGATCGGTATTATCTCGCTCCTGAAGGCAATCGCGGTACGGAAGGACCGGGAACGGTTCCGGACGGAACTAATCGACGCCGGCCTCTTCATCGGCGTCGGCGTAGCGCTCCGGAAGTACAGTCAGCTCAAGGCGGAAAAACGGGAAGAGATCGAATCGCAGGTGCCGGACTGGCTGGCCAGCGCCGCGGAGTCCGAAGCGGCACGAGAGGGCGTTCGTACCCTCGCGAAGCGAAAGTTTGGTAGCCAATCCGAACCGGAACCGACGTTCCGCGGCCGCGCGAAGGACGCGATCTCGGGCCGATAGCTCATCCGCCGGCCCGCGAGCGATTTTTTTACGCCAGCCAGAATCGAGGAAGGACGCCGCCGCGCGACAAAAATAGGAGAGCGCCCCGTTACAACTCGAGGTCGCGGAGGTGGCGTAAGTCGAACGGCTCGATCTGGCCGGCAGCTCGCCCCCGGATACTCCTCGGTGTGGACGTTGACGTACGCCTCACCCGCCTCGATCTTCGCGACCAGTTGCTGGACGGTCTGGGACTCGGCCTCCGGAGCGCGTCCAGCCTGGATGACGTCGTCGGTGATCGTTCCCGCGTCCAGCAGGCCGGTGAACGTGCCCTCGACGAGTTCCTCGTCCTGCGTCTCGAAGTCGTGTAGCCAGACCGCGATGGGTCCGAGGGGCTCGTCCTCGTGGATGTGCGCCATGAACGTATTCTCGATGTTCGCGAGCGTGAGCGCGAACGTCAGTTCGCCGTCGCGGTGCTGGAAGACGGCGAGCCCGCTCGCGTCCGTTTCGACGCCCTCCTGGGGCATCAGTCGCGCGACGTAGAGGCCCTGGACGTCGGCCTCGTCGGGGCGGTCATCCGCGTTCTCGTTTTTCTTCTCGGCGTCATCGTGATCCGGTTTCTCGTCGTCGTGGTGATCGGCCGCGACGAGGCCGGAACCCGCGGTCGCGGCGGCTCCGACGCCGAGGAGTTTGAGCGCTGTTCGTCTAGTTGAATCGTGGTCAGTCATCGATCGACACCCGAAACGGGCATCGGACGATGCCACCATAGTTTTCGTTCACGTACAGTGAGCGAGCCGTCGTAAGGCCGCCGTACAGCCGCGTACGATCCACCTACAGCAGCCGCTTCGCATCGGCGGCGTCAGGGCGTGATCGGCTCGAGCGTCGCCGTGAAGTGTCGGATTTCCTTCATCTCCGGCTCGTCAACGATCTCGAGGCCGGAGACCTCCTCGCGGCGCTCGAGAACCCCGGCCGCGGTCTCGGCGACGTGTTCCAGGTGCTCCCGGTGGTACATTCGTCGCGGGACGGCGAGTCGGACGAGTTCCGGTCGATCCGTTCCCGGGAACGCGAAGCTTCCGAGTTCGACCCCGCGAACGCCGCCCTCGCGGTAGAGTTCACAGACCAGCACCTGTCCGGGGAACTCCTCGGCTTCGAGGTGCGAGAAGAGTGCGCCGGCGTCGAGGTAGACCGCGTGTCCGCCCGCGGGCGTGTACAGCGGGACGCCGACCGACTCGAGCATCGAGGCGAGTTCCTGGATCTGTTCGACGCGGTCGGCGACGTAGGCCTCGTCGACCGCCTCGCGAAGACCGACTGCCATCGCCGCGACGTCCCGGCCGGCCATCCCGCCGTAGGTCGGAAAGCCCTCGTAGAGAATCGCTCGCTGCTTGCACTGCTCGTACAGCCGTTCGTCGTCGGTCGCGACGAAGCCGCCGGCGTTCGACAGGGCGTCCTTCTTGCCGCTCATCACGAGCGCGTCGGCGAGTGAAAGCTGTTCGCGGGCGACCTCGGCGACCGAGACGTCGGCGAACTCGGACTCCCGCTGGGTGACGAAGTAGGCGTTCTCGGCGAACCGGCAGGCATCGATGACGAACGTCGCGCCGATCTGATCGGCGAAGTCCCGGACGCGGCGCGTGTTCTCGACGCTGACCGGCTGTCCCGCCGCGGAGTTGTTCGTGATCGTCTGAACGACGACCGGAACCCGCTCTGGACCGTACTCGTCGACGACCGCGCGGGCCCGCTCGAGCGAGAAGTTCCCCTTGAAATCACCCTCCACGTCCGGATCTGTGGCGTCGTCGACCGGACAGTCGACCGGCTCCGCCCCTGGTTGGCGATGTGAGCGCGCGTCGTGTCGAAGTGCGTGTTGTTGGGGACGATATCGCCCTCAGAGATCAGCGTCCCGTAGAGGACGTTCTCCGCGCCTCGCCCCTGATGGGCCGGCACCACGCGTTCGAACCCCATCACTTCCTCGACGGCGGACTCGAGTTCGTCGAAGCTCCGCGACCCCGCGTACGATTCGTCGCCACGGATCAGCGCCGCCCACTGTTCGTCGCTCATCGCGCCCGTCCCGCTGTCGGTGAGCAGATCGACGAACACGTCGTCCGAGGAGAGATTGAAGACGTTGTACCCTGCCGCTTCGAGGGCTCGCTCTCGCTGCGCTCGCGAGGAAGCCGGATCTGTTCGACCAGCTTCGACTTGTAACCGACCATACAACCGGTTCGCGCGCCATACAGTTCAATTCGAGTGAGAGGTCCTGGGCACGAACGTCACGACCCTCCCATCGGCGAATCGATGTGGAACTCGCTGTCCGAATGCTGCCAGTAGTGAGCAAAACGTCACGCTACGGGTCAGCGATCGGCGTAAAAACCGCGCGGCATCCGCGGTATGTTCAGCGGGTGGTTCGTGTCCGTGCTCGAGACGGCGGTCCGGGATCGGACTACAGGCCGTCGCCTGCTATCAGAGCAGGAACGACAGCACGGCGAGCACCAGGAACACCAGTACGAGCCACTTGGCGATGGTCATCGAGATTCCTGCGACGCCGGTCGCACCGACGGCGGCGGCGATCAGTGCGATGACGAAGAACAGGATTGCGAGTTCTAACATACTTCGAGTTTCGGGCGGACGCTAAAAGTGCGTTGAGCCTGAATCTGCCATCTGTAACTTCTCAGGAAACGTAACGGTGAGTGAAAGCGCCGGTTTCGGTGCCCTCGGCGGCCTCAGTTCCGCGTTCTCGTCGTGAAAGCCACCGTCCCGCACGAGGAGGAGTAAAACGGCCGCGATCGGACGGTGGTCGAGCCTAGAACAGGTCCTGGGTCAACTCGAGCGTCCGCTCTCGATCCTCCCAGTTGACGAAGATGGCGACGCTCGTCGCGCTCGTGATGATGTCGTGAACGTTGATACGCGCCTCGGAGAGCGGGTTGACGATGTCGCTGATGATGCCCGGCTGGTTGGGCAGTTCGCCCCCCGTGACCCGAACGACCGCCAGCGGCTCGTCGACGGTGACGCTCGAGAGTTCGTCGCGCGCGATGACCTCGCGGTGGAGGATGTTCTCGGCGCGTTCGGCCTCCTTCTCGTCGACGTAGAACGTGACGCTGTCGAGTCCGCTCGCGACGGCGTCGACGTTGATATCGCTCTCGCTGAGCGGTTTCGAGAGGTGGTTGAAGACGCCGGGCTGGTTACGGATCGCGCGGCCTGCGACCGTCAGACAGGCCAGCGGCCGCTCGCGAAGGTCGACCAGGTTGTGAAACTCGCCCTCGATGCTCGTCCCGCCGGAGAGGAGGTCGCCGTGCTGGTAGTGGACGACGCGGACGTCGAGCTTTCCGCCCTTGTAGGAGAGCGCGGAGGGGGCGACGACCTCGGCACCGCGGAACGAGAGGTTCCGGAGTTCGTCGACGGAAATCTCGCCGACGTTTCGGGCACCCTCGACGACGTTGGGATCGCCCGTCATGACGCCCTCGACGTCGGTGACGATGACGACCTCGTCGGCGTCCATGTACTTGCCCATCATGACCGCCGTCGTGTCGCTGCCCCCACGACCGAGCGTCGTGATCGAGCCGTCCGGCCCCTCGGCGAGGAACCCGGTGATCACCGGCACCGTCTCGTCGAGATCCTCGGCAACCTCGAACGCGCGGTTCTGGGTCTCCTCGACGTCGACCTCGCCGTACTCGTCGGTGACGATGGGCCAGTTCTCGCTACCGGGCTCGAGGAAGGTCGCGTCGACGTCGCGGGCCGTCAGTGCGGCCTTGAGCATCCGAACTGAGGTTCGTTCCCCCATGCTGACGATCTGGGCGCGGTCCGCCTCGTCGGTCTCGAAGGTGATCTCGTCGAGCAGGTCGTCGGTGGTCGACCCCATCGCACTCGCGACCACGGCGATCTCGTGACCGTCCTCGACGGCGGCCGCGATCGAGTCCGCGGCCCGGTTGATCCGGTCGCCGCTGCCGAGACTCGTTCCGCCGAACTTCACTACGACGCGCATGCTACCACCTCACCGAGAGGAAGCGCACTGGTGGATTGACTCATGGCAGGTGGTTGCAAGAGCGAGCAGATAACTGTGTCTCATCGTCCTCATTTTTACCCGAAGCCGGGTATACTGTCGGCTGGAAGTCAGTGTGGTTAATTCGCCGGACGACCGCGGCAAATCCCACAAACGGTTACAGTCGACAGTACGACGATCGCGTCGTCACGCGACGACTCGCGAACGCCGACGGTCGTGATGGGACCCTCTTCTATCGTCGGATGCCGACTGGATTTATGTTCGTGCGCATCATTACCACATTCGAATGAACGTACGGGACGCACTCGAGGCCGACGCCGACGCGCTGGCGGCGATCGCCGACTCACCCACCGACGTGATGCGAAATCTGGTCCACGACCGAACGGTGCGTGTCGCGGAGGACGGAACCCACGATCCGAACGCGGACGTCTCGGAATCGCAGTACAGCGGCTCGGATCCCGAGGATCTGCTCGGATTCGTCAGTTTCGACGCCCGCGAGGACACCGTTCACGTCACCCAACTCGACGGCACCCCCGAAGCGTGCAAACGGCTGCTCGCCGAACCGGTTCGGTTCGCCCGACGCGAGTCGATGGCCGTCGAGGTTCTGGTCGCGTCCGGCGCTAACCCGATCGAGGACGCCGCCGAGGAGTTGGGATTCGAGAAACGAGGACGGGGGCCGCAGTTCGAAGGCGCCTCGACGGTTCGGTTCCGGCTGGACCCCGCTAGCTGAACTTCTGGACCGTGACGTCGAGCGTGTCGAGATCGACGATAGGCGCGTAGCCGGCGTCGGGATCGATGTTGACGCTCTTCTGGAAGTCCGTCTGGGCCTGCCAGCAGCCGGAGTTGATCGCGAGCACGTCGTGGTACTTGCCGAAACCGAGCTTGTGAACGTGGCCCGTGTGGAAGATGTCCGGGACCTCCTCCATGATGAGGTAGTCCCGTTCTTCGGGGGCGAGTCGAGTGTGACCGCCGAACTGCGGCGCGACGTGACGTTTCTTCAGAAGCTGGTACATCGCCCTGTGGGGATCGTCGTAGCTCGCCTTCTCCTCCGGAAGTTCCGCGATCACCTCGTCGAGCGAGACGCCGTGGTACATCAGGACGGAGACGCCCTCGAGCGTCACCGTCGACGGGTTGCTCACGATCTGGGCGTCGTGCGCGGACATGATCCCCCGGAGCTCCTCGTCGAATCCGGGCTGAGGTTCGGCGAGGCGGACCGCGTCGTGGTTCCCCGGAATCATGACGATCTCGATGTCGCCCGGAACCCGTTTGAGATGTTCGTTGAACAGTTCGTACTGCTCGTAGATGTCGACGACGTCGAGTTCCTCGTCCTGGTTCGGATAGATGCCGACGCCCTCGACCATGTCGCCCGCGATCAGCAGGTACTCGACGTGCTGGGCCTGCTCCGTGTGGAGCCAGTCGGCAAAGCGGTTCCAGGCGTCGCCCATGAACTCCTGGCTGCCGACGTGGACGTCGCTGATGAGCGCCGCCTGCACGTGACGATCGGCGGTCGAGGGCTCGTGCGTCCGCGGAACGTCCGGGAAGTACATCGAGTCGACGAACGCGATCCCCGAGTCGTCGGCGAGCGTCCCCTCCATCGCCAGCACCTCGTCACGGAGCAGTTCGTCGACGAGGTCGACGTACTCCCGATCCTTCATCACCAGCCACGGGAAGGTTCCGGTGGCGTCCTCGAGTTCTATCAGCCAGTGACCGCTCGCCGTCGACCGGATGTCGTTGACCAGACCGACCATCGCGGCGTCGCTACCGCCGGGCATCGACTGGATGGCCGTCGCCGGCCGGTGGTTGACGCGGCCGCGAAGCTTCGACCCCAGTCGCTCGAGTCGGTCCCGGAAGACGGAGACGAAGTCGCCGTACTCTCCCGTCCCCGTACTCTCGCCGGTCATGTCGCCGACGATCTCGAGCGAGCGTTCGTCGGGATCCGACGACCTGCCGGCGCCCTGAGACACCCCCTTCGTTTCAACTGGACTACCTCCTGCAGTGGGCTGAGTATTCGTCTGCGGAGCTCCAGTTGAAGCGGAGGAGTCGGTCGGCGAGGACGGGGCATCCGGTCCGGCGGTTCGGGCGTCGTCGGTGGCGTTCGATCCGCGATTCCGTCGGTCCGACCCGCTCAGTTCGTTCGGGACCGATTCGACGTGTTCGAGACGAACGACCAGCGCGTCCGACGGAAGCTCCTCGATGACGCGCTCGAGCACCGTTACCGGGTCGTCCGCGGACGCAATTCGGGTTACTGCCTCGCGTTCGGCGTTGTAGCCGCGGCTCGTGAGTTCGCTGACGATCCGGGCGGGCCCCTCGAGTGGCACACGCCTCGCATTCGCGACCGGGGGCAAAAGGATAGCGGATGCAGATCGGTACGGCGAACAGAACCTTGATTGTCGGTCCCGGAATAAGACGGGACGATGAGCGGTCCCGACCCCGGAGACGTCGACGACAGCAGCGATAACACCGGTGAGTCCAGCCGCCACGATCCGCACGACGACCGATCGGACGGGACCGGCGATCCGGACCACGGTAGAGCGCCGCCTCCCGACCAGGACGAGATGACCGCCGGTGGGACTCGTCAGGGCGTCCCTGACGGCGCTCGAGACGGGAACGCGGCCGCACGCAACGGGCGCGCAGATAACGGCGACGGCGCCGGCGTCTCGATCGAGGACGACGGGGTCCTCCGCTGGTTCCTCAAGACGAACGACGACTCCGCCGTCCTGGTGCGCGACGTCCTGAGCAGCGTCGCCATCGTCGTGGTCATCGGACTCCTCCTCTTTGCGGTCAGTGGCATCTGGCCGCCGCTGGTCGCCGTCGAGAGCGGCAGTATGGAACCGAACATGGAGAAGGGTGATCTCATCTTCGTCGTCGCGGACGACCGCTTCGTCGGCGACGATCCCGCCGGCGAGACCGGCGTCGTCACCCTCGAGAGCGGCCAGGGGAACGGCCACGAGAAGTTCGGACAGCCGGGTGACGTCATCATCTTCGAGCCGAACGGCGACGAGTTCCGGACACCCGTGATACACCGCGCTCACTTCTGGGTCCAAGAGGATGAAAACTGGGTCGACACCAAGGCGAACGAGGAGTACGTCAACGGTGCGACCTGCGAACAGCTTCAGACCTGTCCCGCCAATCACGACGGCTTCGTCACGAAGGGTGACGCCAACAGCTACTACGACCAGTACCAGCAGGGCCCCGGCGCACAGACTGACGTCGTCCAGCCCGGGTGGGTCACCGGAAAGGCGACCTTCCGGATCCCGTGGCTCGGCTACGTCCGGCTGACGTTCGACTCGATCCTGGGTGAACTCGTCGCGCCTCAGCCGACGATCGAAACGGTCAGCAGTCCGCTCGAGAACGAGGCGGGACTGTCCGACGAAAGCGCCGTCGTCGGCGGAATCGGTGCGACGGGCGCCGCCGCAACCGGAACCGGCGTCGCGATGGCCGCCGGCCGTTTCCGCCGCGAGTAATCCCGCCGCGCGTAACCCCGTCTGGCGTAACACGCCATCGATCCCCCGTCTCGCTCGGTTTTTCGGCCGTCCGTATCGATCGAACGCTCGCCCAGCCTCTCGTGTCGCTCGTGGTCTCGAGCAGAATGCTGGCGGTCTCGAGTCGCCGAAACGGTCGATCCGAACCGGTCTCGAGTCGAAATGAGGGGTTCCGGGACGCCGTTCCCGATCGTCAGTTCTCGAAGCGGGCCTGTACGAACGGCTGAACGTCGTCGATGTTGCTCAGGCGCGAGTCGCTCAGGAGGACGGCCTCGGTCTCGTCGATCGGAACCGAGAGACTGATCTCCTTCGTTCGGCCGTACCGTCCCTTCGAGACGACCACGGCGTTGACGATGCCGAGCATGTCGAGTTCGCTGATGAGGTCGGTGACGCGGCGCTGGGTCAGGACGTCGGCGTCGATCTCCTCGCAGAGGCGCTTGTAGATGTTGAACACCTCGCCGGTGTTGATGCTGTGAACGCCGTTTTTCTCGAGCAAGATGGTCGAGAAGAGGACGAGTTTGCTCTGAGTCGGGAGCGTGCGGACGACTTCGACGACGCGGTCGAGTTCGATCTTGTCCTGGGCCTGCCGGACGTGCTCCTCGACGATCGTCTCGGCCTGAGATCGCTCCGCGAGTTCGCCCGCTGTCCGGAGGAGGTCGAGCGCCCGACGGGCGTCCCCGTGTTCCTGTGCAGCGAAGGCCGCACACAGCGGGATCACGTCGCCCGAGAGCGCGTTCCCCTTGAACGCGACCTCCGATCGGTGCTGGAGGATATCTCGCAACTGGTTCGCGTCGTACGGCGGGAAGACGATCTCCTCCTCGCCGAGACTCGACTTCACGCGCGGATCCAGAAAGTCGGTGAACTTGAGGTCGTTCGAGATGCCGATGATCGAGACTCGCGAGTTCTCGAGTTCGGAGTTCATCCGCGAGAGGTTGTAGAGCGTGTCGTCGCCGCTCTTCTCGACCAGTTTGTCGATCTCGTCGAGCATGATAACGACGACGCGCTCGTCGTAGTCGACGGCGTCGAAGAAGACGCTGTAGACCCGATCCGTCGGCCACCCCGTCATCGGGACCTCCTCGAAGGACTCCTTGTCCGCCTCGAGGGAAGCGATTCGATCCTCGACTTCGGCGACGGCGGTAAACGGCGTCGACTCGAGCGGATGCGTCGGCGATGGTTCGTCCTCGACTGAGTCGGATGTAGACCCCCCTGTTTCTAGTGGAGAATCACGGGACACAGCGTCGGTTTCGGTTGCAAACGAAACGCCACTGCCGTCCGTTTTTTCCTCGCCGGTGAGCGGGTCGCCTTCGGCGGATCGGCCCTGCTGGACGGCGGACTCGAACGGGTCGTCGCTCGTCCCGCCGTCGGTCGGTGATCCATCCTCGGATCGAGAGGGGGCCTCGTTCTCGTACTGTTCGACGGTCTCGAGGAGTTCCTCGAGGGAGGCGACCTTTTCGTCGATTCGCGCCTTGTTCTTCTCGATGAACTTGTTCGCGAGCTGTGCCAGGACGCGATACTGGGTGTCGGTAACCTCGCAGTTGATGTACTCGACGTCACAGGGGACGCTGTACTTCTGGGAGGTGCTCTCGAGTTCCTTGCTGACGAACTTCGCACTCGCGGTCTTCCCCGTTCCCGTCTTGCCGTAAATCAGGATGTTCGACGGCGTCTCGCCGCGGAGTGCGGCGACGAGGATCGTCGCCATCTTGTTGATCTGATCACTTCGATGCGGGAGCTCGTGTGGCGTATAGGAGGGTCTGAGAACCTCCTTGTTCTCGAAGATCGGCTCCCCGCTGAGCAGGTCGTCGAACAATCCCTGATTCGGCTCGTCGTCGCCGATTGCCGTTTCCTCGAGCGGCGTCGAAAATCCGTGTGTTCCGTCGGGTTCGACCTCGTCCGCCCCTGGTATCTCCGAGTTGTCATCTGACATCAGTCGTTCGAGTACCCCCTTGTTTCGTGTGGAACACTGGTCCAGAAAGCAGGAATATCGGCGCCAGGATGGCCATTGAAGCCGATCCAGTATGACGGTTACCCGATCCGGATCCAGTTGATGCAAACGAAACAGAGGAAGACCGAGATATTAAATTCTTCCCTTTCACTCACGCACAGTGTAACGTGTTTTTCACGCGGGCGGGCACATCGGTTAGTAGTGGAGGCCGAGTACCCCCTCTACAGGAACTGGAACCGGCTATTGCGGCGATCAATCTATCTCCGAACGACTCGTGTTCGTTTCGCCCCGAAGCGTTTAGCCGACGTCGGATCGGTTCGGGTACCTCTCCTTCACGTCGAACGCGACGATCACCGCTGCACCGAGTCGAACGCTAACACATCGTACCGAACGCTGCGTCGATCAGCGCTCGAAAACTGACGGTGGCGGCTCCTCCGTTTGCTCGGTACTCGGTCACTCCGAGAGAGCGTCGAACCAGCCGGCCGTGAGTAGCGTGTTCCAAGGTCAAAAAGAGCGGAACGCCGGAAAAGGATGGAGCGAGCGCTGGAACGTACCGGGCAATTCGTGTGATAGCGAATCCTCACGTCGTGTGTCTCCGAAGGTGTCATCACAGATAGTGTAGTGGTCGATCGATAGGTGAGCGGGATTCTGCCGGAAGGAGAGGAAGATGACCACGGGGAGTGATAACGCTGGTCACGATGGACGGGGTAACCCCCCACCCCTTCGTTTCAGGTGGAACCGTCCGAAGGAGGGGGTGGGAACGAGAGTTTTTGGGATGGAAGGTTTTATAATAGTAGGGCAGAAACAATATCCGCAGCACTAGCAAAAGAGCGCTGTTACTAGGAGAGGGCGTTTATATTACTAGTTACTACTAGAATTCTCTTTCTAACCCGCTCGAGTTACTAGTCCCTTCGTTCTCCCCGAATTTCCGGTCGAGACGGCTCGAGCGCCCGTCTCGAGAGGAAACCAGGGTCTCTCTCGAACCGTTCTCCACCGATCCTCCCCCATACCATCGTCACTCTCCAGTTGAAACGAAGGGGTGGGGGTGGGTCCGCCGGGATAACACCCATCGAAATAGCGATCGACCACTACCGATAACGTGAACTCGACACTCTTACTGTAGAACGGTACCATCCTACTATCGATTCATGTTACCGCCCCTCTTAGATGGTGACTGACTACATCTTTTCGCAGGTTACTGCAAATCGACGATTCGGCCGTCGCTCGCACGTATTCGATCAGTTCACCGCGGATACTGATAATTCAAATCCGTTGGATAGTAAACACGTCTGACGTAGGCTTAAGTGGGTTCAGTTTGTAGTACGCGCAGATGCACCCCGCGGTGCTGGAGGGCCCCAAAGGATGGGATTGTTAACAGAACTCAAGGATAGTGTCTCCCGGGTTACGGATCGGTTGTTTACCGACGCGGAACCCAAACGAATCGGTATCTACGGACCGCCCAACGCTGGAAAGACGACCCTCGCGAATCGGATCGCTCGTGACTGGACGGGCGACGCGATCGGTACGGAGAGTCACGTTCCACACGAAACACGCCGTGCACGCAGGAAAGAAGACGTCGAGATCGAGCGCAACGGCAAGTCGGTGTCGATCGATATCGTCGACACGCCCGGTGTAACGACGAAAGTCGACTACGAGGAGTTCACCGACGAGATGGAAGAGGAGGACGCGATTCGTCGGTCTCGCGAGGCGACCGAGGGGGTCGCCGAGGCGATGCACTGGCTCCGCGAGGACGTCGACGGCGTCATCTACGTACTGGACAGCGCAAAAGATCCGATCACGCAGGTCAACACGATGCTGATCGGCATCGTCGAGTCACGCGATCTACCGGTACTCATCTTCGCGAACAAGATCGACCTCGACGAGTCGAGTGTCAAACGAATCGAGGACGCGTTCCCGCAGCACAAGACGGTGCCGCTGTCTGCAAAGGAGGGAGAAAACATGGACGAGGTCTACGACAACATCGCAGAGTACTTCGGGTGATTACGATGCCGAAAGCAACTAACGCAGACGACCTGGACGGCCCGGACGGTGTGCAAATCGACCTCATCAGCGGCGAGCGGATGGATCGGATGGCGACGACGGAAAAGATCCGGATGATCCTCGATGGGGTCCACGACGGAAATATCGTCATTCTCGAGGAGGGGCTGACCCCGGACGAGGAGAGCAAACTCATCGAGATGACGATGGCCGAGATCAGCCCCGACGGCTTCAACGGGATCGAGATCGAGACGTATCCGAAATCGGAGACGCGTGATTCGTCGCTGCTCGGCCGCATCATGGGGTCGAACGAGTCGACTGCGAAGCTGACGGTGATCGGGCCGGCGAACCAGATCGAAACGCTCCACAAGGACGAAACGCTCATCAGCGCGCTGGTGTCCCGTAACTAATGCCACACCAATGCACGAACTGCGGCCGCACGTTCCCCGACGGCTCCAAGGAGATGCTCTCGGGCTGTCCCGACTGTGGCGGGAACAAGTTCCAGTTCGCGCCGAGTTCGGGCACGACGGCCGCTGGTACCGCTTCTGAACCGAATGCTGAAGCCGGTGGAGAACAAACGGGCGCGGCCGAGACGCCGTCCGGGGATGAGTCCGAACCGAACCCGGACGGCGTCGCGTCCCGCGCTGCGGAGACAGTTCGTGGATGGGTCTCTTCGGGGTCGAGCGGCGGGTCGACGGCAGACCCAAGGGTCTCTTCGGGGTCGAGCGGCGGGTCGACGGCAGACCCAACGACGACAGATCCGGCGGACACGACGACAGCGGACGCAGCGACGACGAACGCAACGGCGACAGAGACGACGGACGCCGAGTCACCGTCGACGACCCCCGAGAACGCCGAGCAGCGGCGTCCGTCGGAGCCGGCATCGTCCTCGAGCGAAACCCAGTCCGGGACGACGTCGGCTGCCGAGAGCGACGGGTTCTCCGAGTGGCCGGACTCGGCTCGCCGCCCGGAAGACCGGTCGTCCGGAACCGAGTCCGGAGACGATCGGTCCGTGACTACACAGTCGTCGACCGAGCAGACTACGGCTCCACGGTCTGTGACGAACGATCAATCCGCTGGAGTAGCGAACGATCAGCCCGCTGGGATAACGGAGGTCGAGACGACCGTACATCCGGTCGAATCAGAGGACTCTGCACAGGCGAGCGCTCGTAGCGAAGTCGTTCCGGCGGACGATCTCCCGACGGACGCCGGACAGGACGGCGGCTCCGGAGTGGTCACCGATGTCGGCGGAAGCGCGGAAACCGGCGCAGGCAGCGAGGACGACCAGCCGCCGAACGACGGCCGGGTCGTTAGCGAGCCGTCAGGTGAACAGCCGTCGATCGAGGATCTCCGGGCGGAACTCAACGAGCAGTTCGAGAGTATCAAGATCGTTCGTCCCGGACAGTACAAGCTCAACCTCATGGAGCTCTACAACCGCGACGAGTACATCATCTCTCTCCAGGAGGACGGGCGGTACGTTATCGACGTCCCGGATTCGTGGCACGACGGCGCGGACGAGTAACTTCGATCGCACCGATTTCGTTCGACCGATGGTGCCGACCCTCATACCGCACCGCTCTCCCTTTAGAGCACTCCGATACGACCGTACTTATAGCACCAACTGAAACGATTTACACACCGATCGCACTGTCCGCGGTTCTCGCTTGCGTCGCTCGCTCCGAACCGCGCTCCTGTCGTGCGATCGGGTGTGCACTGATTTTCAGCGACTACTATCGTTTCCTTCCCGGCTCGAGCCCGGTTTCGAAAATCACCGCCGTGTGGCCTCGTTCCGGGGAAACGATGCCCTCGGGTCCAGTCCGGGAAGGACGATCCCCGGGAGACAGCGACGGCCCGTTAAAACGCCGATCCGGGCGTGATTTCGGCCGAGACAGATGGATTTAAGCGACGCGACCGATAGCCTCAGCATATGAGTACTGCAACCAAGGTCGTCCTCGCGACGGTCGCTGCATCGGCGCTGCTGTCGGCCCTGACAATCTTCCAGACAGTCTTCGTCTGATGTTCGAGCTTCGAGAGCTCTCGAGCCCGGTCGAGGCGATCCGGGCGGAGCACGCGCCCGACGCCGTCGTCGTCGACTGCGAGCGGGACTTCGAGACGCTCCCGCCAGCCCAGGCCGAGGACGTGGGACTGTTCGTCGACGCGCTCGAGCCGACGAGCTACCCTACCGAGTGGCTCCCGACGGACGCGCCGAAACTGCTCGCTCGCTACGCGGGTTCCGATTTCACGATCGGAATGCCGGGCGACGGCAGCATCGCCTGGACGCGCCAGACCGAACCGCCGACGATCATCGTCAAACCCCGCGTGGGGGGATCGCCGGAGCCGTTCCTGAACTTTCTGCTCGCGGAAGCGCTCGTCGAGGTCGGACTCGACGTTCCAGAACACTTCATCGGTTTCTTCGAGGAGGAGTACCGCGCGCTCGATAGGGCGACGGCCCTCGACGCCGGCGGTACCTATCAGGTCGCCGCCGCGCTCTACGACGGTTGGAAGGGACTTCACACGCGCGAGGTGTTTGCCGGATGGCGCACCGACCATCCCGAACTCGCCGACGCGTGGCAGGACGCCGGAACACGACTCGAGGACCGCGTCTCGGGGCTCCCGCGCGCCGTCGCCCGCGGCGAGACCGACTTCGCGGACGCGACGGAGCTAGCCTGTGCGGCGCTCAAGCACGCGATCGAACTCCCGGCGCCGTTCGCCGCCCTCGACACCGAGGCCTACCGGGAGCACGGCCCCGACTACGCGATCACGTGGGCCGAGAAGACGTTCGACGCGCTCGAGGAGTAGCGAGCGTATTTTCGCGACGGAGACGGCGCCGACTCAGTCGTCCTCGACGCGCTCGAGGACGATCCGCTCCTCGAACCTCCCGCGTTCAGCTCGCTTTTCGCGACGCGTGCGTTCGATGGATTCGCGGGATCGATTCTGCGCCTCGAGAATCGCGTCGACGACCTCCAGCACGTCGGCCAGTTCCTCGGGGTCTCTCGACTCCTCGAACTCCCTCGCCTCCTCGAGAAGCTTCGCCGCGAGTCTGTCGGCGTACTCCTCGTCGTCGGCGACGTGCGTTACCGGGCGCTCGTCCTGTTCTTCGATGATCTCGGGAATGCGATCGCGGACGAGTTTGTTGTACCCAGTGGGCATGAGTGTGGTGAACGGTGAAATACCGCGGCTCGTGCGTTCAGAAGCTCGCGTCGACGCTGCCGTCCTCGTCGAGGTCGATGGTACCGTCGAACAGCGCGCGGAACTCGTCGACGAACGCCTCGTCGTGTGGATCCTCCGAGAGGTGGAACAGTCCGACAGCGTCGTGTTCCTCGAGCAGCGAGAGGATCCGCTCGGCGGCGGAAAGGGCCTGTTCCTCGCCGGCGTAGTAGGCGAGTTCGGTGACCGAGTCGAAGCTGATCCGGAGTTTGCCGTCGTGATCGTCGAGGAAGCCGTCGATGTGGTCGACGATGCCGTCGACGTCGTCCGGTGCGGCGACGTAGTGAACGGCGTCGCTGGAGCGTCGCGAGTAGCCGCGTTCGATGCTCAGCGTGTCGAGAATCTCGGCGCGGTTCTCGTCGACGTCGTAGTACTCGAGTTTCTGTCTGACTTCGCGGGCGGTCGTCCGCGTGGAGACGACGAGAAAGTTGTCGGTGTCGGTCTTGAGGAAATCCGTGTCGATTCGGTCCGTCTCACCGGTGCTCGGGTGAAGCAAGAGAATCCCGGTCCCCCCTGGAACCGTCTCGGGCGTCCCGTCGATCGCCAGTTCGTACTCCATATTGCGTGATCAATTTCCGGAACGGACTTAATACTGCGGATGTGTCTCGCGGGGGCACGGGCGGTCGGTTCGTGCGATACAACCCGATTCCGGACCGTCAGACGTCCTCCTGGCGCAAAAGCACGAGCATCGACAGTCCGGAGATAACGACGAGGATGAGCGCGGGAAGCGCGGCGTACCGGTAGTGGGCGGTTCCGTGGGCGCTCCAGATGAGGGTCACGAGCGTTTCCATTCCGATCGGTTGCAGCATCAGCGTTGCCGGAAGTTCCTTCATCGTGGTCAGGAAGACGAGGACGCCCCCGGCGACGACCCCCGGCGCGATTAGCGGCAGCGTTACTCGGCGGAAGGTTTCCAGTCGACCGGCGTTCAGCGTTCGCGCCGCTTCGGGGAGTCGATCGTCGACCTGGAGTACGGACGTCCGCGTGCTCCCGACGGCTTGCGGGAGGAACCGAACGACGTACGCGAACACGAGAAGGACGACGCCCTCCCGATAGATGAACGGAACGTAGTTCGCACCGAAAAAGACGAGCGCGAGACCGATGACGATTCCGGGGACTGCGAAACCGACGTACGTAACGCGTTCGAACAGTCGGGCGAGTATCGATTCTGACTGCGACGACAGATAGCCGACGGGAATGGCAAACGTACAGGCGATGACCGCGGCGAGGCCGGCGAGATAGACCGAGTTGAGGGCGTACTCCCACTCGAACGCGTACGTCGAGGCTTCGGCGCCGATCCCTCGAACGATCCAGACGCCGAAGATCGCGATCGGCACCGCGAGCGTCAAGATACCGATCCCGGCGACGGTGCCCATCGCCGGCCACTTCCACCGGCCCAACCGAATTTGGGATCCACTCGGAGTTCCGCCGCTCGCATCCTCATCGCGTCCAACGTTCGCCTCGATCAGGAGGACGATGCCAGTTACCGCGAGCAACTGCAGCGACAACAGGGCCGCGTACTCCACGTTGAGCGCGCCGAACTCCCAGTAGATTGCACTCGTGAACACCTCGACGTGCATGAACGCCGGCGTTCCGAAGTCCGAAATCGCATAGAGCGCGGTCAGCAACGCGCCGGCGGCGATCGCCGGCCGAATCTGCGGGAAGGTCACGCGACGGAACGCTTCGAACCGGTCCGCATTCAGCGTCCGTGCGGCGTCGACGAGCGAGGCGTCCATCGACAGAAGCGCGGCGCGTGCGGTGAGAAAGACGTACGGATACGTATACAGGGTGATGACCAGGACGGCGCCCCAGAACCCGCGAACGTGGGGCATCGGAACACCGAGGAGCGAACTCACTTCTCCGTACGGACCGAACGCGGAGACGAACGCGAACGCGCCGATATAGCTCGGAATTACCAGCGGCAGCGCGGCGACGATGGTCCAGAACCGGCGAAATGGAAGATTCGTTCGGGTCGTCAGAATCGCCAACGGGAGTCCGATGGCGACCGAGAGGACGGTCACCGAGACCATGAGCCCCAGACTGGTAAGGAGAATACCGGCGGTCCGGGCTGAAAATACCAACTCGCCCGCTCGAGTCGGATTCACCTGCAGTGCCCGCAGGACGATCCACAGTAACGGCGACGCGACGAGCAGCGCGATCAACCCGCTAATAATCGTCAAACCGGGGTATGAGACTTTCTCGCCCGCGTTCGACAGTTTCTCGAATCGGTTCGATGCCACGATAGTAGTTCGACCGGTGTGTTTCGGCGGAACGGATTTAGGGCTTCCTAAAATTACCGGTCAGCCGGATCGTTCGAGTCCCGGTCTGGACGGCGGCGATTCGCGCCGCTGAACGGAGTGCGGACCGCATCGGAGACGGAGAACCGGCGCGAGATGTCCGATTAGACCGTCATTCCTTCTTCGCGGAGCAGGTCGATGGCGGGCTCGACGTCGCCGAGTTTGTTCAGGTCGAACTCGAGCGGATCGATCTCGTCGAGGGTCGGGAGTTCGCCGACGTACTCGACGCCGTCGACGACGGGATACTCTCCGTTGACGTCGACGAAGAAGTCCTGTCCCTGTTCGGCGATGATGTGGCGGGTAAACTCCGCCGCGAGGTTCGGCTTGTCCGCTCCCTCGAGAATGGCGACGCCGGAGACGTTGAACAGGCAGCCGGGATCGTTACTGGTGAACGTCACGTCGAGGGGAGCGTCCGGATCGTCGTCGACGATGCGGCCGGCGTAGTACTGGTTGCCGAGCGCGATCTCCTGTTCGCCGCTCGCAACGGCCTCGGCCTGGTCCGAGCCGCTACTGTACAGCGTCGCGTTCTGATCCTCGACCATCGCGCGGACCCATTCGCGGGTCGCGTCTTCGCCCTCTTCCTCCATCATCGCGACGATGAACGAGTGGAAGGTCCCCGAATTCGGGCGCGTCGAGATAACGTCCCGGAATCGCTCGTCTTCGGCGTACGCGAAGATGTCGTCCGGAAGATCGTCGCCGTCGAAGTGGTCGGTGTTGTACTGCACGGCACGAACCCGGCCGGACGCACCGGTCCACTGTCCGTCCGAGTCTCGGTAGTTGTCGTCCACCGCGTCGATAACGTCTTCCGGCAGCTCGCGCGCGAGCCCTTCGTCCTTGAGTCGCGCGAGTTCGCCCGAGGATTGCGTGTAGAAGACGTCCGCCGGGCTGTTTTCGCCCTCCTCCAGGATACTCGCCAGCTGATCGCCCTCGTCGTCGTAGTCACGCTTGATCGTGAAATCGTCGTACTCGTCCTCGAGTTTCTCGAACAGGGGATCGATCTGATCCTGGGTCCGAGCGGAGTAGATCGTCAGTTCGCCCTCGAGGTCGCCGAGGTCGTCCCAGGAAACGGCGCTCGATTCCGCGGCCGCTTCCTGGGGCTCGTAACTATCGAACGGGTCCTCGTCTCCACCGCCGAGACCGTCGAGACAGCCGGCGACGGCGAGCGTGCCGACCGCAGCCGAACCCGCGCCGAGGAATCGCCGGCGGTTGATCGTCGTTCCCCGCCCGCTGAGATCGTGTCGTTGCATATATAGTTTAGGCCAGCCTAAAACACTAATACCTTCCGGTTACCCGCAGCAGAGCGGTCGAGAGGGTGAGACAGCGAACGCTGTCCGATCGCCGGCCGTCCGATGCCCACGGTTTTCGGCCGACCTAAACCTCTCCGGTCACACCTTTTTAGGCCAACCTAAAGAATCTGTCGGTCACTACTTCGAGCGGAGCCACCCGGCCGCGTGTACGCCTCCGATGCGACGGAGCAGACCGCTCTCTACGGCCTGTGCTCGAGTCGAACTCGTTTTGATGCTCTGGGCTGATGAGTCTCGTATGAGCGTTCGCGAGGAGTTCGACGACTGGGCCACGAGCGGAAAGGACAGGGGGATGGAGGAGCGCCACTGGCACACCGCCAAGCACGCGCTCGCGCGGATGCCCGTCGAACCGGGCGATACCGTCCTCGATCTGGGCTGTGGCAGCGGCTACGCCGGTCGGGCGCTGCGAGACACCAAGGGTGCGGGCCGAGTCTACGGACTCGACGGCTCGCCGGAGATGGCCCACAACGCCGCGGGTTACACGGACGACGGCCAGGTCGGCTACGTCGTCGGCGACTTCGGTTCGCTCCCGTTCGCCGACGACTCGATCGATCACATCTGGTCCATGGAGGCGTTCTACTACGCCGCCGATCCCCACGAGACGCTCGAGGAGGTCGCCCGCGTGCTTCGTCCCGGCGGAACGTTCTACTGCGCGGTCAACTACTACGAGGAAAACGTCCACTCCCGCGAGTGGCAGGAGTTCATCTCGATCGAGATGACCCGCTGGGACCGCGACCAGTACCGCGAGGCGTTCCGCGACGCGGGACTCCTCGTCGCCGAACAGGACAACGTTCCGGACCGCGAGATCACGATCCCCGGCGAGGCCGAGTTCCCGCTCGAGGACTGGGACACCCGCGAGGCGATGGTCGAGCGCTACCGCGAGTACGGCACCCTCCTGACGGTCGGCGTAGCCCCTTGATTTCGGGTCGAACGGCGCGGCGCACCCCTTGGTTTCCACTCGAACCGGGCTCGACGCTCCGCTCTATTCGGCTCACGTCAGTCGATTCACACCCTTCGTGCAGCTTCGAGCCGATACTGCTCACTCGGGCTCGCTCGAGTCGAAACGATCCCCCGTGTCTCACTCGCACTGACTGCGTCAGTTCGATTCGAACCCCTCGCCCGCCGGAATCGCGATCTCGAGCCAGTTCTCCTCGGGGGGCAGCGGACAGTCGAAGGTCTCACTGTAGGCGCAAAACGGCGTGTACGCGAGGTTGAAGTCGACGACGAGTTCGTCGCCGGTCTCGAGGTCCCGATCCGGCGCGAGTTCCATGTATCGCCCGCCCCGGTAGCTCTGCTGACCGGTCGTCTTGTCCCGGAACGGGATGAAGATCGGCTCCTCGTCGGGGCTCTCGAGTTGATAGCCGGCCAGTTCGAACGTCCCGTCCTCGAGGTCCTCGTCGTCGCGTTCGAGTTCGAACTCGAGCGTGACGGTCCGAAGATACCGCATCTCTCGATCCGCGGTCGTATCCATCAACACGACCTCCGGATCGTCGTGGACCGTAGCGGTCGCGGCGACGCGGTAGTCCGAGTCCGGGCTGAAGTACTCGAGCCCGTCGAAGCCGTCGCGATCCTCGGGCGGAATCGGCGACTGGGGATGCTCGGCGAAGAACTCGTCCTTCTCGGCGCGCTTTGACTCGAGTTCGTCGCGCCACTCGTCGACGTCGATAGAATCGCTCATACGGTCCGTTGGAGGAAGATTGGAAGGCGTTGCGTTTGCCGTCTTCTCGTCCCTCGCGACCGGGACGTCTGTCCCCAACGATCGTTACTAACTCGGGAAGAACGATTATTATACTGGCCGCCCGAGGGTCAGATCATGTGGCCGTGGGAACACGCAATCGTGGGGTATCTCGCCTACTCGCTGTTCTGTCACACCTACTACCGGGACTCTCCCGGCGGCCTCGAGGCGTTCGCGGTCGTCTTCGCGTCGGTGCTTCCCGACCTGATCGACAAACCGTTGACGTGGGAGTACGAGATTTTCGAGGTCGGATACGCGCTCGGCCACTCGATCTTCTTCGCGATTCCGCTGTCGGTCGCCGTCGGTGCACTCGCCAGGTCCTACGACCGACCCCGAACTGGCGTTGCGTTCGCCGTCGGCTACCTCCTGCACCTGCCCGCTGACATCGTCGACGGCTACGTCCGGAACGACCACCTCATCTTCTGGATCGTCCTGTGGCCGGTCGAGAGGGGCGACGCTCACCTCCACGCCCACGAACACGGTCCCGGCTTCATCGACCAGTTCTTCGTGTTTTTCACGCATTACCGACACGAACTGTTCTCGAGCGATCCCTCGACGTACATCCTGCTCCAGTTCGCCATGGCCGCCTTCGCCGCGCTGATCTGGCTCTACGACGGCGCACCCGTCCTCCGCGAGTGTCTGCTCGGCGGAAAGCGACTCGTCGAAGCGACGATCGAACGAGCAACCGAGTCCCGGAACCGGTAACCCGCTGCTGCTGTCGCCCGCCAGCGGGCGATTGCGCCAGCCGGTCCGCACGTTTATATTCGAAGCCGCCGCAATCGCAGTTCGTCAACGCTATGGACGACCGACGATGAGTACGGCAAGAATGACGGACTGGCGCTCGATCTTCGGCCACGAGCAACCCTACGACGAGCAGGTCGACGGTATCGAGACCGCAATCGAGACCGCTCGAGACGACGGCTACACCGTCGTCGAGGGGGCCTGTGGCACCGGAAAGACGATGATTGCGCTCAGCGCGGGGATCGACCTCGTGCGCGATCCCGACACCGACTACGAGCGCGTGTTCGTGCTCACGAGCGTCAAGCAGCAACTGCGCCAGTTCGAGGCCGACCTCGAGACGATCAACGCGAACCTGCCCGACGACTGGAACCCGATCTCGGGACTGACCCTCGTCGGCAAGGCCGACGTCTGCCCGTACAACCGGGAGGGAGCGGGCGGGATCGACGACGGCAACGTCTACGACCGCTGTGAGACGCTGCGGGACCGAACCCGCGACCTCACCGGTGAGGGCGGGGAGACGACGGCCGGCACGCTGACCGCGCGGGCGCGCCAGCAACAGACCGGACTCGCCGACAGCGGGACGGCCGGAACGACGGGCCGGTTCCTCGAGACCGCCGGGGAGACGGCCGCTTATCCGCCGGAAATGCCGACGTACGGCGACGGGGGAGCGGTCGGCGCCGAAACCGAGTACTGCCCGTTCTACGCGCAGTACCTCGAGGACCTGCCCGAAGAGGAGAGCGACGGAGACGCCTCGGAGGCCGTCCCGTTCGACTTTACGAGCGCCGGCCTACTCACTCCCGAGGATCTCGTCGCGCGATCCGTTCGACACGGCACCTGCCCCCACTCCGTGATGGGGGCGCTGCTCGGCCACGTCGAGGTCGTCCTGGGAAATTACTACCACGCGTTCGATCCGACGACGACGAACACCTTCACCGGCGCGCTGCTCGACGACTCGACGTTCGTCGTCTGCGACGAGGCCCACATGCTCGAGCCCCGGGTGCGGGACCTGGTCAGTGACGGCGTCGGCGACACGACCCTGCGCGACGCCGAAACCGAACTCTCGCGGGTCATCCAGCCGATCAGGTTCGAACGCGAGGGACGCCAGGCGGAGGGCGGATCGAAGACGGCCGACGCCGAACTCGTTCGCGGAGAACTGGCGGACAGCGACGTCTCGTTCGAGGAACTCGCACGCACGCTCGAGTTCGTTCGAGACCTTCGGCAGGAACTCGACCGCCGGGTCACCGCCCATCTCGACCGGACTCACCGGGGGTGGAAGTCGAACCTGACCGAACTCGCGGACGACGAGATCCCGCTACGCGACCCGCAGGAACCCGCCGAGGACGAACTCTCCGAGTGGGCCGTCGACGCCGGCTACAGCGACGCCGTCTGGGTTCGCGCCGAGGCCGCCGGCGCCGTCGTCGAGCGCGTCCTGAACGAGGCCGAGGACGAGGAGCGCACCCGCGCCGCGCCAGCCGTCGGTCGCGTCCTCGGCGAGTGGTACCGCCGCGACCACACCGACTACTTCCGGGAGATCGAACTCGAGCGGACCTGGGACGACACCGAACCCGCCGACTCGTGGCGCCGGGCCTACACCGCCCGACTCGCCCTGCACAACTGCGTGCCGAGCGACGCCATCGGCGAGCGCCTCGGGAGCTTCGGCGGCGGGATCCTGATGAGTGCGACACTCGAGCCCATGGATGCCTTCACCGAGGTGACGGGCCTCGACTACCTCGCTCGCGAGGAGGACCGCCCGGTCGTCGAACGGCGGTACGGACTGCACTTCCCGGAGACGAACCGCGAGAGCTTCGCGGTCGCCGCGCCCAAGTACACCTACGAGAACCGGGGGCGACCCGGAGAGACCAATCCGACCAGAACGCACTACGCCGACGCTATCGCGAAGGTCGCTCGTCTCCCCGGAAACGTCCTCGTCGGCATGCCGAGCTACGCGGAGGCCGAGTGGGCCGCGGGCGTCGTCGAGGAGCGGATCGAGAAACCCGTCCTGCTCGACGCCGCGAGCGACGACGAGACCACCCAGTCGCTCAAAAGCGAGTTCTTCGCGGGCGACGGGAAGGTGCTCGTCACGAGCCTCCGGGGGACGCTCACCGAGGGCGTCGACTACAGCGGTGACCGGCTCTCGGCGGCCGTCGTCTGTGGCGTCCCGATCGTCAACACCTCGAGTCCCCGGACGAAGGCCGTCCGCCGAGCCTACGACGACGCCTTCGAGGACGGGTTCACGTACGCGCTGACGATTCCCGCGGTGCGGAAGGCGCGCCAGGCGATCGGTCGCGTCATCCGCTCGCCAGAGGACGTCGGCGTTCGCGTGCTGTTGGACGAGCGCTACGCTCGCGATAGCTGGGATTCGGTTCGACCGTACCTGCCCGACGACGACGAGTTCCAGCCCGTCAGTCCCGATATGCTCGAGCACGGCCTCGAGCGGTTCCGGTCACGGTTGTCGTAACGACGGCTGCTCTTCGATGGTGTCCACCGCGCCGCCCTCGACCGCGCTGCTCCAGTTACCGAGCCACTCCTCGAGGCTGCCTCGCAGTCGATCGTATTCGATAGTCACGGACTCCGCGGGAATCTCGGCGCGCTCCTCGAACCCCTCGTCGAGATCGACGAACGCGTTGCTGACCGCGGGAATCTGGGCCCGTCGTTCGGCGAGTTCGACCTGCACCTCGCTCGAGAGGGCGAAGTTGAGGAAGTCGTAGGCGAGATCGATCTTCTCGGCCTGATCGAAGATGGCCACCCCGAGGGGTGTCTCGTACCCCTGTTCGTCCGGGAACGCGACCCGGTAGCGGTCCGGATCTCGATCCTCTCGATCGGCGATCACCGGATCGGTCGAGTAGGCGACTGACAGCGGTCGCTCCGCCGCCGCGTAGAGCTCGTCGGACGCCGCCCAGCCGTCGGTGATCCGGGCGCCGTTCTCTCGGAGTCCGCTCCAGTAGTCGAGGTAGCCGTCGGTTCCGAAGGCGTCGATCGTCCAGAGGAGAAACGCCAGCCCCGAGTCGGCGCGCTCGGGATGGGGAATCAGCAGCGTCTCCTCGTACTCGGGCTCGGTCAGGTCAGCGAGCGTTTCGGGGGCCTCGAGTTCGTCGTCATCCGCGTGGAGGAGACAGCTGTATCGCACCCCGGAGGGGAGAACGCGACCGTTCGGATCGCCGAACTCGAGATCATCGCGGATGCGGTCGGTCGCTGTGATCCGATCCTGGTTGAGTTGGCGGAAGAGTTCGCGCCCCTCGAGTTCGCGGTCGACCGCTGCGAGCGCGGCCGGAGTGAGCCCGAAGTAGACGTCCGCGTCGATTTCGGCCTCCTGGTGGACGCGCCGGACGTAGTGATCGAGGCCGGCTTCCGGGATCGTCCACTGGAGTTCCGCGTCGGGAAACTCCTCCTCGAAGAGTTCCCTGAGTCGCTCGTCGGCGGCTCGCTCGCCGCGGACCATCGACTCGGTTGTGGCGATCCGGAGCGTCCCGTCGAGGTCGGGCTCTTCGGGCTCGGGGTCGTCCCGGTCGTCGACGTCGGCCGGTTCCGCTTCCTCCTCGTCGTCCGCTTCGCGGGTGAAACAGCCGGCTAACCCGGCGAGCCCACCGCCACCGACGGCCCGTACGACCGAACGCCGTTTCATAGCGGTAGTGATACGCCGTATCGCCTTAAGCGCCGGGATCACCCCGTATCGACCGACGTCCGTCTTCTCGCGGCGATTTCCCCGGCATCGGGTCCGGGACAGAAAGGTTTTATCCGACGGCTGAGACTCACCGGTGTGACAGCGAACGCGAACGGAGCGCGACGACGCCGCCACGTGCTCGCTGGTGTGGTTGCTGCGCTCGGCGTCGTAACCGGGGCGATCCTGCTCGAGGTCCTCGGAACGATCCTCTTCGCGCTGACGGTCGCCTACGTTCTGCTTCCCGTACAGGGATGGCTGGTCAGGCGGGGGCTCTCCGAGTGGACGTCCGCCGTCGCCGCGACGCTACTCGGTTTCGTGGGCGCGGTCGCCGTCTTCTCGCCGATCGTCCTCACGCTGTACTTCCGAATCGACGAGGTGATCGCCCTCGTCGAGGACGTTCCGCCGGAGATGCCGGTCACGGTGCTCGACGTGACGTACACGATCGAGGCAGGGGAGGTCCAGACGCTCGCAGTGACCTTCCTGCGCGACCTCGCCGTCTCCCTCGCGTCGTCGCTTCCGGTGCTCGCGATCAAGTTCGCCCTCTTCGTCATCCTGCTGTTCGCGCTACTGTACAAGGGCGACGCGGCCGGACGAGCGGCGATCGCCCCCGTTCCACACGAGTTCCGCGACGTCGTCCACGCGCTCGCCACTCGAGCCCGGGAGACGCTGTACGCGATCTACGTGCTGCAACTCGCCACGTCTGTCGCCTCGCTGCTGATCGGCTACCCGCTGTTCCGGCTGCTGGGTTACGAGATGGCCTTCACGCTCGCGCTCTTCGCCGCAATCTTGCAGTTCGTCCCGATCATCGGCCCGAGCCTGCTCGTCGCACCGATCGCGCTCTACCACGTCGCCGCGGGCGAACTGGCCGCAGCGGCGCTGGTCGGCGTCCTCGGAATCGGGCTGGTTGCCTGGTTTCCCGACATCGCCGTTCGACCGCGACTCGCCCGCCGCTCCGCCGGCTTGCCGGGCAGTCTCTACTTCGTCGGCTTCACAGGCGGCCTCTTTACGCTCGGCGCGATCGGAATCGTCGTCGGCCCGCTGATCGTCGCGGTCTTCGTCGAGGCCGTCGACCTGCTCGCCGAGGAGGTCAACGGCGACACGACGCTCGAGGACTTCGCGAGGCCGGAGTCGGAGACGCCGGCCGAACCCGTCGAGGCGGAACCTGGCAACTCGTCCGACGACTGACGCTCGAGTCCGCGTCTCGTCCCCAGCCCACTCAGCCGTCCAGCTTTTCTATCTGCCCGTCGTCGGTCACGTATGGCCAGTGGCCGAACGATCATCAACGCGATCATCGGTGCCGTCGTCGGTATCGTCCTCTCGTTCGTCCCGTTCTCGACGATCATCGGCGGCGCCGTCGCAGGATTTCTCGAGGGTCCGGACGAGCGCGACGGGGCGCTCGTCGGCGCCCTCGCCGGCGCGGTCACGTTCGTCCCGATCGCCGCCGTCGCACTCCTCGCGATCGGGGTCGTCGGCTTCGGGATGGGCGTCGCCGCCGCCCCGGCAGAGGGATTCGCGTTCGTCGTGCTCGTGATCCTCGCGCTCGTGCTGTTCGCGTTCCTCTACACCGTCGGACTGTCGCTGCTCGGCGGGTATCTCGGCGCCTACCTGGCGCGTGAGTATCCGGAACGGCACGCGAAGACGCGAGAGACGATCGGAATGAGCGGGCGCGAGTCGAGGCGGAAACGAACGCCGACGACCGACGACCGACCTCGATCGGAGACGCGAGAGCCGCGGGAGCCGTTCGAGACCGACCGCGACGATCCGGACCGCTCGAACGTATCGAACCGCGAGGACCGGCCGGAAGCCGCCGAAGGCGCCGAATCCGATCCCTCCGACCCGCTGCGATGGCACGAGGAACACGAGTCCGACCGGGACGAGTGACGCTCGCGACGACTCACTCGTACCGGAGCGCGTCGATCGGATCCGTCCGCGCCGCCCGCCAGGCCGGGTACAGTCCCGAGAGGATCCCGACGAGGATCCCGACCGCGATCGCGAGGGCGACGTACTCGTAGGGGTAGACCAGCGGGAGATCGATGTACCACGCGCCCACGTAGCCCGCGACGAGACCGAGCGCCGTTCCCAGTACGGCGCCGATGACGCCCAGAATCACCGCCTCCGTGAGAAAGAGGCCGAGCACGTCCCGGTTCTGTGCGCCGACCGCTTTCATGATCCCGATCTCGCGGGTGCGCTCGGTGACGCTGACGAGCATGATGTTCGCGATGCCGATCGACCCGACCAGCAGGGAGATGGCGGCGATGCCGACGATGAAGTTCTGCAGGAGATCGAGAACGTCCTGCAGCTGCTGGAGCAGCTCCGTGCTCGTCCGGAACGTTATCTCGAGGTCGTTGCCGAGGAACTCGCTCGCGTCGGCTGCGTCGCTCTCGAGGTACGCGACGGCGCTCTCGCGGGCGGCGTCGATATCCGCCTCGCTGGCGGACTCCCCCTCGATGATGATGGCGATGAAGCGGGCGTCGCCGGTCTCCGCGGTTCCGTCGGCTTCGCCTCCTCCGGCGTCTCCCCCGATCCCGGCCGCCCGCTCGACGTAGTAGGGATCGGTCGGGACGTAGATCCGCGGCGACGATTCGAACCCCTCGAACGGACTCAACCCCTCGCTGTTGTCGGTGATTCCGACGACTTCGACCGTGATCCGCTCGCCGCCGATGACCGTGATCGCGAGTTCGTCGCCGACGGTGACGTTCTCCTCGAACTGCTCCGCGGCCGCGGGGTTGATCACCGCCTCGCGTTCGCCCGTCTCGAACTGTCTGCCGTCCGCGAGTCGCTCCTCGCGGATGTACGACGGCCCGGACGCGACCAGTCCGTCGCCCTGGGCGATCTGCTCGTCGCCGTTCGACACCGACTGGCTCTGGATCGGCGCGTAGCCGTAGGCCGCCTCCACGTCCTCGAGTTCCTCGACGCCCTCGAGGTCGTCCTGACTAAATACCGGTTGCGCGCCCGCCAGCGGTCCGCCCTCGGTATCGGGGTCGGCGGCCCAGCCGTAGACGTTGCGCTGGTCGTCGGGGCTGATGTCACCGATGATCCCCGCCTGCAGGCTCGCGCCGAGCGTGACGAAAGCGATCACCGCCGCGATTCCGATGACGACTCCGAGCGTCGTCAGCGCCGAGCGAAGTTTGTGCCCGCGGATCGACCGCCAGGCCAAGCGAAGACTCGCACGCGGTCGCATCAGCGGTTCGCCCCGTCGGTCGTTCCGGGACCGTCGCTCGCGCCGGTGTCGTCGTTCGTGCCGGTTCCCCCGTTCCCACCGCCGAGTTCTTCGACGCGGTCGATCGCTCCGTCGAGAAGGTGGACGATCCGTTCGGCGCGCTCGGCGACGTGGCGTTCGTGGGTGACGACGACCATCGTCGTGCCGGCGTCGTGGAACTCGCCGAAGAGGTCGAGCACCTCGGCTTCCGTCTCGGTGTCCAGATTCCCCGAGGGCTCGTCGGCCAGCACGATCGACGGATCGTTCACCAGCGCCCGCGCGAGCGCGACTCGCTGGCGCTGGCCGCCGGAGAGTTCGTTCGGCCGGTGGTCCTCCCGGTCGGCGAGACCGACCCGCTCGAGCAGTGTTCGCGCTCGTTCGCGGCGGTCGTCCCGGTCGGCGCCCTGGAACAGCCGCGGCAGCGCGACGTTCTCGAGGGCGGTCAGCCGGGGCATGAGGTTGAACGTCTGGAAGACGAAGCCGACCTCCGTTCCCCGGAGGTTAGTCCGCTCGCGTCCGCTGAGGCTTCCGACGTTGCGATCGTCGATGAACACCTCTCCTTCGGAGGGCGTGTCCAGACAGCCGACGAGATTCATCAGCGTCGACTTTCCCGACCCGCTCGGCCCCATGATCGCCGTGTAGGAGCCGCGATCGATCTCGAGCGAGACGTCGTCGAGCGCGTGGACGGGTTCGCCGACGCGGTAGGTCTTGCGGACGTTCGAGAGCGAGACTGCCGTGTCGGTGGTCGCCATAGGGTCCCGTCTACGGAATCAAGGAAAAAGATTCGTCACCGAAGGGGTGGTGAGCCGCGTCGCTCGAACTGTCCGTACGGATCGGTTCGGTAGTTGTTCGAACGTTGCGCGCGGAGCCACGCTCGCGTCCAAACCGCGGGACTCGAGGCAAAGAGGGGCGGCTGAGACCTCCGATGGAAGATTGTGACGTCTGACGACCGTAACTCACCGTGTGGCCCCAGCCGTTTCGCACTCTCGCCGAGAACGACAAGTATCTTCCCTTCAACACATGTTACGCGGTATGAAACAGGGATCTCGTCTCGACGGACTCGAGTTACGACCGCGCGATCGCGCAGCGCTGGCAGACGGCTTTCCGAACCGATATCGGAGCAAGCGTCTCACAGAGTGAAAGTATACGAATAGTACAAAACAGACGGCGTCGAACACCGAGATGGCCACAGGGGATGGCCAGCAGGGAATACAGCCAGCCACGCGCGTGGCGTTCGAACCATCATTTTTGTCGAAACCGTCGATACCGCTCGAGCGTCGAGTGAGCCGCTCGCCGACGCTGGTTCGCCGTCTCGTCGGAACGACTGCAACGTTTTTGCCGCCGGGGTTCGCTTCAAGACGTATGAAGACCGACGGAGGAGCCGACGCGGCGAAGCGACGCGCGGGTGAACGCGCGGCCGAGGAAGTCGAGGACGGATTCGTGGTCGGACTCGGAACCGGCTCGACGACAGCCTACGCGATCGAAGCGATCGGGCGAGCCGTCGACGAGGGACTCGACGTGCGCGGTATCCCGACCTCCTTTCAGTCCCGTCGGCTGGCGCTCGAGGTCGGCATCCCGCTGACTTCTCTCGACGCCGTCGAGAACGTCGACCTCGCGATCGACGGCGCCGACCAGGTCGTCGACGACGCCGATGCGGCGGCGTTCGGCACCCTGATCAAGGGCGGGGGCGCGGCACACGCGCGCGAAAAGTTCGTCGACGCGGCGGCGGACCGGTTCGCCGTCGTCGCAGACCCGTCCAAACTGGCCACCCGACTCGAGCGTCCGGTTCCAGTCGAAGTCCTCCCCGACGCCCACACCGTCGTCGCCGACCGCGTCGGCGAACTCGGCGGCGAACCGACGCTGCGAAGCGCCGAAGGGAAGGACGGTCCCGTCGTCACCGACAACGGAAACCTGGTGCTCGACTGCGAGCTCGGCGCGATCGACGATCCCGAGGCGCTTTCGAACTGGCTCTCGAGCGTTCCCGGGGTCGTCGAGCACGGCATCTTCGTCGGACTCGCGGACGCGACCTACGTCGGGACGGACGACGGGGTCGAAGAACGGCGGTACTGAGCGCGCCTGCGACACCGGAGCGCCGCGACACCCGCCACCCGATCACCGTCTTGGTCGAATCCCAACCCGTGCAGCTCAGTTCTGGTGGCGGTCGACGTCTCGCGTCGAGTCGTCGCCGAACACCGAGAGCGAAACGACGATCAGGTACAGCACGCCCAGGAGGCGGGCTGCGGGCTCGATCCACGGTTTCAACTCGAGATCGTCGACGTTCTCGTAGACCAGCCGCTGGCTCAGTTCGATGATCGGCTGCGGGAGGACCACCAGCATCACCCCGGCGAGTCCGAGAAGCGTGCTGACGATCGTCGATCCTGACTCCCGGCGAGCGAGCAGCCAGACGAACACGGCGCCCTCGAGTCGAGCGCCCTGAAGCGCCCAGGGGCGCAGTTTCGCTTCCGCAGGATTCTCGAGCCCGATCCGTTCGCACGCGTCGATAACCGGCTGTGGCATCGCGATCTCGAAGATGCCGAAGGCGATCAGTAGTTTGCGCAACATACCCGCTCCCGCTGTTCGTCGGGGATCGTCAAAAAATCGATCCCGGCGTTCGATCGGCGCGATATCGATCGATACGCCCCCGGACGTCGAGTACGTGGTCTTCGCCGAACGACAAAGACCTCTCGAGCAGCACCGCTAACGCGTCTATCACTCCGTTTTGGCCGCCGGAACTCGGTGTGAAGCAGTGTGACTCTCGGAACCACTGGCAGGAACTGCGTCTCGTCGACAATTTCGCATATCAATCCGTTATACCTTCAGCCAGCGCTATCCGGTCGTTGCGTCGATAAAAATTGTTTCGAGCGGACGCCTTACAGGTCGCGAGGCTGGACCGTCTTCCGGTCGTTGGCCTCGGCGCGTCGAGCGGCGTCCTCGAGGAGCTGGTCGACTTCCTCGTCGAGTGCGTCGTAAAAGTCCGAAGCGACGTTCTTGTCATCGAGCGCTTCCTTCACAGCGGCTTTGACGATAAGGTCTGCCATACGCTGTATCCGTTCCTGTTTCCCTATTATAAGTGTTGTGGTTATTTCGCGGGATACCGGGGTTGCAGCGGTTAGTTCGCCTGTTTGGCCACCTCATTCCACCGGAAAATATATGTTTGATGAGTTCGGCGACCCGATTTCCCGGCGCTGGAACCGGAGGAACCGGCTCGCGCGCGGTCTGGGTCCGCTCGCGCGCGTTTCCGAAACCGATCCGACTCGACGGTCGGTCGACGGATTCGAGTGGATCCGTCACCGAGAGCAGGTATGCGCGAACTCCTCGAGGCCGTCGCCGACGGCTCGCTCTCGCCGACCGAGGCGGAGGCCGAACTCAGAGGCTACGTGACCGGAGACGCGGGCCGGTTCGACGCGGCCCGACAGCAGCGTCGCGGAATTCCGGAGGGCATCTTCGCGGCGGGCAAATCCGCCGCCCAGGTCGTCGCCCTCGCCGAAACCGCACTCGAGACGACCGGCCGAGCGCTGATCACCCGGGCCGACGACGACCAGATCGAGACGCTCGAGTCGACCCTCCTCGAATCGTTTCCCGACGCCACGCTCGAGCGGTGGAGCTCGACCGTCCTCGTTCGCACGGCCGGCCACGAACGACCGTCGCTCGAGGCGACGGTCGGTATCGTCACCGCGGGAACCGTCGACGGACCGGTCGCAGACGAGGCCGCAGCCGTCTGCCGGGACGCCGGAGCGGCAGTCGACCGCGTCGACGACGTCGGCGTCGCGGCGCTCGATCGCATGCTCGACCAGCTCGAGCGGCTTCGCGAGACGGACGTGTTGATCGTCGCCGCCGGTCGCGAGGGAGCCCTGCCGACGGTCGTCGCCGGCCTCGTCGACACGCCGGTGATCGGCGTTCCGGTCTCGAGCGGCTACGGCCACGCCGGCGACGGCGAGGCGGCGCTTTCGGGGATGTTGCAGTCGTGTACGGTCCTGTCGGTCGTCAACGTCGACGCGGGATTCGTCGCGGGCGCACAGGCGACGCTGATCGCGCGGGCGCTCGACGACGCTCGAAACTGACCCGATCGATACCAGTTTACTAAAAATATTCTTCCGCCGTTCGAAATCTAGACAGTGTATGGGAAAGGCTATTTATTCATACACCCGGTAGCTTTGGGTACCGGCTGAAGCCGGTGTGACCAATGCCCAAGTGTGACCACTGCGACGCGCACGTGTCCGAACGCTTCGCACGCGTTTTCGCCGACGAGTACGGCGAAATTCACGCCTGCGTGAGCTGTTCGGCGAACGCTGGGATCGCGGAAGCCGCGAAGGAGCGCGCTCGCGGCTCCTGACGTTCGAGCATCGCCACTGAACACGAACCCGGACCCCGACCCTAGCCACCGAACCCGCGGACGAGACGCTTTTTACGAGGCGGCGCCGTACTGTCGCTCGATGGCCGACGCCGACCACGTCGTCTACGTTCTCGAGTGCGCCGACGGCTCCCTTTATACCGGATACACGACCGACCTCGAGCGACGCGTCGCCGAACACGACGCGGGGGACGGAGCGAAATATACCCGCGGTCGAACGCCGGTCGAACTCCGCTATCACGAGGGGTACGAGTCGAAGTCGGCCGCGATGTCTCGCGAGTACGAGATCAAGCAGCTAACGCGGGCGCAGAAGGAACGGCTGGTCGACCTCGAGTAAGTGCCAGTGCCCGTCGGTTCGAGTTCGTTATTTGATGTTTCAGATGTACTCCGAGCCAGTCGATCCGTTGCGTAGCGGTGCGAACGTACCAGTGCTGTCTTTGCCGGAGTCGCTGAGAATTCGAGCGCCCTGCCCAAACTGGCGACAGGGGATCGCCACGTCCTCCCCAGCCGATTCGTTCGCTCACGGGTCGTCCCTCCCCGTTCGCACGTTCATCCACCGTCAGAGCAAGCTCTGACGAGCGGCTCAAAAACCAGAGATCACGGTTCCCTGTGGTCACCGTCTGCTCACGGGTGCTGCGCACCCGTTCGCGTGGTCCGAAGGACGCTTTGCGTCCTTCGCTATTCGCTTCCGAGGTGCTCGCAAGCTCGCACCCGATCGACAGCGCGCGCCACCGCGACGCGGATCGATCGGTTCGGGCGATACGTGGTTCGCTCGGACGCAATAGCCGGTCCGCGGTCGAGTAAAGGCGTGAATCGCTCGGAGTCAAGCCCCGAACTCTCCGATACCGCTTGGAAAAACGGCGTTCTGATTACTGCGATTCGTTCGTCGCCGTTCGCGGCGAACTCACGTCGGGTTCGATGAAGGCGTACTCGGTGAGCATCCGCCCGAGCTTTCTGGTTCGCTCCTCGAGTCGCTCGTCGACGAACGCGCGGCCGTCGATGGCGTCCGGATCGGCGTTGAACTCGCCGGACGCGCCGCGGATGCCGACCTGGTGGGGGAGCGTCCAGCCGTGAACGCCGCGAACGGTGATCCGGAGGTGATCGAGCGTCGAACCGTAGCTGCCGCCGCCCGCGGTCGCGAGCAGGCCGACGGTGGTGTCCTCGTACTCGTCGAAGCCGCAGTAGTCGTGGAAGTTCTTCAGCGCGCCCGAATAGGAACCGTGGTAGACCGGCGTCCCGAGGGCGACGGCGTCGGCCTCGCGGACGAGTCGCGTCACCTCGTCGCCGTCGCCCTGCCCGTCGAGGTCGGGATCGTAGACCGGGAGGTCGTACTCCTGTAAGTCGAGCAGGGTCGTCTCGGCGCCGGCCTCGTCGGCGGCGTCGAGAACGTATCGCAGCGCCGTGCGAGTGTAACTCTCGTCGCGAAGGCTGCCGGAGACGGCGAGAACGGAGGGTGCGTTCATACTGATAGTATCGGACTGATCGCTAAAACAGCGTTGGCTTCAGATGCGGTCCGGCCACCTCGAGCGACTCCCGCTCGGCGCCGCGATTCCAGCGTCGCCTTTTTCGCACCGGACGATGAGGGGGCGAGTATGGAGACGATCTCGTTCGGAACCGACGGATGGCGGGCGACGCTCGAGGAGTTCACGACGCCCCGAGTTCGGATGGTCGGCCAGGCGGTCGCGACCTACCTTCAGGACGAGGGTCGCGAGGGACCGGTTGCGATCGGCTACGACGCGCGCGAGACCTCCCGCGGCTTCGCGGAGGAGTTGACGCGCGTGCTGTGTGCGAACGGCTTCGACGTGCTCCTGCCGGGCCGGGATCGTCCGACGCCGCTGTTCGCCCACGCGATCGTCGAACGCGACCTCGCAGGGGCGCTCGTCGTTACCGCCTCGCACAACCCTCCGGAGTACAACGGCGTGAAGTTCATCCCCGAGGACGGCGCGCCGGCCCTGCCCGAAGTAATGGACGCGATCGGGGATCGCCTCGCCGAACCCGACCCGCTGCCGGCCGAGGAACACGGCACCGCCGAGGAGGTCGACTTCGTCGAGCCGCACGCCGACGCCGCGCTCGAACTGGTCGAGGAGACGACCGGAAGCACCGATCTCGACGGGCTGACCGTCGCCTACGACGCGATGCACGGCAGCGGCCGGGGGACGACAGACGCGCTGCTCGAACGAGCAGGTGCCGACGTCGACCGTCTGCGCTGTGACCAGGATCCCGACTTCGGCGGCGGTGCGCCCGAACCCGCACCGAAGAATCTCGAGGAACTCGTCGAACGGGTCGCCGACGGAGAGGCTGACCTCGGCCTCGCCAACGACGGCGACGCCGATCGTATCGCCATCGTAACGCCCGAACGGGGCTACCTGGACGAGAACCTCTTCTTCGCCGCGCTGTACGACTACCTGCTCGAGAACGAGTCGGGACCCGCGATCCGGACGGTGTCGACGACGTTCCTGATCGACCGGGTCGCTGCGACCCACGACGAGGACGTCCACGAGGTGCCGGTGGGATTCAAGTGGGTCGCGAAAGCGATCGCCGACCACGACGCCCTGATCGGCGGCGAGGAGTCGGGCGGGTTCACGATCCGCGGGCACGTCCGCGAGAAGGACGGCGTCCTGCTGGCGCTGCTCGCGGCGGCGATGCACGCCGACGAGCCGATCGACGACCGCGTCGACCGACTGCTCTCCGAACACGGCACCGTCGTCCAGGACAAGATCAGCGTCGCCTGTCCCGACCACGAGAAGGTGCGGGTACTCGACGACCTCGAGGACGAGATCCCCGACGACGTCGCCGGTACGCCGGTCGAGAACGTCAACACCGCGGACGGCTTCAAACTCCAGCTCGAGGACGGCTCGTGGCTGCTCGTTCGCCCCAGCGGTACCGAACCGAAGCTGCGGGTCTACGCCGAGGCGACCGACGAGGAGCGCGTCGCGGAACTGCTCGAGGCGGGTGAAGGACTGGTCGAGCCGCTCGTCGAAGCGTAAAAAACCGACACACGGCTAACCCGTCGCTCGAATTTGTGGTTGCGTACTCCGGGCTCACGTTTACCCGCTCACACACCGACGCCTGATTATGAGCAAACGAAACGAGGACGCGGCGTACACGGAGTTGACGCCGGACGCCTGGCATCAGGAGGAAGGAAACTACTCGATCGACTGTCCGGAGTGCGGCTCCAAAGCGACGCTGATGAACGTCGTCAAACACGGCCGTTGTAACGGCTACCTCAGTAAGCACGAAGCGGACACCGAACTCGACACGCAGCCGATGGACTGTACGGCCAAGCTCTGGTTCGAACTCGGCTACGTCTCCGATCCCGAAGAGGAGATGACCGACGACGCCGTCGGCGAGACGGAGTCCGAAGCTGAAGACGACAGCGTCGAGAACGAAGACGGCGTCCCGGCCTCGGATCAGCCGCCAGGATCGGAGGGGACGGTCGACGAGGAGCAGACGTAGCGGCCGCTCTCGTACGCATCTCGTCAGTCGATTCGCTTCGCGGGTATTCCTGCAACCGTCGTCCCGGGATCGACGTCGTCGGTGACGACCGATCCCGCACCGACGGCCGCATCTTCGCCGATCGTGATGTCGCCGAGCAGCGTCGCGTTCGCGCCGATCCGAACGCCGTCCTCGACCGTCGGATGACGCTTGACCGGTTCGTTCGTATCCCCGCCGAGGGTAACGCCGTGATACATGTGGACGTCGTCGCCGACCTCAGCCGTCTCGCCGATGACGACGCCCATCCCGTGGTCGATGGTAACGCGCTCTCCGACCGTCGCGGCGGGATGGATCTCGACGCCGGTCAGCAGGCGGACGAGGTAGGCGAATACGCGGGCGATGAGCTCGAACTCCCGGTTCCAGAGCCGGTGTGCGATTCGATGGCCCCAGATGGCGTGGACGCCCGGGTACGTCAGCCAGACGACGCGACACCCCGTCGCCGCGGGGTCGCGATCGCACATCGCCCGAACGTCTTCGCGAAATTTTCCGATCATCGTCCCTCGAGGCGGTCGGCGAGTTCGACGTGGACTATCCTCGCGATCGATAGCGTTGATTCGGAGCGACGACAGCGGGCCACAGCGAGTGCCGAACGGTTGCCGTCGATACACGCGGTGTGGCCGGGAAGAGGCATTGCTGGCACTACTTCGAGCGACGGTCTAAAGTGGATCGCTTCGTCGTTTCGGTCGGAGCGGTGTGACACGAGCTGTCGGTAACACCGAACGGTCGCCTCCGGCGCGGGAGGCCGGGTTACTTGCCGCGCTCGAGGCGCGTCCCGATTCGCGTCGGCAGTCCGGCGGCGGCGACGGCGTCCGCGACCGCCTCGATATCGTACTCGACGCGGTGGGTTTCTACGGTCATCCCGTCGAGGTCGACGACTGCGTAGGCCGCCCGCGGATCGCCGTCACGGGGCTGGCCCACGCTGCCGGGGTTGACGACGATACCCTCCGCGTATCGCTCGGCGTGCTGGACGTGAGTGTGGCCCAGCACGAGCACGTCCTCGTCGTCGAGCAGGCGCGGCGAGAACATATCCGGATACGTGTACCGCGTGTACCGTTGCGGGTCGTCCGGGTGTCCGTGGACGAGTTTTACCCGGCCGTCGCACTCGAGGCGTTCCTCGGGGAGGTCGGCGAGCCACGCGAGTTGCTCGTCCGACAGCTGCTCGATCGCGTGCTCGACGCCGGCCCGTGCCATGCTGTTGAACCGGAATGCTGTCCCGTCGGCGACCGCGGCGTCGTGATTACCGACGACGGTCGGGACCTCTCGTTCCTGGACCTCGTCGACGCACTCCGCGGGCCAGGGGTTGTAACCGACGACGTCGCCCGCACAGTAGAGCCCGTCGACGGGCGGCATATCCTCGAGGACGGCCTCGAGGGCGACCCGGTTGCCGTGGATGTCGGAAATGAGCCCGACGTTCATGCTCGAAGCTAACAGGGGCCAGGTGTATGTAGGTTAGCCGAACTCGACGACCGATCACTGACGAGCCGGAGACGGGCCACCGATTTCCGCCATCCAATCGCTTTTGCAGCGGACCTCCGTCTGTGACGTATGCCCACACCGACCGATCGAGTCCGCCGGGCCGAACGCTCGAGTATTCGCACTATGTTCGATCTCGCGGAACGGCACGACGGAGACCTCGTCCGACTCGAGGTCGGAGAGCCCGATTTCGATACGCCCGAACACGTCGTCGACGCGGCCGCGCGCGCCGCTCGCGACGGGGAGACGCACTACACCTCGAACGCGGGGCTGCCGGCGTGTCGGCGCGCCATCAGCGACGCGCTGGCCGACGATTTCGACGTCAGACACGATCCGGACGAGATCGTCGTCACGGTCGGCGGGATGGAAGCGCTCCACCTCGCGGTCCTGGCGACGGTGTCCCCCGGTGAGGAACTCGTCGTCCCCGGACCGACGTGGCCGAACTACGAGACGCAGGCGTTTCTCGCGGACGGATCGTTCCGCGAGGTGCCGATGCCGGCCGAGACGGGGTTCGACCTCGACGCCGACCGCGTCATCGATGCGATGGGCGACGACACCGCGGCGGTCGTGCTCACGACGCCGTCGAATCCGACCGGTCGCGTGTTCGAGCCGGCCGAGTGTCGCGCGGTCGTCGAGGCCGCCGCCGAGCACGATGCGTACGTGATCGCCGACGAGGTGTACCTCGGACTCACCTACGACGGTGCGCCGGAGGGGATCGCGGCGCGCACCGGCCACCCCGATCACGTGCTGACCGTCGGCTCCTGTTCGAAGGCGTACGCGATGACCGGCTGGCGACTGGGGTGGCTCGCGGGCGACGGTCACCTGATCGACGAGGTCGTCAAGGTCCACGAATCGACGACCGCCTGCGCCTCGAGCGTGGCCCAGCACGCCGCGATCGCCGCACTCACGGGCCCACAGGAGCCGTTCGAGGAGATGTATCGGGCGTTTCGGGAGCGGCGTGACCTCGTCGTCGACCGCGTCGCGGACATCGAGGGCCTCTCCTGTCCTCGACCGGAGGGAGCGTTCTACGCATTTCTCGACCCGGGTCTCGAGGACGACAGTCTCTCGATCGCAAAGTACCTGCTCGAGGAGCACGGCGTCGTGCTCGCTCCGGGAGACGGCTTCGGCGACACCGCTCCGGGACGGCTGCGACTCTCGTTCGCGAACTCCACCGACCGCCTCCGCGAGGGGTTCGACCGACTCGAGGCCGGCTTGCGGGGGTACCGCAGTACCAACTAACGATTCACACACCGATCGCACGACGGCCGTGCCATCGGGCCTGCACTGACGTTCAGTGGCTCCTATCGCCGCAGCCGTCGGGAGCGCTCGTTACTGCATCAGTTCGCCGCCGTTCACGTTCAGCGTCTCGCCCGTGACGAACGTCGCGTCGCGGAGATAGGCGACCGCGTCGGCGATATCCTCCGGTTGACCGTACCGGTCGACCGGGATCCGGGCCAGTTCCTCCCGCTTCTCCTCGGGCGTCCGGTCGGCGGTCATCTCCGTCTCGACGTGCCCCGGAGCGACCGCGTTCGCTCGGATGTCCGGCGAGAAATCCTGCGCGTGGCTCCGCGTGAGCGAGAGGAGCGCCCCCTTCGAGGAGGCGTAGTGACACTCGACCGCCGCGCCGGTGTGGGCGAGGATGGAGGAAACGTTCGTCACCGAGGGGTCGTCAGTCGACTCCCGAAGCTGTGGGAGCGCCGCCTTCGTGACGTTGAACGCGGAGTTGACGTTGACGTCCATGATCCGATCGAAGTCGGCCGGCTCGAGATTTTCCGTGTACACGTGCTGGTCGATCCCGGCGTTGTTGACGACGTGATCCAGCCCGCCGAACGCGTCGGCGGCGGCGTCGACCAGTCGAGCGGCGGCGTCGGCGTCCGAGACGTCCGCGCCGACGACGATCGCCTCCCGTCCCCGGTCGCGGATCTCGTCGGCGACTCGTCTCGCAGCGTCCTCGCCCGAGTGGTAGTTGACGGCGACGTCGTAGCCGTCGGCGGCGAACCGACGGGCGATCGCGCTGCCGATTCCTCTGGACGAACCGCTCACGAGTGCAGCTGGCATATCGGTACGAGACGCGGGGAGCGGCTTTGTAGTTCCGGCCGCTCGCCTCGCCGTTCAGTCGCCGTTCTCGATCGCCGTCTCGAAGCCGCCGTCGGTTCGGGCGACGCCGGCCGCACAGACCGAATGCTCGAACTCGAGGTCGTAGACCTCGCTCGCGGCCGCGGCGGCGGTGCCGGCGTCGAGGTCGATCGACACCGGCGCGTCCTTCTCGTAGGTCGCGACCAGCGTCGGCTCGTCGACGGCCTCGACGAGCAGGGCGTCCTTCCGCACCGTGCCGATCAGGGCTTCGCCGTCGCCCCCGATCGTCGCCGCGATGCGGGGCGTGTCGTAGTCGTCCTTCTCGTAGTCCAGCGCGAGCAGGCTCTCCGCGAGGGCGTCTCGAGCGGGGTAGCCCAGCTCGAGTTTCTCCGCGATCGGATCGACGTGCGAGCCGTTGCCGAAGGCGGCGGTCTCGCCCGTCGGCGTCTCGACGACGCGCAGGCAGTTGTAGGAGACGTACGGGTTGTCGGTCTCGGGAGCGTCCTCGGTGGGGCCGACGGTGAGCGCCTCGTCTCGAGCGGTGATCTCGCGGTTCGGGAACGATCTCGAGGAGACGCGGTAGGCGCCGACCTCGGGGCCAACGACGACGAATCGTCCGACGTACATACCGGAGCGTGGGCGGGTCGCGGGAAAAGGGGTGTCGATTCGTCGCCACGCGCTCGCGCCCGTCGAGGTGGACGGGGCGCTCCCTCGTCGCGAAAAACGGAGAAACCGGAGTGGCGGGCGGTCGCGCGTCGCGACCGATGCGCCGATTACGGGCGCCGGAACGTCGTGCGGATCACTCCCTGTTGCAGTCGCGTCGCCCCTTCGGCCCCGCCGGTTCGTAGACCCACAGGTTGTCGTTCGGGTAACTCCGGCGGAGCGGGGAGTTGTCCTCGCAGAGCAGGACGCGCCGGTCCGGTAGCACCATCACGTTGTCGATGTTGATGATTGCGTCGTCGGCGACGCTGGCGGGGTCGGCGGCGTCGGCGCCGACGACGACCGGTTCGAGCCGGGAGACGTTGTAGTCCTCCTCGAGTTCGGCCCGGTAGACGACGCCGCCGTCGACGCGCTCCATCCGGAGGTCTCCCTCGTCGTCGGTCATCCCGTCGTTCAGCTCGGAGATGCCGATGTACAGGTAGTCGCCGGGCCGGGCATCGTCGATCGTGTCTGTCCCCTCGGCCTTGCGGAACTCGATGGTCGCGCCGATCTCCTTGGCCGCCGCGCGGGTCTCCAGGAAGGGGACTCGGCGGAGCTCCTCGTCGACGCCGTCCGGACCGTGTCGTTCGTACTGGTCGGCCCACTCGACGATCTCCTCGTCGGTGACGTAGTCGCGGTTGCCGTCCTCGGCGACGGCGCGGTCGGCTTCCTCGAGCGCGGTCTCGAGGTCGTCCTCCCAGTCCGTTTCGGCGTGGGTTTCGAGGTAGTCGACCTGCGTGACGTCGTCGTAGTCGGCGATCCAGGACTCGATCTCGGCGTTCGTCGCGGTCCCGAGTTCGAGCCACTCGACTCCGAGGTTGACCGCGGCGGGCGGGAGGCTCTTCGCGGCGCGCTTGTTGGTGACCTTGATCGCGTACAGCGTGCCTCGAACGTCCATCCGGTCGTCGTAGCTCGAGATCGGCTCCTCGGCGACGAACTTGTAGACGCCCTTGTTCGCCCCGTCGGAGGTGAGATACACCGTCCGCTCGTCGGGCATGACCTCGGGACACTCCCAGGCGGCCCGTCCCCAGTTGTAGTGTTTGACCGGCGTCGGCTCGTCGGCAGTCGGCTCGGTGATCTCGACGCAGTAGCCGGTCCGGTACGGGTTGGGGTAGCCGTCACCGAGCGGCTCGCGCGTGTTCTCGCCGTCCTCCTGGTCGACCGGGTCGGCGCCGAGGTGGTACGCCAGCATCTCCAGGCCGCTCAGCGCCCACGAGCCCTGGAGCGACCAGCTCTCCTCGCCGTACAGTTTGTCGACGGCGTCCTGGGCCTCGGACGGGTTCGGACGGTTGAAGAACGTGCGCGCACCCCGGAAGCCGACGCCGGATCCCGCCTCGAGAACGTCCGAGACAGTCGCCGGTCCGGAGACGCGCGTGTGGACGTAGTCCTCCTCGCCGGAGATCGGGTTCCCCCACGGCGCGAGGTCGCCGTAGCAGTTGATCCGGGTGCCGCCGATCGCGCGGAACGCCTCGGTGTTCTCGAGGTTCATCGCGTCGTCGAGGTCGGCCTCCCAGCCGTCCTCGTCGCGGTAGATCGGCGTCCGGACGATACTACCGGGGCTGGTCTCGACGTTCGTGAAGAGGTAGCCCTCGAGTCCCTCCTCGTCGGTCGGGACCAGGAAGTTCATGTCGGGGTTGCTGCCGAAGGCGCCGTACCGCGTGCCGGCGAACTCGGCGACCGGCGTCCCGTCCGGCGTCTCCGGGTGCCCCCACATCGAGGTCCCGTCCTCGATCGGGTCGCCGTTCTGGACGAAGACCTCGAACTCGCCGCCGGCGACGCGAACCTTCTGCTGTTCCTCGTTGGTGCGTGGCGTCTCCAGTTCCTCGAACTCGTCGTTCCGGCCGTTGTACTCGAACTGGTGTCCGGACAGCCAGCCGACTCCCGCCGTTCCCCACGGTTCGGAGTTGTCGGTGCTGGGGTGCTGGAGGCTGAACAGCATCTCGCCGTTCTCAAACACGAACGGGCCGGTGACCTCGGCGCCGAGGGCCGTGTGCGCCAGTCGATCGATCTGACCCTTGACCATGGGTGCGCCACCCGTGAGCGAGTCTTCCTCCGCGCTCGCGACTCCGACAAAACCGGAACCGACCGCCGTGGCGACTGACGTCTCCATCAGCGTACGCCTGGTAAATTCTACCATGCGAATAGAAAATCGCGAATCCTGCACATTAAATATTCTAATACTATTAATTAATATTTTATTTGATACTGTAATACTCCGGTCGGATCATTTCACTATATAGCGGTATTCTCCGTCTTTTTCGGGAGAAATTCCGCTCCGAATACATGTCTATCGGCTAGAAACAACGCCGCGATACCGGTCTCGCCGGCGCCCGAGGAAACGATGGGAATTCGATCACTCGATGCCCTCTTCGCGGGCCGCCCGCCGAACCTCGTCGGCGCGGGTGCGGACCCAGGAAACGTACGTGTCGATCTCCTCGTGAGTCGCGCCGAAAAACGAGGCGACCCAGTCCTTGGACGTCTCGGGTTGGGCGAGCATGTACGCGGCGATCACGTCCATCCCCGACTGGACGATGGCCGGCGGGATCCCGATCTCGCCGGTCCCGTCCTCGCGAAACCCGTTCGTGTCGAAGTAGACGTCGGCGTAGAGCGTCGCCTTGTCGGCCGTCTCGAACTCCAGGCCGGGATGTTTCGGCGCCTCGAACCGATACCGCGGCCCGTCGTCAGGTGATTCGACTTCGAGAATCCGGACGCCCTTGATATACTCCTCGTATACCGTCTCCTCGTTCGTCGCCGATTCTACCGATCGAGACATACGTTACTTTCCGATGAATTAGTACTTAAATCCACGCAATAGGTGAACGGGAGGCTGTGGACGGTAATAGAGGCCGTTGCATCCGTCGGTATTCGGAATCCGTCGGGTTCTTCGCCTCGGATTCGATCGAGACCAGTCGACTGCTGCGTGGTCACCTTCTTGCGGTGTACATACTTCTTATACGGCGCTTCGCCGCCATACACCGCTCGTCCGCTATGCGGGTTGATATCGCACGGAACACGACCGATCCCCACGACGCTCGGAAAACGACAACGTTTAGTTGTGGACCACCTTTCGTCCACGTAGAGTCCCATGGGGTAGCGGCCAATCCTGAAGCCTTCTGGGGGCTTCGACCCAGGTTCGAATCCTGGTGGGACTATTTCGTTATTTTCGACTCGAGTTATCTCCCAGCGCCGTCTCTCGGTTTCCAGTCGAAACGAAGGGGTAGCGAGACGACCTCGCGCGCCACCAGAAGTCATATCTCTCCCTCGTTGCTATGTCGCGTATGGACCGACGGACGTTTCTCGCTGTCGGCGGAACGACGGCGCTCGCCGGGGTGGCTGGCTGTCTCGGAGACGACGGGGAGTACGAGACGGAATCCTACGAGGGAACCGAGGTTCCGCTCGCGCCGATCGACGACGTCATCGAGTGGTACGAAGCCGACGACATCCGCGTCGTCGACACGCGCGGGCGGGACCAGTACGAGGAAGTCCGGATCGCGGGAGCCGTCTTCTCGCCCGCGCCGGACGGTACCGACGACGATCCGACCGTCGACTGGTCGGCCGACACGCGGATCGTCACCTACTGCGGCTGTCCTCACCACCTGTCGGTGATGCGCGGTGCGACGTTGATCGACGAGGGTTACGAGAACACCTTCGCCCTCGACGAGGGTCTCCAGGAGTGGTACGAACGCGAGTACCCGATGGAGGGATCCGGGATCCAAGTCGAACGCCAGTCCTACGAGATCCGCGGGATGAGCGATCCCGACCACGCAGGCGAGATGGTCACGCTAGCGCAGGTCAACGCCGACCGCACCGAAGCCGCGCCGATCGCCGACGACGGCTCGTACGCGCTCACCCTCCACTACGCCGGCTCGACCGACTCCCGGTTTGAACTCGAGGCGCCGGATTACACGCACGAGGCGACGCTCGCGGAACTGACGAGCGACGTCGTCACGGCCTGACTGCTACGGCTCCGGTCAGTCATAGGCACCCGCCCGCTCGAGTTCGCCGCGCTTCCGGAGCACCGCCGGCGTCCGACAGATCCCCGGCGCGCCGGTCACCTGCGGCACGGTGCAGTTGTTACAGCTCTCGCAGAGCGCGCGAACCCTTGCGTCCGGCCGCTCGTCTCCGCGGCCGGTCTCGAGCAACCGCGCCCCGAGTCGCGGCTCGGCGTAGAACGGCCGCGCCATGCCGACCGCGTCGCAAGCGGCGGACTCCGCCCCGCTCCCTAGGAGTCGATCCATCTCCTCGCGTTCGCGAATCCCGCCCTCGGCGAGGACGGGGACCGACACCCGCTCGCGAACGCGGCGACAGAACTCCTCGTTCCAGGCCGGCTCGAAGTCGTACTGCAGCGACTGGACGCGATTGGCCAGGGAAACGAGTCGCTTTCGCGTCGTCCCGCCGAAGGCCGCGTCGTACCCCTCCTGGAGGACCTCGTTCTCCCACGCCCGATCCGGGTACTCGCCGCGGGTGATACTCATGTCCCAGACCACCGACGTCTGAACGGGAACGACCGCGTCGTAGCCGATTCTTTCGAGCCGTCGGGCGATTTCGACGCCGTCGCCGAGCGACAGCTTTCGCCGGACGAGCGGCGCCGGCGGGGCGGGCGTCTCCGCGGGCACCTTCGTGATCACGGGGAGGCCGCCGGCCCGGTCGTGGATCTCGTCGTGAACGACCGCGAGAAAGCGGAGGCGCGCCTCGGGAGACCCCCCGAATTCGTCGTCGCGCCGGTTGTAGAACGGCGACAGGAACTGCTGAACGATTCCCATGTTCGCACCCGCGAGGTGGATGCCGTCGTATCCTGCTTCGGCGGCGTAACCCGCCGCGCGACCGAAGTCGGCCGCGAGTTCGTACACCTCCTCGGCCGTGAGGACGCGGGGGTCGTACGAGAGGAAGCCCGCTCGATCGAGCAACTGCAACTGCCAGGGCGGCTCCGAGACCGCGAGCTGCTCGAGTCCTGAATTCTCGCGTCGGTACTCGGCGTGCCAGGTCTCCATGCTCCGCAGCCCGCCGTGCTCGAGTTGCAGGAAGATCCGCCCGCCGTGGTCGTGGATCCGCCCGGTGAGTTCCGAGAGCCGCGAGACGAAGCCGGGGTCGTGGACGCGAGTCATCCCCGGCGCCGCACAACCGCCCTCGCCGCGGACGATGGTCGCACCCTGACAGACGAGACCGACGCCCGACGCGGCGGCCGGTTCGAGATCCTGGATCAGCGTCTCGACGGCGTCGGGCCCGTTGCCGGCGCACTCGAGCAGCGGCGCGCGGTAGAGCCGGTTCGGGATCTCGACGCCGCCGATCTCGAGCGGATCCTCCAGGGTAGCCATGCGCGATAGGTTCGGGCGGCCGATACAAGAGCGTACGGCCGATCCTCGATTCCCGCCTCAGGGAGGTGTGATGACCGCTCTGCCCTCGATCTCGCGGTGCTCGAGTCGCTCGGCGACCGTGTTGATATCGTCGAGGTCGTAGCGTTCGGTTCGTAACTCTACGTCGCCGCGGTCGACGAGCGCGACGAGTTCCTGTAACTCGGCGTACTTGCCGACCAGCGTTCCTCTGAAGGCGAACTCTCCGTTGACCAGCGCCTGGGAGGGTTCGTGGACGTGGCCGCCGTAGCCGATCACGTGGTGGTCGCCACCCGCGGCAACCATTTCGGGTGCAGTGCCGGTCGTCTCGTCTGCCCCCACGAAGTCGAGGACCTGCTGGGCGCCCTCGTCGTCGGTCAGATCCGTGACGGCGCTCGCGAGGTCCTCGTCGGCCGAGTTGATCGTGCGGCGGGCGCCGAGGTCCTCGGCCAACTCGAGAGCTTCGTCCTTGATGTCGGCGGCGACGATGTCGGCGGCGCTCATCGCGTCGAGACACTGCAGTCCGATGTGGCCGAGTCCGCCGACGCCGATGACGACGCAGGTGTCGCCGGGATTCAGCTCGCGGACGGCCTTTTTTGCGGCGTGGTAGGCCGTGATTCCAGCGTCGGCGTGAGGGGCGATCTCCGTCGGATCGGCTCCCTCGGGAAGCGGGATGACCGCACGCTCGTTGGTCTGGAGGTACTCGGCGAAGCCGCCGTCGGTGGTGAGTCCGTTGAACGCGCTGTTCTCGCAGTACATGTCCTCGCCGAGCCGGCAGGGTCGGCAAGTGCCGCAGGTCTGGACGGGGTGGCAGATCACCGGGTCGCCCTCCTCGACCAGCGTCACTTCGTCGCCGGTCTCCGCGACGATGCCTGCGTTCTCGTGGCCCAGCGTCATCGGCAGGTCCTGTGGCGCGTACTCCTCCCACATTCCCTCGATGATGTGGTTGTCCGTCTGGCACCAGCCGGCGCCCTCGACTTCGACCAGGACCTGATCCGAGCGTTCGAGGTCCGGCCGATCGACGTCGTCGATCTCGAGGGCGTCGCTCATCTCGTCCGTATACTCGTGGAGGCGGGCTGCTTGCATGGTAACACACCACAGTTCTCCGTACTCACAGAAAACATTCGCCCAAACTGCCGCCGGACGTAAAATTCAGCCTTCAGGGTAGGTGCTCCCTCCCTGAACGTGCGGAACCCAGACGTATTCGTTCGGGTAATTCTGCTTCCGCTTAAAAAGAAATAATGGCCATTGTTACCTATTCTCATAATGCGATGTACCAGCAAGACGACGAATCGGTCTTCGTCATCGACGCGCACGTCCACCTGTGGGACGCGACCGAGGAGAACATCAAACACGATGGAGGGGAAGAGTTCATCCAGTGTTTCTACGACTACCACACGACGTTCACGCCGGAGGACCTCCAGTGGGGAATGGACGAGTACCGGAAGTACGGCACCGAGCGGATGGTCGAGGATCTGTTCGAGAACGCCGCCGCGGACATGGCGATTTTCCAGCCCACGTACCTCACGGACTTCTACGAGGACGGGTTCAACACGACTCACCAGAACGCCGAACTCGCGACCGAGTATCCCGAGCGGTTCGTCCTCAACGGCTCGTTCGACCCCCGGGACGGCGAGGAAGGAATCGAGCACCTCGAGGAACTGCACGAGACGTACGACATCCAGGGTGTGAAACTCTACACGGCCGAGTGGCGCGGCGAGTCGAAGGGGTGGCGCCTCGACGCCGAGGAGTCCTTCGAGTTCTTGGAGCGGTGCGAGGAGCTCGGCGTCGAGAACATCCACGTCCACAAGGGGCCGACGATCCGGCCGCTGAACCGCGACGCCTTCGACGTGAAGGACGTCGACGACGCGGCCTCTTCGTTCTCCGGGCTCAACTTCATCGTCGAACACGTCGGGCTTCCCCGATTGGACGACTTCTGCTGGATCGCCGGCCAGGAGCCGAACGTTTACGGCGGGCTCGCGGTCGCCGCGCCGTTCGCCCAGAACCGGCCCGGCAAGTTCTCGGAGATCATGTCGGAACTGCTCTGGTGGCTCGGCGAGGACCGTCTACTGTTCGGCTCGGACTACGCGCTCTGGAATCCCGACTGGCTCGTCGAGGAAGTCGTGGAAGCGGAACTGACCCAGGAACACCGCGCGGAGTACGGCGTCGAGTGGGATCTCGAGACGAAGAAGAAGGTGATGGGGGAGAACGCGGCTAAGCTGTACGACATCGACATCGAGGAGAAGAAAGCTCAGTTCCGCGAGGACGAGATCAGCCGGGAGTTCGGCCTCGAGGATCACTACGCGAGCGAGGAGCCCGCGGCTGCGGACGACTGATGACCGAACGCACTCCCGACGGCCCTTCCCGCGAGGCCGTCCGCGACCGCCTGGATCGCGTCACCGATCCGGAACTCGACCGCTCGATCGTCGAACTCGAGTACGTCGACGCGATCGAGATCGACGGCGGCCGCGTTACCGTTCACGTCACGCTGCCGACGGCGTGGTGTTCCCCGGCGTTCGCCTGGATGATGGCGGCCGACGCGCGCGAGGAGGTCGAGGGGCTCTCCGGCGTCGCCGAGGGACGCGTCTATCTCCGCGAGCACATGCACGAAGTCGAGATCAACCGTGGGATGAACGCGGGGCTGCCCTTCGAGGACGCGTTTCCCGACGCCGACGACGCCGTCGACGCGGTGCGGGCGGAACTCGACCGGAAGGCCAGAACCGCCCGTCAGTACGACGCCGTCGAGACTCTTCTCGAGGCGGGGCTCGATCCCGCGACGATCGTCTCGCTCCGTCCGCGAGATCTCGAGCGCACCGACCGGGACGACCGCGCGACGATCTACCTCGCGGATCGAGCGGTCGCCGTCTCCGTCCCGGCGGAGCCGATCGACGACTACCTCGAGAAGGCCCGCGAAACGGGACTCGTCGAGACGTCGGCTGACCCGCTGTTCCTGACGCCCGAGGGCGAGCCGATCGACTCCTCGGAGTTCGAGCTGGTCCACCGTCGGGGACGGCTGGCGAAGGTCAACATGTCGAGCCAGGGCGGCATCTGCGACGGGTTGCGGGAGTCGAGGGAGCGACGGCTCGGCGACGCGGCGTCCGGCTGAGTCACTTCTCGACCTCGAGCAACGCCACCCGTTCGCGGACGAGCGCTCCGAGCCCCGCGTCGGTCGCCTCGCGTTCGGCGTCGGTGATCTCGAAGAACGACTCGAGGGTCCCCTCGTCGGGCTCCTCGAGCGTCGGTTCCGCGCCGGCGAACGCCTCGAGGCCCCGAACGTCCTCGAGCGCCGTCGCCTCGTTACCCTCGCTGCCGTCGACCAGCACCACCGCGCGGTTCTCGCCCTCGCCGACGCCCATCTCGAGCGCGCGGTCGATCTGCCGGCGGCCGGCGGCGTACAGCAGGATCTCGACGGCTCGATCGCGAGCGACGTTCTCGCCGCGGTCGATGGCCCGGTCGGCCAGGTCCGCGGCGCGCTCGAGGTGACGCCGGTCGGCGATATAGCGCGCGTCGAACGCCTGTATCGTCGTCTCGTGACGGTTACCGATCTCGCCAAGGTCGGCGACGAACGCGTCGAGGTCGTCGATCGAGAGCCGGCACTCGAGTAGCTCCATCAGAAGTCACCCAGGCTGGACTGGCTCTCGTCCTCGTCGGTCGCCGCCGTCGCGCCGTCGGTGGATCCGTCGCTCGAGCCCGTCGCCGTCGCGTCGGCCGCCGACTCGACCGCCTCGACGCCGTCCATCGACGGATCCTCCCGACCGACGTTCTCGAGGATGTTCTCGGCCGTCTTCTTCCCCTTGAGCGCGCCGAGTACGACGCCCTTGTCGGCGGATCTGAGATCGGCGGGCTCCTCGATGCCGACCTCGTACAGCTGTCGGGCGCGCTTGCGGCCCACGCCGCGGACCGAGACGAGCTCGAGTAATTCCTCGCTCACGCCGTGCTCGACGCGGGCGCGGGCCTCGCGGACGGCGACGGCCCACTCGCTGTCGATCTCGGTCGCGAGCGACTCGGCCGCCCCCAGTAGCCACTCGGCGGTGTCGACCTTTCCGCGGAGGTCGCCCGGACCGATCTTGTAACGCTCCGTAATCGCCTCCTCGTCGTCTTCCTCGGCCCAGTCCTCGAGTAACTTGCCGGTCTTCAGCGCGGCGAGCCAGTCCTCGAACCGGTCCTCTTCGAACTCGCTGGGCGCGTCGCCGAGCAGTTCGGCCTCGCGTTCGTAGTAAAGTTCGCCGAATTTCTCGTCTTCGCCCGAACGGAGGTAGAGTTCGTACATGTCCGGCGTTCGAGAGACGAGCTGGTAGAGTCCGACCGCGGTCGGCCGCTCGTCGGCGTCCTCGAGCCCGTGGACGATCTCGGCGGCGCTCATCGGATCGAGGTAGAGCCGCGAGACGGTGTGACCGAGGCTGGTGGCCTCGAGTCGCTCCTCGCGGCCGCCGCTCGCGTCGTCGGCGAGGTCGGCGGCGGAGGTGAACGCGCCGGCGTCGTCGGTTCCGTCGTCGCGCTCTCGCACGATGAAGTCGTTGCGCTCGAGGTAGTCGAGCACGTCGTCCGTCACGGTCTCGAGTCGCCGGGCCTCGGTCGACTGACTCGCGTACAGCGTCGCCTCGAGGAATTCGAGCAGTCCCTCTCGCGTGCGGGCGAAGCCGGAGGCGATAGTGGCGAGCACGTGGGTCCGCAGGGCGGGTTCGGCGGCGAGTTTCGAGCGGACGGCCTCGGGGTCGGCCCAGACGTAGCGGTCGAACAGCTCCTGGCTCTCGTCGTGGCTCTTGGCGAGCAGGACCGCCTCGCCGTAGGGGTCGAGCCCCGGTCGGCCGGCACGGCCCATCATCTGGTGGACCTCGAGGACGTCGAGCGGCGCCATCCCGCCGGCACTCGGGTCGAACCGCCGCCAGTCGCGGACGATCACGCGCCGGGCGGGGGTGTTCACTCCTGCGGCGAGCGTCGGCGTCGCCGAGATCACCTTCAGCAGGCGCTCGCGGAAGGCGTCCTCGACGATCGACCGCTGGGTGCTCGAGAGCCCCGCGTGGTGAAACGCAGATCCCCGTTCGACGCAGTCGGCGAGATCCCGGCTGGTCTCCGTGTCGCTGTCCTCGCGGATTTCCTCGGCTAGTTCGGACAGGTCGGCGCGCTCGCCGTCGGTCAGTTCGCGGCTCGTCACCTGGCCCAGCCTGCGAGCGGCGGCCTCGGCGTTCCGCCGGGAGTTGACGAACACGAGCGACGAACCGCCCTCCCGGACGATGTCGCGGACGAGCGCGGCCTCCTGCTTCTCGCTTCCCTCGACTGGCACCTCGCGCGTCGAGCCGTCGTCGAAGTTCAGCGCGTTGCCGTAGTGGACGCCCATCCGGAGGTCGATCGGGCGCCAGTCCGTGTCGACGAGCGAGGCGTCGAGCCAGTCGGCAATCTCGTCGGCGTTGCCGACGGTCGCCGAGAGCGCCACGGTCTGGAGCTGGGGATTCAGCTTCCGGAGTTTGGCGAGGGTTACCTCGAGCGTCGGTCCGCGGTTCCGGTCGTCGATGAGGTGGACCTCGTCGCTGACGACGCAGGTGAGCTCGGAGAGCCAGTCGGCGCCGTTGCGGACGAGCGAGTCGACCTTCTCGCTGGTGGCGACGACGATGTCCGTCGTCGCGAGCCAGTCGCTCGTCGACTCGTAGTTGCCCGTCGTCACGCCGACGTCGACGCCGAACTCCTCGTAGGCCTCGAACTCGGCCTTCTTCTCGCTGGCGAGCGCCCGCAGCGGGACGATGTAGAGCGCCTTTCCGCCTCGTTCGATCGCCGACAGCATCGAGAGCGCGGCGATCATCGTCTTCCCGCTGGCGGTCGGAACGGCGGCGACGAGGTTCTCGCCCTCGGTCGCGCCGGCCTCGACGGCCTTCGCCTGGGGCGGGTAGAGCTCCTCGATCCCCTCGCTCCGGAAGTGCTCGAGCGCGCCGGGCGGGAGCCCCGATAGCTCCTCGATATTCATTACCCGCTGTTGGCGCGTGCCTCGGTTTAAACTGTCGTCTCCGTCGCTCCTCGTCGACTTCCCCTATCCCGCTCTTTCGCCCTCGTACGCTCCCCCGCCTACCCGACGTAACCGAGCGCCTGCAGTCGCTCCTCGACGGCGGACCCGTCGGCTTCGTGCTCGAGAGCCGGCTCGTACGTCTCCCGATCCGTCGCGGACGTGGTCTCCCACGGAACCGTCCGAACCGCGGGGTGGAGACAGCCGACCGGGTGATCGTAGATCCCCCACTCGCCGACGTGACGGTCTATCGACTCGCGAGCTACTGGTTCGTGATCGCAGTCGGCGGCGCCGGGGCGCTCCGGGTGATCAAACGCGTCTGTCCGCCGTTTCACTCCTCCGAACTGACCTCGTCCGACTCCCGGAGGACGACGGTCGAAATCCGCATTCCCTCTACCTCCGTCACCTCGAGGGTGTAGCCTCCGACCGTCACCCGATCGTCCGTCTCCGGCGGCCGTCCGAGCCGGTCGAGAACCAGGCCGCCGACCGTCTCGACGGCCTCGTGTTCGAACTTGGTCTCGAGCGCATCGTTGACCGACGAGAGCGTGACGCCGCCGTCGATGACGATACCGTCCTCGAGTTGGTCGCGGTCGATCGAGGGTTCTCGCGCGGGGACGTCGAACTCGTCGCGGATGTCGCCGACGACGACCTCGACGACGTCCTCGACGGCGACGATACCCTCGAAAACTCCCCACTCGTCGATCACGGCCGCCATCTGGACCCGCTCGTCCTGTAGCTTCGAGAGGAGGTCGGCGACGGTCGTCGTTTCCGGGACCACCGGGAGATCGCGGGCGAGTTCGCCGGCGGTGACGGTCGCGGCGGTCTCGTCGTCGGGAAGCGTCTCGCCCGCCCGGATGACGTCCTTGGCGTCAACGAGACCGATCACCTCGTCGGGATCGTCGGGGTCCGTGACGGGGTAGCGGGTGTGTCCTTCCTCGACGATGACGCGTCGTAGCGCCGCCAGCGGAAGATCGGCGGGGACGCTTCGAACGTCGGGACGCGGGACCATCACCTCGCTGGCCGTAACGTCGTCGAGTGTGAACACGCTCTCGACCATCCGAACCTCCTCGGCAGCGACGTTCCCCTCCTCGCCGGCCCTCGAGAGGGCCATCCGAAGTTCTTCTTCGGTGAGCGTCTCGTCCGTTTCGGAGGCCGGCGGAATCCCGAGCAGTCGGGTGAAGGCGTTCGCCGTCCCGTTGAACACGATGATCCCGGGAACGAACAGGTAGTAGCAGAACTTCATCGGCGTGGAGACGAACAGCGCGATTCGCTCGGCCTGCGCGATGGCGATCGTCTTCGGCGCGAGTTCGCCGAACACCACGTGGAGGAACGTGATGGTGCTGAAGCCCACGGCGAACGCGACGAGGTGAACCAGTCCCTCGGGAAGGAACTGGCCGGCGACCGGTTCGATGAGCGCCGCAACCGCCGGTTCACCGATCCAGCCGAGGCCCAGCGAGGCGATGGTGATTCCCAGTTGGGTCACGGCGAGGTAGTCGTCCAGGTTGTCCATCGCCTCCTGAAGCGTCTCCGCGCCTCGCCGTCCCTCCGCGACGAGCGATTCGACGGCCGTCGCCCGCACGCGGACGTAGGCGAATTCGGCGGCGACGAAGAAGCCGTTCAGCGCGACGAGCACCAGCGCAGCGGCGATTCGGGCCGTGGAAAAGACGAGATCTACCATCGCCACTCCAGCGGCCGCGACTCGCTGCGTGCGGTTCGCGGTGACGGGTTCAAACGGCCGATCATGGGTACACAACCACCGGGCGGCATTAAACGATACTGGCAGCAACAGCCAGCGTGGCTCGAACGGGACGGGGCCGAAACCGGCGGCGCGTTCGAGACGTGACCGCTAACGATTTACGACGATCGATCCAACCCTCGCCCATGAAGGTCGAATTCGACGAGGACACCTGTATCGGGATGTACCAGTGCGTCGCCGAGTGGGACGCCTTCGAGGCAGACAAGTCGGCGGGAAAGGCGATCCTCGAGGGCAGCGAGGAGGCCGAGGACGGTATCTTCGTCCGTGAGGTCCCCGAGGACGCTGAACTCGACGCCAAGTTCGCCGCCCGGACCTGCCCGGTCGACGCGATCACGATCTACGACGACGGCGGCGAACAGCTGATTCCCTGATTCGCGGCCCCCGGCCGTTCGGCAGCTACGATATCCGCCCTCGCCGACGCGGTCGCCGCCGGAAATCAACTCGGTATCCGGCGGGCGCAAAAAAGCGGTCAACTCGCCGGTTGATTACGCGATCTCGTCGTACTGCTCCGAGAGCTTCTCGGCGGCCTCGCCGAGCTGGTTGCGCTCGAACTCGGTGAGATCCCACTCGACGATCTCCTCGACGCCGTTGGCGCCGAGCTTGACGGGAACGCCGAAGGCGGTGTCCTCGTGGCCGTACTCGCCCTCGAGCTTGACGCTCGCGGGGAGGACCTCGCCCGTGTCGCGGAGGATAGCCTCGACCATGTGGCCGACGCCGGTCGCCGGGCCCCACTCCGTGGCGCCCTTCTTCTCGATGACGTTCATCGCCGAGGTCTGGAGTTCCTCGAGCAGTTCGTCTTTCTCGTCGTCGGTGAACTCGAGGTCCTGACCGTTGACGCGGACCTTCGAGAAGGCCGGGACCTGCGCGTCGCCGTGCTCGCCGAGGATCGTCGCGTCGACGTTCTGGACGGGCGCGTCGAAGCGCCGGGAGATCACGTAGCGAAAGCGAGCGGAGTCGAGTCGGCCGCCGAAGCCGACTACCTTCTCGCGTGCGCGCTCGCCCGATTCGTAGAGGTGGCGGTTCAGCAGGTCGACCGGGTTCGAGGTCGTGACGGTGATGAAGTCGTCGTTGTGCTCGGCGATCGAGGAGCCGATGTCCTCCATGATCGGCGCGTTGTCGCCCGCGAGATCGATCCGGGTCTGGCCGGGCTGGCGCGGGATACCGGCGGTGATGACGACGACGTCCGAGCCGGCGGTGTCCTCGTAGTCACCCTGCCGAATCGTGGTGTTCGAGTCGTAGGCTGCGCCGTGATTGGCGTCGGCAGCCTGCCCGATCGTGTCGTCTTCCTTGTCCGGAATGTCGACGAAGACGAGTTCGTCTGCAACGTCCCGAAGTGCGATGTTGTAGCCTGCGGCGGCCCCGACCGTTCCGGCCGCGCCGACCACGCTAACTTTCGTCATACCACGTAAACCTGGACCTGCCCTCGCGTTAAATCCGTCGGATTCCCCACGATCGCTGGAGAATGACGATAGATGATACGTCGATCGTCGAACTTCTATCGCTCGCGAGCGGTCGCCGAACTCGGACGGCTCATTAGGCTCGTCAAATAAAGAAGTTGTAGTACTCTAACTCTAGCCGTACAGTACCCTCTATTCAACGGTGGGGTGCTAATTACGCACGGTGGAAACGCGTTGGCACGCGCATAAGCGCTGAGTGCCGGCGAAATTGGCCGACCAAAACTCTACCAGACTGGAGGAGTGTCGATCACTACCGTCAGAATTGCCTCGTTCGAGCCGATGACCGTCCGACAGTAACCATCAACGTGATAACTCCGTTATCGGACGAGACGAATCACTCCGTCACCAATAACGAGTCGGACTCGGAATGGAATTAGACTAGTCAAAATATATCTTTTGGACCGTAAACTTTATTAGTTGGGGATGGGGACAAACAGCTGATGAACGACGGCCCGAACCCTGGTGAATCGGAGCTGCATAGAATAACGCGTCGAACTGCCCTCGCCGGTGCTGGAGCTCTCGTTACCGGGCTAGCTGGATGTGCCGGCGACGCTTCGAACGAATCGACCGGGGAACGGAGCGTTGCCGTTGCGTCGTTCTTCACGTTCTACGATTTTGCGCGAAAAGTCGCTGACGGAACGCCCCTCTCGGTCGATAACCTCGTACCGACCGGCCTTCACGGGCACGGGTGGGAACCGGATCCGTCGATCACGCGAGATATCGTCGACGCGGATGCGTTTCTTCACGTCGGCGCCGATTTTCAACCGTGGGCCGATCGCGCTATTCGGACCGTCCAGGACGACGGTGCTGACACCCGCCTGATCAATGTTCGAGAGGGAATCGAGTTGATCGACCTCGCGGATACTCTCGAGGAGGAAGAACAGGTGGGCGACGGAAAGGACCCTCACTTCTGGTTAGATCCCGGGCCAGCGAAACGCTCCGTCGACAACATCGCAAGCGGTCTCGCGGAAATCGCTCCCGACTACGAGAGCGAATTCGACGAAAACGCCGAGGACGTCAGGTCGAAACTCGACGAGATCGACGCCGAATGGGAAGCGATCTTCGACCGGGCGGAGCGTGACGTCGTTTTCCTGGCCGCTCACAACGCGTTCGAATACGTCGCACAGCGGTACGATGCGACCATTCAGCCGCTGGTGACGAACCTCGCTGCGGATGACGACGTTCGACCCGCGGACATGGAGCGTGCACAGGATACTATCGCGGACAACGACATCCGCTACATCGGCGCAGCAGTTTTCGAACCGCGTCGTCCAGCAGAACAACTGCTCGACCAGACGGCCGTCGAAGCGTACTATCCGGTGACGCCGTACGCCGGTACCACGGAAGCGTGGAACGATCGAGGCTGGGGATACTTCGAAATCGCCCGGAACGTCAACATGGAGACGTTCAAGATCGTTCTCGATGCGGCGGAACCGGACTCCGGCTTCGACGAGGAATGGCGAAACTTCGAGTGAGAGATCGAACAACCCCAACAACCTGAAAAACACCCTACCAATGACACTCATAGAAGTCGCGAACGTCTCGTTCGGGTACACAACCAGTCCCGTCGTGCGAGACGTCTCGTTTACTACCGAATCCGGCGAGTACGTCGGAGTTATCGGTCCCAACGGCTCCGGAAAGAGTACGCTTCTCCAGTTGATCCTGGGACTGCACAAACCTGACGAGGGCGACGTTCGACTGTTCGGCCGTCCGTCGCGGGACTTCGTCGATCGAGAGCGCGTCGGCTACGTCGCCCAGGACGTCACCGAAAACACCAAAGAAATGCCGATCACCGTCGCGGAAGTCGTTCTCATGGGGAGGTTCCCCCACGCGGGGTTCGGTCGTGTCACCGCCGAGGATCGAGAGCGAACCCGCGAAGCGCTTCGGACGGTGGGCATCGAACACCTCGCCGACAGGCGCGTTACGAAGCTCTCCGGCGGCCAGCGACAGCGCGCCTACATCGCACGAGCGCTCGCGGGTGAGGCCGACCTGCTCGTGCTCGACGAACCGACCGTCGGGGTAGACGCCGAATCGGTCGAGGCGTTTTTCGACCTTCTAGATGCCCTCAACACCGATGGCATGACGGTGCTACTCGTCGAACACGATATCGGAGCCGTCCTCGACCACACGGATCGCGTGATCTGTCTGAACGGAGAACTGTACTTCGACGGGCCGCCGGCCGAGTTCGTCGATACCGACGCGTTGGATCGAGCCTACGGAACCGATATCCGTCGAGAAGACGGGGTGACGCCATCGTGACGTTCGAACTCGCCTGGGCGATCGGGTTACTCAGCGCCCCTTACGACGCGATGGTCTGGCTGCTCGAGCGCTGGAGCGATCTCCTGTCGTCCATCGGCGGCCAGTTCGGTATCGGGATGCTCGAGTACGGATTCATGCACCGGGCGTTTCTGGTCGGTATCCTCATCGCGGTGATGGCTCCGCTGATCGGCACGTTCCTCGTTCACCGCCAACTGGCGCTCATCGGCGATGCGCTCGCGCACACCGCGTTCGCCGGCGTCGCGGTGGGATTGTTCGTCAACGCCGTCCTCGGAACGGGAATCTCGCCGTATCTCACAGCAGTCGTAGTCGCCATGACCGCCGCGCTGGCGATCGAGTTGATCTCCGAGGTGACCGACGCCTACAACGACGTCTCGATGGCGATCGTCCTTTCGACGGGGTTCGCCCTCGGTGCCGTGTTGATCAGCCTCAATGCCGGTGGTCTCGCGGTTGGCGTCAACCAGTACCTCTTCGGAAATCTCTCGACGGTCTCGAACCAGAACGCGATCATCCTCATCGGGCTGTTCGTCGTGATCGCGCTCGTCGTCGGCATCACGTACAAGCAACTGCTGTACGTGACGTTCGACGAGACGGCTGCACGCGTCGCCGGACTCAACGTCCGCTGGTACAATCGGATTACGGCGATGCTCACCGCGATGGTCGTCGTCGGCGCGATGCAGATTATGGGTGTGATCCTCGTCGCAGCGATGCTCGTCGTACCGGTCGCCGGTGCGGCCCAACTCTCCCGGAGCTTCCGTGAGGCGCTGCTTGCCTCTGTCGTCCTCGCGGAAATCGCCGTCCTCGCCGGGATTACGCTGTCGTACCAGTACGAGACCACTGCCGGCGGAACGATCGTACTCGTTGCGGTCGCCATCTACATCGTCGCTGTCCTGATCGGCAAAGTACAATCGCGTCGGGAACCGGTCACGGAAACCCAGTCGATCGCAGACGAACAGCCGGCGGATTGATCTCTGTGGTTCCTCTCGACGGCCGCACGGACGGGGCTCGGTCTCGCCGGACGTCTCCTCGCCCGCTCTCGAAGCGAGTAGGCCGAGAGCGACGCGACCGAATCCGTCTTTGCGCTCGGCGTCGCGGTCTCGAGTATGCGCGTCAGCGTTATCGGCGGCGGTGCGATCACGAGCGAGGCGGAATCGCGAGCGGAGGAGATCGGTCGGGAACTCGGTCGACGGGGACACGCGGTCGTCTGTGGCGGCCGCGGCGGCACGATGGAGGCGGTCTGTCGCGGCGCGAAAGCCGAGGGTGGGACGACGATCGGTATCCTCCCCGGCGAGCGGCGGACGGCGGCGAACGACTCCATCGACACTGCGATCGCGACCGGTCTCGGCCACGCAAGGAACGCGCTCGTCCCGATGAACGGCGACGCGGTCATCGCGCTGGCCGGCAGCCACGGTACGCTCTCGGAGATCGGTTTCGCCGGGATCTACGATCGACCGATCGTCGGCCTCGAGACCCACGACGTTCCCGGCGTCGAAGCCGTCGAGACGCCCGCGGCGGCCGTCGACGCCGTCGAGAACGCGCTCGAGGAGGAGCGCTGATCGATGACGACGCACGATGCGGATCCCTACGCGATTCGCGAGGAACTGCCCGATCCCGAGACGTTCGCCGCGCTCCGGGAGGCCGCCGACATGCCCCCGCGTTCGCCGGAGGGCGTCGAACGCGGGCTGCCGAACTCGATCTACGGCGCGATCGCGGTCCACGAACCGTCCGGCGAGGTCGTCGGCATGGGTCGGATCGTCGGCGACGGCGGGACCGTCTACCAGATTTCGGACATGGCGGTCCACCCGGACCACCAGCGGCGGGGGCTCGGAACGCGGATCATGAATTCCCTGGAGGCGTATCTCGAGGCGGAAGCCCCGCCGCGAGCGTACGTCAACCTCGTGGCCGACGTCGACGGCTTCTACGAGCGGTTCGGCTTCGAGGAGACGCGTCCGGCCTCGAAGGGGATGTATCGCCGCACCGAGTGAGCCGAATTTCGAGGCGTCGAGCGGCGCGGCGGTCTCCGCAGCTTTTTCGACTTTCCGGCGCGTCGAGACGAGTATGAGCGACTTCGACAAGGAAGCCGAGCGCGAGAAGCTTCGCGAGAAGTACGAGCGCGACGAGGCCGACCGGAAGGCCACCCAGCGGATGAGCGATCTCCTACTGAAGGGCGCCACGATGACCAACACCCACTGTGGCACCTGCGGCGACCCGCTCTTCCAGCAGGACGGGACGACGTTCTGTCCTAGCTGTCACGGGAACCCCGACGCCGTCCAGGGGACGGATCTCGAGGCCCGGGCGGCAGAGGAGTCGGCTACCCAGTCGGCGATCGAGCCCGACGATACCGATCGACCCCAGTCCGGAACGGCCACCGACGACGACTCGGCTACCGCCGAAGACGCCCCCGGTGCGTCTTCGGAGACGCCCCCGAAGCGGACGGGACAGACCGCCGAAACGGACCCCGCCGGCGACTCGAACGACCATCCCTCGTCACCGCCGTCTCGATCGACGCCGGATCGCGACGTCCGAACCCAGTCGTCCGGAACCGACCCGTCTCGAGGGAGTGAGACGAACCGAGCGCAGCACGACGAACATCACTCCGGATCGAGCGGCACGCCCCCAACGAACGCGTCACCGCCGAGCGGTCTCGACGACGCCCACGGCTCGCTGGTCGCCGCGCTCGAGAAGTTCGCGCGGGAGGCCGCCGAGACGGACGATCCGCGGTACGCGAAGGAGTGTCTGGAAGCCGCTCGCGAGGCGAGCGAGACCCTCGACGTGCTTCGGTAGTACCCACCCCAGCGTCGACCGCAGGGTCGAACCGATCCCCACCGCCTGGTTCGACCCTGCAGGGCAGGCTGAGGACGTCACTAGTCGAGGAACCGTTCCTGGACGTTTCCGGTCGGCATCATACACTTGTCTTTCTTTCCGAACACCCGATACCGGTTGGCGGCGACCAGATCGTACCCCCAGTCGCGCAGTCGTCGCGGGAGGAATCGCAGCGGGCGAGCGAGCGCGTAGATCCCGCCGAGGATGGCGGCGATCCTGACGACGGCCGAGGACTTGACGTACGCGTCGTCGCCCTCGATCAGGACGATCGAGTCGAGTTCGTCGTCCGCGAGACCGTACTCGGCGAGCAGCCGCCGGCCGACGTCGGACTGGAGCGACGCGAAGTGAAAGACGCCCTCCGTGTCTCGCGGGACGAGAAACTGGACGAAGCCAGCACAGAGGTTACAGACGCCGTCGAAGAGCACGATCGGCTCCTCGTCGGGGATCTCCTTGCTCATCGAACGGGTGACCGTTCGCGCCGATCGAAATTCAGCGTTCCGGTCACCGTTTCGAGGGCGGCTTCGTGTCCCGTCGCTCTCGGGCTACGCGGTCTCGTGGATGAGAGTAACGACTGCAACGATTTACACACCGATCGCACTGTCCGCGGTTCTCGCTTGCTTCGCTCGCTCCGAACCGCGCTCCCGTCGTGCGATCGGGTGTGCACCGACTTTCAGTGGCCACTATAGCTCCCCGGCGGCTGTATCTCGGTCGGCTCGTTGCCGTCACAGCCGTACTGGTAGACGAGTCCCGTCTGTCGCTCGCGGTCCGCCGGCGAGGCCGTCGTGTTCATTTCCACGTTCTCGGTCACTCGGTACATGTTCACGTGGGTGAGCTCCGAACCGCGTTCGTTCTCCCACGCAGTGCAGATGTACTCGGCTAACTTCTCGGGCGCGTCGTTGATACCGTGGTAGCCGCCGCGGCGAACGCTGTTCATGTAAAACCGCTCTCGGTACGTGCCGTACTGTTTCTGGAGTTCGTCGTACGGCCGATCGTAGGAGACTGCAGCCCGGCCGTTGTAGACGTCGATCACGTCACCGTCCGCGGTCTGTGCCGGAAAGACGTAGTAGCCGTCGGTCGTCCGCGGCGTCGGCGCGAAGACGCTCCAGTCGGGTTGGTCGATGCTGAACTGCTGGGCGGTCCCCTCGATCCGTTCCTCGACGACCGTCTCTTTGTCGACAACTCCGATCGGCGCGAACGAGAGGGTCGTGAACAGTGCCGTCGAGATGACGATGACGCCGATGCCCGCGCTGTAGGTCGCCTGTCTCGCGCGTCGTTGCCGCTCGCTATCGAACCGGACGTTCGGGACGGAGGCCGCGAACCGACCGAGTTCGGCTCGTCGGTCCGCAAACCGGCGGCGGTCGATCTCGAGGTACCGAGCGACCGCCCGCAGATCCTCCCAGAACTGCGCCTGGAGGAACAGGGTGAGGCCGGCGATCGCGACGTACGCGAACGCGCCGATTCGCACCGTGAAGATGAACGACGCGTGACCCGCCATGAAGATCGCGGCGAGTAGCATTCGTCGCCGACCGACCACGAAGAGCAGCGCCCACGAAGACAGGAGCATGATGAACCACAGCAGCCCACCGATCTGAAGCAGGGTCTGGAACTCGCGGAGGTACGGCGCGAGGAAGTACGTCGTGTCGCCCAGTCCCATGATCAACGGGGTCGCCTCCCCGGTGGTCCACAGGTCGTTCTGCGCCTTGTGGTAGCCGTTGACGGAGTACATGAACACCATCTGTCCCAGGATGAGTGCGGAGGCGATATTCGCGACACTCGTCCGCGGTTCCCGGTCGGCGTGGACGGCGTCGACCGACCACCGTTCGCCGAGCGGGAGGAAGATGGCCCAGAACAGCAGCAGTCGGAACAGCGTGTCGGCGTAGCTCAGGACCAGCGGATTGTGGTGGTCCAGCGAGACGACGAAGAGAAAGGAGAGGATCGTCGCGATCCGCGTCTTGTAGCCGACGATTAGCTGTATCGCGATCAGTCCCTGCAGGATGAACAACGCGGCGATGAGCAGCGGATCGGTCGTCAGGTGATAGAACGAGAACGCGCCGTCGGCACTCATCGACCTCGCGAGCGACTGTGGGACGACGCCGTCGTTCGTGTAGAAGTACGTGAAATTTCGACTCCGAAGCAACAGATCCGCGACGATCAGCAGGCCGACGAACACGCGGAACGCGGCCAGCGCTCGCGTATCGATCCGGAAGGAGTCGGCGAGACCTCGCCCGATCCGACTCTCGAACCCGGTGTCAGTCGCCATCTGTCTCCGGCGTTATGTGTCGTTGGCTCACGTCCGTCGCGTTCGAGAGTCGCGCGTCGTTGCGTCTGGTCTCGCGGTGTAAGTCCTCGCTCATCATGAGAGATCACAGATCGATGTACTCTCCGCTCTCTCCCTGACCGAATTAGCGAGCGCCACTCGCGTCTACTCGAATCGCCTCTGGAGGGAACGGGTGGGTTATCTCTCACACAATCGACACCGAACTGATATATATTTTCCGCTCAGTCTCCGGCTCGCTTACTCGTCGTACTCGCTGCCGATGACCTCTCGGATCCGCTCGGCGGTCACTCGTCCGACCCCCTCCGCCTCCATCAACTCCTCTTCGGCCGCGATCATCACGGCCTCGACGGTGCCGAACTCACTGAGTAACGACCGCGCCGTGACGGGGCCGATCTCGGCGATCGAGGAGACGACGTACTCCTGCTGTTCGGCCAGCGTCTTCGCCTGCTTCTCGCCGTGGACCGAAACCTCCCGATCCGCGGTCTCCTGCTCGCGGCCGGCGATTACCGCGAGCAGGTCGGTCGTGTCGGCCTCGCTCTCGGTGCGGAGAACGCTCGCACCGAAGTCGACCGCGAGACTCGAGAGCGCGCCCCGGACGGCGTTCGGGTGGACGTCGCGCTGCTCGTACAGTCCCTCGCCCTCGACGATCACGATCGGACGCGCGTAGTGACGACCCATCGCACCGACCTGCTCGAAGACCGACCGTTCGCCGCCGACCAGCGAGTCGACGAAGTCGGCGACGGACTTTCGCTCGACGACGACCCGATCCGACAGGACGTAGTCGCCGACGTCGAGCGTCTCGAGGCGCACCTCGTACTCGTCGCGTCTCGAGAGTTCCCGCGCGATGTTGGCGTCCATCTCGCGCTGGTCGGCGACGACCTCGACGGTATCACCCTCGGCGTGGGGTTCGTGGGTTTCGACCACCTCGTCGCTGGTACTCGATTCCGAGTTCTCCTCTCCAAATTTTTGCAGTCCCGGCTGATCTGAAACCCCCTCGTTTCCGCTGGAACCCCCGCCTTCTGCTTGCGATTTCTCGTCTTTCCCGTCCACTTTCTCTCCGGTGTCGAACGCGGCCAGCGACTGCTGGGCGGCGTCGAGTTCGTCCTCGAGGTCGTCGGCTATCCCCTTCAATTCGCGCAGTTCCGACTCCATCTCCTTCTCGCGGCGCTGTGAGATCCAGAAGTAGGCCTCGTCGCGAGTGTCTTCGGCCATCAGGACGACGACCCGTCCCTCGGACTGACGCCCCGTTCGGCCCTTGCGCTGGATCGACCGAATCGCCGTCGGAACGGGTTCGTAGAAGAGCACGAGGTCGACCTCCGGCACGTCCAGTCCCTCCTCGGCGACCGACGTCGAGACCAGCACCTCGAACTCGCCGGCGCGGAAGGCGTCGAGCACCTCCTGCTGTTGGTTCTGGGTCATCCCGTCGGAGCCCTCCCGGTCCCCCTGTCCGACGAACCGTTTGGCGTCGAAGCTCTCGGAGAGGAAGTCGGTCAGGGCCTCGGCCGTGTCGCGCGATTCCGTGAAGATGATCACGCGCTCGCCGCCCTCGAGCCCCAGCGTCTCGGCGAGGAGCATCCGCGTCTTGCGGTACTTGGGGTGGAGTTCGTCGAAGTTCTCGGCCTTCCGCATCGCCTCGCGGACCCGCGGATCCGAGACCATTCGCTGGCTGGCCTTCGACGCACCCGACGAGCGGGCCTGGTTGCGCTGGCGATCGAAGTACCGCCGCAGGGCCTCGACGCTCTGGGTCTCGACCAGGGTGACCGCCTGCCGGAGTTTCATCACCTCCGCGTGGACGGACATTCCCTTGAACCCTTCCGACTGATCGTTGTTGATCAGCTCCTGGAGTTCCGCGCGCATCCGGTTCAGGTCCTTCTGGGACTGGTCGGGTTGGGTCGACGACGCGACGCCGAGTTCCTTGAGCTTCCCGAGGCGGTCTTTGATCACCTCGTTCAGCGCGTCGCGGATCTCGAGCACCTCGTCGGGGAGGTCGATCCGCTTCCACTCGACCTCGGTGTCGTGGGTGAACTCGGCGACGTCGGCGTCCTCCTCGGTCATCACCTCGACCTCCTGGAGACCGAGGTTCTCGCAGACCTCGAGGATGGCCTCCTCGTCGCCGCCCGGCGACGCCGACATTCCGGTGACGAGCGGCTCCCGGGCGTCGGCGTGGTAGCGCTCGGCGATGTAGTTGTACGCGTAGTCGCCGGTCGCGCGGTGGCACTCGTCGAAGGTGCAGTGGGTAACGTCGGCGAGCGAAATCCGACTGCCGACGAGATCGTTCTCGATCACCTGGGGGGTGGCCATCACGATCGTCGCCTCCTTCCATAGTTCGGCGCGGTCGTCCGGGCTGACGTCGCCGGTGAAGACGACGATCTCGTCGTCGGGAACCTTGAGCGCTTCCCGGTAGAACTCCGCGTGTTGCTGGACGAGGGGCTTCGTCGGGGCCAGCATGAGCGACGTCCCGCCGACCTCCTCGAGTCGCCGCGCGGTGACGAGCAGACTCACCGTCGTCTTGCCCAGCCCCGTCGGGAGACAGACGAGCGTGTGGTGGTTCGCGGCCGTCCCGGCGAGTTTCAGCTGGTAGAGCCTGCGCTCGAGGAAGTTCGGCTCGAGCAGGGGGTGATCGATAGTCGGCTGGCCGCCGTCCTCGTCCGTCGCTGCCATTGTCGGGCGTTCACCCTCGCTGCGAATAAGGGTTCTCGTACCGCGGTGAAAGTGGTACGGTCCGTCTGAACGACCGGGAGAGTAGAGAGTTCGGCTCGCTGGCCGCTGATATAAACGCCCACGCCTCCTGCGAACGGTATGGAAACCCGGACTTCGACTCGACGACTCCCCGACGGCGAGTCGATACTCGCCGCGATCGGGTTCGTCGTCCTCGTCAACGTCGTCGGCAGCGTCCCCGGCGTTCTCTCCTCGCCCGACACGGCCTGGTTCGGGAGTCTCGAGAAGCCGTGGTTCTACCCGCCCGATATCGCGTTTCCCATCGCCTGGACCCTGCTGTTCACGCTGATAGGGATCGCGCTCTGGCTGGTCTGGCGAAGCGACGCCGACGGTCGGCGACTCGCACTGGGGCTGTTCGTCGCACAGATGGCGTTCAACGTCGCCTGGACGCCGGCTTTCTTTACGCTCGAGGCGCCCCTGGTCGCGCTCGGAATCATTCTCGCACTCTGGGTGCTCGTCACGGCTACCGTCGCCGCGTTCCGGCGCGTCGACCGTCGTGCCGCGGCGTTGCTCCTCCCCTATCTCGCCTGGGTAACGTTCGCGACGGTGCTCAACTTCGAACTCTGGCGGCTGAACGCCTGATACGGGCCGTTCAAGAGCTTCGGCAATCGAGTACGCTCAACCGACCGTCCCTCGTGGCGCGCGCTGCGTCGCGGCGAGCGATAGCGAGGCGCGAGTGAAACGAGCGCCTCGAAAAGCGAATAGTGCGAGACCAGAGGTCTCGCATAGCATGCGAACGGACGCGTAGCGTCCGTGAGCAGACGGTGACCGTAGGGAACCGTGAGCCGAGCGAACCGCGGCACGAACTCGTGCGTGGGATGAGCGAGGGAGCGACGCGACCGAGCGTTAGCGCGGAACCGGCGGTTCCGCGAACCATGCGAACGGGTGCCGCGCACCCGTGAGCAGAAATCGGTTGGGGAGGGTGTGGTGACTCAGCGTGTTTCGCACGAGCAGGACGCTTTTTCTGGAAACCCACGGTGAAAGGCCCGGCTAGCTGGTTACCGCGACTCATTGCAGGCCATCGAATTTCGATCCGCGCCTCAACACTCGTCGGGTCGACGCGGCCGATCCGGATCGACCGCGTGTGCGAGTATTTCGACGTCGGTCTCGAGCGGATACTCGAGGATCTGTGCCGGGTCTTCGAGCACGCGTCCGAGCACGATCTCCGACCCTCTTGCGACCGGATTCCAGGTATCGTAGTAGGCGTCGTACACCCGTTCCATTTCTTCGGTCTCCATGTACCCGCAAAGCACGTAGCCGTCGGATCGGCGCTCGAGGAATATCGACTCGGTGTGCATGTTCTCGGCGTCGAGCATCTCCGCACTCCAGCGCTCGATCGGGCCGAGGTCGAGTTCGCCGCTCTCGACGCGACGCGAAATCCCGGCGAACCAGTCCGCGAATCGCTCCGGGAGTCCCGGCTCGAGCCCCATCTGCACCAGCTCGACGTCGACGCCGGTGTCCGGGCCGGCGACGACCGGCCCGTCCCGTTCGCCCGTCGCGGTGCGCGGCCGGACCGGGTTGACGGCGTGGACGAGCAGTTCGTGGTCGACCGCGTCCCCCTCGTCGGCGATCGCCTCGTGCTCGAGGGGAAAGGCCGCCTCGACCCGTGACTCCGGTTCGTCCCAGTCGACCATCGCGGACCGCGGGAGCTCGACGTACCAGATCACTTCTGAGTTCTCCCCGCCGGTGTCGAGAAACAGCGACGCCGTGGTCGCGCCCTCAAGGCCGAGCAACTGGTCGGGATCATCGTCGCCGCGCGTCTGCGAGACCGCTTCTCGAACCGACTCGAGTCGGCCCTCGTCGATGCGTCGGCGGACGAGAAACGCGCTCGCGTGGCGTTCGGTGATCACTCCAGGCTCGGTCGTGGCCGACGCGGAACGCCTCCGGTACCGCGCGTAGCCGATCCCAGCGGCGACGGTGATTGCTCCGAGAACGACGCTCCGGCGAACCCACGGACGGACGTTCATAGCAGATAGTTGGTGGCGATGGCGTTCGCAGTGTTCCCGAAACCTATCGCCATTTTAAGTGTCAAGCGCCTGTACGACCGGTCGTGAAGTCGGTCCGAATCGAACTGCAGTACGCGCCGGAGGCGCTCTCCCCGATCCACGAGGGGATCTGTTCGTCTCCCGATCTCGAGCGAGAACTGATCCTCGGCGGACAGGCGGTCGAGGGCGTCGAGACGATCACGTCGTTCGTCTTCGGCGATCCCAAGGCGTACGAGCCGCTGGTAGCCGACCGGGACCTGGTTCGCGAGTACGAGATTACGCCCGTCGAGGACGGCTTCTTTCTCTACCTTCGCCAGGAGCTCGGTCCGGAGGGACTCTCCTTACTGAACGCGCTCGCACAGGATACCGTCGTGGTCGTCCCGCCGATCGAGGTTCGATCCGACCGGACGATGCGACTGACGCTCGTCGGCCACCCGGACGATCTCAGAGCGATTCTCGAGACGGTTCCGGACGGGGTCTCTATGAGCGTGCTGTGGGCCCACGACGAGTTGACGGTGGCCGATCAGTCCGTTTCGGACCGCCAGCGCGAGGCGCTGCGGGCTGCTCGGAACGTCGGCTACTACGAGGTTCCGCGCCGGAACGGCATCGAAACCGTCGCCGCCGAACTCGAGTGTGCCGTCTCGACGGCCTCGGAACTGCTTCGCCGGGGCGAGGCTCGAGCGGTAGAACACGTACTCGACGGCGGGCCGTGAACGACAGCCGGCGGACGTCCCCGAACCGCTACGCCGGCAGGAAAACAAGCGCCAGATACGCCAGCACGCCCGCGTAGATCGGAATCGTCAGGTTGTCGTCGACGATGAAGTCGCCGACCCGTAGCTTGACGCCGTCGGCGATCGTCGCACCCACCGCCGCCCCGAGCACGGCGAGGGGATACTCGTAGAGGAATGGGGCGGCGAGGAGGACGCTCACGACGAACATCGTGACGAGCACTTTCGCTCCCTTGACCCGCTTCAGGCTGTTGTCCGACACCGCGCCGCTGATCGGATCGCCGACTGCGAGCATCAGCATCGACGGCAGGGCGATCTCGGCCGGAAACAGGAGGACGACGGCAGTCATGCTGACCATGTAGTAGCCGTAGCCGGCGAACTGGTTCCGCTCGTACTCGCGGGTCAGTTTCTCGTAGATCCACCACTCGAGACCGACGCGCAGTCGCAGGAACTCGAGGCCGATGACGCCGAGAGCGAGCACCACCATCAGGAGCTGAAACCGCTCCCAGGTGAGACCGAGATCGAGAGAGTCCGCGAGGAGATACAGCGCGACCAGCCCCGCCCCGCTGGCGTGGACGAGACGGCGCTTTAGTTCGTCAGCCATCACCGCAACCCTCGAACGACGATACCTTCAGTCCGTCGGTTACGTTCGCGACGCGACCGACCGCACCAGACGCAGTCGCGCGAGGCTCGTTCCGTGGCTCACTCGTCTGGCTGCTCGACGACCACAGTCCCGCGGCTCGAAACGGTTACTCGACAGCCCTCGTACGAAAAGCCCACTTCGACCGGCGTTTTCCGGGTCGACGCCACGAGCCCGGTGAGTGATTCGGGATCGATGGCCGCGAACAGCGGTTCCATGGCCGCGGGTTCGCGGTTCGTGACGGCTGCCACGGTTTCGACGATCGTCACGACGACCGTGTTGTACTCCGTGTCGAAACGAGCGTGTGACGCTTCCGTCGCCGGGTCGTGTCCCACGCCGTCCTCATCGAACGGACCGACGGGCGTGGAATCCGGTGTGGTCGTATTATCGTTCATTACCCTCCCTATAGCAGACGTCGTGGTAAGAGGGCACGCTGACCAGTCAGCGTGCGTCCGCGCCGGACTTCTCGAAGAGGTGGCGAAAGACCGTCTGCTGAGCCTTGCGAAGGTGCTGGTTGAAGGTCTGTCGCGTCACGCCGAACCGGTCCGCCAACTCGTCGCCGGTGCTGGTCCGCGGCGTGTCGAAGTAGCCGCCGAAGTAGGCGGAATTGAGCACGGCGAGTTGCCGATCGGTGAGCGCGTCTGCGACGATATCGTACAGCAGATGCGGCGAGTAGACGAGTTCCTCGGACACCAGTTCGACGCTGGGGTGGAACCGCCGAATCCCGTCCGCGGCCAGCCGGGGATCCACGTCGCCCGGAATCTCTCCGCGGAACCTGACCTCGTCGGAAGCGATGGCGATGTCGCGGGCGCGGCCGCCGAGGGAGAAAAACACCTGGGATACCGTCTCGGATTCCGCGTGGGCTTCGATGCGATTGTGACCGTCGATCGAACTGAGCAACCGTGCGTCGGTGAAGTGCGGGACCTCTTCAACGGCGTTGACGAAGTCACTCGCCGAGAGATCCGGCGTTCCCATGTACTGTACGGCCGTCCCGTCGGGGAGCAAGACGACGGAGTCGATGCCGATCCGCGTTTCGTAACCCTCAGTGCGAAGGGAGGGTGGGACTGCCGACTGCTTCGCGCGGAACTCGAGGTGCCGGACGTGGTCGCTGGTCAACTGTTCCTCGCGTCGCTTCAACGCGGTCACGTCCTCGAACGAGACGACGACGTACTCGACGGCTCCGTCCTCGTCCAGAACGGGGGCCGAATTGCTCGAGAACCATCGCTCGGAACCGTTCGGAAGCTCGATCCAGTGTTCGAAGCCGAGCACCGGTTCGCCACTCTCGAAGACGCGTGTGACCGGGTTTTCGGATACCGGAACGGGCGCTCCATCGTCGTAGTAGATGTTCCAGTCGGAGTGATCGTACGCTCGGTCGGCGAGTTCCTCGTTCGTGAGACCGAGCACCTCTACTGCACGTCTGTTTGCAAAGGCGAAGGCGCCCGTCGAATCGACCACGACGGTGCTAACCGGATTCACGTCGAACACTCGCTGGACGAGGTCCTCCAGGGGCCTGCGCCCCGGCTCGTCCGTCCGGCGGTCGGCCGATTCGTCGTCGCGAAGTTCGCTCATCGACGAATCCGTCACGGCTTCATCGTCCGTCGGAGGTGTCGACGGTCTCCTTCGAAACGGCTACGTCCGTCGCTTCCCCGTTCGCTACTGCGATAGCCAGGTCCCGTTCGTCGCCCGTGGACCCAACTGACGCTGCGTCCGAACGACGCCCCGCCGAATCGATGTCGGTCCATACCCTCGGTATGGATCCACCGGATAAATGTGTTCCACTGGTCTCAAATTTGAACGGACCACGGTACGACAGCGCGTCCCCGACGAGTTGCCGCGCCGTTCGCGCTCGATGGCGGGGTGGCGCGGCTCTCACCGGAAGCCGCGGGGCTCACGGTCCGGCCGAAACGACGTCGAGTTCGCGTCTACAGTTCCTCGAACTCGAGTTCGCCGGCGCGAAGCGCCGCCAGCGTCTCCGGCAGGTCGTCGATCGGCAACCGCTTCTGGCCGGTCGAGTCGCGCTCTCGGACCGTAACTGACCGCTCGTCGGCCTCCACGGTCTCGTAGTCGACCGTCACGCAGAACGGCGTGCCGACCTCGTCCTGGCGACGGTAGCGTCGGCCGATGTTGCCCGAGTCGTCGTACGTCACGGCGAGCCCTTCGGCGCGAAGCGCCGCGGCGATGTCGCGGGCCTCGGCCTCGAGCTCGTCGTCGCTCTGCAGCGGGAAGACGCCGACGAAGGTGGGTGCGACCTCCGGATCGAGGTCGAGGTAGGTTCGTTCCTCGCCGTCGACCTCGTCCTCGCTGTAGGCGTGGTGCAGGACGGTGTAGACTAATCGGTCCACCCCGAAGGAGGGTTCGACGACGTGCGGCGTGATGTGTTCGCCCGCCTCGGTCTGCTCCTCGACCGCGAAACCGGCCTTCTCGACGGGTAGCCCGTGGCTCTCGCCCTCGAGGACGATCTCGACCGACTCACCCTCGAACGCCGACCGATCGCGGCTCGCCAGCTCCTCGAGCTTCCGTACGACGGCCTGTGCGTCGCCGCCGAACTCCGGACCCAGGTAGCTCATGTCGGGATCGACCGTCGCGCGTTCGACCGTCTGTGGCTCGTCGTACTGCTTGAAGACGGTGAATCGGTCGTCGGAGTGCTCCTGGTGTTTCGAGAGGTCGTAGTCGCTCCGGTAGGCGAAGCCGGCCATCTCGATCCAGTTGCCGTCGATCTCGCTCTCGGCGTCCCAGCAGTCCGCGGCGTAGTGGGCCCGTTCGCCGGAGAGGTGCTGACGGAACCGGAACCGTTCCATGTCGACGCCGACTGCGTCGTACCACGGCTTGGCGACGCCGAGGAAGTACGCGACCCACGGACTGCCGATGACTCCCTCGTCGACGGCGTCACCGATCGTCATCCGGATCTCCTCGCCGTCCTCTTTGTTCTGCTCGCTCGCAGAGTAGAGCGTCACCTCGACGTCTTCGACGCGCTCGAGCGGCGGTTCGTCCGCCTCGGGGTCGATAAAGTACTCGAGTTCGGCCTGCGTGAACTCGCGGGTCCGAATAATGGAGCGGCGCGGGCTGATCTCGTTGCGGTAGGCCCGGCCGATCTGGGTGACGCCGAAGGGAAGCTGATTGCGCGCGTACTCCTTGAGGCGGGGGAACTCGACGAAGATGCCCTGGGCCGTCTCCGGGCGCAGGTAGCCGGGATCCGAGTCGCCGGGACCGATGTTCGTCGCGAACATGAGGTTGAACGCCTCGACGGCCTGACCCGCGAGTCCGGCACCGCAGGAGGGACAGACGAGTTCGTACTCCGCGATGACGTCCTCGACCTCCGGGATCGGAAGGCTCTCGGCGTCCTCGTACTCGGTCTCGTCCTCGACGACGTGGTCCGCGCGGTGGCTCTCGCCGCAGTCCGGACACTCGACGAGCATGTCGTCGAAGCCGTCGAGGTGGCCCGACGCCTCGAAGACGGGTTCGGGCATGATCGTCGGCGCGTCGATCTCCATGTTCCCCTCCGCGACGGCGAAGCGGTCGCGCCAGGCGTCCTCGACGTTGCCCTTCAGCGCGGCGCCCTGCGGACCGAAGGTGTAGAAGCCGCCGACGCCGCCGTAGGCGCCGGAGGACTGGAAGAAGTAGCCCCGCCGCTTGGCCAGTTCGACCAGTTTCTCGCTCGTCGATTCGTCCGTCTCGTCGACGTTCGTCTGCTGTTGTTCACTCATAGAGTGCCTCCAGAAGATCGACGTCGCGGGCGATGCCGACGAGTTGCTCGCCTGAGACCATCGGGATCTGTTCGATGTCGTTGCTGATCATCAGCTGTGCGGTTTTCTGGACCGATCGCTCGGCCGAAACCGTCACCACGTCGTCGCTCATGAACTCGCGAACCGGGCCGTTCGGGATCTCGATGTCCCGCGTCGGCAGGTAGCGGCTCCCGACGCCCTTGACGCCCTCCCACGACCACTCGGAGTCCTGGTCGGGGAAGTTGTCGCCGGTCTCCTCCTCGCCCTCGACGATGCGGGCGACCTCGATGATGTCGACCTCGGTAAGCACGCCGCTCATTCGGCCGTCGTCGTCCAGTGCAACCGTGTAGGGGACGTTCGCGTAGTAGAGTTCGCGCTCCGCGACGGGCAGGGGCGCGCCCTCGTAGGTCGTATTCACGTCCTCGCTCGCGTGCGAGCCGACGGCGGCGTCGGTCTCCTGGTCTCCCGCCGCGATCGCGTGGATCACGTCGGTCACGGTGACGATCCCTTCGAACTCTCCATCGACGACCGGTACACGACGTGCGCTTTCGTCGACCATCAGCCGCGCGACCTCCTCGAGCGTGGTCTCGGCCGTCGTCGTCGGGACCTCCTCCATCAGCATGACGAGCTGGTCCTCGTCCGGCTGCTCGATCAGCGCGTCCCGGGAAACCAGTCCTCTGTACTCGAGCCCGTCGTCCGTCTCCGTGACGACCGGGACGGACGAGAACGACTGTTCCTGCAGGTACTCGAGGACGTCCTCGCGAGTACCCGGAAGTTCGACGGTTACCACGTTCTCCCGCGGCGTCATCGCGTCGACTACGTTCATATTCCCACGGTACGGCCAAAATAAGTATAAACCCAGTGTTTCACGCGCTTCCCCGTCTGTTCCGTTTTCCGAGCAGTCGCGAAACCGGATGTTCCGATTCGACGCGTTTATATGTGGGTGGTATTGACATACGTACATGGTGTTAGACACTCACACTGTCTCCTCCGAGGATACGGTCGTCGGCTCGATCGACGCGACCGAGTCGAGCGACGAGTTCATCATCGCGGACATCGCCGTCGACGACGCGTGGCTCTCGATGCGGGCCGACGACGCGCCGACGCTTCCGGCGATGCGGTGAGTCCCGCCTCCTGGAGACGTTCGCTGCGAGTGCGCCCCAGCGGAACGAATTCGCGCGAGTGATCGGTTCCCCGCGCATCGTACACTATTTGATTCTCAGGCGCCTGAGTCGCGATAGATGGTTGGTCCGCGCCCTCGAGACGACCCTGGACGGGACGCGAGTAACGGACGCCGAAGCGAAACGGATACGTCCCGGTATACGACCGCGACCTTCCTTTCGGCGCTCATTCCGGCGGCGGTCGCCCGGCGGGTCGTCCGGGTTTCTATCGAGACCGACCGGGACGTCTACGACCGCGACGACCCCGTCGAGATCACCGTCGACTTCAAGAACCCGCTGCCGGTTCCCGTCAACGTTCCGACGCCCGAACAGCGCCGCTGGGGGTGGACGATCGACGGCCGACTCGAGGCCAGCGACGAACGACGGTACACCCGTGACCGCCCGTCCTCGTTCGACTTCGGCGGCGGCGAACGAAAACGAACGTCGTTCACCTGGAACGGTCGGTTCGAACGCGTCCGCGACGGGGCGCACCGCGAGTCCGTGCTTCCTGACCCCGGCGAGTACGAGATTCGCGTCTTCGTCGCGACACACGAGGGTGCCTTCGAGCCTAGCGACTCCACGACGATTACGATTCGGTAGCGGACGAACTGCGGTCAGCGGAAAACGAGAACTGCTCTCCGTCCGGTCACGCCGAAATCGCCTTACCGAGTTATCCCGTGAGGAACCCGCCCGCGGGAATCTGCGTATCCGGACGCCCGTCCTCGCCCCCCTGTACGCCCGAGAACCGCGGGGAGTGATCGATCGTGCGCCGTACCTTCGCGGTGATGCCGATCGCCGTCGTCAGAACTGACATAATCTTACTCATGTACGAGTTAATAATGGCGTCAGTGGTTTAAGGCTTTTTGCGGTTATTGACCGTGTTGTATAATCGCTATCAACGATATTAGTGAACCACTCACAACGTGATAGAATATCAGTAAACGGGATAGTGCCGTCCGAGTGACGTTCGACGTCCCGTGAATCGGTGCTCGACATCGATCCCGCCCGACGGTCGATCGTTGACGCCCCAGAAACCGCGAAAATCAGCGATTCGTCCGTTTCGACTCGCTATCGGTGGAGGTGACAGGCCGCGAAGTGGGTGTCGGTCCCGTACTCCGGTTCGATCTCGTAGGCGGGCTGTTCCGTCGCACAGATGCTCCGCCGGGCGAACGACTCGAGCAAGCGTTCGCGCGCCTCGTCCCAGTCCTCCTGGTACTGTTCGTCCTCGTCGCGCCGCTGCTTGCGACCGGTGGCGATGAGGCCGATTGCCTCCTCGACGATCGCTCCCGCCTCGCCCTCGGGAACCGTGCCGCCGAAGAACTCGAGGCGGAGTTCCTCGGCCGTCATCGGTTCGAACGTTCGTCGCTTGACCGCGCGCATGAACGCCCGGGTCTGGTCCCACTTCTCCTCGGTCAACTCGTACTCGTCGGGCGCGATCAGACGCGGACACCGGGTGCGGAACCGACAGCCCGAGGGCGGGTTGACCGGGCTCGGAACCTCTCCCTCGAGGACGCCGCGTGCGTCACTCTTTCGCGGATCGGGAACGGGAATCGACTCGAGCAGCGCCTTCGTGTAGGGGTGCTGTGGGTTCTCGAAGAGCTCTTCCTTGTCGGCGAGTTCGACGATGTTCCCGAGGTACATCACCGCGACGCGGTCGGAGATGTGCCGGATCACCGAGAGGTCGTGGGCGATGAAGAGGTAGGTGAGTCCGAACTCGTCCTGTAACTTCTCCATCGTGTTTAGCACCTGCGCCTGGATGGAGACGTCCAGTGCGGAGACGGGTTCGTCACAGACGATGAAGTCCGGATTGACCGATAGCGCACGCGCGAGGTTGACCCGCTGGCGCTGCCCGCCGGAGAAGGCGTGGGGATGTCGGTTGTAGTGGTGGGGGTCCAGTCCGACCTTCTCGAGCAGTTCTTTCGCCCGCGACTCTCGACCCTCGTCGTCTAACATGCTGTGGGCGCGCATCGGCTCCTCGATGATCTGGCCGACCTTCATCCGCGGGTCGAGCGACGCCTGCGGATCCTGGAAGATCATCTGGATCTCGGAGCGCTTCCGGCGAAGTTCCTCGCCGCTCAGCGTCGCGAGGTCGTCGCCTTTGAAGTTGATGGTCCCCTCGGTGGGCTCGAGGAGCCGGAGGATCGTCCGTCCGAGCGTACTCTTTCCACAGCCGGACTCGCCGACGAGTCCGAGGGTCTCGCCGCGCCGGATGTCGAAGCTCACGTCGTCGACCGCCTTGACGCGCTGTTGTCCGACGCTGATCGGCGGGAACTGGCTGGAATCGAACGAGACGCCGCTCAGCAGACCCGAGTCCTGGGTGAAGTACTTCTTCAGCCCGTCGACCTCGACCAACGACTCGCCGTAGGCGATGTCCTCGCCGCTCATCTCGGAGCCGAGCGGACTACTCACTCTCCTCACCTCCGCTCGGCGTGCCCGCGGTCATCTGCGGCTCCTTCTCGAGCGGAACGCTCTCGTCGTAGCCGACGTCGAAGACGTCGTGCTTGACGCAGGCCGCGTTGTGGGGGTGGTCGTCCGCTCGATCGACCTCCCTGTTCTCGGGATGGACTCGCTGACAGACCTCCCTGGCGTCCGGACAGCGCGGGTGGAACCGACAGCCGGAGGGCGGCGAGATCGCCTCGGGCATCACGCCCTCGATCGGCTCGAGTTCGCCGACGGTCTTGTCCGGACGCGGCATCGAGTTCAGCAGCGCCTCCGTGTAGGGGTGCTTGGTGTCGTGGAACAGTTCGTCCACCGGCGCCTGCTCGATGATCTCCCCGAGGTACATCACGTTCACCCGGTCAGCGATCTCCGCGACGACGCCCATATCGTGGGTAACCCAGATGAAGCTCGTGTTGTACTTTTCCTGGAGATCGTCGACGAGGTCGATGATCTGGCCCTCGACGGTGACGTCGAGCGCCGTCGTCGGCTCGTCGGCGATGATGAGGTTCGGTTCGCAGGCCAGCGCCATCGCGATGAGCACTCGCTGGCGCATCCCGCCCGAGAACTGGTGGGGATACTCCTCGTAGCGCTCCTCGGGGTCGGGAATGCCGACCTCCCGGAGCATAGTGATCGCCTCCGTCCGGGCGTCCTTCCCCGAGAGGTCGCGGTTGAGTTCGATGAACTCCCGGAGCTGTCCCCCGACGGTAAACACCGGGTTGAGCGTCTCCATCGGGTCCTGAAAGATGACGGCGATCTCGTTGCCCCGAATGCGGGTTCGAATCTCCTCGTCCGAGAGCGTGTCGTCGCGCTTCCGGAGCTCGCCGTCGGGACCTTCCTCGAGACCGAAGATGGTCTCGCCCTTGTAGGTGATTTCGCCGCCGACGATCTCGCCGGGACTCTCGACGAGCCGGAGCAGACTCATCGAGGCGACGCTCTTGCCGGCACCGCTCTCTCCGACGAGTCCGACGATCTCGCCCTCGTGAACGTCGAAGGAGATCCCGTCGACTGCGCGTACTGTACCGGCGTCCGTAAAGAACTGCGTCTTAAGGTTCTCGACGCGGAGTAGTGGTTCAGAACTCATTGTTAGTCGTTAATTCGTGGGTCGAGTGCGTCCTGTAAGCCGTCGCCGAAGAGGTTGAAGCCCATGATGGTGATCATGATCGCCAGTCCGGGCCAGATAGAGAGCCAGACGTTCGAGTGCATGTAGCCGTGAGAGGTCTGGAGCATCGCACCCCAGTCCGGGGTGGGCGGCTGGGCGCCGAAACCGAGGAACGAGAGCCCGGCAACGATGAGTATCGTCACGCCGATCTGGAGCGTCGCGTACACGAGCACCGGCGCGAAGCTGTTCGGGATGACGTGGCGCAGAATGATATTGCGATCTTTCACCCCGGCGGCTCGGGCCGCTTCGATATAATCCATCTCGCGGACGGACAGCACCTCGCTGCGGATGATCCGCGCGAACACCGGGATGAAGGCGATTCCGACGCCGACGATCGCGAACCGGACGTCCGGGCTCCCGCCGCTGACGAAGACCGTGAAGACGATGATGAGGATCAGCGGGGGGATCGCGTACACCGTCTCGATGGCTCGCATCAGGACGTCGTCGACCCAGCCGCCGTAGTAGCCGGCGACCGCGCCGATGGCCGTGCCGCCGACCAGTCCGAGGAAGGTCGCGGCGAGCCCGACGCTGACCGAAACCTGCGCACCGTAGATGATCCGGGTGAAGTAGTCCCGTCCGTTCGGATCGGTTCCCAGTGGGTGTGAGAGCGATCCGTCGGCGTGGAACACCGGGGGCTGGTTCGTTTCGGCTTCGCCGGGCGCCGGCAGCCGTTCCGGATGCTCCAGGATGGGGAGCGCCTCGGCGATCGCAAAGTCCGAGACCGTATCGAACGTGATTCGGGAGAGGTTGCTGTCGATGATAGTGAAGGCCGTAATGGCCAGCACGAACGAGATGACGTACAGTCCCCAGCGTGCGGTCGTATCCCGTTTGATCTTCCCGAGGGTGTTTCTCCACCCCGTCTGGGTCTCTTTGGTAGCCGGTTCGGTTCCGCTTTCGACCTGTGTTTCACCTACAGCCATCGTTACTCAGCCTCGCCGTACGTGACGCGCGGATCGATGTACGCGTACGCGATATCTGTGATAATGACGCCGATAACGAACATTGTTGCAATAACCATCGTGATGCCCATGATAAGCTGGTAGTCCAGCTGGATGATCGCCTCGTAGAACAACCGTCCGAGTCCGTTGATGTTGAAGACGAACTCGGTGAGGACGGCGCCGCCGAGCGCCGTCGACAGGTTGAGTCCGACGATCGTGATGATCGGCAACTGGGCGACCTGAAACGCGTGCTTTCGGAGGATCGTTCGCTCGGGCACGCCGTACGCCCGGGCGAGCTTGACGTACTCGCCCTGTAACGACTCGATCATCTGGGTGCGTTCGACGCGCATTAGCGTCGCCATCTGCAGCGTTCCCAGCGCGACCATCGGCAACAGCAGGTATCGGATAGTCTGGTAGAAGTGCTCGAGGTAGCCGCTGTGGCCGTAGACCTCCGGCGACCACCACGGGTAGACGAGCCCCGCCGACGGGAGCCAGCCGAGCTGGACGGCGAAGATCAGGATCAACATGATTCCGATCCAGAACGACGGCGTGCTCACGCCGATCAGCGCGATGATCCGGGAGACGTGATCGAACGGCTCGTTGCGCCGCTTCGCGGCGAGGATTCCCAGCGGGATCGAGGTGATGAGCGCGAACACGTACGCCGATAGGATGAGCAGCAGCGTCGGTCCGATTCGACTGGCGATCAGCTCCGAGACGGACCGATTTCGGTGGAAGCTGTAGCCCATATCTCCCTGTACCAGTCCCGCCATATAGTCGAGGTACCGTTCGTGAAGCGGCCTATCGAGGCCGTACTGTGCCTCAATTCGCTCGATCTGTTCCGGAGTGACCTCCTGGCCTTGTACCATGAGTCTGACCGGATCCCCCGGTGTCAGGTTCGCGAGGATGAATGTAAGGATAGAGATACCGATCAGGACCGGGATTGCTTGGATGAATCGATAGGTTGTGTAGCGAAGTAGTCCCATATCTTGGACTGTATTCGGATTATTCTTCGTGATTATTTAGTTCCTTCTTTGCTCTCCCGCGTAAGCGAGGAGGAAAACGATGCGCCGCGCGCTGACGCGCGTTACTCGTCGATCCAGGTGTTCTGGTAGTCGGAGACGATGCGCGGATTGTAGCTCACCGAGGGGTGGGCGTGGAGGTCTTTGACCTCCTCACGGGCCGCCATCGTGTTGTGTTCGGAGTAGGCCGGAAGCACCGGGAGATACTCGATGATCTCCTCGGTGACGTCGACGTACAGATCGCGCCGTTCGTCCTGGTCGGCGCTCTCTCGGGCGTTCAGGATGTTGTCGTGGAAGTCGCCCTCTCCCTCGTAGAAGTGGCCCTGGCCGACTCCGGCCTGACTCTCGTGGAACAGGTTGTAGTAGTACACGTCCGGGTCCGGACCGCCGGTCCAGCCGAGCAGGTACATCTCGTAGTCGTCGACGTTACCGGTGTTGTACGTGTCGACGAGCGTCGCGAACGACATCCCCTGTACGTCCGCACCGTAGCCGATCTCGCTCAGTCGCGAGCCGATCCGCTCGGCCAGTTGCTCCCGCGGACCGCCCTCCGGGGCGATGATCCGCGGCTCCCAGTCGTCCGGGACGCCGGCACCCTCGAGGAGTTCTTGAGCCTGATCGGGGTCGTACTCGGGCATCTCGTCTTCCCACTCGTCCATCGGGAACTCCCAGCCACCCGACTCGTTCGTGACCTCCGGGATGGGGCTCGACAGCGGGTCAGCGGCGGGTCCGAGGTGCTCGTTGACGAACTCGCGCATCGAGAACGAGTGACCGACGGCGCGTCTGACGTCCGGATCGGTCGTCTCACCCTCGTTGCAGTTGAACGCGAGGTACATGTACGAGGGGCTCCGGCTTCCGTGGATACGGACGCCGTCCGCTCCGTCCACTTCGTCCCACTCGGTCGCCGGAACGGTGTCGATGACGTCTGTGTCCCCTGCGAGGACCTGGGCGACGCGGTTGGCGTCGTCCGGTGCCGCTTCGAAGCGGATCCGCTGGACGTACGGCTGCGGTTCGTCCCAGTAGTCGTCCCACCGCTCGAGTTCGACGTACTCGCCGGGCTGGAACTCGGCAAACTGGAACGGACCGGAGCCGACCGGGTCCGTGTTGAAGGCCTCGGTGTCTTCGGTCCGGACCGCTTCGGGGACGACCGGGACCGCCATCGTCGACATCGTAAACGGACCGTACGGGTGCTCGAGGGTGACCTCGAGCTGGTAGTCGTCGACCGGTTCGGCCGACTCGATCATCCCGTACGTCGCCGCGTTCTGGGTTTCCTCCTCGACCGGTGCCGTAAAGGAGTGGGCGACGTCGCTGGCGGTGACCTCGTCACCGTTGTGGAACTCGATTCCCTCCTGAATGTCGAAGAAGTACGTCTCGCCGTCGTCCTCCTCTTCGGGCATCCCATCTGCGATCTTCGGCTCGAGGTTGAGTTCGTCGTCCCACTCGTAGAGGCCGTCGAATACCAGGTTCGCGACCTGCATACTGTACGAGTCGAAGGAGACGACGGGATCGTAGTCCTCGTCCGGATCCGCCGGCTGCAGGAACTCGAGTTCACTCTGCCGGGCGGCTTCCTCGTCGTCCGGCTCTTCCCGATCGTGCTGGTACTCGCTGATGTCTGCGACCTCGTCGTCGCCGTTACCGTCGTCGTCTCCGTTCCCCCCGATGCACCCTGCAATGGTTGCTGCGGAAACTGCACCACCCGTGGCGAGAACTCGCCGTCGGGCCCATAATTGCTGGTTGTTTGCCATTCTCACAGTAATGGCCGTGATAACAAGACATATATGTTTTGGTCTATCGTGAATGATACCAGTTATCACCTCTCAGTTCGGTAGGCCGATCCCCTCTCGTCCCTCTGGCTGAATTTTTTCGTGATTGTAAATATATAATTTAAGCATTCAGACATCTGGGACGCACCCCGTTTCGTCGGGACGACGCCATCAGAATTGAGACTGCGCTCTCGCGAGTCGCCCTCGTCGTAGGCGACCAGTGGTCTTTTTCTCTCGGCCGATACAGTAGTTGCGTATGAACTATCGAGCCGTCGAAACCGTAGACGAGTACGTCGCTCGCCTCGAGACGGGAGCAGACTGGCGTGCAGAGATCGAATCGCTCGCGGACGAGGTCGACGCCGACGCCGGCTGGTTTAGCGCGCTCGGAGCGGTCCAGGACGTCGAACTGTGGTTCTACGACCAGGACGAGTGCGAGTACTATCCGATCGAGTTCGACGAACCGCTCGAGGTCGCCAGCTGCGTCGGCAACGTTTCCCTGCTCGAGGGGGAGCGCTTTGCACACACTCACGCGGTCCTTTCCGATCCCGACGGCACCACCTACGCCGGCCACCTGAACGAAGCGACGGTGTGGGCGGGCGAGGTCCACCTGCGCGTCTTCGAGGAGCCTCTCGAGCGCGAGTACGACGAGACGACCGAACTCGACCTCTGGCTCTGACATGCGCGAGGCAGACGAACGCTACTTCCACCGACTCGAGTCCCAGTTGGACGATGCGTTCGACGTGGCCGAGCGGGCCAAAGAACGCGGCGGGGATCCCGTGCCCGAGGTCGAGATTCCGGTCGCGAAGGACATGGCCGACCGCGTCGAGAACATCCTCGGGATCGACGGCGTCGCCGAACGCGTCCGCGAACTCGAGGGCCAGATGAGCAGGGAGGAGGCGGCGCTCGAACTCGCGGAGGACTTCGCCGAGGGTCGAGTCGGTGACTACGAGACGAAAGCCGGCAAGGTCGAGGGGGCGGTCCGGACGGCCGTCGCACTGCTCACGGAGGGCGTCGTCGCCGCACCGATCGAGGGGATCGACAAGGTCGAGATCCTCGAGAACGACGACGGTACCGAGTTCGTCAACGTCTACTACGCCGGTCCGATCCGCTCGGCGGGCGGAACCGCCCAGGCGCTGTCGGTCCTCGTGGCGGACTACACCCGTGCGCTCGTCGGAATCGAGCAGTACGACGCCCGCAGCGAGGAGGTCGAACGCTACGCCGAGGAGGTCGGCCTCTACGACAAGGAGACGGGCCTGCAGTACACGCCGAAGGACAAGGAGACGAAGTTCATCGCCAAACACCTCCCGATCATGCTCGACGGGGAGGCGACGGGCGACGAGGAGGTCTCCGGCTTCCGCGACTTAGAGCGCGTCGACACCAACAACGCCCGCGGCGGGATGTGTCTCGTCATGGCCGAGGGGATCGCCCTCAAGGCGCCGAAGATCCAGCGCTACACGTCGGCTCTCGACGAGATCGACTGGCCCTGGCTGCAGGACCTCATCGACGGCAACTACGGCGGTGACGAGGGGGCGGACGCCGACGCGGACGACTCCGACGAGAGCGACGCCGACGCGGATGCGGAAACGGAAGCGGACGAAGCCGACCCCGATGCGAGCGACGAAGCGGCGGGACCGCCCCGGGTCGAGGAGTCGACGAAGTTCCTCCGCGACCTGATCGCGGGCCGACCGGTCTTCTCTCACCCCTGTGCCAACGGTGGGTTCCGGCTCCGGTACGGCCGAGCGCGCAATCACGGCTTCGCGACCGCCGGCGTCCACCCCGCCGCGATGCACCTGGTCGACGACTTCCTCGCGACCGGCACCCAGATCAAGACCGAGCGACCCGGGAAAGCGGCCGGCGTCGTCCCGGTCGATTCGATCGAAGGACCGACGGTCAAACTCGCCAACGGCGACGTCCGGCGGGTCGACGACCCCGAGGAAGCCCTCGAGATCAGAAACGGCGTCGAAAAGATCCTCGACCTCGGCGAGTACCTCGTCAACTACGGCGAGTTCGTCGAGAACAACCACTCGCTCGCGCCGGCGTCGTACACCTACGAGTGGTGGATGCAGGACCTCGAGGCTGCGGGCGCGGACGTTCAAGCGCTTCGGGACGACCCCCGGATCGACCTCGAGTTCCCGCCGGCCGAAAACGCCCTCGAGTGGGCCCGCGAGTACGACGCGCCCCTCCACCCCGAGTACACCTACCTCTGGCACGACCTCTCGGTCGAGGACTTTTGCACCCTCGCCGAGGCCGTCGCGGACGGCCGGATCACGGCCGACGGCGAGACGCTCGTCCTCGGGCGCACCGACACCGTCCGCGCTGCGCTCGAGCGGATCGTCATCGAACACCGCCAGCGAGAGGACCGCCTCGAGATCGACGACTGGAAACCGTTCGTTCGCTCCGTCGGCTGCGAGATTCGACGGACGGCGACCGACGGCGCCTCCGAGCGATCGGCCGGCGCCGCGGACGGCCCCGAACTCGACGAACCGGAAATCGGCCTCGAGCGAACCTGGGCCGACGACGACCTCTCCGAGCGCGCTCGGACCTGGGGGCACGAGATGGAGGGTGACAACGCAATCGAGGCGGTCAACGAGGTGGCTCCCTTCGCGGTCCGCGAACGCGCACCGACGCGAGTCGGGAACCGGATGGGCCGACCCGAGAAGTCCGAACGCCGGGATCTGAGCCCCCCGGTCCACACCCTCTTTCCGATCGGCGAGGCCGGCGGCGCACAGCGAAACGTCGCGGACGCGGCTAAACACGCCGAGACGATGTCGGACACGCCCGGCGTCGTCGAACTCCAGATCGGCCGCCAGCGGTGCGAGTCCTGCGGAACGGAGACGTTCGAGAACCGCTGTCCGGACTGCGGCGACCGAACGACGCCCGACTACCGCTGTCCGGACTGCGACAGCCGAATCGAACCCGACGAGGCCGGGCGCGTCGAGTGTGGCCACTGCGAGGTCGAGGCGACCTGCGTCGAGCGGCGCGAGATCGACATCAACGAGGAGTATCGCGACGCGCTCGAGTCGGCCGGTGAGCGGGAGAACGCCTTCGAGATCCTGAAGGGCGTCAAAGGGCTGTCCTCGGCGACCAAAATCCCCGAACCGATCGAGAAGGGTGTTCTGCGGGCGAAACACGACGTTTCGTCGTTCAAAGACGGCACCGTCCGTTACGACATGACCGACCTGCCCGTCACCTCGGTCCGGGCGAGCGAACTCGACGTCGACGTCGGCCAGTTCCAGGCGCTCGGCTACGAGGAGGACATCCACGGCGAACCCCTCACGCACGAGGATCAGCTGGTCGAACTCAAGGTTCAGGACATCGTCCTCTCGAACGGCGCGGCCGAGCACATGATGCAGACCGCCGCCTTCATCGACGACCTGCTCGAGCAGTACTACGGCCTCGAGCCGTTCTACGAACTCGAGGATCGCCAGGACCTGGTCGGCGAACTCGTCTTCGGGATGGCACCCCACACGAGTGCAGCTACTGTCGGAAGGGTGATAGGATTTACGAGCGCTGCGGTCGGATACGCACATCCGTACTTTCACGCCGCTAAGCGGCGTAATTGTGACGGAGACGAGGATTGCGTGATGCTTCTGATGGACGGCCTGTTGAACTTTAGTGAAAGCTTCTTGCCGGATCAACGAGGCGGGAAGATGGACGCACCCCTGGTCATGTCCTCGCGCATCGATCCCTCCGAGATCGACGACGAGGCGCACAACATGGACATCGTCTCGCGGTATCCGCGGGAGTTCTACCTCGCCACCCTCGAGCAGGCCGATCCCGAGGAAGTCGATATCCAGATCGGCGAAGATACCCTCGGAACCGACGGCGAGTACACCGGGTTCGAGCACACTCACGACACCACCGACATCGCGATGGGTCCCGATCTGTCGGCGTACAAGACGCTGGGATCGATGATGGAGAAGATGGACGCCCAGCTCGAGCTCTCGCGAAAGCTCGCGGCGGTCGACGAGACCGACGTCGCCGAGCGGGTCATCGAGTACCACTTCCTGCCGGATCTGATCGGCAATCTCCGGGCGTTCTCCCGACAGGAGACGCGGTGTCTCGACTGCGGGGAGAAGTTCCGTCGGATGCCCCTGACCGAGACCTGCCGGGAGTGTGGCGGCCGCGTGAACCTCACCGTCCACCAGGGATCGGTCAACAAGTACATGCAGACGGCGATCGAGGTCGCCGACGAGTACGACTGTCGAACGTATACGAAACAGCGCCTCGAAGTCTTAGAACGGGCGCTCGAGAGCGTCTTCGAGAACGACAAGAACAAACAGTCCGGAATCGAGGACTTCATGTAATTTTCCGGATTCGTCGGACCAACACCGTACGACCCCCACGGTTCTCCACCGAACGGCTCGAACGTCGATTACTCGTAACTCTACCGTGCGATATACCAGTACAAATTCGACATTCATATTCATGGCTAAGGTATATGAAATAATTCCACCACCGTGGGGGTGTGTCACACGATAACTGTTGTAGTGGCGGTATCGCACCCGATCCGGACGACATTCCATCCATCGCGACCGAACGCCGGTCGTTCATCAAGGGAGTCAGTGCGTTAACCGGCGGCGCCGTACTCGGTGGCCGGGCGGGCGCCGACGACGAGGCGGACGATACAGGCGACGACCGGGTGGCGGAGTGCCGAAACGCGATCGTGTTCATCCACGACGGGATGGGGCCGACGCAGGTCACGGGCGCCCGGTACCTGAAGGCCTATCAGGAGGATTCCGACCAGTTCCCGATGAACGCCGATCCGGCGGAGACGCCGCTTCACATGGATCGTCACGAGGCCCACGGGACGATGACTGTCTTTCCGGACGATCCGAACGAGGTCGTCATCGACTCGGCGGCCGGAGCGACGAGTCCCGGCGTCATCGACTGCGCCGCGTCGGCCACCGGGATGGGCGCCGGCGTCAAGACGTACAACGGCGCGATCGGCGGTATCAGAAACGAGGACGGGGAGTTCGTCCCGACGGAGACGATCCTCGAGGCGGCGCGCGACGCGGGGCTCGCGACGGGACTGGTAACGACCACGCGGATCACTCACGCAACGCCGGCGGCGTTCGCGGCGCACGTCCCGCACCGATCGATGGAGGACGAGATCGCCGAACAGTACATCGAGGAGGCCGACGTCGACGTGCTCCTCGGCGGTGGGAAGGCCCACTTCGATCCGGACCAGCGTGACGACGGGAAGGACCTGCTCGGCGCCGCGGAGCGGGAGGGGTACCGGATCGTCGAAACGGCGGAGGAACTCTCCGACGTCGACCAGATGCCCGTTCTCGGACTGTTTACGGAGGACGACAGCCACCTGAACTACTATCTCGACCGGCAGTCCGGGACGACGCAGCCGGGGCTGGTCGGGATGACGAACAAGGCGATCGAGTTACTCTCCCGACACGACGAGGGCTTTTTCGTCATGGTCGAGGCGGGCCGCGTCGATCACTGCGGTCACAAGAACGATCCGGCGATTCTCGACGAGCAACTGGAGGGCGACCGAGCGGTCGGCGCCTGCCTGGACTTCGCACAGGGCGACGCGACGGCCCCGACGACCGTCGTGACGACCGCCGACCACGAGTGCGGCGGCTTCTCGCTCGGCCGGGACGGGATCTACAACGTCGACTACGAGATGATCGACGCGCTCGAGGCGAGCGTCACGGAGGGAATCGTGCCGGCGATCGACGAGGAGGTCGAGTCGGTCACGGACCTCCGGCGAGTCATGTCGGAGGTCGCGGGGATCGAACTCGAGGACGTGGATCGAAACCACTCCGAAGCAGATACGTATCGTGCGATCGATCTCGGGCCGCTCTACGCCGAAATTCCCGCACTGCGAAACATGCTCAACCGACAGATGCTGATCGGCTTCACCTCGCACGGTCACACCGGCGTCGACGTTCCGCTGTACGCCGACGGTCCGAACGCCGAATTCTTCAATCGACCGCGGGACAACACCGACATCGCCGACGTGATGGCCGACGCGCTGGGAATCAAGTAGCCGGGACGGGACGGGTCCCGACTCCGGCCGTTCATTTCGTTCTCCCCCGAAACGGCAATAGTCGAGTGATACTGTCGAATCCAGCGTGAACGACGACGAATCTCCCCGAGGAGAACCGTACGTCCATCGTTCCTTCGCCATCCCGATTTTGTATCGCGTCTATTGGTTTACCGACCGATCACTCCCGGAACTCGAGCGGACGCTGTGAAACTCTCCGAACCGATCAACTCCGACGATCTGGACCCCGTGCTGTCTTTATAGTGGTACGGGATGTCAGGGAAACACATGGCCGAAGAGCAAGAACCACCGCATCTCGGATTCGGCACGAAAGTTTACACGGAAGACGGAACGAAGATTGGTCGTATTCGCGGCTTCGACGAGGAGGGGTTCTACGTAACGGCTCGGGAGGGTCTCGAGGGGATGAGCGTTCAGCACGTCCGCTCGGGCAAGAATCTCGGCGAGGCGGAGCTGATGTGGCGTTGCCTTGAGTGCGGCGAGATGGGCAACCTCGACGACGAACTCCCCGAGAACTGCCCGTCCTGCGGGGCCGAGCGAGAGGAGCTGTACTACTGGACCGAGGACTAGGAGGAAAACGGTTTTTACCGGGCTGGTCCACCTGCAGGCATGGATATCGTCGTTTTCGGCGCCGGCAGCCTCGGGACTCTCGTCGGCGCCGCCCTCGCGCGTGAGCACGCGGTGACGCTCGTCGGACGCGCGGATCACGTCGACGCGATCCGCGCGAGCGGGCTCTCCCTCGAGGGTGAACTCGAGGCAACGGTCAACCCGCGGGCGGCGACCGACGGCGAGGGACTCGCCGCCGATCTCGCGATCGTCACCGTCAAATCGTTCGACACAGAGGCGGCCGCCGACACGCTCGCGACGGGGGCGTTCGACGTCGTCCTCTCGCTCCAGAACGGGATGGGAAACGAGGAGACGCTCGCTGCCGGGCTCGAGGCTCCCGTTCTCGCGGGGACGGCGTCTTACGGCGCGATGCTCCGGGAGCCGGGCGTCGTCGAGTGTACCGGAGTCGGCGAGATTGTGGTCGGCGACCGGCGAGGCGGTCGCTCGCGGCTCGCCGAGCGAGTCGGGGACGCGTTCGCGTCGAGCGGTCTCGAGACGATCGTCACCGACGAGATGCCACATCGGCTGTGGGAAAAGCTCGCCGTTAACGCCGGGATCAACGCCGTGACGGCGCTGACGGCGACGAACAACGGAGCCGTCCTCGAGACGCCGGCGAACGATATCGCCCGCGCCGCCACCCGCGAGACGGCACGCGTCGCTCGCGCGGACGGCATCCGGCTCTCGAACCGCGAGGCGCTCGCCGCGATGGAACGGGTCGCCGTGGAGACTGCCGCGAACGCGTCCTCGATGCGCCAGGACGTCCTCGCCGACCGTCGGACCGAAATTGACGCGATCAACGGCTACGTCGTCGATCGAGCGGCCGATCGGGGGCTCGAGGTCCCGATCAACCGTACGCTCACGACGCTCGTCCGCGCCTGGGAACGCGGCCGTGGGTACGGGTAACGCGGCGCTACGGGTCGCGGGGCCGAAGCGCGGCGTGACGACTATCCGTCGATAAAAATACGAAGAGAAGACCGCCGCCCAAGCGACGACCCGGTTAGAACGGTGCTTCGGGGCCTTCGTCCGCTTCGCCGTCGTCGACGGTTTCACCGGGGAACGAGGGACTCATGCCGCCCGCGTCGTCGCCGCCCTCCATTCCGGTGTGGGCGTTGACCTTCTCGATCTCGGGGATCTCCTTGACCATCCGACTCTTGATCGCCTGGATCGTCATCGGCGAGATCCCACAGCCGCTGCAGGCGCCGCCGAGCGCGATCGAGACCTCGCCGGTCTCGCGGTCGAGATCCTGGATCGCTGCGCTGCCGCCGTGCATCTGAATCTGCGGGAAGTTCCGTCGCAGGAAGTTCGCGACGCGGTCCTCGAGGTCGTCTCCGTCCTGGGTTTCGGTGCTCATGTCTCGCCGTTGGGGACGAGCCTCCCTAAACCTTCCGTCGTTCCCGTTCGCCCGTCGCGCGCGGACCGAATTCAGGCAAACCCGAAGACGCGCTCGAGTTCGGATTCGATCTCCTCGACGTGGATTTCCAGGACTTCTTCGAACCGGTCCTCCTCGACGAGGACGCCGGTCACTCGGTCGTACGGATCGTCGGGGAGTTCGACGCGAAACTCCCCGTCCCCCTCGTAGAAGGGCTCGCTCTCGTTCAACACCTGCTGGTCGATCGCGTGGACGATCTCGGAGTCGTAGCGGTCGTTCATCCGGTTGAACGCGTTCTTGTACGCCTGCTGGAGTTCGGGAAAGTAGTTGGCGTACTTGTCTTCGAACTTCTCGGGATCGAACTCTGCCATACCGGATAGAGCGCGAGCGAGGACAAAAGTCGGACGATCGGACGGCCGTTCGTACTCTCTCTGCTAAACGAATCAGTTGCACGACACGGTAGGGGTATCCTACATACGGAGGATGCGTATGCAAGCGGAACCGACACTCCCGCCACCGCGATACCAGAGTACAATGTCTTTCGATCAGCATCCCATTCCGCGGGAGGCGCTCCCACCGGAGTGGGGCCCCGCCGAGTGTTGCGACGGCTACCTCGCGTACCGTCACACTCGGCTTCCGGTCGAACTCATCGCGGATCGTACTCCCGCCGATGGGTCACATCCCGGACTCGGACTGGGCTACTGCTGGGAGCTTCAGTATCGGTACTCGCTCGACGATCGTTCGATCACCGAGTTGATCGGGCGGGTCTCGACCCGCCACGCCGCAGTCGAGGGTATCCTCGAGTGTATGTCTCGCGTCTACGACTCCGTCGAGAACCCGACCGATCCGGTCGAGATACTGGGCGTCCTCGAGGGGGTCGCCCTCGCGGACTCAGTTCCCATCGGATGGTCGGCGTAGCGACGACGTCCGAACGGAACGCTCGAAGCGTCACACGCCGATTCACTGTGCCGAGAATTGATTTATTGAACCGGTTGTGCACGCGTTTCGACGGTCGAATCGAGTGCGCCAGCAGTTCGCTCGCGCACTGACAGGTGAAGCGATCCGGGGTATCGTTCTTCCTCGATCGGGGCCCGTCTTTCGCTACGACCGACGCTGCGAGAGGGCTCTACTTTCGCTCTCGTTTCTGGCGATTCGAACCGTTCTCCGCCGATCTTGCGAACGCCGGAACGAAGGCCGCGAGTATGAACGACAGCATCGCGTGGGTGGCGGCATCCTCCGGAATCCATCAGATTCCGTTCTCATCGGTAGCGTCTCGATCGGACGTCACCGGATGCCTCGTTCGTGTCAGGATACTCACCAATAAATTCTATATTACGATACGAAAGCTCGCGTTCTCCGTCGTCGACCGTCGTCGGAGCGCTTATGCAATCGTCCGGAGTACCGTCTGTAACGGTTTCCCCAGTACGGTCCCATGACATCTCAGATCCCCTTCGCGATTGACTTTCACGTCCACTCGGACGACTCCTACGATGGACACGAGCCGATCGAGCTCATTCTCGAGCACGCGGCCGATATCGGACTCGACGGTATCGTCGTCACGGATCACGACGAGATCAGCGAGTCACTCCGGGCCGCGGAACTCGCCCCAGAGTACGGACTCGTCGGTATCCCGGGCGTCGAGGTATCGACGCGACACGGACATCTGCTCGCGATCGGCGTCGAGGAGCGGCCCGATTCCGGCCAGCCGTTCACGGAGACCGTCGACACCGTCCGCGAACTCGGCGGTGTCGCGATCGTTCCGCATCCCTTCCAGCGAAGTCGCCACGGCGTTCGAAAGCGCCACATCCGTGATGCCGACGCGATCGAGGTCTACAACTCGATGCTCTTTACCGGGTACCGAAACCGCCGTGCGCGGACGTTCGCCAGGCGGCGCGGCTACCCCGAGATCGGCGCGAGCGACGCACACTACCTGCCGAACGTCGGCCGCGCCTACACCGAAATCCTCGTCACTCCCGACGAAGCGAACCCGACCAAGGCGGATATCGACGGGGACGACCTCATCGACGCCATCCTCGAGGGACGCACGCAGATTCGCGGGAAGCGCACGCCGGTTCACAAGAGCACGACCCAGTACGCTAAGGGTGCGGTCAGAAAGTCGACGTACCTGCTAACCTCGCGCGCGCCGCTGGTGCCGACGGTGCCGGCGTCGATGGATCGATCGAGCTAATCGAGCTGGTCGCCGACGATCTCGTCGGCGCGCTCGACGAACTCCTCCTCGTTTCCTTTCGGCACCGTCGCACCGGCAGCGACGTCGTGACCCCCGCCGTCGCCACCGACCGCTCGAGACGCCTCGCCCATCACCCGCGAGAGGTCGAGTCCCCGGCGGACCAGGCTGTGGGTTCCGCGGGCCGAGACCTTGACCTCCTCGCCGTCTCCGCCGTCTCGCCCGTCTTCGTCCTCCGCGGCTTCGCCGCTTCGGTTCGCGGGGCTACGCTCCGCGCTCTTCTCCGCGAACGCGAGGATCGGTTTCGATCGGCTGACGCCGTCGTTGCCCATCGCCATTCCGGCGACGATGCCGACGATCGTCTCGCGGATGCGGTCGCCGGCGTGGAACCACTGGACGTGTTCCTCCTGGGTAACCCCTTCCGTCGTGACGAGGTCGATCCCCTCCGAGAGGTTTCGGCGGTGGTTCCGCAGGAGGCTGCGGGCGCGCTCGAGCGCACCGTCCCGGTTACCGAGACAGACCCCGAGGCCGACGTCTGCCCTGTCGTACCGAGCGGTCGCGTTGAGGAGCGTCGAGAACTCGCTCGCGTCTCGAAGCTCCGTCCCGACGGGTTCCGCACTGAGGACGTAGCTGGTCCCGACGAGCTGGTCGATCTTCTTCGCGGGAACGCCGCGCGAGACGGCCCGTTTGACGAGCGCGCTGGCGACGGTCTGTTTCTCCTCGTTCGTGAGCGCCGCCCAGCAGCGCCACTCGCCGTCGCGTTTCAACTCGAGGTCGAGTCCGTCGAGGAATCGCAGCGCACCCCCCTGGTCGTTCGAGATGCCGGGAATGTAGACGTCCGTTGCGTACTCGAGGAACTTCGGCAGCGGACGGGTCTGTTTGCCGTAGAGCGCGAGATCCGTCCCGGTCTCGACGACGCCGGCTTCGACGCCCTCCGCGACGATCTTCGCGTTCGCGCCGTGGAGTTCGCCCTCGGAGTCCTGCATGTCGCCCACGGCGCCGACGACGGCGAGGGCGGCGAGATCGCGGTTGTCGGCGCGGGCTGTCGTCGCTCCGCCGTCCGTCGCAGCCACGTTTCCGGTTCCTTCCGAGATGTTCGCGAGCGCCCGCGCGAGAACGTAACTTGCACCGGCCCCCGACAGCTCCGAGGCACCGTTGATCCCGAACAGAAGCGGGTTGAGGTGGTACTCGGTCTCTCGGTCGGCCGGCTGGTGGTGGTCGGCGATGACCGGCGTGAACGCGCCGTCGTCCTCGCGCTCGCCGATGATGTCGAGTTGGCCGCTCCCGAAGTCCGTAAAGAGGACGGTATCGTACGCGGTCGCCGCGATGTTCTCGACCGCCGCCTCGTCGAGTTGCTTCTCGAAGACGGTTTCGAAGGGGATCCCCGCACGCTCGAGCGCCTGCGCGGCGACCGCGGCGCTGGTCAGGCCGTCGGCGTCGATGTGCGAGGCGAGCAACACGCGGTCGCAGTCGGTGAGATGCTCCGCACACGCGGTCGCTCGATCCTCGAGTTCTGGAACCGGCCCGGTCATCGGTTCATCGGTCGATGATGGGTCGTCATACGGGATAAACTTCCGGTCCTACAGGTCGGTCGTGGCTACCGCGAAGACGGCGCACTGATCCCCTCGAGACGGCTCTTTCGTCGACGTTCGGACGGCGAAAATCCGCCGATCTCTCAGAAGTTCACCAGCGATTCCCGGAAGAGGAGCAGGAGGACGTTGTTCGCCGCGAGCGCGAGGTACACTCCTACCATCGTTCCGACGAATCGACGATCGACCGGGTCCCAGAGGACGTAACCGATCGTGATCACAGCCCCGGCGTAGCAGATCGCCGCGAGAACGACGCCCGGCAGTCCGAACAGCCCGTAAAAGTAGACGGTGACGGGATTGAGCTCGGTCGCGTAGGGGACGAGAAAGAAGAGGACGGCGGCGACCATGTCGATGCTCCAGAGCGCGAGAAATGCCAGTCGTAGCCCGATCGATCCCGGTGGAGCCAGATTGGTCTGGTGAACTGATCCTGTGCTCATGTACTCGTTACCAGGCGCTCAGCGAGATTAGGGGGATGCCTTGCTAAATCCGGTTGAGACTGAATGGCACGGCTTTCGAACCTACCGATTCGATCGCCTTTGGAGTTCGCACGCTCGCGAGCGTATCGAACGGTTTCGAGCGTCCCCCCGACCGATCGCTCGAAACGGGTCGTCTGCGGGCCGATCAGTCGTGGTACGTCGGCGCCGCCGTTTCGACCGTCTCACAGGCTAACGCGTCGAACGTCGCCTCGCTCGCGACCACGTCGACGTCGATGTCGTGTCCGGCCGCGGTCTCCCGCGTCGGCTCGCCGATGACGCCGACGGTCGCGTCCTCGAGCCCCGTGATCGCCGCCTCGTGCACGCCGCGGTCGGCGGCGGCCTCGAGGAAGTGTTCGACCGTCAGCGACGAGGTGAAGCAGGCGGCGTCGAGCTCGCCGGCTGCGGCCAGCTCGGCCGACTCGCCGCTTTCCTCGGGACGAACCAGCCGGTAGAGGATCGTCTCGTGGACGTACGCGCCGGCGGCCTCGAGTCCGTCGAGCAGCACCGGACTGCCGTGATCGCTGCGGGCGACCTCGACGCGCGTCCCCTCGACATCGTCTTCGAGCGCGGCGACGAGACCGCTCGAGGTGTACTCGTCCGGAACGAGATCGACTTCGTATCCCGCCTTGCGAACGGCGTCGGCCGTCTTCGGACCGATTGCACAGACGGTCGCGTCGCCGGGGTTCCACTCCGCGTCCGCGACCAGTTCCGCGCCGGTCTTGCTCGTCAGCACGACGTAGTCGGCGTCCTCGCGGGGCGTCGCGCCGGTCGATTCGACCGACAGCATCGGGTCCGGAACCGGCGTCGCGCCCAGCGAGTCGATCAGTTCGACCGCGTCGGCGAGGCGCTCGTCGTCGGGCCGGAAGACGGCGACGGTGAGGTCGCGCATTCGGGCTACACCTCGTCGCTCGCGGTCGCCGTCCGTTCCTCGTCGGCCTCGTTCGCGAGGAACTCGAGCACCTCGTCTCTGGTCGCGGCGACCTCGCCGATCACGGTCACCGCGGGCGGTTCGATCTCGGCCTCGTCGCGTGCGTCGACGATGGTCTCGAGCGTGCCGGTCGCGACCCGCTGGCCGGGCCAGGTGCCGCGTTCGACGAGCGCAACCGGCGTCTCGGGGGCCATGTCGGCCTCGAGCAGCGCCCTCGTGTAGTCGGGCAATCGGCCCACCCCCATCAGGACGACGATCGTTCCCCCGGTAGCGGCCAGGGCCTCCCAGTCGACCGCGGACTCCTCCTTCGTGGGGTCTTCGTGGCCCGTGACGAACGAGACCGAGGAGGCGTGATCGCGGTGGGTGACCGGAATCCCGGCCACCGCGGGAGCGGCGATAGCCGAGGTGACGGCGGGGACGACCTCGAACGGAACCTCGTGGTCGGCGAGGTACTCGGCCTCCTCGCCGCCGCGGCCGAAGACGAACGAGTCGCCGCCCTTCAGCCGGACCACGGAGTTGCCCTCGCGGGCGAGTTCGACCAGCCGCTCGTTGGTCTCCGACTGGGGCGTGCGCTCGCCGCCGGCGCGCTTGCCGACGTCCTCGCGGCGGTCCTCGGGAAGCATCTCGATGATCTCCGGACCCGGCAACTTGTCGTGGAGCACGACGTCCGCGGACTCGAGCAGCCGCTTCGCCTTCACGGTCAGCAGGCCGGGATCGCCGGGACCGCTGCCGACGAGGTAGACGGTTCCCGGCTCCGGGTCGGTCGTCGTCTCGGGCATCTACTTCCCCTCCGGCTGATCTTCTTCGCTGGGCTCGTTTTCGCTCTCGGCGTCTCGCTGGGCCGCCTCGATCAGTTCTTCGGCGCCGCGGTCGGCGAGATCGGCGGCGAACTCGCGGGCGGCCTCCGCGTGGTGTTCGACCGGCAGGTCCCGGTTCGCGGTCACGGACTCCTCGCCGTCGCGGTCGAAGACGGTCACCGACGCGCGGACGTACTCGCCCTGGAGGACGGCGTAGACGCCGATCGGGGCGATACAGCCCCCGCCGAGCTCCGCGAGCACGGTGCGCTCGACGGTCGTCTCGATGCGGCTCCGGGGGTGATCGATCAACGACTGGATCTCGCGGGCGGTCTCACCGTCGGTCGCGGTGACGGCGAGCGCGCCCTGTCCCGGCGCAGGGACGAACGAGGAAGTCGGCAGCCGCTGGTAGTCGACGTAGCGGGCGAGTCCGCTGCGCTCGAGTCCGGCTTCGGCGAGGACGATGGCGTCGTAGGCAGTCTCGATCTCGCGACCGAGCGCCTGCTTCTCGAGTTCCGAGAGGCCGTCGAACCACTCGTCGACGTTCTGATCGAACTCGGGTTCGAAATCGTCGTTCCCGGTATTCCCCTTGCGTTCTTTGTCCGCCTCGGTCCGTTCTTCGTGTTCCGCCTGTAGCGCGGGCGCGAGCAGCTTTTCGAGGCGCGTGTCGACGTTGCCGCGCAGGGGCTCGACCTCGAGGTCGGGCCGCTCGGACAGCAGCTGTGCGCGGCGGCGCAGGCTCGAGGTGCCGACGGTCGCCCCCTCGGGTAGCTCCTCGAGCGTCGTTCCGTCGGGTGTCACGAGGGCGTCGCCCGCCCGGCCCCGTTCCGGGACGGCCGCGGTCACCAGCTCTTCGGGCTGGTCGGTCGGCATGTCCTTCATCGAGTGGATCGCGCCGTCCAGTTCCCCCTCGAGGACTCGTTCGTCCAGTTCGCGGACGAACGCGCCCGTCTTCCCCAGTCGGTGGATCAGTTCGTCCCGGATCTGGTCGCCCGTCGTTTCGACGGTCACGAGTTCGACCTCGTACCGTCGGTCCTCGAGCGCCTCCTTTACGAGTGCGGCCTGCCGTCGGGCGAGTGAAGAGCCCCGCGTCGCCAGTCGCAACGTCCCGCGCGTTCTCATGGGCGGTACTCGTCGCCTGGGGTATGAAAAGCGCACGCTTGTCCCGCCGGCTGTCAGCGTCCCGACGTTGACTATCGACACATGTTCGGGAGGAAGTTTATTTAACCAGAACCGGTACGAATACTTGAATGAGTGACACCCTGTACGATCGGCTGGGTGGGCGGGACGCGATCGCCGCCGTCGTCGATCGATTCTACGAACGCATGCTCGAGGACGAGCGGGTCGCGCACTTCTTCGAGGATATCGACGTGCAACGCCAGCGCGCCCACCAAACGCAGTTCCTGAGCGCGGTCGCCGGCGGCCCCGTCGATTACGCGGGCCGAGATATGGAGACGGCACACGCGCACCTCGAGATCACCAGAGCGGAGTTCGCCGTCGTCGCGACCCACCTCGAGGAGACGCTCGAGGAGTTCGGCGTCGAGGAGGGCGATCGGGAGGCGGTCCTCTCGGCGTTCGGCGACTACGAGGAGGCGATCGTGACTGCGACGGCCGACTGAGACCGGAACGCATCTGCTGCGGTCCCGGCTCAGGGAACGCCGAGCGCTCGCCGCCGTCGGAGGAGGTAGTACCCCGCGAGAATCGGATGCAGCGGCGGGACGAACAGACTCAGAAACGCGAGTCCCAGGTACAGCCCGGGGTTCGGTCGCCACCTGTCGGCCTCCGTGCAGACGTAGGCCGCGTCCTGGTGGATCGCGATCGGGAACGCGCCGAACGAGACCGCCCCGGCCAGTCCGACCGCGGTCGTCAGCAGCCGCGGGAGGGAGAAGACGACGGCGATCACCGCCGCAACGGTCCCGATCAGCGTCGCTGCGAGCGAAACCGCGACGACGACCCACCAGCCCGACCAGGCCGGCGGCGTCCCGAAGCGCCGGTGCCGGCGGGACAGATAGACGACGCCCGCGACCGGTGCCCAGAGCAGCGCGAAGATGGCGTTGAACAACGGGTTCGGCCGCCAGTGGCCGCTCGCCTGCGGGCGCCGCCTGACCCGTCGAGCGTCGAGAAAGAGCGCGGCCGCCAGCCCGAGCGACAGGAACGTGTACCCGAACGAACTGAACAGGACCAGCCCCCACTGGAGGCCCGGCACGCCGAGTTCGGCGTCCCGGAGGATACCGACGATCCCGACGCCGATCACCGGCGGGAAGAGATAGAGCAACCGCTCGACGACACGAGCCCAGTCGACCTCGTCGACGTTCGACGGAACCTCGAGCGCCATCAGTCGCCGTCCGTGAGTATCCGGCGGCCGGTCGTCTCGATCGTCGTCCGGCCGTCGTCATCGTTTTCCGGCATCTGGGGGCGCGACTACAGCGCCTCCTTGTACGCCTCGAGGGTCTCCTCGACGTCTTCCTCGGTGTGGCCGTAGCTGACGAACTGGCACTCGAACTGGTTCTGCGAGAGGAAGACTCCCTGCGCTTTCATCTGGCCCCAGAAGATGCGGCGCCAGCGATCCGTCTCGGCGGCTTTCACGTCGGCCGCGCTCTTCGGACAGTAGTCGTAGCGCGGGCAGGTCGGATTCTGTCGGCAGCCGGCCGAGCACTGCTCCTCGAGGGAGTCGGGACCCGGCCCCTCGCGCGTGAAAATGACCTTGAACATGCTGTCCGTGCCGGTGACGGTGTAGCTGGGCGCCTGGTCGGCGACGATGTCTGTCAGGCCGCTCCGAAGTCGATCGCCCAGCCCGTTGACGTGGCCGTAGACGTCGTTCTCGGCGGCGAACTGCAGCGTCTCGAGGCCGGCCGCCATCGTTACGGGGTGGCCGGAGAAGGTGCCGGCCTGGAAGACGTCGCCGGAGGGGGCGAACTGTTCGACGATCTCGGCCCGGCCGCCGATCGCGCCGACGGGGAAGCCGCCGCCGACGATCTTGCCGAACGTCGTCAGGTCGGGCGTGATCCCGAACTCGCTCTGGGCGCAGCCCAATCCGCCGACGCGGAAGCCGGTGATGACCTCGTCGAAGATCAGGAGCGAGCCGTGCTCGTCGGTGATCTCGCGGAGGAACTCGTGGTAGCCCTCTTCGGGGTGGACGATCCCGTAGTTGCCCAGGATCGGCTCCGTGAGGACGGCCGCGATGTCGTCGCCGTGTTCCGCGAACACCTCGCGCACCGCGTCCTCGTCGTTGAACGGCACCGGGAGGGTGTGCTCGGAGAACGACTGCGGGATGCCGGCCGAGGAGGGAGACGGGTTCTCGGCGTCGCCCTCGACCAGCGTCGACTCCTGGGCGCCGTGGTAGCCGCCCTGCATGACGACGATCTTGTTCCGACCGGTGTAACCGCGCGCGAGTCGCACGGCGGAGGTGGTCGCTTCGGTGCCCGAGTTGACGAACCGGATCTTCTCGACGCTCGGGACGTGCCGGACGACGAACTCCGCGAGGTCGACCTCGATCTCGGTCGGGGTGCCGTACATCGGCCCCTCGCTCGCCTTCTGCTGGATCGATGCCCGAACCCGTTCGGGAAGGTCGTGGCCCAGAAGCAGCGGGCCCAGTCCCATCACCCAGTCGACGTATCGGTTGCCGTCGGCGTCGATGACGTGACCGCCGTCGCCCTTCTGGACGAAGAACGGGTAGGGCTCGATCGCCGCACGAACCGCCGAGTTGACGCCGCCGGGCATCACCGACAGCGCCCGATCGTACAGGTCGCGTGAGTGGTCGTCGTTCATGCGGGGGGCTTAGCGATCGGAGGGGAAAGTAGTACCGAGGTTCGATCGCCGTCCGGGGATCAGTACGGTTAAACGGCTGCTTTATCGACTCGCTGAATACTACCGTATGCGCTACCGAACCCCGCTCCTGTTTCTGCTCGTCGCCGCCATCTGGGGCTCGACGTTTCCGGCCGTCCGCGCCGGCGTCGAGGTCGTCCCGCCGGTCCTGTTCGCGGCGCTTCGTTTCGACGCCGTCGCGATCCTCGTGCTCGGCTACGCCGCCGTTCGCGGCTACCGAATTCGCCCCCGTCGGGACGAGTGGATCGGCATCCTCGCGGGCGGCGCGCTCCTGATCGCGCTCCACCACGCACTGTTGTTCGCCGGCCAGCAGTACGTCACGAGCGCCGTCGCCGCGGTCGTCGTCGCGACGGTACCGATCATCACCGCGGCGCTCTCGCGGCTCCTCCTCCCGAGTACCGGCCTCGGCATCGTCGGCGTGATCGGCCTCGGTCTCGGCTTTCTCGGGACGGCTATCGTGGCCAACCCCGATCCGGCGGCGCTGTACACGGCCGAATCGCTCGGCGTCCTGCTGGTCCTCGCCGCCGCCGTCGCGTTCGCGCTCGGGGCGGTCCTCACCCAGCGAACCCGGAGCTCGCTTCCGGTCGCCTCCCTTCAGGGGTGGATGATGCTCGTCGGCGCGCCGATCCTGCACGTCGCGAGCGTCTCGCTCGGCGAACCGCAGTCGGTCGAGTGGACGCCGGCCGCGGCGCTCGCGTTCGTCTACCTCGTCCCGGTCGCCGGCGGGCTCGGCTACCTGCTGTACTTCGATCTGCTCGACCGACTCGGCTCGGTCGAACTCAACCTCGTTTCGTACCTCCTGCCGGTGTTCGCCGCGCTCGTCGGCTGGCTGACGCTGGGCGAGGCGCTCGAGTCGACGACCGTCGTCGGCTTCGTCGTCGTCGCGGTCGGCTTCGCGCTGGTCAAGCGACGCGCGCTGGCGCGACTCCTCGACGGACGAACTCGCGGCGCGTCGAAAGTGGCGGGAGAGAACGACGGCGGATAGGGTGACGTGAGAGAACGAACACGGATAAGAAGCGGAGGGCTGCGGCGGAGGACCGTTCTCGAGTCGTTTCGACCGGTTCAGACCGCGTCAGTGCCGGTCTTCCCGGTGCGGATCTGCACGGCGCGCTCGACGGGCGTGACGAAAATCTTCCCGTCGCCGGGTTCGCCGGTGTTCGCGCCCTCGCGGATCGCGTCGACGACCTCGTCGGCGGGGATGTCGGCGACGACGCACTCGATCTTGACTTTCTGGTGGAGGTCGACCGTGTACTCCTCGCCGCGCCACTGCCCCTTCTTTGCGGGCTGTGAGCCGCGACCGGAGACGTTCGTGACGGTCAGCGACGGGGCACCGGCTTCCGCCAGCGCCTGCTTGACCGCGCCGAGGCGGTCGGGACGGACGATCGCGGTGACCATCTTGATCTGCCCGTCGTTCGGCTCGCCGCCGTCCGCACGAATCACGTCGCCGCTGCCGTCGGCGGCGACGTCGGGCTGTCCGAATTCGGGGTAGGTGTCCACGCCGTGCTCGGAGACGTCGAGGCCGTCGCGCTCGTGTTCGGGCGTGACCCGTGCCTGTCCGACAGCCTTGAACGCGAACCAGATGAGGCCGGTCGCGCCGACCGTCCAGGCGGTGATGAGAACGACGCCGGTGAGCTGCGCGACGAACGCGTTCGCGACGCTATCGACGACGCCCGGTGCGGCGACGAACGGGAACAGCAGCGTCCCGAGGACCCCGGCGGAGCCGTGGACGGGGAACACCGCACAGACGTCGTCGATTTTCAGGCGTCTCTCGACGAATTCGAAGACGATCGGCAGCTGCGCGCCGGCGAGACCGCCGACGACGAACGCGCCCCACCAGGCGACGGTGTCTGGAATCGCGGTGATGCCGACCAGGCCGGCTAACAGCCCGTTTGCGACGTACAGGGTGTCGACCTTGCCGGTCTTGAACCACGCGACGAGACCGGCTCCCATCGCGCCGCAGGCCATCGAGACGGTCGTGGCCATGGCGACGCGACCGAGCTGGTCGCCGAGGAACGCGCTCTCGCCCAGGATGGCCGAGGTGCCGACGTTGAAGCCGTACCAGCCGAACGCGAGGATGAGCGTTCCCAGCACGGCGAAGGTCAGCGAGTGACCGGGGATGACGTTGGGGCTTCCGTCGTCGTTGTACCGATCCATGCGCGGGCCGAGCACCCACGCGGCGGTGAGGCCGGCGATCCCGCCCATGCCGTGGACGATCATTCCGCCCGCAAAGTCTGCGAACGGCGTCCCGGTGAGAGTCTCGATGTGGCCCCCGGCCCACGTGATCCCGGTGACGACCGGGTAGATGACCGCGGCCAGCAGGAACGTGTAGGTGACGTACGCACGGAGCTTCGCGCGGCCGGCGACGGCTCCCGAGACGATGGTCGCCGCCGTCATAGCGAACACGGCACCGTACAGCCAGTCCATCCAGCTCGTCGCGTCGCCCGTGAACGCGGGCTCGAACCCGCTGCCGGCGACGACTCCCTCGATGCCGACGCCGACGAGGAAGAACACCGTCACGCCGACGCTCCAGGTCAGCAGGTTCTTCGTCAACTGGTTTGCCACGTTCTTCGAGCGCACCTGACCCGCCTCGAGCATGGCGAAGCCGGCGTGCATGAAGAAGATGAGGAACGTGGCGATCAGGATCCACGTGTAGTTGATCGCTTCCATCAGCATCTCGGTCTCGGCCTGGAGGACGATGTGCTCCATCAGCCGCACACCTCCGTCGTATCTCCTCCGCTACCGGTAATCCGTAGACACTCGTCCATATTTGATCCATTCTGGCTCATGGTTGTCTTCTGAATCACGTCTAATCCGGATGAACTATCTATATATAAGGGTTAGCGTTTAAAACGTCTAAAAACACTCGAGTAATAGGGACGACCGGGCGAATCTAAAGGCGATTTAATGTGTATAAGGATGGAAAATTTCGAATCTTTTTCGAACGATGGCTATCGTCTTACGAAGAAAACTTAATTTATAGAGTATAATTGACGCAGGATTGGGGCGGGACTCGAGACGAGGCTATCGGCGCTGCGCGCGGAAAATATTGTCGCGCGTCTACCGGTCGCGGTGCTCGTCTGGACGTTCGTCAGAATACCGCTCTGATCGCGGCCGGATCGCAGGCGAAATCGCCGACCGGCGACCCGATCCGGCGTATCGAGTGGGGCGCGGCGCGGTTCGCCGAACTACGATCGGTTCCCGGACAGCCGTTCAGCGACGTCCTCGGCGAAGTAGGTCAGGATCAGGTCCGCACCCGCGCGTTTGATCGACAGCAGCGACTCGAGGGCGGCCGCCTCGAGGTCGAGCCACCCCTTCTCGTCGGCGGCGTGGAGCATCGCGTACTCGCCGGAGACGTTGTAGGCGGCGACGGGATGGTCGAACTCCCGCCGAATTTCGCTGACGATGTCGAGGTAGGGCAGCGCCGGTTTGACCATCAGCACGTCCGCACCCTGCTCGGCGTCGAGGCGGACCTCCCGCACCGCCTCGCGAGCGTTCGCGGGGTCCATCTGGTAGTGACGCCGGTTGCCGAACGCGGGTGCGCCGTCGGCAGCATCTCGAAACGGTCCGTAGAAGGCGCTCTCGTACTTCGCGGCGTAGCTCATGATCGGGACGCGCTCGAATCCCTCGCGGTCGAGACCCTCCCGGATGGCGGCGACCATGCCGTCCATCATCCCGCTCGGGGCGACCATGTCCGCCCCCGCTTCGGCGTGGGAGACGGCGATCCGCTCGAGGCTCTCGAGGGTCGCGTCGTTGTCGACGGTCTGGATCGGATCGCAGGCGGGGCCGCCCTCCGCGACGTCCTCGCCTCGAAGTTCTTCCTCCAGCGGGCCGCAGTGACCGTGGTCGGTGTACTCGCAGAGACAGACGTCCGTGATGACGTAGGCGTCGGTCGCTTCGGCGATCCGCCGCGCCGCCGCCTGGACGACGCCGTCGTCGGCCCAGGCGCGGGTTCCCTCGGCGTCTTTCGACTCGGGAATCCCGAACAGCATGACGGCCTCGACGCCGGTCTCGAGCACTTCCTCGACGCGGGCGACGGCGTCGTCGATCGGAACGCGCTCGTGGCCGGGCATCGATTCGATCGGCTGGCGCTCGTCGGTCGTCGCGTCGACGAACACCGGGGCGATGAAGTCCGAGGGCTCGAGGCTCGTCTCGCTGACGAGCCCGCGAACCCGGTCCTGTCGGAGCCGTCGGGGGCGGTGGGTGAGATCCATATCGGTCCTACTGACGGAACGTGCAAAAGCGGTGCGCTCGAGGGTGACTCTCAGGTCGTCGCCTCGTCGCTCGCGTCCGGGTTCTCGCGGACGAACGCGACGAGGTCGTCGAGACAAGACTCGAACGGCGGTGCCTCGATTCCGATCCCAGCGAGTGCGCGCCGGGTGTTCGGACAGGCGTATCGCGTCGGATGATCGAGGTAGCCGAGCGTCGCGGGCTCTGCAGGTATCCCTCGCGCTGCGGCGACTTCCATCAGGCGCTTCGTGAGCGGTTTCGATCCGGGTACCGAGACGACGCGGTGACTCATCGCGTCGGCGACCGCGTCGACGAACGCCGGCATCGACAGCGGCGCCGGATCGCAGAGCTGGTAGACTTCGCCGACGGTGTCCTCGCGAGCACTCAGGTGAGCGATGGCCCCGACGACGAAATCGCGCGGGACGACGTTGGGTTCGCTGTCCGCCCCACCGGGAAGGCTGGTCGTAACCGAGCACCACGACGGCTGTGAGAGAAGCATATGGATCAGATAGTAGGCCCCGTCGTACTTGCCCGTCTCGCCGGTCTCGTTGTCACCGACGACCATCGCGAGAGTGATCGGATCGGTAAGGCTTTTCCAGCCCAGTTTTCCTTTATAAGACACTTAACCGGTCGTCAATTGAAGGACAACGGATCGTTGCGGTCTCGGCTGCCGGTATCAACGCCCTCATACCGTCCCGACGATGACGGTCAGATGGTCACTCGTACTGACTGGCAGGTGACGCTATACGACGATGCGCTGGCGATATCAGGAGACGGTTCTCGCGCTGTGTACGCTCGCGTTCTTCGCGACGATGGCCGGCCGGCTGGCGATCAGCCCGGTCGTCGGACAGATCACCGCGGAGTTCGACGTCTCCAACTCGCTGATCGGCGTCGCGCTGACGGGGATGTGGATGTCCTACTTCGCCTCCCAGTACCCGAGCGGCATCCTCGCGGACCGGTTCGGCGAGCGCCCGGTCATCCTCGTCGCCGTCGGCGGAACGGCGGTCGCGTGTCTCTTCCTCGCCGTCGCGCCGGTGTTCGCCGTCTTCGTGGTCGGAACGATCCTCCTCGGCGCCGTCGCCGGCCTCCACTACAGCGTGGCCACGACGCTGTTGACCCGAACCTACGACGAGATCGGCGCGGCGATCGGGGTTCACAACAGCGGCGGCCCCGCGGCCGGCCTGATCGCGCCGCCCATCGCGGCCTGGGTCGGCGTTCGCTACGGCTGGCGGCCCGCCGTCGCGATCGCGGTCCCGATCGCGGTCCTGATCTTCGTGCTGTTCACCTGGCGCATCGAACCCACGGAACCGCGCCGGCCCGACCAGCCGATGGGCGATCGCGTCGATCTCGAGGCCATCCTCGAGTTGCTCTCGCGACCGCAGATCGCCTTCCCGGTCGCGCTCGCGATCGGCGGAGCGTTCGTCTGGCAGGCGACCTCCTCGTTCCTGCCGCTCTTTCTCATGGAACACCGGGGCCAGTCGGAGGAACTCGCCGGCCTGGTCTTCGGCGGCTACTTCGTCGTCCAGGCGACGACCCAGGTCGGCGTCGGCGCGGTCTCCGACCGGTACGGGCGGGACCTCGCGACCGCAGGTTGTATGATTCTCGCGTCGGCCGGGTTCGTCCTGCTCGTCACCGTCCCCGGCACCGCTGCCATTCTGGCGGCGGTCGTGCTGGTCGGAACCGGCCTCGGCTGGGGTGCGGCGCTCCTCCCGCGATTCATGGACGTCCTCTCCGACGCCGAGCGCGGCGCCGGATTCGGTCTCATTCGAACGGTGTACGGCTTCATCGGCGCGCTGGGTTCGGTCGTCACCGGAGCGCTGGCCGACGTCTTCGGCTGGGGCGTCGCGTTTACGGTTCTGGCAGGGCTGCTCGCACTGGTCTTCTGTGCGCTCGTCGTCAACGGGCTGCTCTCGCTCGGTTACTGACCGGTATCCGGTCCACGTCAACGCGTTTCGGCGCGCCGAACGCTGTTGTTACTGCCGGAGTAACAGCACGTGTGTCCCTGTTGTATTCACAAATCCCCTAAATACCTGTATAAACTACCGCTAATCATGTCCAGTGAGTCTCGACAGAAAGCGGCGGCGTGCTGTACCGACTGCGGTCGGGCGCTGGCCGTCTGGCTGTCGCCGTCGGGTGAGATGAATCCGATCGGAAGCGCGGAGGGCTGTCCCTGCGGCGGAACCGAATTTCGGATACTGGAGTGAGAGCGACCGATCCGAGGTCGGCTCCGAAACGGCTGACTTTTACTCGTCAGGTCCCGTGGACACAGTATGTCTAAAACTGAGGAGGCAGTCTCAGCGCTGGCGGAACTCGGGCTCACGGAGTACGAGGCCCGCTGTTTCGTCGCGCTGACGAAAATCTCGACGGGGACGGCGAAGGAGATCAGCCAGGTCTCGGACATTCCTCGGTCGCGGGTCTACGACACCATCGAGCGACTCGAGCGAAAGGGGCTGGTCAGTGTTCAGCAGTCCGACCCCCGCGAGTACCGGGCGACCGAGATCGAGACGGCCTGCGAGCGCATCCGGGAGGATTACGACTCGCGAATCAACACCGCGGAGAACGCGCTACAGCAGATCGAGACGCCCGACTACACGGAGGACGAGGGTGTCTGGTCGATCTCGAGCACAGACCACGTCACCGATCGCATCGTCTCCTTCCTCGAACTCGCCGAGGAGTCGATCCACCACATTATCGCGAACGACGAGGTAGTCATGGACGACATCCGCGCGGCCCTGCGCGAGGCTACCGGCCGCGGCGTCGAAGTCGTTCTCGAGGTGCCGACCGATGAAGACCGCGACGAGCTTCGGGAGGCGATTCCGGACGCGACCGTCGTTGTCGCACCGGACCTCGAGACGACGAATGCCGTCTACTCGGAGTGGCCGGCTCAGCTCCTGCTCATCGATCACGAGTCGGTCGTCGCGGCCGCGACCAAAAACAGCGACCTTCCGGACGTGGTCCAGGAGACGGCGATCTGGACGTACGGTCACGACCACGGCTTCGCCGTCTGGATCCGCGAGTTGCTCGACGACCGGCGCGCCTTCAAGGATCGAGACGAGTGAGTCCGGGTGTGATCCCTCGCTCGTCTATATATACTTTCGATACGGATCGATACTGTCGTCTCGAGGACCACAACTTCGTTTCGTCCGCTGAATTTCGTCGCTTCCCGGTCCCGAAGCCCCGAGAAACCGGTACATACTTTTAAGTGTTCACCGCACGTTTGCAACTGTTAGCAATGGCCATAGATCCACAGTTCACCGAGAACCGGGAGAACGTCGACGAGCACAACGGTCACGCCGTCTGGGGTCCCGTCGACGAACCCGACGAACTCGGTATCCACGGCACCCACGTTGCGGTCGACTTCGATCTCTGTATCGCCGACGGCGCCTGTCTCGAGGACTGCCCCGTCGACGTCTTCGAGTGGGTCGACACGCCGGGACATCCCGAGAGCGAGGAGAAGGCAGATCCCGCGAACGAGGCGCAGTGTATCGATTGTATGCTCTGTGTCGACGTCTGCCCGGTCGACGCGATCGACGTCGACGCCGGACGAACCGCCTGACGAGTACAAAACGCGGAGACCGAAACTATTCAGCGCGGTCGACGTCCACTTGCTCCTTGAGCGTCTCGAGTCCGTCGGCTTCGGCGAGTTCCTGCAACCGCTCCCGGAAGTGTTCCTCGCAAAGACCGACCTTGAGCCCGTCCGAATCGGCGGCGAAGGCGGCCTCACGGTCGCAGTAGTGGCAGTTCATGTACGCGTGTACGGGCCACGGTGCATTGAACCCTCCGCTATCGGCCGTCTTCGCCTCAGTCAGCTGTCAATATTCAGCCGTCGATACGCGTCCCGCGAGAGTCCCGCAACGCCGAGCCTGTCGTCGTGAGCGTCGCTGCCACCGGTCGCGAGCAGGTCGTAGCGGTCGATCGCGCGCTCGACCGGGCGGCGGTCGACCTCGCGGCCGTACGGGTAGTGTAGTTCGACGGCGTCGAGGTCGGCCGTCAGCTCGAGCGCGCGCTCGGAATCGCGGTACCGCAGGGGGTGAGCCAGGGAAACGAGTCGCCCCGCTTCGGCGAGCACCCGTCGGCCGCGCTCGAACGACGGAACGTCCCGCGGGACGAAACAGGGGTCGCCGTTCCCGATGAGGCGGTCGAACGCGCCCTCGTAGTCGCAGTCAGCGTCGGGGTGGTCGGCGATCGCTCGCGCGACGTGCGGTCGGCCGAAGCCGTCGTCGACCGTCACGCCGAGATCGATTCCGAGCCGATCCTCGACGCAGTCGACGATCGCCTGCCCGCGTTCGACGCGGTTCCTCTGGATCCGTTCGGTCACCGCCTCGAGTTCGGTCGTCGGTTCGATTCCGTAGCCGAGCAGGTCGACGCGCTGTCCGCACTCGGTTTCGACCCGGAGCTCGATTCCGTGAACGATCGTCACGCCGTCGCGTTCGATCACCGACTCATCGAACGGCTGTCGCCGGTCGTGGTCCGTGAGCGCGACGACGTCCACGCCGTCGCGGCGGGCGGCTTCGGGGACGTCCGTCGGCTCGAGTTCGCCGTCGGACCGCGTCGTGTGGACGTGCAGGTCGGCGTAGGGCATGCCTTACTCGAGCCAGCGCGGGGTGGTAAACGCACTGTTCTCGCCGTCTCCACCTCGTCTCGAGCGCTCCGTTCTAGGTGTATAAGGTGTAGGTGAGTGCTAGTAATCGATTATGGAAAATGTTTATAATCATTGTTCACGCAGGATGTGGTGTAATGTTGCTAAACGGCACCGGCGAGGTCATCGACGACCACGAGTACCCCGCGACCACCGAGGAACTGATCGCAGATTACGGCGACCGCACCCTCGAGCTCCCGAACGGGACCGAGACGGTCGAGGAGGTACTCGCCCGCCTCGCGTCCGAGACCTTCGAGAATCCGGAAGAGGCGCGGTTCGCCGTCTACTCCGCGGTGAGCAACAAGGCGGTCGGCCGCGTCGGCTACAGCGACCGCGATCCGACGCCGCCCGGCAGCCCGTACTCGCCCGAGTCGGTTTCGTTCTAAGAACGAACTTTTTTACTCTCGGATCAGCCTCCGGCCGACCGCGTGGCGGCGAAGCCGCCACGGACTCGGTTGCGGGCTAACGGCCCGCAACCCGCTCGAGCAAAAACTTCGATGAAAAACGCCGGGAGAGCTTGCTCTCCCGAGCTCTCGTCCGCTCCTCCGGAACTCACGAGAAACGCCGAGCGCGCCATCGGCGCGCTCGGTACTTCCGTGGACCGCTGACAGCAGTGAGGTCCGGCGATGTACAAAGCGCTTGCTACGGGCTATTCACGGTCTGGAGTCTCCGTCGGCGAAAGAGTACCCGTTCAGTCGACGAACTCGAGTTCGTCGTCCAACTCGAGCGGCACCGAACCCTTCGTGTAGCCCTCGATCCGTCCGTCCGGTCGGGCGCGGTAGACGACCGCGGGGCGGTGGCGGACGTCGGGCTGTTCGCCGCGAACGGCGTTCCAGGCGTCGTCGCGGAAGCTCGAGCAGTCGACGAACAGCACGGCGCCGCCGCCGTGTTCGGCGAGCTGGCCGTTGGTCTTCGTCTCCGCAGTGTCTCGGACCGCGGCGACCGGACCCGCCGCGGCGCGATTCGCCGGCGGCTGGGGTCGCGTCACTTCGACGAGCACGTTCGTCTCGTCGTCTTCGGCCCGGTAGTCGAGCGAGTGACCGGTCGTCACCTCGATCTCGGGCGTGACCTCGTAGCCGGCGTCGGTGAGGAGCTTCGCGGCGATGAACTCACCCATCGCGGCGCTCATGCGCACGCGGTCGACGTGGTCGCTGGTACCGAGTTTTCCGGCCATGGTCGGCCGGTACTCGTCGAACACGCCCGTCTCGAGAAAGGCCTCGAAGTAACGCGTCGCCTCTCGACGACCGGCGTCGGGGAAGCCGGCCGCGTGCTCGCGGAAGAACGCGCGCGTCGACTCGCGGCCGTCCTTGGACATGAAGACGGGGAGGAAGAACCACGAGAGGTGCGGGTAGTCGGCGAGCCAGGGATCCTCCTCGTGGAGCGTTGCGAGGAGCTCTCGCTGTGCCCATCGGGTGATATGGTAGGGAACTTCCTCCCAGCCGAACTTGTCGGTTCGCCACAGCGACGAGGGCGTTTCCGTGTTTCCTAACCAGTAGGCCTCGTCGTCGTTGCGGGCGAAGAGCGCGATATCGCCGTTCTGCATCTCGAAGCGGTGCGTCTCCCAGTCGGCGCCGATCTCGAACCGCGGTGTAACGGCTCGAGCCCCGATATTCGACCGGAGCGGTTGCAAAATCTTCTGTCGAACTCGTTGCTCGCTCCAGTGTTCTGGCGAGTAACGAAAGCGAAGCGGCCGTGCCACGTCTGTCGGTACGGGGCGCGGGTGCATATACTGTTCGCTGTCTCGGTCAGCAGCCTTTCACCGAATCCGGTCGACGATCAGCCTCCCGTTTTCCGGCGATCGATTTCCCTTCAGCGGGATCCGCGGTGTGAGGGACCGTTACATTGATATGCGTCAGCTCCCTACTATGTGTGTACTTGCCATGTCAATGGGTGCCTATGACGAAGACGAACACGAGCGGCGCGAAGCGCAAGCCTCACGGGTGGACGCCGATTTCGACGACGAGCGGACGATCTACCACGGGAAAGTGGAGTACGACTCGGGTGATTCTGCGGAGGAACTCCTGAGCAAGTTCGAGGAGATCAAATCGAACTAGCGGCGGTCGACCGATCACGATTCCGCTGTTATCGAACGCCACTGGAGGAATACCGAGAGCGCTGCCTCTGCATCGCCGAGGAGGACGTGTCCGAGTAGCCCCGCGAGACACTACTCGAGGGCGTCCCAGCCCGGCGTTTCCGGTGCGCCCCGCCGGTCTTCTACCGCCTTCGCGATCGAGGACGGGGGAACCGTTTCGTCCCCGTCAGCTCGACGCTGGTGCCACTCGTCGATCGCAGGGCCGACCCACTCGCCGTCCTCGACAGTCGCCGAGTCGCCAGCGGCCGCGCTATCTCCTCCTTCGAGCGTCTCGAGTGCGCGCTCGTAGTGGTGTGGCGAGGTCGCGAACGTACCCGGACTCGAGGCGGCGGCGACGGCGAGACACTCCGCGCGATCGGCCGGCGCGAGTTCGTCCCGTGCGAGTCGGCCGACGATCCCCTCGAGATCGTCGGGCCGGGGATGACAGAAGAGCTTCGCCCCGAGCGCCTGCGGGCCGAGCAACAGCCCCTCGGGGTCGTCGTGGCCGTCGTCGAGCAAGCGTTCGCCGCCGAACCGCGACTCGACGCGCTCGCACTCGGTTTCCTGCTCGAGCGCGAGGTTGTGCTCGGGGTAGGCGCCGCACTCGTCCGGGAAGCGGTCGCTCCCGTGGATCCGACACTGTAGCGTCGTCGGGTCGAGAAAGGCGCAGGTCGGCAGCCACACCGGCTCCTCGCGGTCGAACGGAGCGACGGGTTTCGGCGGCTTCCGAATCCCGACGAAGAAGACCGGGCGGCCGGCGACGGCGGCGACGTGGTGGCCGTCGATCTCGACGCCTTCGCGCTCGTCCTCGACCCGCCAGAATCGCGGCGTCAGCGCCGCGCCCGCGCCGCGCTCGAGGAAGGTCCGCACCTCGTCGCGGGTGAGCGCGACGAAGTTGTAGCTGCCGCCGAGCGGGACGCGACCGGATGCCACTCGTTCGTTCTTTCCGTCGATCGATGCGGATCGGGCGGCTCCGCGCCCGCTCACGTCGCGTCCGGCGTCGGACTCGAGCAGCGGCCGCCAGTCGAGGCAACAACCGGCACAGCCCTGACAGTTCACCTCCATGGGAGGGGGTATCACGCTGGACCGTATAACGACTGGGTCACGGGGGAACGACTTTCAGCGCTCGGAACCGATACTCGGGTATGGCACGGGACTCCTGTAACGGCTGCGGGCGACCGGTTACGGTCGCCGGCGGCATCGCGAACCTCTGGGCGTTCGGCGAGGACGCCGGCAGCGGGGGGTCCGCGATGCTGCTCGAGTTCGAGGACGGGTCGGATCACCTGCTGTGTTATCCCTGCATCGCGGCCCTTCCGGACGAACCGACCGCTGCGGACGTCGCGCGACTGGAACAGGTCGACGGGGAAACGTCGCGACTCGGACCTGCGTAAAAACAGTGTCGGAGAGACAGGGGAAGTTGCGTGAAAGCGTGTGACACACCACTGACACCACGTTTGCAACCACGGTGGGACGACACTGTGAGCGGAAGGGGTGGGATTTGAACGCCACGAGGCACGAAGGCCGCCGCGGGCCGAGGGCACCGCGGTGCTCTACCGCTGAGCGACCCTTCCGCACTCGAATCCGACGGGAGATTCCGTATTTGTAATCGACCAGCTACCCGGCCGTATCCCCCTCCTACGTCCCGATAGGCGGTGGTTTCTCGGGCTCGAGCGGACCTCGAGCCGGGTCGAGAGCGGTGCGTTCGAGTCACCGCTGCACGGTGCGAAACGGTTCGCAGCCTTTAGGACGCGGCCGGTCCGTGCATCGAACGGTGAACCCCGAGCGGATCTTCGAGTCCTTCCCCGCGCCGAGCTACCGCGGGACCCAGGAGCAGGCCCTCCGCGACATCCGCGACGCGTTCGCGACCGGCAACGATGTCGTGTTAGTGCGCGCGCCCACGGGCAGCGGAAAGTCCCTGCTCGCGCGGGCCGTCGCCGGCTGTGCGCGGACGGTCGACGAGGCGGAGCCGAGCGAGGCCGCCGGGGCCTACTACACGACGCCGCAGGTCTCGCAGTTGGACGACGTCGCGTCGGACGATCTGCTCGCCGATCTGAACGTCATCCGCGGGAAGTCGAACTACAGCTGCATCCTGCCGGACGAACGGAACACGCCGGTCAACCAGGCGCCCTGCGTCCGCGAGCGGGGGTACGACTGTTCGGTCAAGCATCGCTGTCCGTACTTCTCCGACCGTGCCATCGCGTCGAACCGATCGATCGCGGCGATGACGCTCGCCTACTTCATGCAGACCGCCGGCAGCGAGGTCTTTCGCCAGCGGGACGTCGTCGTCATCGACGAGGCCCACGGTCTCGCCGAGTGGGCCGAGATGTACGCGACCATCCAGCTCGGCCCCCGAACGGTGCCGTTCTGGGACGACCTTCGCGTTCCCGAGCTCGACGGCCTGGACCGGGCGGCGCGCTACGCCGAGAACGTCGCGCAGATCTGCACCCGCCGGAAGGACGAACTGCTCTCACAGGAGTCGCTCACGCCCCGCGAGGTCCGCGAGCGCGACCGCCTGCAGGAGCTGATCGGCGAACTCGACTGGTTCGTCTCCGATTACCGGGATCCCCAGAGCGCGACGACGTGGCTGGTCGACCAGTCCGAACCGCGCTCCGGCGAAAGCGACGGCGACGCCGATGCTGATGCCGATGCGGACGACGAGCCCCAGGGTGGGCCGCTCACGATCAAGCCGATGGACCCGGAACGGTACCTCAGACACACCGTCTGGGATCGCGGCAACAAGTTCGCGCTGCTCTCGGCGACGATTCTCAACAAGGACGCGTTCTGCCGGCAGGTGGGGCTCGACCCCGCGAAGGTCGCGCTAGTCGACGTCGAACACACCTTCCCGGTCGAAAACCGCCCGCTGTACGACGTTACGCAGGGGAAGATGACCTACGAGCAGCGCGACGAGACGACGCCGAAGATCGCCCGGACGATCGTTCGGCTCATGCAGAAACACCCCGACGAGAAGGGGCTGGTTCACGCTCACTCCTACGACATCCAGGAGCGTCTCGCCGACCTCCTCCGGGACTTCGGCGTCGGGGACCGTATTCGAATCCACGACCGCGACGGCCGCGACGCCGCCCTCGAGGAGTGGAAAGCCAGCGACGGCTCCGACGTCTTTCTCTCCGTGAAGATGGAGGAGGCGCTCGATCTCAAGGGCGAACTCTGTCGCTGGCAGGTGCTCTGCAAGGCCCCCTTCCTCAACACCGGCGACTCGCGCGTCGCCCACCGCCTCGAGGACGGCCAGTGGGCGTGGTACTACCGGACCGCCCTGCGAACCGTGATCCAGGCCTGCGGTCGAGTCGTCCGCGCGCCGGACGACTACGGCGCCACGTACCTGGCGGATTCGAGTCTCGTCGATCTGTTCGACCGCGCTCGGACGGATACGCCGGACTGGTTCGCGGCCCAGGTCGATCGAATGGGTCGGCCGGAACTGCCGGCGTTCGATCCGGGGGCGGCGCTCGGAAACTCGGCGGCGGAGACTCCAGGATCGACGGCGGCAGCGGAGAGCGATCGAGGCGACGACCGCGACGGCCCCCGCTCCCGGCGACGGAGTCGATCCGGCCGCTCGTCTCGCTCGAGTCCGCTGGCGGACGTCTGGGAGACGGACGGCTGAGGATCTCGAGGCTGGTATCCGACACAGGCAGAAGGATCGGGGAGCGTCTCTCTCGCCAAACGCAGTTATCAGCACACGCAACGATGGGGTCAATAGACAGGAGGGACTCGGCGTCCGTGGATCCTCGGTGACATTCCGACACCCTCTGACCTACCGAAGCCGATCAGTTCGTACGTTCAGCGGGCGAAGATCCACAGAACAGAACGAGAAACGAACGTAGGATGTGCACCCGATAACGAGGTGACGACCGGCGTCAGCCCGACTTCGGAACCGCATCGGCAGTGACCCGCCGCGCATCTTCACGGTGCTCCCGGTATCGATCGGCCGCCCACGCTCGGAGCCGGTCGTTCCCGCTCTCGAGGATCGCGACGAGCTGTCTCCCCTCGCCGTACGCGCCGAGAAAGACCGCCGAGTCGATGAGCGTGAGCCCGACCGACGGACTTTCGCGTGCGACGTACAGCTCGTAGTTCGGAAGCGAGACCGACGCTCGAAGCGCGTCCGGATAGCGGTCGGCGACGGCACAGTAGGTCGACTCGTCGATGACGAGTTCGGTCGGCGTCCCCCGCTCGATGACCGGCGCGTGGACGCCGATGAATTGGCGACTGATGACCGGCGCTACGCCGCGAAGGCGCTCGGGATCGGCGGCCTCGAGCCGATCGGCGTACCACTCCAGCGGCTGGTGCGGGTTCGATTCCGTCACGGTCGACAGCTCCGCCGTCCGGAACCACTCGATCTCGAGGTCGTCGACGGTCGCGTCGACGCGGGCGAGAAACGGCTCGACGCGATCCAGGGTCCGAAACTCCGTCTGGGCGTTCCGGTAGGACTCGAGCGCGAGCGCGCCGACGGCGGTGGCGGCGTACCCTCCGTCGACGCGCTCGACCCAGTTTCGATCGACCAGGTCGGTCAGCGTCCGGTGGACGGTCGTCCGGGAGACGTCGGTCGCGTCGACGAGGGCCGCAGGGCTGGTCGCCTCGTCGCACACCTGCTCGAGAACGGCGACGCGGGTCGGGGATCCCGAGAGGTAGCGGATACCGCGCTCCGGCTCCGGAACGTCTGTCATCGAACTGTCCGTTTCGGGCAACCGAAGTAAATCGTTTCGTTTGTCCTGCGGCCGGATACAAGACCGATCTTGCGGGCTATTCGTCGGGCCCCGTTTCGTCGCGCAAATCAGAGAATCTGCATCGCGCCCCAGGCGACCATCGATGTTACCATGAGAAACGCGAAGAGAACCGCGATGATCTGGTTCTTGTCCATGCGCGGAACCACTCGCTCCGAAAGCATGAATGTCACGACCGCTTCACGACCGGCTACCCGAACCGGGCATCGACGACGACGTGTGCCACGCCCGCGCTGTGACTCTTGACGCGGCGACGGTCGCGGATCTCGAGGTCGCGTCCGACTGCGTCGGCCGCCGTCTCGAGGCGCTCGAGCGGACGCTCCCACAGCCGCGACTCCGGCGTCGCCTCGTGGTAGTGAACCACGCCGCCGGGATCGAGCGCCTCGAGCGCGTCGTCGAGGAACTCGTGGGCCTCGTCGGTTCTGGTGCCGGTCCCGCGGTCGGCGTCACGACCGTCGGAGCGGCCGTAGTAGCCCATGACTACCCGGTCGACCGACAGATCGCTCGCGAGTTCTCGACAGTCGGTCATGTAGGCGTCGACGCGATCGCCGACGTCGTTCAACACGGCGTTCTCGAGCAGGTAGCGGAACGCGGTCGGGTTCAGTTCGGTCGCCGTCACCCGCGCGCCGGTGCGGGCCATCGGGAGGGTGAAGTAGCCGATCCCGGCGAACATGTCGAACACGCGCTCGTCGGCCGCGACCAGGTCCCCCATCCGCGCCCGTTCGGCCTGGTTACCCGGCGAGAACATGACCGTCGCGGGATCGAGACCGTACCGCGTCCCGTGTTCCGTGTGGATCGTCTCGGTATCGCTCTCGCCCGCGAGCAGTCGCGTCCGCGGTTCGCGGTAGGTGCCCGCTTCGCCGTCGTTCGCGATCCCCTCGTCGGCCAGCACGCTCGCGGCGTCGCCGTGTAACTCGAGCAGCGCCTCGGCGAGCGCCCGCTCGTCCGGGCAGTCCTCGGGAACCCTCACGAGTACGACCGAGCCGATCACGGCCCACGAACCCGGCGCTGATTCGAGGGCCGCGTCGCTCCAGCCCCGCTCGGCGAGCAGGTCCTCGAGGTCGCGGGTTCGCGGCTCGGGATCGACCTGCCTGACGACCTCGAGCACCGCCGTCTCCGTCGGCGGTTCGGTCACCGGGAGGGCAACCCTGCCGGGACCGTCCTCACGGGTTTTCGACCCGTTCGCACGGTCCGAGGGCTTCGCTCCGCTTCGCCCTCGCGCCTCGCGGACGCGTCTCGAGTCGTCGTAGACGCCCTCGGCCCGGAGGGACTCGATGGCCGTCTCCGTCCTGAGCTTCTCGACGACGGCGGCGAGCGGCGCGTCGGATCGCTCGAGGACGTCGTCGACGGCTGTACCGGACTCGTCCTCGTCCCTGCCGTCACTCATCGTCGTCGGGAAGGATGTGGACGCCGGCGCGGCTCTTCAGGACGGGCACCGTCTCGGCGTCGGGATCGAAGTACTCCGGTCGGGCGACGGTCTTGGCCTGGTAGGTCTCGGGATCGAGCACCTGGACGGCGTTCTCGTCCTCGACGGTGACGACCGTCGTCTCGACGGCGTCCTCGCGCTCGCCGAGTCTGTGGGCGTCGGGGGCGTTACCTTCCTCGTAGCTCGCTTCGTAGCGCTCGCCGGTCGTCAGCCGGGTTCCCTTCAGGTTGCCGCGGGCGCTCCGAACGAGCACGGGGCCGCCCTCGTCGTCCTCGAGGTCGATGACGTCCCCCGGAATGTACGGCGGGAGGCGGACGGCGAAGGTCACCCGGTAGACTTCGTTGCCGTCCTCGTCCTCGGTGACGAGGGTCTCGGCGTCGTTGACGCTCCCGCCGAACTCCTCGATCATCTTGTTCGATATCTTCTTGCCGATCTTGTTGGTCGAGATCTTGATGTTCAGCCCGTCGGGCGTCTCGTTCATTTCGGTGACGAAGGCGTTGCGATCGCCGGTCGCTTCCATCTCGGCGACGACCGTGTTCGCGATCTCCTTCGCTCGTTCGATCTCTTCGCTCGTGGGTGTCCGGTCCTCGGCGCGGATCTGGACGATGCTGGCGTAGTAGTCGCCGGCGATCCGACCGCAGCGGGTGCAGGTCTGACGGGCGATCTTGACCGGCACCATCACCTGCTCTTCGACCGGGGTCCCGCGGACGATCCCCGTAAAGTAACAGTGCATCCGAATCGAGTTCTCGTCGATCTGCTCCGGTTCGACCTGCCAGGCGACGTCCTCGACGTCGACGTGGACGGCGAGCGCCTCGCTTACTTCGTCGATAGCGATATCGGTGTAATCCTCCGCGCCGACGTCGATCCATCGGTTGCCGCGGTGAACGGCGCCACACCGAGCACAGACGCGAACGTCGATTCGCTCCGGCGCGTCGACGAAGTCGAAATCGTCGAAGTAACAGCTGTCACAGAGTTCGACCTCCGTCCCGGGTCGGAGCGGATCGGGGACCTGCTCGCCGTCCGCGTCGCTCGCCGATCGGTCAGGTACCGGATCCCCGCACCGGGGACAGAACGCACGCGACTCACTCATTGTCCCCGTTTGTGGATTCACGATGTTAAACGACCCGTTCCGGCCGACGCATTCGGAGCGGCGGTTCGACGGCGAGCGTCGAACGCCGCCAGTCTACTCCTCTGCCTCGTCCGCTACGCCCGCCTTGCGACGGAGCCACTCGAGGGTGAGCGCACCGCCAGCGACGCTCGCGCCGGTCGTGAACCCGGGCATACCGTCGTCCTGCCCGTCCTGCCCGTCCTGCCCGTCCTGTTCGTCCTGTTCGTCCTGTTCGTCGTCACTGAGAACGTCGTCGCTTTCGTCGGCGTCGTCGCCTCCCTCGTCGTCCTCGTCCGCTGGTTCTTCCTCGTCCGTTTCGTCATCCTCGCCCGTCTCTTCGTCCTCGTCACCGGTCCCGCCCTCGTCCCCCGCGGATCGGATCGCGACGAGTCCGTCGTCGCTGGCGTAGATCGTTCCGTCGGCGAACGCGAGGTCCTCCGGGCCCGTCTCGGTTTCGACTACCCATTCGAGTTCGTCGGTGACGACGTCGAACGCGGCGACGCCGGTGCCCTCGCTCGAGTCGCTGATACCGACGTAGAGGGTCGGGCCAACACCCACCGGCCGGCCGAAGGTCGCACCTTCGATCGACGGTTGCCAGAACTCGTCTCCCGAGTCCCGATAGTAGCCGACGATGTCGTCTTCCGCCAACGTGTAGACGTGATCGCTAGTGGCTAACCCCACGACGGCCCCGTCTCTCGCCCAGCTGAGATCGCCCGTCTCCGTCTCGTAGACCGCCACCCGGTCGTCGCCGCCGGCCTGGACCGAGACGGCGCGGTCGGTCGCCACGACAGTCTGCTCCCGGTACTCCCCGTGACCGTTCGTCCACCGCTCGCTCCCGTCGTCGATCTCGTGCGCGTACAGCGTCTCTCCGTCCGTCGTGAAGACGGCACCTCCGGCGGCCGCGACGGTCCGTTCGATCAGCCCTTCGCCGTCGGGTTCGAACCGCCAGGCTTCGTCCCCGCCGTCGGCCTCGAGCGCGTATAGCGTTCCGTCCGCGACGACGAACACCGTGTCGTCGACGACGATCGGCGACGGAACGGCATCCTCGGGTTCGAGGTCGACGTCCCAGTCGACCTCCCCGTCTCCGAGGTCGATCGCGGTCAACCGGTCGCCGCCGACGTAGACGGTGTCGTCGACGACCGCCGGAGCGCCGGCCGCACCGACGTCGTCGGTTTCCCCGACCAGTTCCCCGTCTTCCGCGTCGAGCGCGTGGATCGCTCCGTCGACGGTCAAGAAGACGTTCCCGTCGACGACGGCGACCGGCCCGCCGTGGTCGTACTCCCAGGTCACGGTCGCCGACTCGTCCGGCCCGCTCTCGCCCGACACGTAGCCGGTGTTACCCGCGTTTCCGCGTAGCGACGTCCAGGCGCTCGGACCGTCCGATCCGTTTTCGGCGGCGGTCGCCGTGCTCGCCGCGAGCACCCCCCCGGCAGCCGCAAGTCCGGCGTACTTCAACACCTCCCGTCTGGCGTGGATAGACATAGTCGCCCGAAGGTCGGTAACCCCGCCCCTTTCCTATAGGCACGGTAGTATCGTTCCAGCCGGATAACGCAGGCCATACGACCGTTCGAGCAAAGCAACTGGGGGTCGAGAAGCGACCGCCGGACTCCTCCTGACGTTCGGCACGCTCGCCCGTCGTTTCGACCGCTCTCACGATCTGACAATTCCAGGCGAAACGAAGGGGTAGTACCGGCGGGCACACCGGCCGTTCGCCACGTTAAACCGGCAGACGCGCGTCAGACACCGGATCGGTCGACGGCGTGTCAGACGACCGCGTGTCCGGCGGTTTCCAGGCGAAACGAGGGGGTTCCCGTCGTCACGGGCGGTCGACACCGGCGATCGGTCTCGACCGGTGGCGTTGGTGATACTTATTTCGCCGCAGCCCCTCATTCGAGATATGGACTGGCAGCCGGACTGGGGACTACGGGTGAGAATGTTCGTGACGATGTTCTTGCTGTTCGCGCTGTACATCGTCTTCGCCGGCGTACTAACTGCCTACATGCAGGGCGGAATCCTGGTATTCGTACTCATCTTCGGCGGGTTCTCGCTGGTGCAGTACTACTTCAGCGACACGCTCACCCTCAAGAGTATGGGCGCGAAAACGGTGTCGGCCGAGGAGTATCCGCAACTGCACGCGTCGGTCGAACGACTCTCGCAGCAGGCCGACCTCCCGAAACCCAAAGTCGCGGTCGTCGACTCGAAGGTACCGAACGCGTTCGCGACCGGGCGCAACCAGAAAAACGCCGCCGTCGCCGTGACGACGGGGCTACTGCGAACGCTGAACCAGGACGAACTCGACGGCGTCATCGCCCACGAACTCGCCCACGTCAAGAACCGCGATATGATGGTGATGACCATCGCCTCGTTCCTCTCGACGATCGCCTTCATGATCGTCCGCTGGGGCGCGTTCTTCGGCGGCGGCCGCGGTCGCGGCCGCGGCGGCGGCGGGATCGTCGCGGCGATCCTCGTCTCGCTACTCGTCTGGATCATCAGCTACATCCTGATCCGCGCGCTCTCGCGATACCGCGAGTTCGCCGCCGACCGGGGCGCGGCCGCGATCACCGGTAAGCCGTCGGCGCTCGCCTCCGCCCTCATGAAAATCTCGGGCGAGGTCGACAAGGTCCCCGACAAGGACCTGCGCGAAGAGGCCGAGATGAACGCCTTCTTCATCATCCCGCTGAAGTCGGGCATCGTCGGTCGCCTCTTCAGCACGCACCCCTCGACGGAGCGCCGCGTCGAACAGCTTCGCGACCTCGAGCGCGAGATGGAGGCGTTCTGAGACGCCTCGCGCCTTCGGTGTACCCCGCTCAGGTGGACACGTCCGGGTGATTACTTATAGTGATCGAGCGGGCTGAATCAGCATGGTCGAACCGATCGGTCACGTCGCGGCGGCATTGCTATTCGCGGTGCCCGCGTGGATTCTGTGGGGTCGCCGCCCCGCGGTCACGTTCACCGTGTTGACACAGGTGACGACGTTGCTCCCTGATATCGATCTTTTCCTCGAGACGTTTTTCGCACACCCGTTACTCCAGCATCACGGCATCACTCATACGATTCCGTTCGTGTTAGTCGTCGGCGTCGTCTTCGGAGCCGTCGCCGCGCACGCGTTGACTCCCTTCTTGAACGCCAATCGGCTAATTCGCAGCGACTCGATCACGCCGTCGACGACGTTCGTGTTCACGGTGGCCGCGTTCTGGGCTGGCGGTCTCAGTCACATCTTCGTGGACCTGCTCTCCGCCGCACCGGACGCGGCGATCGCACCCCTCTGGCCGCTGTACCGCGGCGAGATCATCATCGACGTCGTCGCGTACGACTCGACGCCAGTGAACCTCGGGTTGATCGTCTGCGCGGTCGTGATCCACGTCGGGCTCTATCGAGCCGAGCGATACCCCTACGAGACGCGCTGGAGCATCGGCTAACTACCCGGATCGAATCCCCCGCTGGCGCGATCAAACGGAATCCTTCTATGGGGTTGTCCGTTTTACACGAGCATGGGACTACTGGACGGACTCCGCGCCGTCCTCGGTATCCGCGCGGAATCCGACGCGAAACGCGACGCCGACCCCGAGGACCTCTTCGGGATGAGCACCGCCTACCTCACGATGGAGGCCGACCTCGGCTACGAGTCGGCGAACGCCGGCGCGCTCTGCTTTTCCGGCGTCGACTCGAGCAGCTTTCGCGACGCCGTCGACGAGGTCGAGGCGATCCTCGAGGCCGGCCGCGAGGATACGGGCACCGAATTCGGGGTCTCCGAAGACGACCACGGCTACCACTGGGTCGTCCTCGAGGACAGCGATCCGGAGGACCTGATCACGAGCCTGCACTTCGCCGCCGACACGTTCATCGAACGCGGCTACGGTTCGCGCCTGCTCGCGGCCGTCTTCGCCTACCGAAACGAGGACGGTCCGGCCTACTGGATCTACTCGTTCCGCCGGGGGCGGTTCTACCCGTTCGCGCCGCGTCCCGGCCGAGAACGGGACTCGAGCGCGGAGTTCAAACTCGAGTCGACGCTGGACGGCGAACTCGAGATCGAGCGCGAGAAAGAGTACTGGTACCCGCTCTGGCCGAGCGAGGGCGGTACCCACCCCTGGGAGTGAGCTCTGACGGGCGTTCACGGCGGCTGACACTCGTCCCAAACATGTTTGGAGCCACTGGTATTGCGGTCCACCTCTTACGTAGAGATACGGCAGGACGCCACATCATCAACTGCGCCATACACCAGTTGTCCTGCCGAAACCCCTACCCACCACCTACCCCCTTCCGCTCCCGATTCCACCTTTCTCGCGGCGGACCGTCCCGTACTCGAGAGCGCCGCGGACGGTTTCCGTGTCGAATCCATTATAGGACCGGAATCGGTACGCTCGACCAGTGACCGACTGGAACCAGTTCAAACGGGATCCACAGCACTCGGGAGTGCGACGCGACCTCGAGGGCCCCCACCGCATCGAGAAGTCCTGGACGGCGGACCTCGTCGGACCCGTGGGATCGCCGGTTCTCGATCGCGATACGCTCTTCGTCGGGACGGAACGCGGAAACCTGTACGCGTTCGACCGCGAGACGGGTCACCGACGGTGGGTCTTCGAGACGACCGCCGGGATCGATGCGGCGCCGGTCGTCACGCGCGACCGCGTCTACGCCGCCACCGACACCGGCGCCGTCTACGCGCTCGACCCCGCGACGGGCGACCGGGCGTGGCGAACCGACCTCCCGGACGCGCTCGAGTCCGCGCTCTCGTTTTCCGACGACCGACTCTACGCCGGCCACGCGTCGGGACTGTCGGCGCTCGAGACCGAGACGGGCGAGGAAGTCTGGACGCACGAGGCCGATTCGCCGGTCGTCGGCTGTCCGGCCGTCGGCGACGACCGACGACGGGTGTACGCCGGTACCGAAGGGGAGCAGGTATCTTGCCTCGAGACCGAGACGGGCGAGGAGGTCTGGACCGCGCCGACCGACGGTGCGGTCACCGACGGTCCGACGATCGCCGACGGCCGGGTCTACGTTGGCGACGACGACGGCACGCTGCTCGCACTCGACGCCGAGAGCGGACAGACGTGGTTCAGTTACGAGATCCAGGGTTCGCTCACGTCCTCGGCGACGGTACTTCCCGACGAGGGAACGACGTTCGTCGGCGCCGACGACGGCTACCTCCACGTTACCGACACGCGGTTCGGCCGGCGGAAGGTTCGCGGCTGGCTCTTTTCGAAGAAGGGCGTCGCGCTCGCCGGCGAGATCTCCGCGAGTCCGGTCGTCGCGGGTGACGTTCTCTGCGTCGGCGACTCGACCGGTTCGGTGTACGGCGTCGACGCCACTGAGTTCGATCTGCTCTGGCACTTCGACGCCGGCGACGCCGTCGAACGCACGCCCGCGCTCGCGCCGGAGCGGCTGTACGTCGGCGGCGGCGACCGGCTCTACTGCCTCGAGTGGACGCCCGGCGAGCCGAGAGTCTGACCCGGCGGAGACCGCGTTTCGTTCGTCGCCCCTCGACGCGAGTGAATTGCGCCTTCGCACCTAAACCTCCCGCCGACCGAGTCGATCGCCCCGTTTCCTTCCTGCACTTTCACTTCCACTCTCCTGTTAACGAGGCTTTATGGGGGCTCCGTTACAACGAGTGAGTAATGCCAGAAGCAGACCTCGAAACTCTCCCGGGTGTCGGACCGGCAACCGCAGACAAGCTTCACGAAGCCGGCTTCGACTCCTTCGAAAGCCTGGCCGTCGCCTCGCCCTCCGAACTCTCGAATACGGCGGACGTCGGCGAGTCCACGTCTTCAGATATCGTCCGTGCGGCTCGCGATGCAGCCGATGTCGGCGGCTTCGAGACCGGCTCGACCGTCCTCGAGCGACGAAACGAGATCGGCAAACTGAGCTGGCACAACGACGCGGTCGACGACCTCCTCGGTGGCGGTATCGAAACCCAGTCGATCACCGAAGTCTACGGCGAGTTCGGCTCGGGCAAGTCCCAGGTCACGCACCAGATGGCCGTCAACGTTCAGCTCCCCAAGGAGGTCGGCGGCCTCCACGGCCGCGCCATCTTCGTGGACAGCGAGGACACGTTCCGCCCCGAGCGGATCGACGACATGGTTCGCGGTCTCCCGGACGAGGTCATCGAGGCGACCCTCGAGGACCGCGAGATCGAGGGCTCGCCCGGCGACGAGGGCGCCATGGACGCACTCATCGAGGACGTTCTCGAGAAGATTCACGTCGCGAAGGCGTTCAACTCCAACCACCAGATGCTGCTCGCGGAGAAGGCGAAGGAGCTCGCGGGCGAACACGAGGAGTCGGAGTACCCCGTTCGCCTGCTCTGTATCGACTCGCTGACCGCCCACTTCCGTGCGGAGTACGTCGGTCGTGGCGAACTCGCGGATCGCCAGCAGAAGCTAAACAAGCACCTCCACGACATCGACAAGGTCGGCAACCTCTACAACTGCGCCGTCATCGTCACGAACCAGGTCGCCTCGAACCCCGACTCGTTCTTCGGCGACCCGACCCAGCCGATCGGTGGCAACATCCTCGGCCACAAGTCGACCTTCCGGATCTACCTCCGGAAGTCCAAGGGGAACAAGCGAATCGTCCGCCTGGTCGACGCGCCGAACCTCGCCGACGGTGAGGCCGTCATGCGCGTCGAGGACGGCGGACTGAAGCCCGAATAACGGCTCGGCACGCTCCCGCTCCCTGACGGGAGGGTAATCTATCCTCTCTCGATTGCTTCTCGAGCAGTTCGATCACTGCGAATAGCTGTGCGCGAAAAACTGGACGTGGGACGAGTCGGACTCGTTAGTCTTCGGTCGTCGTCTTCTCCTTGTCGAGTTCGCCCTGGTAGATCTCCGCGCCGTCCTGGGCGACCTTTTCGGCCAACACTGCACACTTGACTCGCATCGGCGAGATATCGACGCCGAGCATGTCGATGACGTCGTCGCGATCCATCTCGAGGAGTTCGTCGACGCTCTTCCCCTTGAGCTCCCCCGAGAGCATGCTCGCGGAGGCCTGGCTGATCGCACAGCCGTCGCCGGAGAAGGCGACGTACTCGATCGTCTCCTCGTCGTCGGCGAGTTTGACGTCCATCCGGATCTCGTCGCCACACATCGGGTTCTCGCCGACGTGCGTGAAGGTCGGATCCTCGAGTTCCCCGTAGTTCCGGGGGTTCTTGTAGTGGTCGAGGATCTGCTGTCGGTACATATCAGAGCCGAGTCCCATCGTTGGATACGCGTACGGCTGTGCGTTGTAAAAGGGTTCCGGGGCCGTACGGCACGAGACGCTACGGACTCGATTTCGACCGAAAACCGGTTGGCGGGTGCCGGAACGGATCCGGTCCGCGCCGGGTCGATCGTGGGCGGTTGTTGGTCAGTACCGTTCCGTCGAACCCTGGTCGACCGGCGGGTTCACGTAACAGGCGTCGACGATGACGGCGAAACCGACTACCGCTGCGACCGAGAGAGCGTGTAGAACCGACACGCCCAGCGCGTTCGCGACGACCAGCGCACCCAGAAACGCGATCGGAATGATCCCGAGCACGAGATCGTACCGGTTCGCCGCGGCGAGAACGTCGACCAGGGCGTCGAACGGGTCCCGTCCGGAGCGTCCGATCGTGCTCTCGTACATCGTCCTCACCTCGGCGCTCCCCGTTACGAAGGGATAATTGAAAAACTCTTCGCGGGTTTATCGTTGCCCTACTCGATCGGGCGCTCGCTGGACGATCCCGGCTACGCGTCGCCCGCCACTTCCGCGTCGAATCGCTCGAGGTACTCACGAACGAACGCGGCGCGGTCGGCGGCGAGTTCGCCCCCTGCGTCGGTGTACATCCGGGCAGGGAGATCGAGGATCTTCTTGTGGACGTGGTTGTACTGAGTTTTCCCGGCGGGCGTCTCGTCGTCGGCCACCGAAGTCGCCGGATCGTGGATCGGCTGACCGAGTTCGCCACCGTAGGCGAACACCCGGGCGATTCCGATCGCTCCGAGGGCATCTAGGTTGTCCGCGTCGCAGACGATCTCCGCCTCGAGCGTCTCGGGTTCGACGTCGTTCGAGTAGCGGTGTGCGCGGATGCAGTGTCGCACCCGATCGATCGTCTCCTCGTCCGCGCCGACGTCCCGGAGAATCCGTCCGGCCTCTCGAGCGCCCCAGATCGCGTGGTCCTCGATTTCGCCGCGGTCCTCTCGTTCGCGGCCGACGTCGTGGAGGGCGACGGCCAACTGGACGACGCGCTCGTCGACCGACTTCGAGTAGCAGTCGGTGAGCGTCTCGGCGAGCGCCGCGACCCGCTGGACGTGGTGCCAGTCGTGGGCCGGCGGAGCGTCTTCGAAGTACGGGCGGGCGCGGCCTCGAACTGCCTCGAGCATGCCGGTCCTGTTTCGGAGTCGCCGTAATAAGGGCTCCGCAGTCGCTGAGGCGGAAACTTCCCATCATCGGCCAGGTGCGTGAACGATCGGTAGACTTGCTTTCGAAAAGTGACCCCTCCCTTTTCCAGGCAAGCGTAAAAGGGGGTTCCGCTGGTGGACTCCCTATGAGCGTCATCGTCGAGTTCAGCGTCTCGACCGAGGAGTTCATCTTCGGGGCGGCTCTCGCCACGGTCGAGGATATGGACATCGAACTCGAGGCGATCGTCCCGACCGGGAGCCGAATCCTCCCGTACTTCTGGGCGACGGGTGCGGGGTTCGAGGCGTTCGAGGAACACGTCCTCTCGTGCTCGGAGATCGAAGCTATCACGCAACTCGATCGGATCGACGACACGGCGCTGTATCGTGCCGAGTGGGTGCCCGAGGTGAGCGGTCTCCTCACCGGGCTCGCACGAACCGAAGCCGTCGTCCTCGAGGCGATGACGACGAGAGGCGGATGGCACTTTCGCGTCCGGTTTCCCAACCGCGACCTCCTCGGAGAATTCTACGACTTCTGCACCGAGCAGCACCTCTCCGTGACCGTCGATCGGGTCTACACCCTCTCGGAGGCCTCGCGGGCCGGACGGATCTTCGAACTCACGCCCGAACAGCGCGAAGCGATCGTGCTCGCCGTTCAGCGCGGCTACTTCGAGGTCCCGCGGGGAACGGATCTTTCGTCGATCGCCGACGAACTCGGCATCTCCCAGCAGGCTACCTCCAAGCGCGTCCGGCGAGGTGCCGACAAGGTGCTGCGGGGCGCCTTGCTCGCTCCGAGTGAGCGTTCGTGACCGGCCCGCGCTGGCGGCGGCCCTCGATCGCTTATAAAACGGTTGTTATAACCACCTGGCTTCCGAAAGGGCGGTATCCTGTACTCGTCCCTAATGAGTATCGGAGGCGGCAGCGACTGTTCGCTCGAGAGGACGTACGAGATCCTATCGCATCCAACGCGACGATCGCTCCTCCGGCGACTGCGGAACGTCGAGACGACGACGGTACGGACTGCCGCGGACAACCTCGCCGAGGCCGAACGGATCGAGAAGGCGGAGCGAGGCGAGGTGATGCTCCACCACGTCCACCTGCCAAAGATGTCGGACGCCGGGATAATCGACTACGACCCCGATACGGGAACGATCCGGACGAACGAGACTACCGACGCGATCTGCGACGTGTTGAACGGCGTCTCGAGCGCTTACGACGAACCGTGACGAGCGACGAGTACCTCGCTACCCTTCGTTCACTCCCGCGCTCGCGGTTTCGCCGCTCTCCTCTCCCGCGGTTCTCGCTCGCGCCGTTCGCTCCGCCTCAGCTTCGTTCGCGGAACGGTTACGCGAACAGCTGCCGCGCATCTCCGAAGCGGCTTCGCCGCTTCGAGCCTTGCCTCGCGTTGCTCGGTAAAACGACTCTCGCACGTCAGCTAAAGAGCTGACGCGCCGAGCGAAACCGGGTCTCGCTGGCTTTTCCTCGCTTCGCGTTGCTCGCTCGGAAAAACGTTGTCGAGCGCAGTCTCCTCGCACTCCGTTGTTCGCTTACGCGAACAACTGTCGTGCGTCGTCGAGAGCGGCGACCAGCTTGTCGACCTCCTCGCGGGTGTTGTAGAGGTAGAAGGACGCTCGAGCCGACGCGGCCACTCCCAGTTTGTCGTGAAGCGGCTGAGTACAGTGGTCGCCCGCGCGGATCGCGACCGTGTGGTCGTTCAGAATCGAGGTGAGGTCGTGGGCGTGAACGCTCTCGAGGTTGAAACTGACGAGGCCGCCCCGGTCGGGGCCCGGTTCCGGGCCGTAGATCTCGACGTCGCCCTCGCCTTCGAGTTGCTCGTAGGCGTAGCGGGCGAGGTCCTGCTCGTGAGCCCGGATGCGCTCCATCCCGACCTCCTCGAGCCAGTCGACCGCGGCGTGGAGGCCGACGGCCTCGGCGATCGGCGGCGTGCCGGGCTCGAACTTCCACGGGAGGTCGCCCCAGGTCGACTCCTCGAAGGTGACCTTGCGGATCATCCCGCCGCCGTAGAGGTAGGGCTCCATCTCCTCGAGCAACTCTTTCTTGCCGTAGAGGGCGCCGATTCCGGTTGGGCCGGCCATCTTGTGCCCCGAGAACGCGTAGAAGTCGGCGTCGATCTCCTCGACGTCGACCGGTTGGTTCGGGACGGCCTGGGCCCCGTCGATAAAGGAGAGCGCGTCGTGCTCGTGGGCGAGGTCGGTCAGTTCGCCGACGGGGTTGATCGTCCCGAGGGTGTTCGAGACGTGGACCGCCGAGACGATGGCGGTGTCGTCGGTGATACACTCCTCGGCGTGGTCCATATCGAGACGCCCCGTCTCGTCGACGCGGATGTACTTCACGCTCGCGCCGGTGCGCCGCGCGATCTGCTGCCAGGTCACGAGCGAGGCGTGGTGTTCCATCTCGGTGAGGACGACCTCGTCCTCGGGGCCGAGTTCGTTCAGCCCCCACGAGTAGGCGATGAGGTTCTCGCTTTCGGTCGTGTTCTTGGTGAAGATGACCTCCTCGCGGCCGCCGCTCGCACCGATGAACTCCGCGACGCGGTCGTGGGCTTCCTCGTAGGCTTCCGAGGCCTCCTGGCTCAGGTGGTGTATCCCTCGGTGGACGTTCGAGTTGGACCGCCGGTAGTAGTCGCTCATCGCGTCGACGACCGGGTCCGGCGTCTGGGTCGTCGCCGCGTTATCGAGATAGACGACCTGCTGGCCGTCGAACTCCCGCTCCAGGATCGGGAACTCCTCGCGGATGGCCTCGACGTCGAGGGCCTCGAGATTCTGGTGACTCATTGGTGACTAGCAAGGTTCCCAGACAAAACACTCCTTCGGTCCGGGTTTGATCGACACGGACACTCGAGTGCTGCTGCCGTTGCAGTCGCTCGCCGGCGACGTAGCGAGAGGGGAAAAGTGGGTGGTGGTGGTGTGTCACGACAGGGGGTGTTGAACGACTCAGTGTGGTGGTGGGGATGGGGATGGGTGGGGGCCCTGTCGTACTACACCGTAGAGGGGCATCGCCAATACCCTTGTCTCCAATACACTTTGGTATTTCTCGACCGCCGACCGACGGTGGAGAATTTCCGGGAGAGAGACACTCTCGTTTCCGCCAGCAGTGACGGCGACTACTGCTGGACTTCGAGCACCCGTGCGCTGCAGTCGTCGCAGGTGATCGCGTACACCTCGTAGGAGCGACAGCAGGATTCGACGGTCTCGGCGTCGAGCGATACCGGTCCGTCGCAGGCGGGGCAGCGCTCGGCGAACGCCCGCAGCCCGCTCGCGAGCTGACTGCGCTGCTCGAGCGCCAGCGACTCCCAGTTCGGGAGCCGATCCGCGAGCGTTCTCGAGCCGGCGAGATCGGCGACCAGCGCGGCGTCTGACTCCCACCGGGCGGCCAGTTGGCCGTCGGCGCGGGCGAGGGCGTGGCCGTTCGTCTGCGTGACCGTCACCGTCTCGGATTCGGACTCGAGAAACGCCGCGACCTGCTGCTCTCGGTCTCCATCGCGGATCCCCTCAATCGCGTCCCGCCACGCCGTTCGGACCCCCTCCGCGAGACAGAGGTCGTCCGCGGCGTCGCTCGGAGTCGTGCCGCCGTCCGTCGTCCCCGCACACGGTGTGACCACGTCGTGCTCGAGGAAGAACTGCTCGGGGTCGACAGGCCCGTCGTCACCCTCGGTCTCCTCGTCGCGCTCGTTCTCGATGGCCGTCCCCGTCGGCTCGGGTGCCTTGTCGAACTTCGCGAGCAGCCGGTCCGGGAGATACCGCTTCGTCAGACTCGGAGTTCCCGGAACCAGGTATCCCCGAAGGTAGATCGCCGCAAGCGAGAGACCGAGGACGATGGGTGCCAGCGGAGCGGAGAGGACGGCGACGCCGACCGCGAGGACGCCCGCGATTGCGACGTTGACCGCCGTACACGGTATACAGCGGTTGTCTCCCGTGTACTCCGGCTGCCGAAGCCGTTCGGTGAACCCTGCGATATCGACCATTGTTCGTCAGATCATCCCACGAATCAAAAAGTGTTCCGTCGGCTTAAGGTCGGAACGGGCGTCAGTACATCCGCAAGAGCTGCGCGTGGCGGGTCGATCCGACGTCGAGAACGTTCGCTTCGTCGATGAACCCTTCCTCGATTGCGAGTTCGACCGCACGGCTGCCGACGATGTTGGCGACGGTCGCCCGCGAGAGGCTGTCGACGACCGCGCTCTCGTCGACCGTCTCGCCGCCGTAGAACTCCTCGGTGACGGTCAGCGATAGCTCGTCGCTCTCGAACGTTTCGCCGAGAACGTCCGCGTCACAGACGGCGACGAGCAGTCCCTCTTCGGTTTCGCGTTCGTTGACGATCATGCGTTACTCGAGTTGCCACTCGCCGTCGCGCTTCGACACCCGCCCCGGATCCGTGATGTCCACGTCGTCCTCGTCCTGGGGCCGTCCGCCGGCGCCCGAGGGTTGTCCGGCCATCTCTTCGCGTTCCTCGACGAGCCGCTGCTCGGCCCGTTCGCGCATCTCGTTTGCCTCCTCGGCGATCTCCTCTGCCTCGTCGTACTCGCCGAGTTCCTCCAGGATCTCGGCCTTTTCCTCGAGCACTTTCGCGTTGCGCATTCCGAGTCGGACCGTGTTGTCGATGCAGTGCAGCGCCTCCTCGGCCAGCCCGCGCTCGGAGAGGAAGAAGGCGCGGTTGAACCAGCCCTCGGCGAACCGCTCGTCGATCTCGACGGCGCGCTCGGCGTGTTCGAGGGCCTGTGCCGTTTCGCCGAACTCCCAGAGCGCGTACGCGAGGTTCGTTTCGGCGGTGGCGGCGTGTTCGCTCTCGTCGTCGATCCGCAGCGCTTCGCGGTAGGCGCCGATCGCCTCGTCGTACTCCTCGAGTTCGGCGTGGGCAACGCCCTTGTTCACCCAGGCCTCCTGCTCGAGGCGGTCGTCCTCGGCGAACTGGGCGGTTCGGTCGAAGGCCTCGGTCGCCTGCTCGTAGCGGTTGATCTGCATGTAGTTCAGCCCGACGTCGAGCAGGTCGCTCGCGTCGACGTCGTTACTGTCGATGCTGTGTTTGTCGAGCGTGTCGGTGACGACGCGAGAGTCGACCGGATCGACCTTCGCGGGGTCGACGCCTAGCTCCGGCGGGTCCAGATCGAACTCGTCGTAGTCGTCTCCGAAGCCCTCCCCTTCGGAGAACGGATGGTCGCTATCGCCCTCTCGATCAGTCATTACTGGAATGTGGCAGCGACGACTGTTAAGGGCTGCGACCCGGTACGAGCGCTCTTTCGACGGACGACCGGTACTGCTACCGCATCGTCCCGGCGACCACTTTCGCGGCGACGAGGACGGGATCCCACGTCGTGTTGAACGGCGGGGCGTACGCGAGGTCGTAGTTCTCCAGGTCGGAGACGGTGGCGTCCGCCTCGAGCGCCGCGACGATCGCGTGGCTCCGGTGAACCGCGCCCTCGCCGTACTCGCTGACGAGGCTCGCGCCGAGGACGCGGCCGGTGTCGCGGTCGGCGGTCAGCGTGACGGAGACCGTTCCGCCTCCGGGGTAGTAGCCCGCCCGCGACTTCGCGTCGATCGTCTCGCTTATCGGGTCGAAGCCGGCCTCGCGCGCATCGTCGTGATCCAGAATACCCGTTCGTGCGGCCTCAACTTCGAACGCCTTGATCGCCGCGGTTCCCGCGATGGCGCCGCCCGTCGTCGGCCGTCCGGCGACCGTCTGGCCGACCGCACGGCCGTGACGGTTGGCCGTCAGCGCGAGCGGTACGTACGCCGGTTCGCCGGTGACGGTGTGGACGGCCTCCGCGCAGTCGCCCGCCGCGTAGACGTCGGGAACGTTCGTCTCGCGGTAGGAGTCGGTCGCGACCGCGCCCGTCTCGCCGAGTTCGACGCCCGCCCCCTCGGCCAGGTCGGTCCGCGGCCGGACGCCGGTGCCGAGCAGCACCATCTCGACGCCGACGCGCTCGTCGTCGGTGACGACCGCGTCGACGACGCCTTCGCCGGCGAGTTCGCGAACCTCGCTGTCCAGATACGGGACGACGTCCCGCTCGCGCAGGTGCTCGGCGACGGCCTCGCTCGTCGCCTCGCTGAACCCGGTCAACAGCCGATCGCCGCGCTGGAACAGGTTGACCTCGAAGCCGTTCGCCGCGAGCGCCTCGGCCATCTCGATACCGACGTAGCCGCCGCCGACGACGGCGACGGGACCGGTGCAGTCCTCGAGATACCGACAGGCCGGGCCCCGATCGGGCTGCTGGAATCCTTCGCTGTCGCGCGCTCGAGCGACGTACTCGCGGAGCTCTTTCCCGTCGCTCATCGAGCCGAGCGTGTAGACGCCCTCGCGGTCGGTGCCGTCGATCGGCGGCACCACCGCCTCGGCGCCGGTCGCGAGCAGCAGGGAGTCGTACGACTCCGTCACCGTTCCGGAGTCGCGCTCGGCGGTGACCGTCCGCTCGTCGGGGTCGATCGAGACGACCTCGTGGCCCGTCCGCAGGTCGATGTCGCGCTCTTCGCGGAACTCCTCGGGGGTTACCGAGACGAGTTCCTCGAGCGACTGGATCTCCCCTTTGACGTAGTACGGCAGCCCGCAGGCGCCGTAGGAGACCCACTCGCCTTTCTCGAAGACGACGACCTCGAGGTCGGGATCGTCGCGCTTGGCCTTGCTCGCCGCGGACATGCCGGCGGCGTCGCCGCCGACGACGACGAAGGTATCGGACATGGCGGGACGTTCGGGACGCAGTCGCTTAAGGAGGATCCAGTCGCGGAATCTCGCTGGCCCCGGCGGTGACCATCAGTGTTGAGTACCGTCCCGCCCAAGGAGCGGGTATGCGACTGTTCGTCAGCGTCGACCTGCCGGAGGACCTCGCGGAACCGGTCGCCGAACTGCAGGCGGAGTTCGCCGAGGCGAGCGGGCTGAACTTCACCGACCCCAAGCAGGCCCACCTCACGCTGAAGTTCCTCGGAGATGTCAAAGAGGATCGCGTTCCGACGCTTTCACGTGAGCTTCGAGCCGCGGTCGACGAGGCCGACGTGGCGCCCTTTACCGTCCGATTCGACGGGCTCGGGGTGTTCCCGGACCTCGACTACATCAGCGTCGTCTGGTTCGGCACCGAGGCGGGAGGCGAGGAACTCACGCGTCTCCACGAGGCCATCGAGGAACGGACGACGGCGATGGGGTTCGAGGCGGAGTCTCACGACTTCACCCCGCACGTCACCCTCGCGCGGATGGAACACGCCGGCGGGAAGGAACTGGTCCAGGACGTCGTCCGCGAGCGAGAGCCGACTATCGGTGAGATGCGCGTCGACGAGGTTCGACTCACCGAGAGCACCACGACGGCCGACGGCTCCGAGTACTCGACGGTCGAGCGGTTCCCGCTCGAGTGACGGATCTCGTCCCTTCGGGAGGTCCGCTCGCGCTCTCTAGGGTCCACGTCGATCCAGTCGTTGCGACCACTGAGTCGGTCCGTAGCGCCGCAGAAAACCAGGTCGTCTCGCTTTCTCGATTCAGTACCCTCCGCCGAACAGGTCACCGCTGCTCCTTTCGGACGGGAACCTCCAGGGCGGCGGTGAGCCGTTTGAAGAATCCTTGCTGGTGGGCACCGGCGCGCTCGACGGTATCGTACTCCGTCTCGAGCGTCCCGTCCCCTCCGAAGGCGAGCACCGTCAGTCCGGGGCTCTCCGCACGCGCTGCGACGTCCTCCTCGACGGCTCCCGAGGTCGTCACGACGACCGGATGTGCGCCGATCGAGTTCGCGAATTCGCAGAACGCGTCGACGCTTTCGGCGTCCGGCGTCTCGTGGATGCTCACGATTCGCTGCTCGCCCATCAGGGCGTCCTCGGCGAGGACGTGAACCGACCGGGACTCCGATTCGTCGGTGACGGTCGCGTCGATCTCCGTCTCGAAGCGGCGTTCCTCTAACGCCTCCGCGACCGTCCGCAGGGCGCCCTCCTGACGATCGAGCCACTGCTTCCCGTCGGGGGTGAGACTGTACCGATACAACGCCTGCTCGATCGCTTCCAGCGGCGGGAACCTGGAGAAGCACTCTCGACACCAGAGGCGATCGTCGGGGATATCGAATACCTCCGGGCACTCGTTACAGACGTAGCGCTCCGTCTCGTCTACGTCCTCGGACTGGAGTTCCATCTCGCAGTCCGGACAGCGGTAGCCGTCCTCGAGTTCGAACTCCGTTTCGGGACCGGCGTATCCGCAGACGTGTTCCAGGATGGTCGTCTCGATGGCGTGTGTGGCCTCACACGACGGACAGACGGTGGTGTACTGCAGACCTTCGGTAGCACACTCCGGGCAGACGTACACCTTCGAGACGAACTCGTCTGCCAGCACGCCGCGGGTGGCGAATCGCTCGAGGACGTCGGCCGGATCGCCGTCACCATCGTCGAGGAGTCGCGTCACGTCCGGATAGCTGACGGAGCCGTTGTCGGCGATTTCCGGCTCGAACGCGTCTTTTTCCGTTAGTGTCTCGATTAACCGAAGCTCCCCTGGTGAAACCATAGATATCTATCTACTTTGCGTTTCCAACCGGCCTATATTTTCGCCCTGATTCCCGGTCGTGCTGCGTCCGTCGCCCCGTCTCAAACGGCGACGGACTCGAGCCACGATTTGGCGGGCTGTCGACCACAGTCCAGCGGCCGTCGATCACGTTGTGGGCCGGTCGCGGACTGCTTTCCGCGGAGGTTTGGCACCGACCGTCTCGAACTCTCGAACGGCTCCGACGTCGACAGTCCGGCGAGACCGAGTCGAACGTCGAGTTCCATCGACCGAGCCGAAGATCAACCCCGCTCACGGTTCAGGCCCGACTGAACACCGCTCCGCAAGATGGACAAGATTTTAAGCCAGCGTGGGCTACGTCCGGCCACTATGGGTAAGAAGTCGAAGGGCAAGAAAAAGCGTCTTGCCAAACTCGAGAACCAGAACAGCCGCGTGCCGGTCTGGGTCATGATGAAGACCGACATGGAAGTCCAGCGGAACCCGAAGCGACGCAACTGGCGGCGCAGCGACACTGACGAGTGATCATGAGTGCAAGCGATTTCGAGGAGCGGGTCGTCACCGTTCCGCTGCGCGACGTCAAGAAGGGTCCCAACCACCAGGCCGCCGATTACGCCATGCGACTGGTCCGCGAGCACCTCGTGAAACACTTCGCGGTCGACGAGGACGCCGTCCGGCTCGATCCCTCGATCAACGAGGAGATCTGGTCGCAGGGCCGATCGAACCCGCCACGGAAGCTCCGCGTCCGTGCAGCCCGTTTCGACGAAGAGGGTGAGGCCGTCGTCGAAGCCGAGGTCGCCGAGTAAATTTGCAACGCCTCGCATTCGCCGGGTCGGCCTACGTCGGCGTCTTCGCCCGTGCGACCGACTCGTGCGTACTCGTTCGCCCGGACGTCGACGACGACGTCGTCGCCGACCTGACCGACGAACTCGAGGTGCCGGCCGTCCAGACGACCGTCGGCGGCTCCTCGACGGTCGGCGCGCTAGCGACGGGTAACGAGAACGGGCTGCTCGTCAGTTCGCGGGTGCTCGAGTACGAACTCGAGCGCCTCGAGGAGGCGGTCGACGTTCCCGTCGCCGAACTGCCGGGGAACATCAACGCCGCCGGAAACGTCGTGCTCGCCAACGACTACGGCGCGTACGTCCACCCGGACCTCCCGCGAGAGACGGTCCAGATCGTCAAGGACACGCTCGAGGTTCCCGTCGAACGCGGCGACCTCGCCGGCGTCCGTACGGTCGGGACGGCCGCCGTCGCGACGAACGCGGGCGTGCTCTGTCACCCGAAGGCCACCGACGAGGAACTTGACTTCCTCGAGGACGCGCTCGACGTCCGCGCCGACGTCGGGACGATCAACTACGGCGCGCCGCTCGTCGGTTCCGGACTGATCGCCAACGACGCCGGATACGTCGTCGGCAACGGCACGACGGGACCGGAACTGGGCCGGATCGAGGACGCGCTGGGCTATCTGGACTGACGTTCTGGCTCTTTCAGGCGACCGGTTTTCGACTCTCGAAGGTGAGCACGAGCGCCGTTTTCCGCGCTCGACTCGTTTCGTCCGTCACCGAGTACTGAGCGGCGGGTCCGTTGATACCGGCCGACTCGAGTCACCCTTCGGCGTGACACTGACCGCCTCGAGCGGTGCCGACCGAAGCGGATCGTTGCTCGGCAGCCAACGGCTCGACGACTGACGGGCCGGCGCGATTCCGCCGCTACCGGCGCTCGAACCGATGGCGAACGACCTCGCTGTCGTCGTCCCACTCGAAGTTCTCGTGGGCGTGCTCGAGCAGCCGCTCGTAGGCCTCGAGATCCTCCATCCCCTCCGCTCGAGCGTCCTCGTCGGTGAGATCGCCGAGCGTGCGTTCGGTTACGTCGGTCACCTCGAACGTCGTCCCTTCGACGGCGAACGTGTCGCCCTCCTCGGCGTACCGGTGGCCGCGGTGGATCTGCGTCACGTCTCCGTCCAGGACCTGGTTCTGCATCCGTTCGCTGGGCAACAGTTCGGCGGGATCGAGTTCGCTCACGGGCGCGAGTACGGTGGCACGAGCAAAACCGTTTGGCTCCGATCGAGGTGTTACCGCCGGAGCTCGACGGCGTCGATCCCGACCAGCTCGTCACGCCCGAGCGCGGCCCTGTCCTCGGTTCTGTCGCGGGTTGTACTCCGACGACTGGCTTCTATGGAAGGGAAGATTCTTCCGACTGCCGAGCAGAAGAACGGTTATGGGACAACAGCAACTACAGCAGCTTTCGCAGGAAATTCAGGAAGTGCAGGAACAGATCGAGACTCTCCAGCAGAACGTCGAAGGAGTTCAGCAGGAACAGGACGAGGTCGACGAGGCCATCGAGGCGCTCGGCACCCTCGAGACGGACTCGACCGTTCAGGTCCCGCTCGGCGGCGGCGCGTACCTTCGAGCGACCATCGAGGACATCGACGAAGTGATCGTCGACCTCGGCGCCGACTACGCCGGAGAGTTCGAGGAGGACGACGCCGTCGTCGCCCTCGAGAACAAGAAGGAGCGACTCGACGACGAGATCGACGAGCTCAACGAGGAGATCACCGAGCTCAAGACGGAGAGCGAGGAACTCGAGCAGCAGGCCCAGCAGATGCAACAGCAGGCGATGCAACAGCAGATGCAGCAGATGCAGGGTCAGCAGGGGCAGGGCCCGGACGAGTAGCGTAGGGACCGCCACCGATACCCATGTTCGACAACCTGAAGGAGAAGCTCGGGAGCTTCCGTGAGGACGCCGAAGAGGCCGCCGAAGAGAACGTCGAGGAGGTCGACGACGACGAACTCGCGGACGCGGAACCCGACGACGGTGCACGGCCCGAAGCCGAGGCCGAGACCGACGTCGAAGCCGCCCCAGCGTCCGAATCGGAGTCCCCCGATACTACCGGTGAACCGGTCGACGAGAGCGTCGCCGACCCCGAGAGCGAACTCGAGGCCGAGATGGCGGCGCCGACCGAAACGGCGGAGGCGAGTGCGGAGACGGACGCGTCGACCACCGACGGAGCCGACGATCGGGAACTGGAGCCGGAGCCCGACCTCGAGGACGGCGCGGCCGAATCCGAACCTGGTCACGGATTCGAGGACGAGACCGACACAGCCCCGGAACCCGCAGACGCCGCCGCAGAAGTGGACGAAGACGAGCCTGAGGACAACGGCGGGACCGGATTCGGCGCCAAGGCCCGCTCGCTCGTCAAGGGGAAGTTCGTCATCGAGGAGGAAGACCTCGAGGGACCGCTCCGCGAACTCGAGATGGCGCTGCTCACGAGCGACGTCGAGATGGGCGTCGCCGAGGAGATTCTCGACAACATCCGCGACGAACTGGTCGGCGAAACCCGCACCTTCACCACGTCGACCGGCGAGGTCGTCGAGGAGGCGCTTCGCGACGCGATCTACGACGTGATCAGCGTCGGTCAGTTCGACTTCGAGGAGCGCATCGCGATCGAGGACAAACCCGTCACGATCATCTTCACCGGCGTCAACGGCGTCGGGAAGACCACCTCGATCGCCAAGATGAGCCGCTACCTCGAGGAACGCGGTTACTCGACGGTGATGGCCAACGGCGACACCTACCGCGCCGGCGCGAACCAGCAGATCCAGGAGCACGCCGACGCGCTCGAGACGAAGTGTATCAGCCACGAGCAGGGCGGTGACCCCGCCGCGGTGCTGTACGACGCCGTCGAGTACGCCGAGGCGAACGACATCGACGTCGTGCTCGGCGACACGGCCGGCCGACTGCACACCGACGAGGGGCTGATGGACCAACTCGAGAAGATCGATCGCGTCGTCGGCCCCGATATGGCGCTGTTCGTCGACGAGGCCGTCGCCGGCCAGGACGCGGTCAACCGCGCCCGCGAGTTCGACGAGGCCGCCGAGATCGACGGCGCGATCCTCTCGAAGGCCGATGCCGACTCTAACGGCGGCGCGGCGATCTCGATCGCGCACGTCACCGGCAAACCCATTCTGTTCCTCGGCGTCGGGCAGGGGTACGACGACCTCGAACGGTTCGATCCCGACGAGATGATCGACCGACTGCTCGAGGGGTAACGCGTCGCCGCGTTCCCGTTCGCGCCACGTCGTTTCTCCTGTCTTCTCCGTGACCTGTCTCAACTGCCCGTGTGAGATTCTTATCCCCCTCGGTAGTAGCGCGGGTGACTATGATCGATTCCGTACTCGTCGTCGGCGCGACCGGGACGCAGGGCGGCGCCGTCGCCAGACACCTGCTCGAGCGAGACGTGGAGGTCCTCGCGCTGACGCGCGACAAGGACGGCGAAAACGCTCGCGACCTCGCCGAGCGCGGCGCGGAAGTCGTCGAGGCCGACATCAGCGAAAAAAATTCCGTCGAGCCGCTTCTCGAGGACGCCGACGGCGTCTTCCTGATGACGAACTTCTGGGAGCATGGCTACGACGACGAGGTCGAACAGGGGACGAACGTCGTCGAACTGGCCGATAAGGTCGGTGTGGACCACCTGGTCTTCTCCTCAGTCGGCGGCGCCGAGCGCGACACGGGCATCTCGCACTTCGACTCCAAGTTCGAGATCGAGGAGTTGATCGACGACCACGGACTCCCGGCGACGGTGGTCCGGCCGGTCTTCTTTACGCAGAACTTCGAGGGCTTTCGCGAATCGATCGAGAACGGAACGCTCGCGATGGGTCTCGAGCCACACGTCCCGTTGCAGGTGCTCGATATCGAGGACCTCGGCGCGTTCGTCGCCGAAGCCTTCGCCGATCCGGATCGGTACGTCGGCGAGGCGTTCGAACTCGCGAGCGACGAACTGCCGCTGCGGGCGATGGCCGTCCGGTTCGCCGACGCGCTCGGGACCGACGTCCGCGCACACCACCTCCCGATCGACGACGTCCGCGAGAGCCAGGGCGAGGAGTTCGCCGTGATGTTCGAGTGGTTCAACGAGGCCGGCTACGAGTCGCCGATCGACGAGCTCCAGGCCGACCACGACGTCGAGTTCCACCGACTCGAGGACTCCCTCGAGCGAGCGTGGTGAGCGGGTCGCGAGCACTCGATTCCGGTGTTCTCGGGTCGACGTGGCCGTCCTCGCCTCGAGTGCGGTGATCGGACTCGAGCCGCCGGCGTCCCGTCTCGACTTCTTTCGAGGAATTGCCGATCGGCGCGTATGCCGTACCGGAAACGCTTGCCTCTACCACCGGCTCGCTCGTTTGTCCGTCGAAACCGGAACCGCGCCGTCGAGCACTGTGTTTGTGTTTCTCACGCTCGAGCCGATTCGACGATGGCAAGCGTTGCCGGATCGGACTAGTTCCGTCAGGGTTCGCCTATTTACGGAGTCGTATACGTGTCGGGTCTGATTACCCCTCAAAGAATGCTCCTCGAACAGATCCCAATCGGCGCACCGGCTGCCGATACGCCTCTCCGACGGTGGTACAGATGAATACGACGGAACAGTACAAACAGAACAAACATCCGCTCGACGTCATCGACGACGTCTACGACTACGCTGAAGAGGGCCTCTCCTTCGACGCGATCGAGGAACGCGCCGGCGGCGGCGAGTGGGAGCGTCTGAAGTGGGCCGGCATGTACGCCCAAAAGCAGGAGGGCTACTTCATGATCCGGACCAAGGTGCCGGGCGGCTATCTCACGCCCGAGCAGGCCGAGGTCATCGGCGAGTGCGCCGAAGATTACGCCGTCGCCCCCGAGGAGTACGGCGGCGAGGAGCAGAACGAACTCTGGGGCGACGCCTACGTCGACATCACGACCCGACAGGACATCCAGAAACACTGGATCCGCGTCGAGGACGTCCCGGAGATGTGGGAGCGCTACGACGAGGTCGGCCTGACGACGGTCCAGGGCTGTGGCGACTCGGCCCGGAACGTGCTCGGCTGCCCGGCCGCGGGACTCGACGACCACGAGTGCTTCGACGCCCAGCCGGTCGTCGACGCAGTCTCGGACTTTTTCACCGAAAACCGCGAGTACGCCAACCTCCCGCGGAAGTTCAAGCTCACGATCACGGGCTGTTCGCACGACTGCGCCCAGTCCCAGATCAACGACGTCGGACTCGTCCCGGCGAAGAAAGAGGTAGGCGGCGAACAGCTCTACGGCTTCCACGCCCGCGTCGGTGGGGGCCTCTCCGACGGCCCGCGGATGGCCTCGCAACTCGACGTCTTCGTCCGGCCGGAGGACGCCGTCGAGTTCACCCGCGCCATCGCCCAGACGTTCAAGGAACTCGGCGACCGCAACAACCGCGGCGTCTGCCGCATGCGGTACCTCGTCGAGCAGCTGGGCCCCGAGAAGTTCGAGGAGGCCGTCCGCGACCGCTGCACCGTCGACCTCCCCACCGCGGGAACCGACATGACGGTCGGCTACCAGGGCGACCACGTCGGCGTCCACGACCAGAAGCAGGACGGCCTGCAGTACGTCGGCTTCAACGTCATCGCCGGTCGGATGGGCGGCGACGAGTTCGCCGAGGCCGCCCGCGCGGCCGAGAAGTACGGCACCGAGGACGCGTCCGTCCGCCTGGCCACCGACCAGAACTTCCTCATCACCCACATCCCCGAGGAGAACGTCGAGGATCTGCTGGCGGAGCCGTTCGCCCAGGAGTACCAGCCGGACCCCGGTCCGTTCTCCCGCGGCGCGGTCGGCTGTACGGGCAACGAGTTCTGTAACTACGCGATCATCGAGACGAAAAAGCGCACCAAGCGCTGGGCCCGCCAGCTCGACGAGCGCATCGACGTCCCCGACGACATCGAGGCCATCCGGATGCACATGTCCGGCTGCTCGGCCTCCTGCGCCCAGCCGCAGATCGCGGACATCGGCTTCCGCGGCGAGACCGTCAAAGTCGAAGACGGCGAGACCCACGGCTCGGAGAGTCCCAACGCGGAAGGCGACAATCTGGTCGAGGGAATGGACTTCGGGCTCGGCGGTTCGCTCGGCGCCGACAACGAGTTCCTGGACTGGGTCGAACACGCCGTCCCCGCCCACGCCGTGATCCCGGCGCTCGAGCAGCTGTTCGACGCCTACGCGGACGACCGCCGGGACGGCGAGGAGTTCCACGCCTGGTGCCGTCGCGTCGACAACGACCGACTTCGCTCTATCATGCAAGGGGCGGACGCGCCGGTTGCAGGAGGTGTTGCCCATGGGGACTGACGACGACGAGCAGGTGTTCCCGGGCGTTCCGGAATCGGACGACGAGGACGACGCTGTCATCGTCCCCGAGACCGGTGGCTCCGCGCCGCGGCCCCGAGACGGAACCGATCACGGCCGCGAGGGTGCCGTCCGAACCGATAGCGGCGAAGGTGAGAGCTGTTCGCCCGACACCTGCACGTGCGGCGAGAAGACCGAGAGTCCCGGTACCGGTGCTGATGGGCAGGGGAAAGAAGTCGCCACGGATGGAGCTGGCGTCGCCAACGTCGACGAGATGGGCGACCTCGGCGACGTCGAGTTCACCGAGCCGGCCGAAAATGTCAGCCAGGACGTCGATAACGGGGAGCCCGACGTTCGCGTCGGCGTCCCCGAGGGCGTCGATCTGGACACGCCGACGTACTCGATCCGCTCGGAAATGAACGACATCGAGACGCCGGACGAGAAGACCTGGTTCATGGAACTGGACGAGGCTGTCATCGACGAGGGCCGCTGTATCCAGTGTGGAACCTGCGTCGCGGCCTGCCCCTCCGACTCGATCGGCGTCGGCGAGGACGACCTCCCCGAACTCGTCAAGATGTGTACCGGCTGTTCGCTCTGCTGGGACTTCTGTCCCCGCGGCGGGCTCCGGTACGAGCGCCAGTGGAAGATCACCGGCGGCGACGACAACGTCAAGGGTGCGGGCGACCCGATCACGGAGTTCTCCGCGAAGGTCGAGGACGACTGGACCGACGGCGCCCAGGACGGCGGCGTCGTCACCGGGATCCTCGCGACGCTGCTCGAGGAGGGCGAGATCGACGGCGCGCTCATCGCGACCGAGAGCGAGGAGGAGGCCTGGAAGGCCGAGAGCTACCTCGCGACGACCGAGGAGGACCTCATCGAGAACGCCGGCACGGTCTACAACCAGACGCTCGCGCTGGGCAACCTCGACCTGGAGCAGTGGGAGCACAAGCTCCCCGACGAGGACTGGGAGGACCTCAGTCTCGCGCTGGTCGGCACGCCGTGCGAGATCGAGGGCCTTCGCGCGCTCCAGGACTTCGACTGGGACTACCAGGAGCAGAACGAGGGCATCCGCGCGGTCGACTACACGATCGCGCTGATGTGTACGAAGAACTTCAATTACTACAGCCTCATGGGCGAGCAACTCGAGGAACAGCGGGACATCTCGCCCGACGAGATCGGCAAGATGGACGTCCTCCACGGCAAGCTGATGGTCTACGGCCACGACGGCGAGATGATCCTCGAGGAGGACATCGAGAACTTCCACGACGCCGCGCTCAAGGGCTGCGACGAGTGCGCCGACTTCACCGGCTTCTGCGCCGACGTGACGGTCGGTTCGGTCGGCTCCGCCGACGAGTACTCGAGCGTCATCGTCCGTACCGAGCAGGGGATGAACGCCTGGGAGCTCACCGAGCCGAAACTCGACTACCACGATCTCGAGGACAAGTCGGCGGTCGGCAAGCTCCAGGGCTGGGACAAGAAGAAGGCCTTCGAGAGCCTCGAGCGACCGTTCGACCCCGACGCGCCGCGCTTTATCGACTACACGGATCACGCCGAGAACTACGGCACGGCGATGAACCCGCACGACGAGGGGCACTGATCCGCGTCGGTTCGTCGCTCTTCGTTCCCTTCGATCGATTTTCTGCCGGTTCCAGTTCGCGTACAGATTAGTACGCCGGCCGCGACACGTCGAGTAGTGATCCGAGACGGCATCTACCGATCCGTGCGGGGGGAACGGACGCTCAAACGGCTCTACCGGGAACTTCTCGGGAAGCTCGAGGCGCCGTTCGAGCGTCGGTGGGTCGACACGCGATTCGGAGAGACGCGCGTTCTGGTCACGGGACCGGACGACGCCCCGCCGCTCGTCGTGTTCCACGGCGGCAACGTGGTGAACCCGATCAGCCTGGCGTGGTTTCTCCCGCTGGCCGACTCGTTTCGCATCTACGCTCCGGACACGATCGGCCATCCGGGATTCAGCGCGCAGAGCCGCCTTTCGCCGCGGGACGAGAGCTACGGCGCGTGGGTGACCGATATCCTCGACGAACTCGGACTCGACCGCACGTCGATGATCGGCCCCTCCTACGGCGGCGGTATCGTCCTCCGAACCGCCGCGTACGCTCCTGATCGGATCAGTCGCGCCGCTCTCGTGGTTCCGTCGGGACTCGGAACCGGCTCGCTGCGCCGAATGCTCCTCGAGATCGTGCTTCCGATGCTGGTCTACCGTCTCTCGCCGAACCGGGCGCGCCTCGAGCGCGCCGTCCAGCCGATGTTCTCCGAGCCCGCGGCGGAACTCGACGAGACGCTGCTGGAGGTCGTCGGAACCGTCTTCGAGGAGGTCGAACTCGAGCGATCGTTCCCGAAGACCGTGATCGCGGACGACCTCGCGGGGTTCGACGCGCCGACGCTGCTCGCCGTCGCCGAGAACGACGTCTTCTTTCCGCCGGACGTCGTGATTCCCCGGGCTCGAGCGGCCGTTCCGAACCTGGAGCCCGTTATCCTGCTCGAGGGCGAATCGCACTTTCCGTCACCGGACGCGCGAGCGGCGCTCTGCGATCACCTCCGGACGTTTCTGACGGTCGACCGCTGATCCGTCCCCGCCGCAGTCGGGAGCATCTTCAGCGAATTTATCCACGTCCGCGGGAACCCACTCCTATGGACGCCAGCATTCGAGTCGCGTCTTCCGACGACGCGGCCGCGGTTCGCGACATCTACGCGCCCTTCTGCGAGTCGAGCGCCGTCACCTTCGAGGAAACCCCGACGACGACGAGCGAGATGGCAGACCGCATCAGTTCGACGCTCGAGGAACATCCCTGGCTCGTCTGCGAAATCGACGGCGAGGTGGCCGGCTACGCCTACGCCGGCCCGCTGCGCAAGCGCCGAGCCTACCAGTGGGTCGTCGAACTCTCGGTTTACGTCGCCGACTCCGCCCGCCGGTCGGGCGTCGGCGAGGCGCTCTACGAGTCGCTGTTCGCCGTCCTCGAGCGCCAGGGGATCCGCGACGCCTACGCCGTGACGACGCTGCCGAATCCGGCGACCGTCGGCTTCCACGAGCGACTGGGATTCGAGCGGCTGGTCGACTTCCCGGCGATGGGATACGTCGAAAACGATTGGCAGGACGTCGCCTGGTGGCGGCGCCGGATCGCGGAGAAGTCCGCGGATCCGGACCGGGCCCGTCCGTTCCCGTCGGTGCGCGAGGACGCCGACTTCGAGGAGTTGCTCGAGGCCGGCGAGACGCGTCTCGAGGAGCCGACCCGAGAGCGGAACTGACGCGCCGCGTTCCTCACCCGTTTGTTTCTTTCCTCCCGCGAGCGGTCGCCGCTCAGTTCTCGAGCGCGTCCGCCAGTTCGTCGAGCCCCGTCACGACGGCGTCGGGTTCGGGGCCGAACGGCTCCTCGGGATCGCCCTTTCGATCGAGCCAGACGCCTTGCATCCCGGCGTGGACCGCTCCCTGCACGTCGAACCAGAGCGCCGAGACGTGGACGATTTCCTCGAGCGGCGTTCCCGTTCGACCCGCGGCGTGGCGGTAGAGTTCGGGTGCGGGTTTGAACGTCTCGAGTTCGTGCGCGCTGATCGTGTCCTCGAGGAGGTCGCCGATGTCGGCGCTCTCGACCATCGACTCGAGCATCTCGGGGTTGCCGTTCGAGAGAACGTAGCAGTCGTAGCCGGCGTCTCGCAGTCGCTCGATGCTCTCCCGAACGTCGCCGAACACCTCGAGGTCGTGGTACGCTGCGAGGATCTCCTCGCGATCCTCGTCGCTGCACTCCACGTCGTGTGCTGCGAGGGCGTAGGTGAGCGCCTCGCGGTTGATCTCGTAGAACGTCTCGTACGCCTCGAGGTGGTTCGCGATCAGCGTGTACTGCATCGAGCGCTCCCGCCAGGTCCGGGAGACGGGTGCGGGGTCGTCGAGCGAGGTGCGGCTCTCGAGTGCGGCTTCGACGGCGTCGACGTCGACGAGCGTGCTGTAGGAGTCGAACGTGACGGTACTGACGGCGTCGGGTTCGAGCGTCATAGCTCGAACGAACACCGCTACACTGATGAACGCTTGCTCGAATCGAACCGGAAAACGAAGCGAGCGCTGGCGCCGTGACGCGGATCGGAGTCACCGGGAACCAAATTCCTGGACCGGTCGGTACGTCCGGAACGCTCTCCGAGTCACTGCTCGTTCGGCTCCGGTATCTGCGAAGTGTACTACTTCTATTACTACATCGATACTGTTGATTATTTTATTACTTAGAAATCACTGGATTTATATATCAATTCAAAAAATACGAATCTATGCCAGAGGATGACACTCAGCCTCGGCGGATTGCTTCTCACGGCTATCGGTCCGTTTCCCGTCGGCGAATGCTTCAGGCAACCGGTGCCGTTGGGATGCTCGGCACCGTCGGTATCGCCAGCGGTAACGAGGGATCGGACTCCGAGCCCTATATCGTCGGAACGAGCGGGCGGAAGGGTCGTGACGAGGCCCGGCAGCGGGCCGACTCGGTACGGCACGTTCTCCACTTCGGCGATACCGGCTGGGCCGTCGCCGGCGAGTTCTCGGAGGAAGCGCGAAAGAACCTCCGTCGTCGAAACGACGTCCGGTACGTCGAGGAGGACGGGGAGGTGGAGGCCATCGGCCACTCGACGGACGAAGACGACGGCGATCCCGCCGAGGAACAGGTGCTCCCGTGGGGAATCGACCGCGTCGACGCCGACGTCGCCCACCACGACGGCGAGACCGGCGGCGGATCGAGCGTCGCGATTATCGACACGGGGATCGATCCGGGACACGAGACGCTCGAGGTAACCGGCGGAGAGGCGTTCGTCTCGTGTCTCGGTCTCGGCTGTGAGGAGGACTGGGACGACGACCAGGGCCACGGGACGCACTGCGCCGGAACGGCCGACGCGCTGGACAGCGACGTCGGCGTCGTCGGCGTCTCGACGGACGCCGACCTGTACGCGGTGAAAGTGCTGGACGCGCTCGGGACGGGCTCGATGTCGGACGTCGCCGCCGGTATCGAGTGGACCGCCGACCAGGGAATCGACGTCGGCAGCCTCAGCCTCGGCGGCGGCGACTCCGAGACGCTCAGGGACGCCTGCAAGTACGCCCAGCGAGAAGGCACGCTGCTCGTCGCCGCCGCCGGCAACGACGGTCCCGACGAGGACAGCGTCTCGTACCCCGCGGCCTACGACGAGTGTCTCGCCGTGAGCGCGACCACCGAGGACGACGACATCGCCTCCTTCTCCTCCCGCGGCGAGGAGGTCGAACTCGCCGCGCCGGGTGCGGACGTCCTCTCGTCGCTACCCGGCGACGACTACGACCGGTGGGACGGCACCTCGATGGCCTGTCCGCACGTCAGCGGGGCGGCCGCTCAGCTGATGGAAGACGGGTACGCGAACGGGGAGGCGCGCGAGCGGCTGAACGAGACCGCCGAGGACATCGGCCTCGCGGACACCGAGCAGGGGAACGGACTCCTCGACGTCGCCGCGGCGCTCGGGATCGAGTGACCCGGTAACGATCAAAGGGGATCCAAATCCTGATCTCTTTTATTATCGACGCGCGGAGTGTTACCCATGGACCCCTCGAACTGGCGGGCCTACCTCGTCACGCAGGCGTCGCTCTCGGCGGACCGTTCGACGCTCGAGATCGTTCGCGCGGCGATCGACGGCGGCGTCGACGTCGTCCAGCTCCGCGAGAAGGAGACGAGCGCGCGCTCCCGGTACGAACTGGGGCTCGAGCTACGCGAACTGACCGCCGACGCGGGCGTCGATCTGATCGTCAACGACCGGGTCGACATCGCGGAGGCGATCGGTGCCGACGGCGTCCACGTCGGGCAGTCGGACCTCCCGGTCACGGTCGCACGAGAGCTGCTCGGCCCGGACGCCGTCGTCGGCTGTTCGGCCTCGACCGTCGAGGAGGCAGTCCGGGCGGAAGCCGACGGCGCGGACTACCTCGGCGTCGGCTCCGTCTACGGAACGACGTCGAAGGACGTCCCTACGCAGGAGGATCGGATCGGTCCCGAGCGAATCGCCGACGTCGTCGACGCCGTCTCGATTCCGGTCGTCGGCATCGGCGGCATCACCGCCGACAACGCCGGTCCCGTCGTCGAGGCGGGCGCCGCCGGCGTCGCCGTCATCAGCGAGATCACCGCAGCCGACGACCCGGCGGCGGCGACCGCGGATCTCGTCCGAACGGTCGAAACCGCGAAGGCACTCGAGAACGGAGAGGCTACCGAACGATGAGTGCGATTGACACGAACGACGCGACCCTCGAGGACTCCCTGCGAACGCTCGCCGACGCCGAACCGCTGGTCCAGCACCTGACCAACGAGGTGAGCATGAACGACGTGGCGAACCTGACGTTGCACTGGGACGCGCTCCCGGTGATGGCCGACTCGCCGGGTGACGCGGGCGAGATGGCCGAACTCGCGAGCGCGCTCCTGTTGAACATCGGGCAGGTGCCGGAGCGAAAGGTCGAGGCCATGCACGAGGCGGCCGAGACGGCCAACGACCGCGGGATTCCGGTCGTCCTCGATCCGGTCGGCGTCGGATCGACGCCGACGCGCGACGGCGTCGCGGAGGCGCTCCTCGCGGAGACCGAGTTCGCCGTCATCAAAGGAAACTACGGCGAGATCAGCGCGCTCGCGGGCGTCGAAGCCGAGGTGAAGGGCGTCGAGTCCATCGGCGACTACGAGGCGATCGAGGAGACGGCCCGCTCCGTCGCGGAGTCGACCGGAGCCATCGTCGTCGCCTCCGGCGTCGAGGACGTCGTCGCGGACGCCGACCGGGCCGTCCGCATCTCCGCCGGCCACGAGATGCTGGGCGAGGTGGTCGGCACCGGCTGCATGCTCGGCGCGACGATCGCCGGATTCTGCGGCGCGCTCGAGGACGCCCACACGGCGGCGCTTCACGGCACCCTGGCGTTCGACCTCGCCGGCGAACGTGCCGCGGAACTGCCCCACGAAGGGCCCGCGAGCTACCGGACGAACTTTCACGACGCGGTCGCCGGGTTCTCGCCGGATGTCGTCGCGGAGTTCGAGCCGGAGGAGCGACTCGAGCGCGTCGACTGACCGTTTTTCGCTCGGGTTTGACGACTTCCCTCTCCGACGGCCGTTGGGCTTTTCGGCCTGGATTCGATCCGAGACCGGCCCGAGTTGATCGATCCGGTACGTAGACATGCGAACGGCGCGTTCGAACCATCTTACTCGCGACCGTCTCGCGCTCACTTCGTGACCGGTCTATCCGCAGTACGTCCGAGGGTGTTATCGGGAGAACTACTCGGAAGCGTTCGACGGCAACCGATTATCAGTAGCTGTAGTTGATACTCACGGTATTTTAAACCAATATTTATATGCGGACAGTTCAAGAATGTGTTGTGAGTGAGCCAAAGCATGTGGGGAAAATACTTTTAACTGAAGACAATCCGGGAGACGTTCTTCTATTAAAGGAGACGTTTGTGGAAGCGGACTTGTATGGCTCCTACTACGTCGCTACGGACGGTGACGAGGCGTTGGACTTCCTCCATCAGCGCGGCGATTACGCCGACGCACCTCGCCCGGATATCGTCTTTCTCGATTGGTATCTCCCCAAGAAGAGCGGGAAAGAGGTGCTGACGGAGCTGACGACCGACGAGACCCTCGAACAGATCCCGGTAGTCGTTATGACGGGAACACAACCGGTGTTGGACGACCTGAAATCGGAACGCCCCCGAGCAGACGCGTACGTCCTGAAACCGCTCCAACCGGACGAGCTCATCGGTATCGTTGACGAATTTTCTTCTGAACAGTAGCTGGTGTGGTCACAACTCGATACCGGTATGCGCTTCATCTGTACGGAACGGCCGTTCCACAGGCCGGACCGAACGACGGACCCGGTTCTCGTTAGCAGACCGGCTTCGGATTCGCGCCCAGTTCCTCGAGCGAGTCGACGTACTCGCCGTAGGCGGCCTCGATAGCGCCGCTTGCGGCATCGACGGCGCGCTCGTAGTCGTCCTCGTCGGCACAGACGTCCTCGAGCAGATCGGTCCCGCGCTCGAGTTGGCCGTCCAGATCGTCGCCGAACTCTCTGAACAGGTTCGCAGTCTGGGGGTCGGCGTCGCCGACGAAGTAGCCGACGACCTGCTCTTTCGAGCGCTTGCTCGCGAGGATTCGACCGAGGAACGCCCCCGCGCGCTCGACGGTGTCCTCGCGGTCTCGCAGGTACTCGTGGAGTGCGGGTACCGTCTCGGGCTCGTACGCCTCGAGTCGTTCGCTGACCGTTTCGTAGTGCTCCCGTTCCTCCGCCGCCGTCGTCTCGAACGCGTCGCGGGCGGCGTCGTGATCCTCGTCGTCGGCCCACGCGCGGAAGGTCTGCCAGGCGGCGTATTCGGCGTCGGCGGTCGCCCGCAGGACGGGCTCGGTGTCGATATCGCCGCCGGTCTCGGCGTACAGCGACTTCGACGAGCCGAGTCGCGAGAGCGCGGTGTCGTTCTCTTCGCGAACGGTCTCGAGTACGGCCTCGGTGTCGGTCATGATTCGTCCCACCGTTCGTTCGGAGGTGGGTTATGGTTGCCGTTACAGGCATCGTTCCGTCGGTTTGTGTCTCGACTCGAGCGAACCCGGCCGAACCCGTCTCTCCCCGGAGAACCCCGCGGTAGGCGGTCGCTAACGCAATTCAGGCCGCAGCAACCACCGCGGACCGAACCGGTACGATCACTATAACAATCACCGTTGCTGGAATTTCGTCAACCGGAATGAAACGACGAGCACTTCTTGCAACGACGGCGGTGGCCCTCGGGGGCTGCTCTTCCCTGACCGGCTCCGATTCGGAGGCGAGTGACGACGATCCGAACGGAAACGAGGACGACAACGGCAACGGTTCCTCGGAGCCGATCGACGAAGAACCCGGCACGTTCGACGACTTCGAGGACCTCTCGAAGTGGACGGTGATGGCCGGCTCCCTCGACGCCGACACGGATCGCACGTACACGGGGAGTCAATCCGCGCGCGTCACGGCCGACGAGTCGGACGAGCGCGCGATGATCAAACGCGAGTTCGACTCGCCGCGGGACCTCTCGAACGAGTGGCCGGCGCTGGCGATGGCGGCGGATCGGGACGTCAACGCGGTCGTCCAACTAACCGACGCCGACAGCAACCGGTACCTGCTCCGTAGCTCGGTCAAGGGCGACCTCCCGCTCGCACCCCACGACCTCGGCGTCCACGACACGGTCGGTGAGCCGGACCTGAGCGAAATCGTCCACCTCAAGATCTCGTTCTGGGCCGGCGAGGATCGCAGCCTGACGCTGTGGTGTGACGACCTGCAGTTCGTCTCGCGTCCGGACACGGGGAAGGTGATGATCCAGTTCGATGACGGGTTCGAGACGACGACGGCCGCCCACTCGATCCTCGCGGAGTACGACGTCCCGGCGACGGCGTTCGTCAACACCGGCCGCGTCGGCGACGACGGTCGCCTCGACACCGACCAGCTGCGGGCGCTCGCCGACGACGGCTGGACCGTCGCCAGCCAGGGTGCGACGGGTAGCAACCTCACGCAGTGGGACGGGGACGGCCAGGCGGAGGACTTCGAGGCGGCCAAGGCGTGGCTCGACGACAACGGCTTTGGGGACGGTGCGGCCTACTTCGCGTATCCGCTCGGCCGGTTCGACGAAACGACGCTCGACCTCGCCGCGGACCACCACGAACTCGCGTTCGCCGGCGGCTACCCGGTCCACGGCGAGATCGCGAACCCGCACCGCGTTCCGCGGGCCGTCCACCCGAGTGCGGACGAGGCTCGAGCGCTCCTCGACCGGACTGCAACGATGCGCGGCATCACGACGATCACCTACCGCGAACTCGACGGCGACGGACTGGACGCCCTCGAGTCGACGATGTCCCACCTCGCGGAGCTCGTCTCCGCGGGCGAACTCGAGGTCGTCCTGCCGGCGGATATCGCGGCGAACCACCTCCACTAAAACCGCAGTCGGAGAAAAGAGCCCCTCCGTTCACGACCCGAAATCCAACACGGCCTCCGCGACGCTTCGCCTCACTCGCCGGTTTCGACCGGCGCGTTCACGAGGTTCCCCCACTCGGTCCAGGAGCCGTCGTAGTTGACGGTGTCCTCATAGCCGAGCAACTCGTGCAGTGCGAACCACGCGACCGACGACCGTTCGCCGATGCGACAGTAGGCGACAGTCGTCTCGTCGCCGGTGATGTCCTCCTCGGCGTAGAGCTCTTCGAGCTCCTCGGGATCCTTGAACGTGCCGTCGTCGTTCGTGACGGCCGACCACGAGATGTTCACCGCGCCGGGGATGTGGCCGCCGCGCTGGGCGGTCTCCTGCAGGCCCGGCGGGGCGAGGATCTCTCCCGAGAACTCCTCGGGCGAGCGAACGTCGACGAGCGGCACGTTGCGTTCGATCGCCTTCTCGACGTCGTCGCGGTAGGCGCGAATGTTCTCGCGCGGTCCGGCGGCGTCGTACTCGACTTCGGGGAAGTCGGGTTCCTCTGCGGTCGTCGGGTAGTCGTTCTCGAGCCAGTACTCGCGGCCGCCGTCGAGCAGGTAGACGTCGTCGTGGCCGTAGTACTTGAACTGCCAGTAGGCGTAGGCGGCGAACCAGTTCGCGTTGTCGCCGTAGAGGACGACCGTCGAGCCCTCGGTGATACCGTGGCTGCCCAGCAGTTCCTCGAACTCGTCCTTGTCGAGGATGTCACGTCGGGTCTGGTTCTGGAGTTGCGTCTCCCAGTTGAACCCGACCGCGCCGGGTGCGTGTTCCTCCTCGTAGGACTCCGTGTCGACGTCAACCTCCACGAGCCGGAAGCCTGGATCGTCGCTCTGGAACTCCTCGAGTCGGTTCTCGACCCAGTCGGCCGTGACGAGCGCGTCGGTGGCGTAGTCGTTCGATGCCATGTGCGACCCATCGAACGCGGACGACATAGGGGCACGCGAACCGGTCAATTCGGTCGTCGCTCGACTGTGTCGGTCACTATTGCCGCTACCTCGGTGGCGTCGATCGCGCCCCGCCCCGTCAGCGGTGCCGCTGGCGTCGATTTCCGATCCCTCCCTCACATCTGCGGGCGACTCTCACTCAGTCGACGGCGAATAACCTGCAAAGGTTGCCACGACCTCGGGACCCAGGGGAGTCGTGCCGGGACCGGTGTCTACTCGGGTATCCGCCGGTACGTGCCGATTGATGGACGAATCCGTCGCCGTTGCCCCCGACTGGCTCGCCGCCCGACTCGAGGATCCGACCGTCCGCGTCGTCGACGTTCGAGACACCTGGGAGTACGACGGGATCGGTCACGTGCCCGGCGCCGTGAACGTCCCGTTCGACAGCTACCGCGACGAGGCCGCCGACGATCCGGGAACGTTGCCCGGCGCGACGGCGTTCGGCGACCTGCTCGGCCGCGCAGGCGTCGATCCCGACGACACGATCGTCGCTTACGACGACACGCACGGCGTCTTCGCGGCCCGCTTTCTCGTCACCGCGCGGGCGTACGGCCACGACGACGTTCGGCTGCTCGACGGCGACTTCAGCGCCTGGAACCGCGAGTACGAGACCTCGAGCGACGAGCCAACCGTCGAGCCGACCGACTACGCGGCCGAGCCGTTCGCCCTCGCCGAGAGTCCGCTCGTCGACCGGCCGGCCGTCGTAGACGCCCTCGAGCGCGACGCCGTGCTGGTCGACACCCGCGATCCAGAAGAGTTCGCCGACGCTCACCTGCCCGGCGCGGTCCGGTTCGACTGGCGGGCGGTCGTCGACGACGAGACGCGACGGCTGAAACCCGAGGCGGAACTCGAGTCGCTGCTCGCCGACCACGGCATTACCCGCGACCGCGAAACCGTCCTCTACTGTAACACCGCCCGGCGGATTAGCCACACCTACGTCGTCCTCCGGGCGCTCGGCTACGAGGACGTGGCCTTCTACGAGGGAAGTTTGACGGAGTGGCTCGCGAACGACGGTGCGATCGAAACTGGACTGGAGTCGGCGGAGGCGTCGAACCGGTAGGGTCGACCTCGACTGGGGCGTGTGAGTGCGACGTCGTCACGGATCGTGCGTCGATGCGTCCGGCAGCGTGAACCGGAACGTCGTCCCCTCGTCCGAATCCGAATCGATCCAGATCTCGCCGCCGTGGCGCTCGACGATCCGCTGACAGAGCGCGAGCCCGATCCCCGTTCCGGCGTACTCCTCGTTGCTGTGAAGTCGCTCGAATACGTCGAAGATGCGCTCTCTATCGTCGGGATCGATGCCGATTCCGTTGTCGCTAACCGAGATTATCCATCCGCTCTCGTCTCGAGAGTCGGCCGAATCTCGGGAATCGTCCGCGGAGAACGCGGCGGACCCTCGCTCCGCCGCGACGTCGATTCGCGGCGGTTCGTCCCCGCTGTAGGTGATCGCATTGCTCAACAGGTTCTGAACCACCTGCCGTAACTGGTCGTCGTCACCCTCGATGCGGGGGAGCGGCCCCACCGAAAGCTCCGCGTCGGTCTCCTCGAGTTTGAGCTGGAGGTCGTCGATCACGTCGTCGAGTACGGCGTTCAGGTCGACCGGCTCGAACGGATCGCCCTGCGTTTCGACGCGCGAGTACGCGAGCAGTCCGTCGACCATCTCGCGCATTCGATCCGCGCCGTCGACGGCGAACTCGAGGAACTCCTCGGCCTCCCCGTCGAGATCGTCTCCGTACCGTTCCTGGACGAGCGAGAGGTAACTCGAGACCATCCGCAGCGGTTCCTGAAGGTCGTGGGAGGCCGCGGAGGCGAACTGTTCGAGTCGCTCGTTCGACGCCTCGAGTTCCCGCCGGTATCGTTCCCGTTCGATCTTGTATCCGACCCAGTTGCCGAGCAGTTCGACGAACGTAATCTCCCAGTCGGAAAACTCCGTGCGTGCGTCCGTGCCGTAGAAACAGAACGTTCCGTACACCTCGTCGTCGACGACGACGGGCGTCCCGAGATAGCAGGAGATGCCCCATTCCGCGTTCCCGGCTCGGTCGGCCAGCTCCGGCGCGTCCGCCTCGATATCACCGACCGCGAGCGTCCGTTCGGTGTCGACGACTCGCTCGCAGTTCGTCGTCTCGAGCGGGACCGTCTCTCCCGCCTCGAGGTCGGCGTCGTCGGGCGCGTCGACGGCCTCGAAGGTGTACTCATCGGTGTCTTCGTGCACGCACGACAGCGCCGCGTAGTCCGTCCCGACCGTTTCCCGGGCGACTCCCAGGAGCGCGTCGATCTGGTCGGCGAGCGGTCGATCGGGGGCCGCGATGACTTCGTACGCGTCCTGCAGCGCTTGCTCTCGCGTCCGGAGTCGTTCTTCCCGACGAACGCGATCGGTGATGTCACGAAAGTAGACCGTGAGTCCGGACTCCGAGGGATACGCGCGCACCTCGAACCGGGTGTCGAGTGAACCGAGGTACTCCTCGAACGTGACCGGCTCCTGTGTTTCGATCGCGCGCTCGTACTCTCGCTGGAACGTCGATCCGATCGCGCCGGGAAACGCGTCCCAGACGACGGTCCCGAGGAGTTCCTCCTCGTCCCGCCGAAGGACGCGTTCGGCCCGCTCGTTGAGGAACGCAAATCGCCACTCCTCGTCGAGCGCAAAAACGGCGTCGGTGATCCGATCGTAGACCCTCGTCGCGTCGTCGGGCGGGATCGGCGACCCCGATTCACCGTTCATTGGAAAGGGACAACGGCGTTCCGATGGATAAATCACTCGTCGCTCGCGTCCCGCCAGTCCGGCGCCGTCGAGTACGGACTCGAGGAGAGTTCGTCGAACGCCGCGTAGACGACCTCCGAGAGGGCCGGGTGGACGTGAACCGGATTCGCGACGTCGTCGACGGTCCCGCCGCCGTCCATCACGACGACGACCTCCTGAATCAGGGTCGAGGCCTGCGGACCGACGATGTGACAGCCGAGGATCTCGCCGTCCGACGCCGCGAGCACCTTGACGAACCCGTCGTCGGCTTCGAGGATCAGTCCGAGCGGCGCGGCGTCGTAGCCCACGCGCGCCGACTCGTACTCCCGACCCTCCTCCTCGAGTTCCGCCTCCGTTCGGCCGACGCTCGCGACCTGCGGCGAGGTGAAGATCGCGTGAGGCATCGCCTCGTAGTCGACAGCCCGATTGACCGTGTCGAGCACGTTCGTCGTCACGATCCGAGCCTCGTAGTCGGCCGCGTGTTTGTACGGCTCGTCGCCGACGACGTCGCCGAGCGCCCAGATCCAGTCGACGCCGGTCTCGAGGAACTCGTCGGTCTCGACGTAGCCCGTATCGTCCGTCTCGACTCCGACGTTCTCGAGGTCGAGCGTATCGGTGTTCGGTCGCCGACCGGCCGCGACCAGCAGTTCGTCGGCCGCGAGGTCGACGGAATCGTCGCCGTCGGTCGCCTCGGCGGTGACGGTAACGCGCTCGCCGTCCTCGCCGACCTCGGCGGCCTCGTAGCCGGTGTACAGTTCGCAGTAGCGCTCGAGACCGTCGGTTACCGCGGCGCTGACGTCGTCGTCCTCGCGCGGAACGAGCCGGTCGCTCCGGCCGACGATCGAGACGTCCGTCCCGAGCGCGCCGAAGAAGTAGCCCAGTTCGGCCGCGATGTAGCCGCCGCCGACGACGACCAGTTCGTCCGGCCGCTCGTCGAGAAAGAGCGCGTCGTCGCTGGTGAGGAAGTCGACGGCCTCGAGGCCGTCGATCGGCGGCGCCGTCGGCCGGCCGCCGACCGCGATGACGACGGTGTCAGCTTTGATCTGTCGCGAATCGCCGTTCTCGAGATCGATCTCGAGTTCGTGGTCGCCGACGAACCGTCCCTCGCCGCGGAAGAGGGCGACGTGCTCGTCGTCCTCGAGCGATTCCTCCTGCCGGTCGGCCTTCCCGTAGACCGTCTCGCGGATCGACGACGTGATCTCGGCGTAGGAGATTCCCTCGAGGTCGGCCTCGACGCCGAACTCCTCCGCGCGGCGGATCTCGTCGACGACGTCGGCCCGGTGGATGAGCGCCTTCGAGGGAACGCAGCCCCTGGTGATACAGGCGCCGCCGAGCGGTCCGGGTTCGATCACGGCGGCCTCGAGTCCCTCGTCGGCCGCCGCGGTGGCTACTTGACTCCCCGATCCGCCGCCGATCACGACGATATCGAACTCGTCCATACCATCTATACGACGGCGAATACGATCGTAAAACGGCGGGGTGCGTGTGAAACGACGTGCGAACGGCGAATCGGGCAGCGACGGTGTCCGGATCCAAACTCAGCTACGACTCGGCGGGACGAGACGACACGAACGACCGTCTGCCACCGAAATCGCGTGCATTAGACGCTTCGGTGCTGGCTCTGTCTTTCGGCCGCCTGCTCGAGAAAAAGTATCCGACGCTGTCTCCCGGCCCGGTCTGTTAATCGTCTGCGATCGGGTGCTCGTCACGCGTGTGGGGAGGAGACGAGGTGTACTCGTTCCCGCGATACGTGCGGGAGTAGTCGTTCCCGTGAACTCGTACTGTCGTTGCTCCGGGCACGGGTGGAGTCTGTCGCGAGCGCTGGACGGTACGAGCGAGTTTCCAGAGCGGACGGATCTTACAGAGTGCGAATCCGACGACGATGAGCGCGAAGCCGAGTACCATCGTACTCGTAATCGGTTCTCCGAGGACGGCCATACCGAACACTGCGGCGACGATCGGCGTTGCGTAGCTGATGAGGTTCGAATTGGTCGCCCCAATACGGTCGAGCAACGTGAAGTAGAGCAGGAAGCCGCCGACGGTGCAGACGATCCCCAGGTAGAGTATTGCGGCGAGGGCGGATGCAGTCCAGTCTACGTGAGAGACGGATTCCAGCGGGTGGAGGTGACTGGTTGCGTGGAGGGTCGCTGCGCCGACCAGCATCGACCAGGCTTGCAGTGAGACGAGCGGAAGGGTTCTGGATAACCGTTGCGTGAGCACGGATCCGAGCGCGAACGCGACGGCCGCTGCGAGCAGGAGCACGACACCGATCAGTCGGCCGCCGAAGGATCCCCCGGCGGTGGCGATGGCGATAACACCGGCGAACCCGACGAGTAAGCCGAGAACGTCCATTGCTCGGACGCGTTCCGCCGGAAGGAGTTTGAGCGCGAGTGCAGGGGTAACGATCGGCGTAAAGCTCAGCACGATCGCTGCGACACCACTGGTCACGTAGCTTTGCCCGAGAAACAGGAGTGCGAAGTGCACACCGATAAGCAGGATTCCTGTCGTCAGGACGAGTCCGACGTCTTCGCGTGTCCGTGGGAGCCACTGCGCGCGGCTTGCGACGACCAGTCCGAAGAAGACGAGTGCAGCGATATCGAAGCGGAGCGCTCCAAAGAGAAGTGGTGGAAGTGAGTATAGCCCAATTTCGATTGCAGTGAATCCTGATCCCCACACGACAGCGAGCACACCGAACAACGTCATATTCTGCACCTTTGTCATGTCTTCGAACCTCGCGCCTACCGCAGGAAAGGCGACATAGTGGATAGCAGGATCTAAAATAAACGACTTTCGGGAACCGTGATATCACGAATCACCCGAACGGATACCGTTCGACCCGTTCTCAGAGGAGGAACGCGGCGTACTGCAGTCGCGCCTCGTATTTGTTACGACTCTGCCATCACCGCTGGTAGCTGCTAGAGATACCAGCGTTGGGTTCGCACTCTCTACGCAACAGTCGTTTCAGACGAAACCACAGCTACAGAATTGGAGTTCGACGGGGTTGCAGCGACCGGTTCGGGAGTCGTTACAGCCAGTCGTCGCCGGTGTCGTCAGACTGGCCGTCGGTGTAGGTGTCGACGGCTTCGGCGAGGTTCGCGATCGCTTCCTCCTCGGTGGGACCTTGACTCGAGACACCCGTCACCTCGTCGTCGGCGATGTACAACCCGCTCTCGACGCGGACGGTGACGTCGGCGTCCTCGAGGGCGGGGTACTCGCTGACGTCGATCTCCGGATCGGTGGTCATACCGTACCGTTGTTGGCGGGCGGGTGAAATACGCTCCGACACCGCGATACCACAATTCGCGACGAAAGCGCCCGGAGTATGTGTTACGTAGAGAGTGCAAACCTAACGCGGTTCCTTCTATCAGCTACCGGTGACTTTGGTAGCGACGTGCCGACTACATAGCGCGAATTCGGCACGAGTCGGCGGTCAATTCGAACGATGGGCCCTTACTCGGCCGGTTCGTCCGCGACGGTCGATTCGTCGACGCCGGCCTTCCGGCGCAGCCACTCGAGGCCGAGCGCACCGCCGAGGAGTCCGGCACCGGTCGTGAAGCCGGACGTGCCGTCGTCCCCGTCCGGTTCGGTCGCGCCGTCGTCCGCTCCGGCGTCGTCGGGTTCGTTCGATCCGTCGTCGGTGTCGTCTCCGTTCCCGCCGACACCGTCGTCCTCGTCGCTCTCGCCATCGTTGCCGATACCGGAATCGTCATTCCCGTCACCGATCTCGGAATCGTCGCTCCCGTCGCCGGCATCGGAATCGCCGTTATCGTCTTCGTCCTCGCAGCAGGGGTCATCTTCGGCGTCGTCGTCCTGGGGCGATTCGTCGTCGTCCGGATCGTCCTCGTCGTCCGGATCGCTCTCGTCCGGTTCTTCATCGGAGGCGCGGAACGCGACGAGTTCGGAATGAATCTCGGCGTAGACCGTGTTCTCGTCGACGGCGACGATCTCATCGATCCAATCGACTTTCAGATCCCACTTTATCGACCCGTCTTCCAGGTCGAATCCGAGAATTGCAGGGTCGGGATACTCCGACTCCTGCCAGTCTTCTTGCAGCCAGTGGTAGACCACCAGCGTCTTCCCGACTACGAGTGGGACGTTCCAATGAAGTCCATTGGAGGTGATGGTCCAGTTCTCCCCGGAGTCGTACGAGTGTGCGCTGATCTCGCCGGGGAATGCAGTGATTCGAACGTCGGACGTTCCGGCCACCGTCCGCTCCGAATCTCCCAGGTGCTCACCTGTGTCAGGATCGAGCAGGGGTCCGGTCTCTCTCCCACCCGACAGGTACGGCGCGTAGACGAACTCGTCAGTCACGATGGGCACGGCGGATCCGGGAACGTTGTCCTCGAACACGATTCCCCACTCGCGGTCGCCCGTCGCCGCATCGAGTGCAGCGATCCCACCGCTGTATGTGAAGGTGTCCGGATCGGTGTTGCTGAACTCGGCGCCGTCAGTTATGGCGTAGACAGAACCGTTCACAGCGGCAATCGTCTCCCCAGCGAACGACGTCGAAACGGGATCGCCCGCCTCCTCGTTATCCGGTCGTACTTCGATCTCGTCACGGTCCCACTGAACTGACCCGTCTTCGGCGTTGAGTGCATATAGCGCCCCGGCGGCAACGACGCAAATCGAGCCGTAGGTGGCTGTTGGACTGAGAATCTGGTCGTCGGTATCCAACTCCCGTTCCCACCGGACCGAGCCGTCCGCCGCGTCGAGCGCCGCGACGTACCCCTGACTACCGACGTAGACCGTGTCGTCGGCAACCGTCGGCCTCCCCTCCGACGAAATCTCGGTCTCCCACTCGAGCTCGCCGTCGTCGGCGTCGAGTGCGAGGAGTTCGGTATCCGTCTGGACGTAGACCCGACCGTCGACGACCGCGACTCGACCCTTCGCGACGCGGCCGGCTTCCGAGAAATCGTACCGCCAGGCCTCCGTGTCCGGTTCCGGGAACTCGTCCTCGAGCGGCAGGTACCGCGAGTTCGCGGCGTTCCCGCGATCCGAAGACCACCCCTCCGGGTCGCCGACCGTAACCGAACTCGAGGTCGTCTCCCCCGAACCCGTCGACTTCGCGGCCGTCGAGTTGATCGACGCGAGCGCGCCGGTCGTCGAGAGCGCTGCACAGCTTGCCAGTACGGATCGTCGTCGCCACGTAGCCATACGAACGAGCACGAAATCCAGTCACAATACTATCTAATCAATAGTGGAGTGTTTTCAGCCGTACAACTGTTTCGGACTCGATTGAGTCCAGGATTCACGCGGGGTTTTCAGCGCGGTTCGACGCGCAGTATTCGTATCCGAGCAGCTGTCCGCCGTTCGGTTCGCATCTCACCGCGGCGGCTGGTTCGAACGTTGCGAGCGGAAATCACCGACGACGCCGAGAGAGTTCCATTCTCAGTACTCAGTACGGCATTCATGACGTCGATCCGTGAAATTAATCGACCTGCTATCGACTCTTTGCCCCGTGCGCAACCACGACTGTCGACCGCTGTGAGTGATGACCGACCCCGACGAGGGGACGCTGACGGCCGAGAAAAAGCCTTTAACACCGTCGCCACGTACACCGAGCAAATGGTACTCGACGATCTCGGGAGTTCACTGCGGGGAACCCTCGACAAACTCCGCGGGAAGTCACGACTCAGCGAGGAGGACATCGAGGAGATCGTCAAGGAGATCCAGCGCTCCTTGCTCTCCGCCGACGTCGACGTCTCGCTGGTGATGGAGCTGTCGGACAACATCAAAGAGCGTGCCCTGGAGGAGGAACCCCCCGCCGGTACCCCGGCGCGGGACTTCGTCCTCCGCATCGTTTACGAGGAACTGGTCGACCTCATCGGCGAGTCGACGGATCTGCCGCTCGAGGAGCAGACGATCCTCCTGGCGGGCCTGCAGGGGTCGGGGAAGACGACCTCCGCCGCGAAGATGGCCTGGTGGTTCTCGACGAAGGGCCTTCGTCCGGCGGTCGTCCAGACGGACACCTTCCGGCCCGGCGCCTACGATCAGGCCAAGGAGATGTGCGAGCGCGCGGAGGTCGACTTCTACGGCAACCCGGACAACGACGACCCGGTCGAGATCGCTCGCAACGGCCTCGAGGAGACGAGCGAGGCCGACGTCCACATCGTGGACACGGCAGGTCGCCACGCGCTCGAGGAGGACCTGATCGACGAGATCGAGCAGATCGAGGAGACGGTCGATCCCGACAAGTCGCTGCTCGTCCTCGACGCGGCGATCGGCCAGGGTGCGAAGGACCAGGCCCAGCAGTTCGACGAGTCGATCGGGATCGACGGCGTCGTCATCACCAAACTGGACGGTACTGCGAAGGGTGGCGGTGCCCTGACTGCCGTCGATCAGACCGACAGTTCGATCGCGTTCCTCGGGACCGGCGAGGAGGTCCAGGACATCGAGCGGTTCGAACCCAACGGCTTCATCTCGCGGCTGCTCGGGATGGGCGACCTCGGCCAGCTCGCCGAGCGCGTCGAGCGCGCCATGGAGCAGACCGACGTCGAGGAGGAGGAGTGGGACCCCGAAGACATGCTCAAGGGCCAGTTCACCCTGAACGACATGCAAAAACAGATGGAGGCGATGAACAACATGGGGCCGCTCGACCAGGTGATGGACATGATCCCCGGCTTCGGCGGCGGGATCAAGGATCAGCTTCCCGACGACGCGATGGACGTCACTCAGGATCGCATGCGAAGCTTCACGGTGATCATGGATTCGATGACCGACGCCGAGAAGGAGTATCCGAAGGCGATCGGCGCGAGCCAGATCGAACGCATCGCGCGCGGCTCCGGGACGAGCGAGGAGGAGGTTCGGGAACTGCTCCAGCAGTACAAGATGATGGAACGGACGATCAAGCAGTTCCAGGGGATGGGATCGGACAAGGAGATGCAGCGCATGATGAAACAGATGCAACAGGGCGGCGGTGGCGGCGGCGGTATGGGCGGCATGGGTCCGTTCGGATAACGTCCGATTCTCGCCGCCTCGACCTTCCGTCGCGGAAGTCTCTTGGAGACGAGCTATCCAGTACGTTCATTGTATTCTAGACGTATGGTCGAGTACGAATGGATCGTCGTCACTATCTTCGGATCGGACTCTCTCTCGCGTGCTGTAGTGCAATCGCCGGCTGTCTCGACGAGGTCGATGCGACCGTCGGATCGGACGACGAAAGCGACGTCGACGTTGCGGACCGCACCGGCGAACGGGCGCTCGCCCGGGCGGTCGGGCGACTGAACGATGCGGCGCTCGCACTCGAGACCGACGACCTCGAGTCAGAGGGTGCGGCGTTCGACCCCGAGGAGCCGCGGGAACTGCTCGCCGCCGCGCGGGAGTTCCTCGAGACCGCCGCGACCGAACTCGAGGACGATCGTCGGCCGGACGTCGACGAACTGCGGGCGTACGCGGACGTTCTCGAGGCCCTGGTCGACGTCACCGAAACCGTCACCGACGAGACCCACGAGGAGGACGTCGACGCGGTCTCCGACGCCATCGCGGACCGGCGACTCGAGGACGCGTCGGAGACCGTCGACGAACTGGCCGAGACGTTCGACCGTGCAGACGATCGATTCGACACTGCCGTATCCGACCTCGAGTCGCTCGACGCCGACAGACTCGCGGCGCTCTCGATCGTCGACCTCGCGGAGATCGAATCGGGTGCGTCGGCGCTCGGCGACGTTCTGGCGTCGACGATCGCGCTCGTGACTGCCCTCGAGTCGACGGTCGGGGGGTACGAGTGTCTCAAGCGCGGCGAAGCACACGACGAGAACGAGGAGTACGAGCGCGCCGAGGAGTCGTTCCGTGACGCCGAGGCGGCGTTCGCCGCGGCGACGACGAGCCTCGAAGACGGACGGGAAGATGCGCCGACGGGACTCGAATCGCACTTCGAGACCGGACTCTGCCAGAACGCTTCCCTCGCGTCCGCGGCCGACCACTTCGTCGCGGCCGCCGAGGCGGCGACGAATCGCGATCCGCACACCGCACGGCGGCGACGGGACGACGCCGAGACGGCTCTCGAGTCCGTCGAAGACTGCTAGGCCGTCGCCGTCCGCTCGAGAATCGATTCCGGCGGCAGTTCGTCGATGAGAACGACCGCGTCGCCCTCGAGGACGACCTCGTCGGAACCGTCGCGGACGGTCGTTTCGATCCGGTACTTCGAGCGCCCGAGGTCGTCGGTCACCTCGCAGACGGCGGTCACGCGGTCGCCGACCGAGATCGGCGCGAGGAAGCTACTCTCCTGGGAGAGATAGATCGTCAGGCCCGGAAGCCGCGCGAGCGCCGCACTGATCAGCCCGTTCGCGAGGACGCCGTGAACGATCGGTTCCCCGAAGCGCGTCTCGGCGGCGTACTCCGGGTCGAGATGGAGCCGATTCGTGTCGCCGGTTACCTCGGCAAAGTCCTCGACGTCTTCGGCGGAGAGGTTCTTCGAGAAGGTGGCGACGTCGCCGACCGACACGGTCGATTCGTCTTCGCCGTGGTACTCGAACTCCCAGTCGTCGCGCTCGTACTGGGTGTCGGTTCGCACCCGGCGCTTCGGTGGCTGGGCGTCGACGCCACCCACGTGGCGAAGGAGGTGCGGGACGAAGTAGGAGAGCTCCGTGGTCGTGAGAATACCGACGAGTTCGCCGTCCCCGTCGGCTCCGCCCTCGTTCGTTCCGGAACCGTCGTCCGGTTCAGTGACCGGGAGGTGTTCGAGACCTGTCGCCCGTAATCGCTCGGCTGCGTCGACGATCGACGCGTCCGCCGCGATCGTTTCGAGCGGACGCGCCATCACGTTGGCGAGTTCGACGCCGCGAAGATCCTGCCGGTCGCAGAGACAGGTTGCGAAGTCACCCTCGGTGACGATCCCGATCGGCCGGTCGTCGCGGACGACGACGACGGAACTGACGCGATCGTCTCGCATCAGCGTTGCAGCGTCGGCGACGGTCGCGTCCGGCCGAGCGGTGACGACGTCGGTGACCATGATCTCCGAGACGGGTATCGTGCGGTGCATACCGACGACCTACACCGGTCCACCCTATCAACACCGTGCCCTCGTACCGTCGACGCGGCCGGCCGCTCGAGTCGGCTCAGGTGTCGACCGGTCTGCCGTCCTCGGTCGGCGGTGCGATCTGGTCGACGTAGCTCTCGAGATCCGGTTCTTCGACGCGCACTCGAACGGTGATCTCGCCGAGTTCGTCCGGTTCGCCGACCGAGAAGTTGACCCGGTCCTCGAAGGCTGCCTGTTTCTTCAGCGCAAAGGAGAAGGTGTCGCCCTCGCGGTTGGCGAAGAACTCGCCGCGGGCGGTATCGAGGATCTCCTGGCGGTGCAACAGTTCGGAGAAGTGATCAAGCGAGTGGGTCTCACCTCTGATCTCGCCGAACTCCTCCTCGAGTTCGGCGTTGGGGAAGACGTTCATGACGGCGTCTGCGACGCGGCTCGTCACTTCGGTGTCGTACACTGGTGCCGTGATCTCGACGTCGACGCGGTAGATCTCTGTCATGGCTGTCGTAGCTCGTTTCCTGCGTTTTCGGCCGCGCGCGACTCGTCTTCGACGATCGCCCGGATCCGCTCGCGGAACGCCTCGAGCGAGTCGGTGTTCTCGACGACGACGTCGGCGCGGTCCATCGCGTCGTCCATGCCGAAGCCCCGCTCGCGCTCGTCGCGAGCGGCGAGCGCCTCGCCGCCGCCGTCCTCGCTGACGTCGCGGCCGCGGGCGTCGATGCGCTCGGCCCGAAGCTCGAAGGGGGCCTCGATGCTGACGAGCGTGAACGACTCCTCGAACCGTTCCTCGAAGACGTCGACTTCGACGTCGGATCGGATGCCGTCGACCAGCACCGTGTCGTGGTCCTCGAGGCGGTCTTCGATCATCGGGAGCGAGCGCTCGGCGATGGCCGCCGGTCCGTTCTCGTCGCGCAGCGCCTGGGCGACGCTCCCGTGGTCTTTCGCGGGGTCGAGTCCGCGGTCGGCTGTCTCCTGGCGGACGACGTCGCCCATCGTCACTACGGGGATTCCCTCCTCGCGTGCGACGGTGGCGGCCTCGCCCTTGCCGCTGCCGGGAAGTCCCACCGTTCCGATGACGTGCATCGAGGGAACGTACCGCGGAGACGTGCATAAGGGCTGTGTTCGTCGCTCGAGAGCGTTCGTTCCGCTAGCCCGTGGATAGCGGCCCGGTTGTCTCTATTGCAACTCATTAGCGATCGATATAGTCGGACCGCGTCCGGTCGATCTGGCCTCTCGGATGCTAATTATTTCGCGATGTCGACTCGATAACGATACGGAATTCGGACGTCTCCGGTCTTTCAGTGCTTTCAGTACCGAAACAACGATCATTTTTGCAACCGTTTACGCGTCCGGATCGAACCGTTGAGAACTCGTCTGAATCCAACCCAATCGTCGAAACCGAGTCGGTCCGTTATTTACCAGTCTGCCATTGCACCCGAGTGCATACCATGACAAAACCATCCCTCGACAGGCGCCGATTCACGAAGGTAGTCGGCGCTGGTGCGGTCGCAGCTATCGCAGGTTGTATGGACGACGACGAAGAGGAAGACGACGGCCTCGGCGACGAGGAGGAAGACGGAATGGAGGAAGACGACGAGATGGGCGAAGAGGACGACGGCATGGGCGAGGACGACGAGGAGGATGACGGCCTCGGCGAGGAAGACAACGAGACGGACGAAGACGGCGGCATGGGCGAAGACGACGAGGAGGACGACGGAATGGGCGAGGACGACGAGGAGGATGACGGCCTCGGCGAGGACGACGAAGAAGAAAACGCCAGCATGGACGACGAAGAAGAAGACGACGACGGTCTCTAACGCGGCAGACAACGGCTGACGGACTGGGCTGACGTCAGTTTTGGTCACCTTCCTCTTCGGTTCGACCAGTTGGCCGATAGACACTGGCACGTACCGCGTGCTGGTCTCCGCGCGACGGCTCGAGGGCCGAAATGGGGTGTCACTGACAGCGGGTCGACGCGGTGGTCGCTGCCCGCCTCGCGACGTTCGGGGTCCTCGGGCCCGACGCACCGCCGGTCGCGTTCAGCTGTTCTTTCGGGTGTAGTCGAGTGCCTCGGGGCGGTCGTCTCGACTTGGTTCGCGACGCGGACTCCCGTGACTCGGTCGACCTCCTGTTCGCGGTATTGCGGCGCGGCTGGCGGAATTCCAACCGCTTATATCGCTCGATGGACGATTCGTACTCGAGGGCACGTAGCTCAGTCCGGAAAGAGCGTCGGACTTCTAATCCGACGGTCGTGGGTTCAAATCCCATCGTGCCCGCTGATTCTGTTGCGAGCGAACGCGAGCAACGAATCGAGGACCGCGTGGGATTTGAATCAGGGAGTAGCTTCGCTGTGACCGTGGTTCAAATCCTATCGTGCCCGTGAACGAGCCACAAAGTGACGAGTGAACCGACCGTCTGGCTCCGGTTCAAATCCCGCTGTGCCAGCTGTTGCGAACGATACAACTGTTGATATCGTAGCTTTTCACCGCGAAATCAATTCTCGAGGGGGCGCTACCGGTCGGGGGTACCGTCTCCGCCTCTGTCGACGGCCGCATCGGTTCACTGTGCAGGCCGCCGATACAACCCGCTCGAGCCGCTTTTCCAGATATGAACGAGACGGACGTCGAGACGACCGCGTACACCGAAACGATCGCCGACTCGGACACGTTCGCCGAGCAAGCGCGCCGTCGCGCGGCGACCGAGCGGGAGGTCGTCGAGTGGGCCGTCGACGAACTCGCGTCGGCGATCGCCGAGCAGGAGGTCGATCTCGAACCGCTGCTCGAGTACGGCCGTCGGAGTCGCGAGAGCCTGCCGGATCGCCACCGCCGGGCCTACGAGGCGATGGCCGAGGAGTTCGACGTCGATCCGGACGTCTACGAAGCGTACGTCTTCGCGTACTCGGAACTCTGTGAGGAACTGGCCGACGGAGCGGGGCGCACGGAGAAGCATCCGAAGGGATGTACGAACGCGCTCGTTGCGCCGTCGAAGGTCGATTCCGAGTCGGCCGCGGACACCGCCGACGCGCCGGCCGACGGCCCGCTCGTACTCAAAAACCGTGATATCGCGGGTCGAGGTGCCCGGCCGAAGTCGGTCGTCGAACAGCCGCCGATCGACGACTACTACGGATTCCTGACCGTCGACACCTGCGGGACGATCTCGGTCTTCAAGGGGGTCAACGACCAGGGGCTGGTCGCGGCGAACACCTACATCGACAGCGAGCGAGACGACGTCGATCCCGAGGAGCAGCTTCGAAACGGGACGGTCATCCGCATGCTGCTAGAGGAGTGTGCCACCGTCGAGGAGGCTCGGACGCTGCTCGAGTCCCGTCCGACGCGCCGGCTGATGGGACAGACGCTGTTTCTCGCCGACGAGGCCGACGCCGTCCTGCTCGAGATCGATCCGGTCGCCGAGCGGATCGCCGTCGACGACGAGAGTGTCGTGACGCGAACGAATCACTTCGTGCTGTCGGAGTCGACCGAGACGAGGAGTTCGATCAGGCGACGAGAACGGGCGCTGTCGCTGCTCGAGGGCGACGAGCGGCTCGATCGAGACGACCTGTGGACGTTCGCGCGGGATCACGAGAACGGGCCCGGTGACGACTCGATCTGTCGGCACCCGGAGCCCGAGACGGACGAACCGCACGCGTTCGGGCAACTGACGACCGCGAGCACGGCCATCTTCGAGGGCGGATCGCCGGAGATCGACGTCGCGATGGGCAACCCTTGCGAGACGGAGCGCGAGCGGTGTTCGTTCGCCGACGAGATTCCGACGGCGCTCCGGACCGGCCAGCGGTGGCTCGATCGACGGTAACTGCCGGCTATCGGCAACGCGTTTCCATAACGCGCAGGATCAGGCTCGAACGCGAGGCCGTTCGAGGTCGGCCTCGAGCCGTCTCGCGGCCTCGAGTCGCAGGTTCTTCGCGCGGGCTTTCGTGAGCCGCGAGTCGGGCATTCGAGCCGCGAGCGGATCGTACGCCGAGGGGGAGAACCCGAGTTCCTGCAAGTAACGCTGAACGCCCGAGTCCTCGAGACCGTCGTGGATCACGGTGTCGGTGACTTCCTCGACGGTTTCGAACGCGGGGAGCGGCATTTCGCCACCGGTGGCGCCGGTCGACGCGTCGGTGCCGTCGATAGTGGTGCCGCGGGCGTCGGCGTGCGTGACGATCGACCGAACCGTCTCCGCCAGCTGAAGCACCTGACTCGGCAGGGCCGTGTCGGGCGAGCGCCACTCGACCGTCGGCATCGCTTTTCGCAGCCGGACCGGCGTCCAGACCGCGTCGTAGGGATCGAACTCGTCGTCGAAGGCGTCCGGATCGACGCCGTACTCGAGCGCGCGTTCGCGGAACCCGTTGTAAGCGTCCTCGAGACGCGCTTCCCACTCGGCGACGCTGTCGACGTAGGGCCAGAGCTGACCCTGCTCGGGACAGGCCCCGTAACACGAGCGCCGGTAGAGGTACGGGCGTGCACAGTCGTGGATCCGTTCGCCGCGGTAGTGCGACGAACTGTTGACGAGCGCGAAAGCGGGATCGAGTGCGGTGAGCGTATTGAGCTGGTCGACGACGTTCGACTGCTCGAAGTGAACGTGCGTGCCGGCGCAGACGCGCGCGTCGTCGAACGTCGGCCCGACGATCCGGCGCTGGAGGTCGGTTCCCCGCTTCTCGCGGTAGGGGATCTCTGCCGGCGAGGCGTGCAACGGCGTCGCCAACGGGACGAGTCGCTTATCCCGTTCGCGGGCTGCGTCCACGACGGTCCTGATTCGGCCGAGGAACTCCTCGCGGAGTTCGGTCGTCGACGAACACGGGGTTGTCTTGATCTCGAGCATCGGCTCGACGAACTCGGGGTCGATCTGCTTCGAGACGTCGAGCAGCGTTTCGGGGGGTACCAGGTCGCCATCGTCGTCGATGACCCAGTACTCTACCTCGAGGCTAGTTTTCATGGATGTCTCTGTTGGACTGCGCCTGTCGTATCGGCCCTCGAGCAAGCCGTCACCGGGCCGTTGCTATCAGTCGAGCGCCGATATCCGAACTCGAACGGTACCGACGAATTCGGTGACAGCGCCCTGTTTTCCGCTTCTGGATTCTGAGCTAGGGAGGTTCTACGTGAAGCGGTTGAGCCTGCGTGTGAAGGGAAAACGTCGCTCCGAATCCAACGAGATACCGATTCCCGGCGCGTGAGGCTAATTTCCGCGGTATCCGTCTCCGGGCGTCCTCGAGTTCAGGCCTGTGACGCCACCGGCCGACGCTACGGGAGGCGGTCCCGACCCAGTGTGCGCGGTACGTAGCGATTGCGGCGAGTGGGACGTACTCCGCGCGTGGATGCAACTTATGCCGTTCAGTCACGTACCACCGATAATGGCTCCGAACGTCGCGGACAGGCGAACGTTCCTGTCGGGTGCGGCTGCGACGGTCGCGACCGCGTCCGTCGCCGGCTGTCTACGCGGCGAGGACGAGAGCGACGGAGGCGACGAGTCGGAACCCATCGTGGACGTGGCGGAAACGATCGAGGGAGACACCAGTCCCGAGGCGTGGCGAGAGGTCGAACGGATCCGTTTCGACGGCTACGTCGGGGGCTGGGTCGGCGTCGAACCGTCACACATCGACCGCGTCGAGAATCCGACCCTGGTGCTCTTCGAGGGTCGTCCGTACGAGATCACCTGGGAGAACCGGGACAACGTCAAGCACAATCTGGCGATCTACGACGCCGAGGAGCAGCTCGTCGACGAGTACGCGACCGACGTCGTCGCCGACGTCGGCGGAACTGAAACGCTCGCGTTTACCGCAACCGATGAGATGGAAACCTACATCTGCGAGCACCAGCCGGCGATCCAGCTCGGCGACATCGAGATCGTCGACGACGCAGACGCGTCGATACGCAACACGTAGCGCCGAGAACGGGTGGTATCGATCGTCTCCGTCCGGGTTCGCGACTGGTGGGTAACGACGTTCAGGCGGCTGCTATCGTAAGGAGCGTTCGTCGAGTCTGACGTCTCGAGTCCCGGCGATCTCGAGGTCACCGTCGGAGCGAAGCTCCGACGAGCCTCCGCTCGCGTCGCTCGCGGAGACGCCGTCGACGCGATCGTCTCCCTCGCGAGCGATCTCCCGGAGCGCGCGGGGGAAGTCGCTGGCGGTCGAGGGGAAGGTGAGTAACACGCAGCGAGTCGTCCCGTTCGAGAGGACTGACGGCCCCACTCAGCGGACGACGGTAACCGGGACCGGCGCCCGACGGACGATCTTCTCGGCGACGCTGCCGAGCAGGACGCGGGAGACGCCTTCTCGTCCGTGGCTCCCGATCACGATGTGGTCGACGTCGTGCTCCTCGGCGAACGTCACGACCTCACGTTCGGGCTTGCCGACGGCGGTCTCCGTCCGGAATTCGACGTCGTCGGTATCGAGTACCGCCGTGGCGTCTTCGAGTTCCGTCGAGGCCTCCTCCTCTCGGTCCTGGAGCGCTTCCTTCACGAGATTGATGCCGGCTTCGGTAGAGCCGTCCGCCGCTTCGACGACGCGCAACAGGATGATCTCCTCGTCGGCGTGGGACGAAAACGCGTACTCTACCGCCTTCTGTGCCGGCGCCGAACCGTCGTACGCGACGAGCACTGCCATGCGTCCGCTAGTCGTTCCGGGATCATAAACACCGAACTTTTTCCGCTCGGGTGGCTCGCTCCGCTCGCCACCACTCTCTGCTCACGGGCACTTCGTGCCCGTTCGCACGGCTCGCGGGACCATCGGTCCCGCGCTGGGCGCAAAAACATCCTCAGAAATCTTCGATTTCTGACGGGCCCGCAAGCGCGCAGCGCTTGCGGACTTCGATGAAAAAGGCCGCGACTCGCTCCGTTCGTCGCGGATGCTATTCTTCACGGCTCGCGTTGCACGCTACTTGCACGCTATTCCGATCCACGGTTCGAAACGAACGACGTGAGTGAGAACCGCGCTACTCTTCGAACCCGTCCTCGAATCGGAACGTCCCGTTCCGCTGCACCACTTCGCCGTCGACTTCGATGAACGAATCCTCGCTCATGTCGACGATCATGTCGACGTGAACTGCGGAGTCGTTGGCCTCGTTGCCCTCGCCGACGGTATCGTCGTAGGCGCGGCCGACGGCCATGTGGACGGTGTCGCCCATCTTCTCGTCGAACAGCATGTTGTAGGTAAACCGGTCGATGTCGCGGTTCATCCCGATCCCGAGTTCGCCCAGTCGGCGGGCGCCCGCGTCGGTCTCGAGCACCTCCGTCAGGACGTCCTCGTTCTTCGCGGCCGAGTGGGAGACGACCTCGCCGCCCTCGAACTCGAGGGAGACGTTCGTGATCTCCCGTCCCTGGTGGTACAGCGGCATGTCGAACAGCACCTCGCCCTCGACGGAGTCGGGTTCGGGTGCGGTGAAGACCTCGCCGCCGGGGAGGTTGTGCTCGCCGTAGTCGTTGAGCGTCGGGTTGCCGTCGATCGACATCGTGACGTCCGTGGTGTCGCCGCTAACGATCCGGATCTCCTCGGCGGGATTCATGATCTCGACCATGTTCGACTGGTGGTCGCGCTGTTCGTCCCAGTCCTTGTTGACGGCGTCCCAGACGAAGTTCTCGTAGCCCTCCGTGCTCATCTCCGCGAGCTGGGCGTTCGCCGGCGCCGGGTACTGAGTGAGACACCAGCGCGTCGAGAGCCGCTCCTCGAGGATGGGTTGGTGAGCCTGCTGGTAGGCCGCCTGCGTCTCGGGCTCGACGTCGCTGGTCTGGGTGACGTTGTCGCTCGCCCGGATGGCGATGTAGACGTCGGTGTTTTCGATGAGCGCGAGTTCGTGCTCGGGCGTCTCGAAATCGGGGTCGGCCGCCCGGAGGTAGGCGCGCTGCTGGCGCTTCCCGGTTCGCTGGCTGGTCGTGATCGGGTTGGCGCCGTGGTCGCCGATCACCTCGTGGAGGGCGACGACCAGGTCCTCGGCGACGGGGTGTGCGTCGACGACGACGTTATCCCCCACCTGGAGGTCGACGGAGTGGTTCGCGATGATCTCGGCGTGTTCCCGGATACGTGCGTCCATGTGACGCAAATTCTGCCACGGTGGTCATACCGTTTTCGAATCGAAATCCCCCGCCGCCGGTCAGTCGTCCCGGTTCGCCAGGAAGACGCCGAGGTAGATCGACGCCACCGCGCAGGCGACGCCGACGAGAAACGCGATCGTAAACGGCGACTCGAGCGAGAACGCGGCCGCTTCCCCCGTCGCCCAGCCGACGAATCCGGTCACGAGGAGGACGACCGCCGCGAGTCGCAGGACGGTGATGAGTTGCTGTGCGTGCACACTCGGTCCGTGGCGTTCCTCAGACACGTCGTTCTACCGCCTCCGCCTCGACCAGTTCCCGGACGAACGAGACCGACGCCGCCGTCAGCACGAGCGCGAGCGGGACGGCAGCGAGCAGCGCGAGCAGAAATCCGACGCCCCCGGCGCTGACGAACAGCGAGAGGACGAGCGAACTGACGACCGCGACGCCGACGTGCCAGAGCGCGAACGTGAGGTACGCGCGTTCGCCGACCGCGAACCCGTAGGACCGTCGGAACGCCTCGAGCACACCGTCGTCCGCGACGACGAAGAGGAACGGCGCGGCGTAGAAGAGATAGGCCAGCAGGATGAGCGCAGGGAATGCCAGCAGGAGCACGGCCGGCGAGAGTAGCACGAACGGCACGAGCGCTGCCACCGCGCCGTAGACGAGGAGATTGTACGCGAAAAAGCGCGGTCCGTACGCCGTCGCACACGTCGGGACGGCCGCAGGTTCGCCGCGGAGGCGTCGATCGAGTCCGCCGACGTAGACGGCCGCGAGTACCGCCGCGACCGCGGCGTAGGCGACGAGAACGAACGCGACCCAGCCCATCGTCTCGAGCCCGGCTCCCTCGAGCGGAAGGACGACAGTTTCGAGGGGCGTGTCGACGGTCAGATCGAACTGTCCGCCGGCCGAACCCGTCGATCCGCGGGATTCGTCCCCGGTCGGGAACGAATTCGGAGCCGAATCGTGTCCTCCGACTCCGCCGGCCGGCTCGGGCGGATCAGCGAACGTCCAGAGGTCGAGCAACGGCGTCGGCAGGGCGAACTCCAGATTGATCGACGTCCCGCGAGCGCCCTCGAGCGCCCGGGCGCCGTTCTCGAGCGGGAAGAGCGAGGTCAGCAGCGGGACGAGTGCAAAGGAAAGGATCGCCCCGAACCGGTTCAGGACGCGGGAAACGTGCCACGGGAACGAGTGGGGCCGTTCGTCGCGAGGAGTACCGGGTAGACCCTCGCTGCCGGGTCTTCCGCCCGGACCGGGTCCTGAGGTGGAGGCTGCGTGATCGGGGTCCATACGACAGCGAACAAACACGAACGCCTTGAATCCTCCGCTCACCGGAAGCCGGGAACGTCGGCTATTTGACGATCCGCCGGCTACCGGGTCGCATGATCGATCTCCGCTCCGATACCGTAACGACGCCCGACGAGGCGATGCGGGATGCCGCCGCCGCGGCCGACGTCGGCGACGACGTCTACGGGGAGGATCCGACGGTGAACGAACTCGAGGCCCGCGCCGCCGACCGCGTCGGCAAGGAGGCCGCGCTCTACGTCCCGACCGGGACGATGGGCAACCAGATCGCGGCCCGCGTCCACACCGACCGCGGCCAGGAGGTGCTCGCCGATCGCAAGAGCCACGTCGTGAAGTACGAACTCGGCGGCTTCGCCCAGCACGCGGGCCTCCAGGTGCGGATGCTCGACGCCGATCCGCGCGGGGTTCCGACGCCCGCACAGGTCGACGCGAGCTACGCCGACGAGGACCTCCACCGCGCCGGCACGGGGTTGCTCTGCCTCGAGAACACGCACAACGCCCGCGGCGGACTCGCGATCGAACCCGAGAAGATCGAAGCGGCAGCCGACGCCGCTCACGACCGCGACGTCCCGGTCCACGTCGACGGCGCGCGGCTGTTCAACGCCGCGACGGCGCTCGACGTCCCGGTCACCGACCTCACCGAGCCCGTCGACTCGGTCATGTTCTGTCTCTCGAAAGGGCTCGGCGCGCCGGTCGGCTCGATGCTCGCCGGCTCCGAAGCGTTCGTCGAGCGCGCTCGGCGGGTTCGCAAACTGTTCGGCGGCGGGATGCGCCAGGCCGGCATCATCGCCGGGCCCGGACTCGAGGCGCTCGAGAACGTCGACGACCTCGCGACCGACCACGAGCACGCTCGTCTTCTCGCCGACGAGATGCGCGATATCGACGGTCTCGACGTCCTGGAGCCGGAGACGAACATCGTTCTCGTGGACGTCTCGGGGATCGGTCTGGACGCCGACGGCGCGCTCGAGCGACTCCGCGACGAGGAGATCCTGGCGTCGGCGTTCGGCGAGACGACCCTGCGGTTCTGTACCCATCGCAGCGTCTCGCGTGAGGAGGTCGATCGGGCGATCACGCGTCTCACCGCGGCGTTCGACTGATCGCTGCTGCTCGCCTCAGCGTCCTTCCATTCCGTCGCGGAACTCGAGGATCGTTCGCCGAAGGAGCAGATACGAGAAGAAGATCAGCGACAGCAGGATCAGGACGATCGCGATAATGACGGGATCGTCGGGAATGAAAGTGACCATACTGGATCGCTACAGTGTCGGCCTGCAAAACCGTTTCGACGTTCCGTATCGAGCTCGATTCTCCGGGATCGTCTCCATTGTAGTGCCAACTAAAACGGTTCACACCGATCGCACGGCCGCCCACCGTGCGATCGGTGTGCACTGACTTTCAGTAGCTACTATAGCTAAAACTCGTTTTTCACCTTGCGCTGACTATATTGCTAGCCGTCTCGTAGCTTCAGATGCGCCTCGATCCCGCCTGCCCGTCGACATCGAGGCCACCCGTCCGGCGCAGCCCACGCGCCAGATTGCCCTCTGCCACCGGTCCACTGTCGCCGGACGCGGTTCCGGGTGGTTATGCCAGTCCCGGACCGGTCCCCGTTGACGCTGCCCTCCACACGCAGCACTGTCGACGCCGCTTCGACGACTATTCTCGAGTCGCAACGGTGAACTCCGAGACGAGCGTTCCGTCCGGTTCTCGAACTTCGCCGACCAACTCGTCTCCCGCTTCCTCGAGCACGGCGAACCCCGGCCGGTTCCCGCGCGGTTGAGCGTGACTCCCCGGGTTCAACAGCAGGACGTCGTCGGTTTCGACGACGGACGGTCGGTGACTGTGTCCCGAGACGACGACGTCGGCGTCCCGCGAACGGCCGAACATCGCCAGCCCGGTCGCGCCCCCCTCGCGTCGGTGCGTCACCGCGAACCGGACGCCGCCCTCCTCGACGACCCGCGCCGTCGGCAGTCGCTCCCGGACCGCCGCGCTGTCGGCGTTGCCGTGGACGGCGAACAGCCGATCGCACTCGCTCTGGAAGGCTTCGAGCGCCGTCGTGCTCGTGAAATCGCCGGCGTGGATCACGGTTTCCGCGGTTCGGGCCGCCTCCAGGGCCTCGTCCGCGAGTTCGTGACCGCCGGTGCTGTGCGTATCCGAGAAGATCGCGATCATGAGTGGGCGGTCGGCCGCGAGGGGGACGACACTTTCGACACGAGGTCGCGGTCGGACCGAGGCCGCGATCCGATCCCCTCGAACTGCCGATTTCGAGAGGCCGGTCGCGGCTTTTTGTGGGTGACGATCGTAGTCGCCGCCGATGGCCGGCAGTACCTCCGTCGTTATCGCCGCGCTGTTCGCGAACGCAGCGATCGCGGTTCTGAAGTTCGGCGGGTTCCTCCTCACCGGAAGCCCGGCGATGCTCTCGGAGACGTACCACTCCATCTCCGACACGGGAAATCAGGTGTTTCTGCTGATCGGGATCCGCTACGGGGCCCGGGAAGCGACGCGGAGTCACCCGTTCGGTCACGGGAAGGCCCAGTTCTTTTACAGCTTCCTCGTGAGCGTGATGCTGTTCGGTATCGCCGGCTGGGAGAGCGCCAGGCACGGGTACGACGCGCTGACGCACGGCGGCGCCCACCGCGCGAACGAACCCGTCGCGCTGCTCGGGGCGACGTTCGATCCGGTCTACGTCAACTACGCCGTGCTGCTCGGCGCGATCGCGTTCGAAAGCTACGCGTTCAAGAAGGCCTACGCGGAGACCACACGTCAGATGGACGAATACGGCTGGGGGTCGCTTCGCGAGATGTTTTCGAAGACCAGCGACGTGACGACGCTCACCGCGCTCACCGAGGACACGGTCGCCCTCGCGGGCGCCGGAATCGCGCTGTTCGGCGTGTACCTCTCCCGACAGACCGGAAATCCGGTCTACGACGCCGGTGCCGCGCTGCTCATCGGACTCCTACTCATGGGGTTCGCCGTGGCGCTGGCGCTCGAGAACAAGCGACTCCTCCTCGGCGAGAGTCTGCCGGCGCCCGCCGAGAACGAACTGCGCGCCGTCGTCGACGACTGGGACGGCGTCGCCGAGGTCGTCGACTTCCGAACGGTGTACTTCGGCCCCGAGGAACTGCTCGTCGCCGCGGACGTCGCGTTCGAACCCGGACTCGACGGAGCGGCGATCGACGACCGAATCACCGAACTCGAGCGCGCCCTGGCCGAGCGAGACGAGCAGGTTCGACGCGTTTACGTCGAACCCGAGGTGTGATCGGCGGAGCGCGGAACGACGGTTACTCGGTCGGATCGCCGGGCTCGCTGTAGTGAGCCGCGACGATCGTCGACCCCGACGGCCGGTCGTTCGTCGTCGCCGTCACGGTCGTCTCCTCGAGATCGACGGTCGACTCGAGGGTGTCCCACCCGTCGTCGGTTCCGACGGCGATCCCGACGTCGGTCGGACTCGCACCCGGCGGGAGGGCGGACGGATCGTAGACGAGCGAGATCCGGAACGCCTCCACCGCTCGCAACCCGTCGTGACCGGCGATGTCGACCGGCTCCGCGAGGGCGTCGGCCGGCGGGTCCCGGACGCTTCGCTCGAGACCGAACTCGTCGGGAACGACGCCCGCGACGACGTCGACGCGGGCTCCCGCGCGCTCGAGTGTGAACTCTGCGACGTCACCGGAATCGTAACCGGGAATGGCCATGTTCGAGGCGAAGCGCTCGAGCGGTATGTCCCTGTAGCGTGCGTACGCCGGCCGGTAATCGATCGCCGCTACGGTCCCGTGATCGCGAGCGGACCACCGGTATCCGACCGAGACGAACCCTTTTATCGAAGCGGGAACCTATCATCGTCCGTGTCCGAGACAGCCGGGTACATGCGCTTTTTCCCGTACGAGCAGCCGTACGAGAACCAGCGCGAGGCGATGGATCGCATCCACAACGCGCTCGTGCGCGATCAGAACGTGCTCTTCGAGGGGGCCTGCGGGACCGGCAAGACCCTCTCGTCGCTGGCTCCCGCACTCGAGGTCGCTCGCGAGCAGGACAAGACGGTCGTCATCACGACGAACGTCCACCAGCAGATGCGCCAGTTCGTCGCCGAGGCCCGGGCGATCACCCGCAAGGAACCCATTCGCGCGGTGGTGTTCAAGGGAAAGGGCTCGATGTGTCACATCGACGTCGGCTACGAGGAGTGTCAGGCCCTGCGGGACAACACCCGCGCGGTCGTCGACGCCGAACAGGACAGGGAGCAACTCGAGCGTCGCCAGCGCGAACTCCTCACCGAGAGCCAGCAGGGGGACGGCGACGGTACCGCCGCCGACGCCCGCAGCGCCGTCATGGACGAACTCGACTCGATCGAGGAGCGACTCGAGGACCTCGAGGACCAGAACGTCTGTGACTACTACCGGAACAACCTCACGCAGGATACGGACGACTTCTTCGCCTGGCTGTTCGACGGCGTCCGCACGCCCGACGAGATATACGAGTACGCCGAGCAACGGGAGTTCTGCGGCTACGAACTCTTGAAGGAAGGGATCGAGGGGGTCGATCTGGTCGTCTGTAACTACCACCACCTGCTCGACTCCACCATCCGCGAGCAGTTCTTCCGGTGGCTCGGTCGCGAACCCGAGGACGTCATCGCGGTCTTCGACGAGGCCCACAACGTCGAGGACGCCGCCCGCGAGCACGCGACGCGAACCTGCTCGGAGCGAACGTTCGACTCCGCGCTGGACGAACTCGCCGAGAGCGACGATCCGCGCTCGGAGGACGCGGTGAACGCCCTCTCGGCGTTCCACCGCGCGCTGGTCGACACCTACGAGGACTCCTTCAGCTTCGGCGAGCGCGAGCAGGTCGGCGAGGGCTGGGAGGACGTCTCGATCGCGAACGAGGACCGCCGGGACGACCTCACGCTGGCGTTCCTCCAGCAGTACTCGGGTCAGGGCATCGAGGACGACCTCGAGGCCGCGATGGAACTCGGCCAGGAACTCGACGAGGAGTACGAGGAGGCCTACCGCGAGGGAGAGACGGCGACGCGAACGGAGTGTCAGACCTTACAGGCGGCGGCGTTCGTCAGCGCGTGGATGAACGAGGGCGCCAAGGAGGGACTGTATCCGGTCGTCTCCGTCACGCGCGACGCCGGCACGGACGAGGTGTACGGCCGCGCGGAGCTCTACACCTGCCTGCCGCGGCAGGTCACCGGCCAACTGTTCGAGGAGGTCTCGGCGACGATCCTGATGAGCGCGACGCTCCAGCCGTTCGACGTCACCAGGGACGTGCTGGGACTCGAGGACCCGATCACGATGGCCTACGGGCTGCAGTTCCCCGAGGAGCACCGCCGGACGTACGCCGTCGAGACGCCGCCGCTGTTCTCCTCGGACCGGGACGACCCCGCGGTCCAGGAGGACGTCACCGACGCCATCTTCGACGCGGTCCGGATGACGCCCGGCAACACGCTCGCGTTCTTCCCGAACTACGGCGAGGCGAGCCGGTACGCCGAACGCCTCGAGCGCCGCTGCGAGAAGACGGTGTACGTCGACGAGCCGGGCGTCGCCGTCGAGGAGCTCCGCCGGAAGTTCGTCGCGGACGACGACGCCGTGCTCTGTACCTCGCTGTGGGGAACGCTCTCCGAGGGGGTGAGCTTCGACGGCGACGACGCGCGAACCGTCCTGGTCGTCGGCGTTCCCTACCCACACCTCGACGACCGGGCGGAGGCGGTCCAGGAGGCCTACGACGCGGCCTTCGACGGAACCGACACCGGCTGGCGCTACGCCGTCGAGATTCCGACCGTGCGCAAGACGCGCCAGGCGCTCGGCCGGGTAATCCGCTCGCCGGAGGATATCGGCGTCCGCGCGCTGCTCGACCGGCGCTACTCTCGAGACGCCAAGTCCGACCTGGGCAAGTACAGCGTTAACAGCACCTTCCCGCACGAGGAACGCGAGAATCTGATCGACATCGACCCCTCGAAGCTCAAATTCTCGATGCTCAACTTCTACGGCGATCGCGACGCCTACGACGGGGAGCCGCCGGCGCCCTGAGATACCGCCGAACGCTCCGGAATCAGTCGCCGCTCGAGGCCACGAGCGATTCCGGCTCCCAGGCGTCGTAGCCGCCGGCCATGCTCGCGACGGCCTCGGCGTCGCCGTACTCCTCGACGAGACGAGCGGCCTGGACCGAGGTTTTCCCGATGTAGCAGTAGACGACCACGTCGTCGGCCCAGTCGCGGTCGACGACGGTCTCCTCGAGTTCCTCGATGGTGGCGTGCTCCGCGCCGGGGAGGTGGCCCTCGTCGTAGTCCTCGCCGTCGCGGATGTCGACGAGGTCGAACTCGTCGTCGCGCTCGATGCGCTCGCGGACGGTTTCGGGATCGAGTTCGTCGACCATTATCGCTTCCGGAGGTAGATGCGGTAGGTCGCGTCGCCGCTTCGCCACACCTGCGCGTCGGCGTCGTCGCCGACGGCCTGAGGCACGTTCTCGGTACAGGGGACGTGGTCAGTCTCCTGGACGAGGAGGTCGCCCGACTCGAGTTTCTGGAGGCCCTTCTTGGCCTCGACCTGCGGGTACGGGCACATCTCGCCCATCATGTCCTGGACGAGATCGGCCTCCTCGAGGAGTTCGTCCGCTCGGTCGTCGCTCAGTTCGTCCGGCGTGTTCGTGACGTCGTCGATGGATGGCATTGGTGTGTTCGTGTCGGTGGAGGCGGCAGTCGGTTAGCGAGCGATTCAGAGGGCGCAGCCGACTTCGCGGTAGATCCAGTGAGTCATCACGTAGACGCCGGCGACGATGCCGACGGCCGCGACGAACGAGTGGACCGACAGTTCCGCGATGCCGGAGTAGATGTTTCCGATGTTACAGCCCGGGGCGAGTCGGGAGCCGGCGCCCATGAGCAGGCCGCCGCCGACAGCGTTCGGCAGGCGTCGACGCTTCGGGACCCGGACCGAAAAGTCGCCGCTCCAGAGGGCGGCGAGGAACGCGCCGACGATGACGAAGCCGATCATCACCATGTCGGTGGTGACGTCGACGCCCTGTCCTTGGAAGAGCACGGAGCCCCAGTAGTCGTAGGACTCGGCCTCGACGCCGGCCTGCGAGAGGAGGTAGCCCATCCAGCGCGCTTCGGGGCCCGTCACGCCGATGATCGAGACCTGGGTGAACCAGAGCACGGCGGCGCCGGTGATCCCGAGCGCGGCGGTGCGCGGGTCCCACGGTCGCTTGCTCGAGGCGAGCGGATCGCGCCACGCGAGGGCCAGGTTGCGGAAGTACTCGAACGTGCCCCGCCAGAACTGCCGGAGTCCCGCGATCGGTGCGAGCAGCACTGTCAGCCGGACGGACGCTGCGTTCGACCGCTCCTCGGGAGGGACGGTCGTCGCCGACTTCCCGATCAGCGTCGCGTAGACGAGCAGTCCGCCGCCCGCGATCGCCAGGGCGAGAAGCCCCGCCGGGATCGAGGTGACGGTGAACAGGCTGACGCCCTCGCCGAACGTGAGCGGCTCGAAGTAGGCGTTCTCGAGCGTCGGGAAGGCGACGGCGAACGCCGCGTAGCCGACGCCCATGAACAGCAGGGTGAGCCAGAACTGGAGGTAACCCTCGCCGGCGCGGTAGAGCGTCCCGCTGGCGCAGCCGCCGGCGTAGGTCATTCCGATCCCGAAGACGAAGCCGCCGACGAGCCCGGTCAGACCCCACTGTGGCGTCCAGAACCCCTGATAGTATCCGAACTGGTAGGCGATCCCCCAGAAGACCATCGTGAGTAGCGTCGCAGCGATGACGCCCTTCGTGACCCGGGAATCCTCGTACGCGAAGAAGTCACGGAAGGCGTTCACGAAACAGAATCGCCCCTTCTGGAGGAACACTCCGAGGGCGAGTCCGACGACCGCTGCGATGAGTACCGTTGGGACCACGGGGGAAACAACGCCTCGGTGAACTTAACCCGCCGTTCGTCGGGCAGATCTTCCCCGACTCTCGACGCGTACCCTCGCCGGAGTACGCACGATCTAGCGGGCGGAGGCGGCGCTTCCTCGAGAAGAAGCGCTCGTTCGCTCCCGTAGGAACCAGCAGTATTTGCGACCGGCGAAGTCAGTAGCCGATCTGACGCGTCGGTCCGGCTCCCGCCACGCCGGTCGACTCACTTCGCTCTCCGACGATCGCGATGTCGCTCTCGACCCGTGACGATTGCGCTCTCTGCGAAGCGCTACGACGGCAAGGAGACGCGACTGACCGGCAGCTTGTAGGTTCCGTCCCAGAACTCGAGTTCGCTGACCGTCCACCTGACCGACTCGACCTCGCGGTCGGCGAGCCGTTTCGCGGTCGCCTCGTCGCCGCCGCGGGCGAGGGTGACGTGTGGAACGTAGTCGTCCCCCTCGAGCCCCTCGACGACGTCGAACGTCTCGGTTAGCCTGTCGTGGAGCGCCTCGAGTCCGGGGCTCTCGACGGCGAGGTAGACGACGGGTGCCGATCCGAGCGGCGGGTCGGCGAAGTAGTCGATGCCGGTGATTCGCGCCTCGACGGCGGGCGCGCCCTCGAGTGCGCGGTGCGTTCGGTGCTGTAACTGCGTGACGTGGTCGGCGTCGCCGAGGCGCTTGAGCAGACACGAGTGGTCCTCGCGAACGGTCTCGAACCCGACCAGATCGGGGTAGAGGGCGTCCGCGACCTCGCGAACGCGTCCGGGGACCGGGACGTTGACGCTGTACACTCTCACTGTCTGTAGGGGGAAACGAGGTATGAGTGTGGCGTTCTGTTCGGCTATATTCGATCGAGCAGCCAGAGGAGGATCACGACGAGGATGGCTACTATCAACAGCGGGCGGAGCAAGGCGAGTAGGCCGCTGACGAGTATGCTCAGGACCTCGATGACGAGCAGGACGGCGACTAACGCGAGGACGACTTTCAACAGGGTCTCGACCGCGAGTGCGCCGCGCGTGTCGTTCATACTGAATGATACTGGAGAACGGTCTAAAAAACACTCCGTCGTCGTCGTCGGAAAGACCTATTTAGACGGCTCTACCATCTCCCCGTAATGGATGTGAGGGGGCTCCAGGCCCTGTTGGTGCTCACGATGGTGGTCGGGTGCCTGGTCGTGCCGATTCCGGCCGCATCGGCTGTGGTGGCCGACGGCGGCGAGACCGAGCAGCTAACGCTACAGGAAGAGGACGAACCGGAGACTGACGACGAGGACGGTCTCCAGCTCGACGACGCGAACGAGATCCACATCGACGTCTACCTGTACGAGAACGGTTCGGCGACGTTCGTCGTCGATTACCGATTCCCGATCAACGACGAGAACGAGTCCCAGGAGCAGTGGCAGACGTTGCGCGACGATATCGAGTCGAACCCCGACGAGTACCTCGAGTCGGAGGAGGATGACTGGAATAACGTCGTTGCAGACGGCGAGAACGCGACGGACCGCGAGATGGAGCTCTCGAATTTCACCGTCGACACCGACGAGAGCTCCGCGCCGCGCGACCTGGGTCACGTCGAATTCACGTTCGAGTGGTCGTCGTTCTCCCACGTCGAACTGAACCGTCTCGAGGCGGGCGACGCACTGTCGGGATTTACGCTCATGAGCGACACGACCCTGCAGATCTTCTGGCCCGAGAGCTACACCGCCTACGAGATCGATCCGGACTCCGACGACCGGGGTGAAGGGTCGGTCTTCTGGGACGGCGACGGAACCGAATTCACCGACGATCAGCCTCGTATCGTCGTGATCGAAAACAGCGAGGCCGCCGACGAACCGGCCGAAACCGAGGAGGGGCCGGCGATGCCGTGGCTCGCAGTCACCGGTGCGCTCGGGCTGCTGGCCGCTCTCGCACTCGTCGGCTGGTGGCTCAGATATCGACGCAAACCGGAGTTCGGAGCCGAAACCCACAGTGATCCACCGGCAGACGTCGTCGAGACGCCGCAGGCGGGACCGCCGCCGGAACTGCTGAGCAACGAAGAGCGCGTCGTGCGTCTGCTCGAGGAGCGCGGCGGCCGGGTCAAACAGCAGGAGGTCGTCTCGGAACTCGACTGGACCGAGGCGAAGACCAGTCAGGTCGTCAGCGGTCTCCGGGAGGACGACGAGATCGAGGTCTTCCGAATCGGCCGGGAGAACGTCCTCGCGCTTCCGACGGAGGACGGAGCGGAGTCCGAAGAGTAGTCGCGACCCGCGTAACACTTGCCACACGGGTAGGATTTAAGGCAATCCGCTCTCTTAGAAGTGAGCAATGAGACGCTCCATCGAGCGTTCGGTTGCCCTTTTCGGTACCGATGGAGCCGTCGTGCCGCGACGACCGCGACGACCGGGCCTTTGAGCCCATACTATACCCTATCCCCTGTTTCCCGGCTGCTTTCACTTCCCGCAAACCCCGATTTTCACGCGTAGAGTGCTCTATGCGATTATTTTGCAAAAGCTAAAGCAATGAATTTAAGTCTATCCTCCTGCTGCATCCGAGTACGACATGACACGCGTTGCACTCGCGTTCTCGGGCGGACTCGACACGACGGTCTGTGTCCCGCTGCTCGAGGAAGAGTACGGATACGACGACGTTATCGGCGTCACCGTCGACGTCGGACAACCGGAATCGGAGTTCGAAGAAGCCGAAGAAACCGCCGAGGCGCTCGGCCTCGAACACTACGTCGTCGACGCAAAAGACGAGTTCGCCGACCTCTGTCTCGAGAGCGTCCGCGCGAACGCGACCTACCAGGGCTACCCGCTCGGGACCGCACTCGCGCGGCCGGTGATCGCGAGCGCGATCCTCGAGGTCGCCGAAGAACAGGGCTGTACCGGCATCGCTCACGGCTGTACGGGCAAGGGGAACGATCAGCTCCGCTTCGAAGCGGTCTGGCGCAGCTCCGATCTCGAAGTGATCGCGCCCGTCCGCGAACTCGGGCTCACGCGCGAGTGGGAACAGGAGTACGCCGATGAGAAGGACCTCCCCGTCGAGGGCGGCAGCGGCGGCGACTGGTCGATCGACACCAACCTCTGGAGCCGCTCGGTCGAGGGCGACAAGCTCGAGGATCCGAGCTACGTCCCGCCGGAAGAGATCTACGCCTGGACGCAAGCACCGACCGGTGACACCCAGGAAATCGAGATCGAATTCGAGAACGGCTACCCCGTCGCCGTCGACGGCGTCGAGTACGAACCCGTCGACCTCGTCGAGCATCTCAACGGCGTGGCCGGCGCCTACGGCGTCGGTCGCACCGACTCGATGGAGGACCGCATGCTTGGGCTCAAGGTTCGCGAGAACTACGAGCACCCCGCCGCGACGACGCTGCTGAACGCCCACGAGGCGCTCGAGGCGCTCGTCCTCACGCAGGAGGAACGCGAGTTCAAACAGCTAATCGACCAGCGCTGGTCGAAGAAGGGGTACGAAGGACTCGTCGACGCCCCGCTCGTCGGCGCGCTCGAGGGCTTCATCGACGAGACCCAGAAACGCGTCACCGGCACCGTCACGATCCGCTTCGAGGGCGGACAGGCCCGTGCGGTCGCTCGCGACAGCACGTACGCCGCGTACTCCGCGGAGCACGCGTCCTTCGACACGGAGACGGTCGGCGAGATCAGCCAGGAGGACGCCACGGGCGTCGCGAAGTACCACGGCTTCCAGCGCCGTCTCGCCAACGAGGCGATCGCTGCGAACGCCGACGCTGACGAGGAAGACGAGATCGAGCTCGCAACCGACGGGGGAGAGGAGTAAATGACTGGAGAGAAAGCTCCCGGCGGATCGGCGGACGAATCCGACGGGTCGGGCGTCGTCCGACGGGACCGCTTCAGCGGCGGCCCCGCGCGGAGCTTTCTCTCCTCGCTCGCGGCCGACGAACGGATCTTCGAGGCCGACCTCGAGGTCGACCGCGCGCACGTACTCATGCTCGCGGAGCAGGGCATCGTCGACGACGACACCGCGGGATCGATCCTGACCGCCCTCGACGCGACCGAGGTCGACGGCCACGCCTCGTTACCCGACGGCGAGGACGTCCACGAGGCCGTCGAAACGGCCGTCATCGAGCGCATCGGCGCCGAGGGTGGCAAGATGCACACCGCGCGTTCGCGTAACGACGAGGTCGCGACCTGCATCCGCTACCGCCTGCGCGAGGACGTCCTCGAGGCGCTCGAGACGACGCTCGCGCTGCGCGAGGCGCTCGTCGACGCGGCGCGCGAGCACGCGGAGACGATCATGCCCGGCTACACGCACCTCCAGCCCGCCCAGCCCACCACGGTGGCTCACTGGGCGCTCTCCTACGAGGGCGCCGTTCGCCGCGACACCGAACGGCTGCTCGAGGCCTACGAGCGGATCAACCGGTCGCCGCTCGGCGGCGCGGCCTTCGCGGGAACGACGTTCGAGATCGACCGCGAGCGGACGGCCGACCTGCTCGGGTTCGACGGCGTCGTCGAGAACTCGATGGACGCCTCCTCGAGCCGGGACTTCCTGCTCGAGACCACGCAGGCGCTGTCGACCCACGCGACGACGCTGTCCGGACTCGCGGAGGATCTGATCATCTTCGCGAACCGCGGCTTCGTCGACCTCGCGGACGACTACTCCTCGACGTCGTCGATCATGCCCCAGAAGAAGAACCCGGACACGCTCGAACTCGTCCGCGGGGTCGCGGGCGACGCCGCGGGCGGCGTCCAGGGACTGACGACGACGCTCAAGGGACTTCCCCGCGCGTACAACCGCGATCTCCAGCGAGCGACGACCCACGCCTGGGAGACCGTCGACGCGGTCACCGAAGCCGGCGAGGTCGCCGCCGGTGCGGTGGCGACGGCCGACTGGAACGAGGACGCGCTCGCCGCGGAAGCCGGCGAAGGGTTCTCGACGGCGACCGGCGTCGCCGACCTGCTGGCGGCGAACGGACTGCCGTTCAGGACCGCACACGAGATGGTCGCGAAGGCGGCCGAAGCGGGGGGCGACTACGCTGCACTCGAAACCGCCGCCGAGGACGTCCTGGGCGAACCCCTCGAGAGCTACGTCGACCCCGACGCCGTCGAGGACGCACTCGACCCCGCACGGAGCGTCGCCAGCCGCGACTCGCAGGGCGGCCCCGCACCCGAAGCGGTGGCACCCCAGATCGAGTCGGCCCGCGACGCGCTCGAGAGCCACGAGAGCACCCGCGCGGAGACGGCGGCGGCGCTCGAGGACGCTCACGCGGCGCTCCGCGAGGAGGTGAACGACTATGTCTGAGCCCGCCGCGTTCCGTCCGGTTCGGCGACCGCGACGATCACCGTCCGCAGGCGCGGAACCGACCTGCGGGCGAGCGGGAGTCCCGCTTCCGCCGCCGCCGTCCCCGCCGGGGGACAACACATATTCCAAATGATACACGGAACAAAATCTGCCGGAAAATAGGCTTCTTACACCGTTAGTGGGTGGTATCGGACATATAATTTTTCTATTAGGTTCGAAGGGTTTAAGGGTCCTGCACTCCCAGTTGGGAGTACAATGACAGAATGCGTCGAGTGTGGGGCCGAAGTGTCTCTGCACGACGATCTGGAAGTTGGAGAGATCGTTGACTGTACGACCTGCGGAGCCGAACTGGAAGTCGTCGACACCGAGCCGCCAGTCCTCGAGCGAGCCCCGGAGCTCGAAGAGGACTGGGGTGAGTGACCTTGCAGATAGGAATCCTCTACTCCCGGATCCGCAAGGACGAGAAGCTCCTCCTCTCCGAGCTTCGCGAGCGCGACCACGAGATCACGAAGATCGACGTCCGCAAACAGACGTTCGACATCGGCGAGACGCCAGAGGAGTTCGCCGACCTCGACATCGTCGTCGACCGCTGTCTCGCCACGAGCCGGAGCCTGTACGCCACGCAGTTCTTCGAGGCGTACGGCATCCCCGTGGTCAACAGCCACGAGACGGCCGACATCTGCGCGGACAAGGTGAAGAACAGCCTCGCGCTCGAGAAGGCGGGTGTCCCCACGCCCGCGACGAAAGTCGCGTTCACGAAGGAGACGGCGCTCGAGGCCATCGAAGAGTTCGGCTACCCCTGCGTCCTCAAACCCGTCGTCGGCTCGTGGGGCCGCCTGATGGCCAAGATCGACTCCCGCGACGCCGCCGAGGCGATCCTGGAGCACAAGGCTACCCTCGGTCACTACGAGCACAAGGTGTTCTACGTCCAGGAGTTCGTCGAGAAACCCGGGCGGGACATCCGCGTGCTCGCGATCGACGGCGAGCCGGTCGCCGCGATGGTTCGCTCGTCGGACCACTGGATCACGAACGCCGCGAAGGGAGCCGAGACCGACGTCTTCGAACTCGACGCGGAAGCGAAGGAGTTCGTCCAGAAGGCCAGTGACGCCGTCGGCGGCGGCCTGCTGGGTGTCGACCTCATGGAAACTGGCGATTCCTACACCGTCCACGAGGTCAATCACACCGTCGAGTTCAAGGCGCTCAGCGATGCCGTCGAGACCGACGTCGCCGGCACCGTCGTCGACTGGCTCGAGCAAAAGGCGGCCGAGAACGATCCCCAGGAAGTCGAGGTGACCTTCTGATGGCGGTCGGCACCGACGCCAGCGCGGACGAGTCCGCCGAGACCGTCACCGCGAGCGTCATCGGCGGCTCCGGCTTTACGGGTGGCGAACTGTTGCGACTGCTCGCCGGCCATCCTAACTTCGAGCTCGCAGAGGTTACGAGCCGCTCGAAAGCCGGCAAGAGCGTCGGCTCCGTTCACCCGCCGCTGCGGGGGACGGACCTGCGCTTTACCGAACCCGAGGACCTCGAGTCCGTCGACGTCCTGTTCGCCGCGACGCCGCACGGCGTCTCGATGGGACAGATCGACGAGTTCTTCGACGTCGCGGATACGGTCGTGGACCTCTCGGCGGACTTCCGTCTCGAGACCGAGGAGCAGTACGACGAGTGGTACGACGGCCACAGCGCGCCGGAGTACTTAGAGAAGGCGGAGTACGCGCTCCCCGAGATCAACCGCGAGAACCTCGCGGGCGCGGAACTGATCGCCGGCGGCGGCTGTAACGCCACCGCCACCATTCTGGGACTGTACCCGCTGTTCGAACACGGGATTCTCGACGGGGGCGAGCAGATAGTCGTCGACGTGAAGGTCGGCTCCTCCGAGGGAGGGGCCGGCGGCGGCGAGGCCTCTTCGCATCCGGAACGGTCCGGTGTGGTCCGCCCCTACGCGCCGACGGGCCACCGCCACGAGGCCGAGATCGAACAGTTCCTCGGCACGAGCGTGGCGTTCACCTGTCACGCCGTGGACATGGTCCGCGGTGCGAGTGCGACGAGTCACGTCTTCCCCTCGAGTCCCGTCTCGAAGGGCGACCTCTGGAAAGCGTACCGCGGCTGCTACGAGGACGAGCCGTTCGTTCGGATGGCCGCCGGCGGCTCCGGCGTCTACCGCTACCCCGAGCCGAAGTCCGTCGCGGGGACGAACCTCGCCGAAGTCGGCTTCGAACTCGACCCCTCGAACAAGCGCGTCGTCGTCCTCTCGGCGATCGACAACATGATGAAGGGCTCGGCGGGACAGGCGGTCCACGCCGCCAACGTCGCGCTGGGTCTCGAGGAGACGGCCGGACTCGAGTTTACGGGACTCCATCCCGTGGGGGCGCCCTGAGATGACTACGCCGAGACGTTCCTGCTCGCGTTGCTGCGCGGGCTGCGACTTGTCTAGTCACACTCGCCACCGGAGGTGGCTCGCGTGACCGTAGTAGTGAAGATCGGCGGCGCCCGCGCCGTCGATCCCGAAGGCGCTCTGGCAGACGTCGCCTCGCTGGTCGAAGACGGCGAAGAGGTCGTCCTCACGCACGGCGGCTCGACGGCTGTCGACGAGACCCTCGAGGAACTCGGCGAGGAGCCGACCTACGTCGAGACGCCCGGCGGCGTCGTCGGACGGTTCACCGACGAAGACACGATGGACGTCTTCAAGATGGTCATGCCCGGCAAGCTCAATACGGACCTCGTCGAGAGCCTGCACAACGAGGGCGTGAACGCCGTCGGCCTCTCGGGCACGGACGGAAAGCTTCTCGAGGGGAAACGCAAGTCCGCCGTCCGAGTGACGGAGGACGGCAAGAAGAAGATCAAGCGCGGCGATCACTCGGGCAAGATCGAGTCCGTGAACGCGGATTTGCTCGAGACGACCCTCGCGGGCGGCTACACGCCCGTCGTTTCGGTCCCGATGCTCGGAAAGGAGAAGGACGGAGGGTACACCGCGGTCAACGCCGACGCCGACCGCGCCGCCGCGGCGATCGCGGGGGCGCTCGAGGCCGACCTGGTCGTGCTGACCGACGTATCGGGCATCTACGAGGATCCCGACGACGAGTCGACGAAGATCGACTCCGCAGCGACGCCCGAGGAGTTCGCAACCGTCGAGGACGCCGCTGAAGGCTTCATGACGAAGAAGGTCATGGCCGCGGTGGAGGCACTCGAGGGCGGCGCGTCCTCGGTGACCGTCGCGACGGCTAACGCGGACGCACCGATCACGAGCGCGCTCGCGGGCGAGGGGACGACGCTCGAGCCCGGCGCGCTCGCCGAAACGGAGGTACCTGAGCAATGAGCGGATTCGTTTTTTCCCAGAAGCCGATCAGTATCGACTCGGGCGAGGGCGTGACCCTCACCGCCGACGACGGCACCGAGTACCTGGACTTCGGCGCGAGCTACGCCTGCACGCCGACCGGCCACTGCCACCCGGACGTCGTCGAGACGGTCCGGGAGCAGGCCGGCGAGTTGCTGTACGTCCAGGGCTCCTACCCCGTCGAGTCGCGAACCGAACTCCACGAGAAACTGGGGGCGCTCGCACCCGGCGGGACGGGGAACGTCTGGCTCTGTAACTCCGGCACGGAGGCCAACGAGGCCGCCCTGAAGTTCGCCCGCAGCGCGACCGACGGCACGAAGATCGTCGCCGCGAAGCGCGCCTTCCACGGTCGCACCGCGGGGACGCTCTCCGCCACGTGGAAACCGAAGTACAAGAAGCCCTTCGAGCCGCTGCTCGAGGACCAGGTCGAGTTCGTCACCTACGGCGACGCGGACGAACTCTCCGAAGCCGTCGACGACGACACCGCCGCGCTCATTCTGGAGCCGATCCAGGGCGAGGGCGGCATCCACCCCGCACCCCAGGAGTACCTCGAGACGGCCCGCGAGGTCACCGAGGCGACCGACACGGCGCTCGTCTTCGACGAGATCCAGACCGGGATCGGCCGCACGGGCGATCTCTGGGCCTGCGAGGGGTACGGCGTGACGCCCGACATCCTGACGACCGCGAAGGGGATCGCCAGCGGCCTGCCGATGGGCGCGACGCTCTGTGCCGACTGGATCGCCGAGGACGCGGGGCCGCACGGCTCGACGTTCTCGGGGAACCCGCTCGTCGCCGCCGCGGCGAACGCGACGCTCGACGTCGTCGTCGACGAGGACCTGCCGGGGAACGCCGCCGACGTCGGCGGCCACCTGCAGGACGAACTCGCCGAACTCGACGTCCCCATCCGGGACGTCCGCGGCGAGGGACTCATGGTCGGCGTCGAGGTCAAACGCGGCGCGAACCGCGTCCTTCGGGACCTCGCGCTCGAGCACCAGATACTCGCGCTGCCGGCCGGGCGTTCGGTCGTCCGACTGCTGCCGCCGCTCGTCCTCGACGAGGCGGACGCCGACCGGCTCGTGACCGCGCTCGCGGACGTACTCGCGCCAAAAGCGGAGTCCTGACCATGAGCACGACGATGAAGGATACGGCCGACGTTCCGCTCGAGGACGCCCGACAGCTACTGACCGACCTCGTCTCGATTCCGTCGCCGTCCGGCGAGGAGCGGGACGCGGCCGAGCGACTCGTCGAGTTCTTCGAGGGCTACGGGCGCGAGGCGTGGCTCGACGACGTCGGGAACGTTCGCGCGCCGGCGGACGACGCGGTGTTGCTGACCTCCCACGTCGACACCGTTCCCGGCGAGATCCCGGTCGAGGTCGAACCCGCTGACGAGGCCGACGTCGAGCGCGAGGTCGCCGAGGAGGTGGGCGAGGACGTCCTCTGGGGGCGCGGGAGCGTCGACGCCACCGGACCGCTCGCGGCGATGGCCGCAGCGGCCGTCCGGACGGGCGTCTCCTTCGTCGGCGTCGTCGGCGAGGAGACGAACTCGCGCGGCGCGCGTCACCTGGTCGACGACCGCGAGAAACCCGACGCCGTGGTCAACGGCGAACCCAGCGGCGCGACGGGGATCACGCTCGGTTACCGCGGCTTTCTCGCGGGCACCTACGTGGCGACCAGCGAGTCCGGACACACCTCCCGACCAGAACCGAACGCGATCCAGCACGCGACGAACTGGTGGACGACCGTCGAATCGGTCTTCGAGGACGACGAGTACACGCCCGTCTTCGAACGCGTGACCGCCAAACCGGTCGATATCGACGGCGGGATTAGCGACGACGGGCTGTCGGTCGAGACGACGCTCGAGGTTCAGCTCCGGGTTCCGCCGGCGCTCGACGTCGAGACGGTCCGCGAGACGGCCGAGGCCGAACTCGAGATCGGTACCGTCTCGTGGGCGGAGCCGATCCCGCCCGTGATGAAAAGCCCCCGAACGGAGGTCGCCCGCGCGTTCCGGGCGGCGATCCGCAAGGAGGACGCCGAACCGCGGCTCCTGCGCAAGACCGGCACCAGCGACATGAACCTCTACGCCGGCGCGTGGGACTGCCCGATGGTGACCTACGGCCCCGGCAACTCCGATCTGGATCACGCGCCGGACGAGCGGCTCTCGCTCACCGAGTTCGACCGGTCGGTCGACGTCCTCGAGCGCGTCTCGACGACGCTGCGCGGAGGTGACGACTGATGGCCGAAACGGAGCCGCGGCACTTCCTCGAGATCGACGACCTCTCGCGGGAGGAGCTGACGGCGGTCCTCGAGCGGGCGAGCGAGTACAAACGCGCCCAGGAGCGCGGCGAGGACCACGCCGACCTCGAGGACCGGACGCTGGGGATGATCTTTCAGAAGCCGAGCACCCGCACCCGCGTCTCCTTCGAGACGGGGATGACCCAGCTCGGCGGCCACGCGATCTTCCTCGGCGCCGACGACATCCAGCTCGGCCGCGGCGAGCCGCTGAAGGACACCTCGCGGACGCTCTCGCGGTACGTCGACGTCGTGATGGCGCGTCTGTTCAGACACGAGAACGTCGAGGTGCTCGCCGAGTACGCGTCGGTCCCGATCGTTAACGGGCTCACCGACGACGCCCACCCCTGCCAGACGCTCGCGGATCTGCTGACGATCCGCGAGGAGATGGACGGACTCGACGGCGTCTCGGCGGCCTGGGTCGGCGACGGCAACAACGTCGCCCAGTCGTTCGTGATCGGCGCGGCACTGGCCGACATCGATCTCACGGTCGCGACGCCCGAGGGGTACGGGATCGACGACGACGTGCTCGAACGCGCCCGCGAACTCGGCGGCGATCCGACGACCACGACCGATCCCGTCGACGCGGTCGCGGACGCGGACGTCGTCTACACCGACGTCTGGATCAGCATGGGCCAGGAGGACGAGCGAGACGTCCGGATGGACGCCTTCGAGGGGTTCCAGGTCTGTTCGGACCTGCTCGAGCACGCGCCCGAGGCGTCGGTGATGCACTGTCTGCCCGCCCACCGCGGCGAGGAGATTACCGACAACGTCATCGAGAGCGAGCGCTCGGTCGTCTTCGATCAGGCCGAGAACCGGCTCCACGCCCAGAAGGCGCTGTTGAGCTGGTTACTCGAGTAGCTGCCGTCTCTTTTGCTCGTAGCTAGCGCTCGAGGAACCCGTACGCCGCGCCGAGGACGATCCCGTAGACGGCGTGGCCCATCAGGCTCCCGACGTCGACGTTCGGTAGCGGCGGCGCCATCGGGAAGCCGACGATCGAGAGCCAGCTCGGCATCACCACGACCGCGAGAGCCGCCCAGACGACGACCCCGTAAGCGAGGCCGAGGACGGTACTCCGGCCGACGCCGCGGTGATCCTGACCCGTCGCCGCGAGCAACGCCGCGAAGACGACGCCGAGTACCGCACCGTGAGAGACGTGGAGTATCCAGCCGACGAGTCCGCCTTCGAGACCGTACATCGCCGGAATCGCCGCCTCGAGGACCTCGGGCATTTGCGCCGCCATCATCGCGCCGAAGGCGATCGCACCAGCGGTGCCCCCGATGACGCCGGCCTGCCAGGGCTCGAGTGCGGTTCCCGTTCGTTCGTCCGTTCGGGTTCGTACTTTCGATGCCATATGCTACCGATAGCCGCGGCTACACGTAGCGGTGTCTCGGTCTGGCGCCGGCGACGCACGGGCGTCGAATCGAACGCGACGACGGGGACGTCAAGGTTCTTTGAGCGGGCACGCCCAGTCTGTACTGATGGCTGACCCGCTTCGCATCGGCGCCGGTGACCTCGACGCGGACGCGATTCTCGAGGCGATCCAGAACGGTCGCCGGGTCGTGATCACGACGACGACCCTGGGCGACGAACACGAGGTTACGCTGCGATACGACGGCTCGGTCTAATACTGCGACACGCCGACGCGGTTACATCGCCACGAGAGCGAGCGCGAAATGCGGGCCTGTATCCGGAACATGGGTTACGGAGCGGAGTCGTCGAAGAGTACGTGAGTGACGTTTTTGTCCGCGGAATCGTACGGAACGTATGGCCGACGAACCCCGTCACCGTCTCGACGAACTGATGGACGCGCCGAACCCGGCGTTCGAAACGGTGATGAGCTGCGTCTTCGGGATCGAAGCTCACGAGACCCGAACCTATCTCGCGCTCGTCGACCGACCCGGGAGCACGATCGACGAACTCGAAGGACCGCTCGACCGTGACCGGAGTACGATCAACCGTGCGATGACGACGCTGTACGAACGCGGCCTGATTCGACGCGATCGCCGCCTCCTCGACGGTGGCGGCTACGTCTACCAGTACACCGCCGTCGCGCTGCCGGAAGTCAAGGAAATGCTCCACGAAGCGCTAGACGCCTGGACGGCGACGGTTCACGACGTCATCGACGGCTTCGGCGACGAGTGACCGCCCGTTCGTCGTTCACCGGTGGCAGCGTTCACAGCAATCAGCCCCTTTTTCTCCGTCGCCCACTACGTCCCGATAATGAGTCTCAGTCTCTCCGCCGACCGGCCGGACGTGCCCGACGACGCGGCCGACGGAACCTGGCTCGAGTGCATCGACTGCGGCGAAACGTTCGCTCCCTTCGAGGACGTCCGCTACACCTGCGACGCCTGTGACGGGCTGCTCGAGGTTCGCTACGCGGACCTGCCGACGTTCGACGACTTCGAGGGACGTGGGGTCTGGCGCTACGCCGACGCGCTCCCGCTCGAGGAGGGCGTCACGACCCAGGAGGGCGCGACGCCGCTGTACGAGGTGCCGCGACTCGAAGACGAGATCGGCCTCGAGGCCCTGCGGATCAAACACGAGGGGATGAACCCGACGGGCTCGTTCAAGGACCGCGGGATGACCGTCGGCGTCGCCGTCGCGAGAGAACTCGGGGTCGATCGGCTGGCGTGCGCCTCGACCGGGAACACGAGCGCCGCACTGGCCGCCTACGGCTCTCGCGGCGGGATGGAGACGCTCGTTCTCTTGCCCGCGGGAAAGGTCGCCGCGGGCAAGATCGCCCAGGCGAGTCTCCACGGCGCGCGCATCCTCGAAGTCGACGGAAACTTCGACGCCTGCCTCGACATCGTCCAGGAACTCGCGGGCCAGGGCGAGGCCTACCTGCTGAACTCGCTGAACCCGTTCCGCCTCGAGGGCCAGAAGACGATCGGCCTCGAGATCCTCGAGGGGTTCCGGGCCGACTACGACGCCGTCCCCGACCGGATCGTCCTCCCGGTCGGCAACGCGGGGAACACCGCGGCCCTGTACAAGGCGTTCCGAGAGCTCGTTCAGGCGGGCGAACTCGACCGCGACGAGGTGCCGAAGCTCACCGGCGTCCAGGCCGAGGGCGCCGCGCCGATGGTCGAGGCGATCGAGAACGGTGCGGACGAGGTCCGCCGCTGGGACGACGTCGAGACGCGCGCGACGGCGATTCGGATCGGAAACCCGGTCAACGCCCCCAAGGCACTCCCCGGCGTCCGCGAAACCGGCGGGACGGCGATCGCCGTCTCGGACGAAGAGATCACCGAAGCCCAGCGCGACCTCGCGGGCGAGGGGATCGGAGTCGAACCCGCCTCGGCGGCCTCAGTCGCGGGCCTGCGCAAACTACGCACCGAGGGTATCGTAGCCTCGTCCGAACGCGTCGCCTGCCTCACTACCGGTCACCTGCTCAAGGATCCCGACGCGGCCGCCGCTGCCGGTAACGAACCCGAACCCGTGCCCGCCGACACGGACGGCGTGCTCGAGCACCTGGCGGAGTAATTCCCTCAGCGGACCGAACTTCTTCTACCAGTTGTCGAGACGACTGTTTCCGGAATATCGAGAGCGCCCACCCCTCCCGTCGGCGCATTCTGGGTGAATCTCATAGTTTAAATAAGATGACTACACTCATTAATACTAACTGGTGACAATTACCGATGGCTAGAACGGAGTCGTCCGCTACCTGTCCCGAGTGCGACGGTCGACTACGGAAAGCGGGAACCGAATTCGTCTGCGAGGAGTGTGGTCTCGTCTCCGACGAGGACGCGATCGATCGCGGTCCCGAGTGGCGTTCGTTCGACGACGGAACGGACCGACGGCGCACCGGTGCGCCGCTGACGCGCTCGAGGCACGACCGCGGACTCTCCACCGAGATCGGATACAGTAGTGGGTCGGGCTACCGCTCCCGTCTGACCGGCCGCAAACGCCGACAGATCGCCCGGCTTCGACGCGAACACAACCGCGCCCGGATCTCCTCGAAGGCGGATCAGAACCAGGTGTACGGATTTACCGAAATCAGACGCGTGAACGCACTCCTCTCGCTCCCGGACTCCGTCCGAGAGCAGGCGTGCACGCTCTTCGACTCGGCCCAGTCCGAGGGACTCCTTCAGGGACGTTCGATCGAGGGCTTCGCCGCGGCAGCGATCTACGCCACGTGTCGGACGAACTCGTTCGCTCGAACGATCGACGAGATCACCGACGCCGCTCGCGCCGACGCCGCCGAACTCAAGGCCGCCTACGACGCGCTGAACCGCGATCTCGGGCTTCCGACCGGCCCGATCGATCCGACGCAGTACCTGCCGCGCTACGCCTCGAAACTCGACCTCGAGACGGCCGTCGAGCGCCGCGCCCGCGAGCACGTGACCGCGCTCCTCGAGAACGGATCGATCGGCGGCCGCAATCCGAGCGGCGTCGCTGCGGCGTGTCTGTACAGGGCTGCCGGCGAACGCGAGGAGTGGCCGTCGGTTACCCAGACCGACGCGGCCGCGGTCGCAGACGTTGCACCCGCGACGATCCGGTCGACGGTAACGACGCTCGAGAACCAGGGTCGTTAGGCGATTCGAGGACCGGTACGACTCCCGATGTGCAGAGTTGCCGGATCGCGGTCGTCACGTCGTCCGGAGGTTGTCCGTACTCGGCTCGTAGACCTCGCCTTTCTGTTTGAGTTTGTCGATCTCGTGTTCGGCTTTCGACTGGTCCATCCCGATCTCCTCGGCCCGGTCGAGCACGATGTCGACCGGCGCACCGTCGTCGTACTCCTCCTCGATGTCGCTGATCAGCTGTTTGATGTTCTTGATCCGGTCGCGCTGGGATTTCGAGGTTCCAGCTTCGACGATGTCCGCGTCGAACTCGCCCGTCTCGGGGTCGACCCCGATATCCTGCAGACAGGAGCGAACGATCTCGATAACCCGGTTCGCGTCCGACTCCTCGACCGTGTCCGACAGCCGCACGCGAGCGCTGGCCTCCGAGAGCCGCACGAGCGCCTCGAGTTTCCGCGCCGTCACCGGGATCGGGGCGTCGTCGTCGGTCCCTTTCGACCGCAGATCGACGTAGAAGTCCCGGATCGCGTTGCGGGCCACCTCCGTCATTCGAGGGTGACAGTTCTGTTTCGCGTAGGCGATGTACTTGCGCAGGAGTTCGGCGTCGATCTCGGGGTCGACCTGCTCGGTCATCTCCTCGATCTCCTCGGTCGAGACGTCCATCGACGTCATCTGCTCTTGCTGGGTCGTCAGCTCACCCGCGTAGTTCGTCGTGATGATGTGTTCGGCGAGGTTGCGGTCTTTCTCCTCGTCGGGTTCGTCGGTAACCGTGAAGATCAGGTCGAATCGCGAGATGAGTGCCGGCTCGAGGTCGATCTGCTCGCTGATCGGTTCGTAGTGGTCGAAGCGACCGTACTTGGGGTTCGCTGCGCCGAGGAGCGAGCAGCGGGATTTGAGGGTCGCGTTGATCCCCGCCTTCGAGACCGAAATCTTCTGTTGCTCTAAGGCTTCGTGCATTGCACTTCGGTCCTCCGAGCGCATCTTGTCGAGTTCGTCCACCGCCGCGATTCCCTGATCGGCGAGGACGAGTGCGCCGGCCTCGAGCGTCCACTGCTGGCCGTCGCCGAAGTCGTCGCGAACCGCAGCGGCAGTAAGCCCTGCAGAGGACGAGCCTTTACCGGACGTATAGACGGCTCGAGGCGCAATATTCTGGATATAGCCGATCATCTGCGACTTACCGGTACCCGGATCCCCGATCAGGAGCATATGCAGGTCCCCGCGGATCCTCGAGCCGTCCGGTAACTGCTTCGTTACGCCCGAGAACAACTGGAGGATCATCGCGAGTTTCTCCTGTTCGTAGCCGTAGATCGAGGGAGCGATGGAGGCGACCATCTTCTCGTAGATGTCCTCGCTCGAGGAGAGCCGGACGATTTCCTCTTTGTCCTCGTCGGTGATGTCCATGTCCTCGAACTGTTCTTCGTCGATGTCGACGGACATCCCCTCCATGTAGAAGTCGAAGACGGGCGATTTCTCCTGCTGGTCGCCCTGTTGCTCGAGTCGGAGGACGCCCGTCGCGGAGACGTGGTCGCCGGGGGTGACCTCGCCGGTGATGTCGTCTTCGATGTGAACGTCGAGTGACTGCGGAGTTTCCCCGCCGCGAAGCCCCTCGGGACTCTCCTGCATCCGGAGCTTCTGGGAGTCGACGAACTCCGACTGGTCGAAGTTCACCTTGAACGGTCCCTGTCGCTCACAGCCCTGGCACTCGTGCGGTTCCTGGAAGTCCCCGCTGGACTGGGGAATCCGGCTCAGGGTGCCACAGAGCTGGCACTCGAAGGCGGCTTCCTCGATCTTCGGACGGACGTCGGTGGCTTTCCGGACGATGCCGTAGACCTGCACGAGGGAGTTCATATCCCGGGCGCGAATCTCCCGGATCTCGGGCGACTCGGTATCGGGGAGATTTCGAATCCGGACGTGGGCCTGACCGAGGCTGACGTCGATCGGGAGGTCGTACAGCCGCAATGCCTCCTCGGCGTAGCGCTGGAGCTGTTCGGGCTGGTTCAGGACGTCGTCGGCGAGGTTCGGATCGTACCGGTAGAGGTCCTGCCAGTCGACGTGCAGCGATCGCTGTTCGTTCGGATACTGCTGCGCAAGCTGTTTGATCTCGTTGTCGTAGTAGTTGCGGAAGAACTGCTCGAACGAGTCGACGAGTTCAGAATTTCCCGCTTGCGCCATTGCACTCTCGTAGGGTCGCCATCGTGTATAAATGGTTGCAAAGCGGAGCGAAACTGGTCGCCGGCGGACGCTCGGTCCTCGGAAGCCTATCGGCGAGAGCCGGCTTTTATCGGGGGATCGTCGGCTGTCGGCTCACCGAGTTCGTCGACGGCCACCCCGAGGGTAGCGGTCGAGCGCACGGCTTCCTCGACGGTGACGTCGACGTCGTAGACGTTTTCGGCCGGAACGTGCATGATGTACCCGTTCGTCGTCGGGTTGGGGCCGAGTGGGATCATGAGCGTCACCAGCGTCTCTTCTTCCACGTTGCGTTCGATTTTTGCCGGCGTATCCGCCGTCAGAAATCCGAACATGTACGCACCCTCGTGCGGGAACTCGACGAGTTTGACGTCCCGGAACTGCTCCGTCTCGTCGTCGGCCAGAACGTCACTGGCCCGTCGGACGGTCTCGTAGACGGTACTCACCCCAGGAATCGTCTCCATCGTCGCGTGAACTCGTTTCGAGAGGTGTTTCCCCGGCGTCTGCTCGGCCACGACCCCGATCAGCATGAAGAACGCGAACAGCGAGAGCAGCGTCGCGAGCTGAATGACGACCGTCGGCGGTTCGTTCGGCCAGACGTACGCGACGCCGTCGACGATCGGCGAGAGAATGCCGAGAACGAAATCGACGACGACCAGCAACACGAGCAGGGTGACGACCAACGGAATCGTGAGGATGATGCCGTTGACGAGCCATCGCTTGAGCGGTCCCGAGACCTCCATAACACTGCCCGCGTAGGAACCGTCCGATAGAAACCGTTCGGCTTGCAACCCACTCGTGCCCTCACCGGCTCCGCAGTTACTCGAAGCGCTCGCCGGTGTTCGCACGGGTGTCTTCAAGGGCTTGCGTTGGGTCCAGTAGCTATTTATGTGGTCTCGGTTCCAACTAGAACGTAGGCCCTGGAGGGTGGCGCGTTGCCCGACGGCTACCTTTTCCAGGGTCACTCTGCTCCGGCGAGAGTCATCCGGTCCCGTTCGTCCTGAACCGAGTGCGGCTCCCAAAAATCCCGGCCGCTGGCAGCTCAGAGGTGTGCTTTTATCTCTCGGGTGCCTACCTTCCTCATGAGTCCCAGTTCGTCGTTACGTTCGGAGACGCAGCATCGGGCGCTGCTGCTGCGTCTCGAGACGCTTACCGCCCGGCTCGAGGCGGCGGAAACTCGTCAACAGCAACTCGAGCGGACGGTCGCGGGGCTCGCCCGCGAGACCGGTGTTTCGGTCGGCTCGACGTGTACCCGCTGTGACCGGAGCAGTATCCTGATGAAATCCGGATTCATGTACTGCCCGGAGTGCGGGTACAAGCACTCGCTCTGAGACGGTGCCCCTCGAGCAGCTCGCTGCGCTCGGTGGTAAAATAGTGGTAACAGGACAACGCTGCCTGTGTTAGAAGTTACGCGGTGTCGCTCGATGGCGACAGTGCGAAACCGTAATTACGAGCGAACGACGTTCGTTGCGCGCGGGCCCTTGGGGGCCTGTTCGATATCGAATTCGATCTCAGTACCTTCCGTGAGATCGTCACCGCCGACGTCTTCCATGTGGAAGAACACGTCCTCGTCTGCGTCCTCAGTCTCGATGAATCCGTAGCCGCCTGTGTCGTTGAAGAAGTCAACCGTACCGTTTGCCATTACGATTATATCCAGGCCGACTGCACGGTTAAGGGTTTGCATTCGTCCTCATCGGACGGATATTTTCGGACGGTCGGTTCTAAGAGTTGCACAATATCGTATATTCGACCATATGCAATCGGGTCTGAGTGACTGCGGTGCCCATCTCGGCACAACGAATGCGTGCTTCCGCGGGATCCGCAGTTCTCCCGCGGTCGCGCTGCAGTCGGTCCGGGACACCGATTGTTCGTCGGTTTCCCGGCTCGAGTTCGAGCCGAACAACGGCTGCCAACCGTGATATCGATATTTTCTGTCCTACGGACCGATCGACGCTCTCGGGGTTGCAAAGCGGATCCTGTTCGAGTACCAGCGAACTCGCCAACGACCCCTTCGTTTCGTATCGAGTTCTCAGCCCGTGATAATTTGTGACACTCGAGTGTGCAGTCTCTCGGCGCTGACACTGCCCTCGAGGCGAGGACTCCGCAACATGATCGCCCCTCACGTGCTGGCTACGGTCGGCGTAGCTCTCGAGCGGTTGCTAAACTCTGTGTGAACGATGAACCCAAAGCAGCAAACTCACCACTTTACGTCTCTGCTGTCGGGGATCGCCCGGACTTGAACCACGTTGAGACGCGCCCGCTTCGCCGTGCGCGTCTCGTCCACTTCAGAATCCGCGCTCTTCCAATTGCAGGTGCTCACGAATTTGTTCGCAGCAGCAATATGGGATCGCCCGGATTTGAACCGGGGTCACGGGCACCCAAGGCCCGAAGTATACCAGGCTAACCCACGATCCCGTACCCATCCTTTCGGGTGGACCTCTTAAAGCGTTTCGTTCTGTACCGAACTGCTTTCCCTTCTCGATTCCCTACTGTCGACTATGATTACAGGACTCGAGATTCTCCTGCTAGTGCTCGTTCTCGTCGCCGTACTGGGCGCGTCGACGCTCATTCGGACGGTCAGACCCTTCATCGTCAACACGGCCGTCGGACTGCTTGTGTTGTTTCTCGCCCAGGCGGTGTTCGGACTCACGGTCGCCGTCACACCCATCGCCCTCGTGATCGTCGCGCTCGGCGGGCTTCCCGGCTCGCTGCTCGTCATTCTGCTCTCGCTGTTCGAGATCGCCTTCGTTCCGTAACCGGACCGCCGTCGATCGTTTTGTTCGATCCTGGCTCCCGCCCGTACTCGATTCGCTCGCCCGCTCGAGGTGACGTACGAACCAGTGGTCTCGTTCGCCGGCCTTTCGCCGGTTACTATCGCTAAGTAGCCGCTGACAGTCGCTACACACCCGATCGCGCGACGGCTGTGCGATCGGTCTGTGAATCGTTTCAGTCGGTACTGTGGAGCGTTTCGATGACGTCGGTCCCTTGCTCGACGAATCCGCCGTGATAGCACAGCGTCCGCTCGATGTCGAGAGGAGACAGCTTTCGAATCGAGTCGATCGCCTCCGCTTCGTCGAGCGGTCCTCGCGGGCCCGCGAGTCGCCCCTCCGGCGCGTGCAGGGCGTCGCCCGAGAGCAGCAACCGTTCCTCCTCGAAGTACAGCGACAGGTGGCCGGGTGCGTGACCGGGCGTGTGAAGGAGCTCCATCGGTCCTGCGATCGTGCTGAACCGATCCCCCTCGGTGAGCGTGATGTCGACCGGAACGGACGGATACCGTCGATCGTCCATCTTGATCGGCTCCATCCGTCCGTCGACGTACGGGGCGCATTCGCGGTGAGCGATCACGACGGGATCCGCTCGGTCGACCACGTCCGCGAGTCCGCCGGCGTGGTCGACGTCCTGGTGGGTGAGCAGCGTCGCCCACACGTCGTTCCAGTCGAACCCGGCCGCCTCGAGGCCTGCTTCGAGCTGGTCGACGATTCCGGGACAGCCGGCGTCGATCAGGACGATCCCCCGGTCGGTTTCGACCGCTGCCGGGTGTAGCGTCACGTCTCGGTCCTCGAGTTCGAGCGTCACTGGAACGGTGTAAACGCCATCGGCGAGTTCCATCCCTAACCTGCCTCCGACGATCCACTTAATAGTTAGGCTACTTACCTGTCTGCTGGGGAAACACTATGCCGGTCTCACTTTCCGATCGCCCGCATCACGCTGGTGTCCGACTGCTGAAGATAGCGTGAGGACGACTCCGAATCGGATTCGGACCGCTCTACAGGTCCTCGTCGCGCAGTTCGATGTCTGCGATCAGTTCGTACGGGTGGGCCTCCTTCCGGATTCCGTCGACCAGCGTGAACGCCTCGCCGGGAGACAGGAAGTGCTCGGTCACGACCTGTCCGAGCGGCGTCGGCTCGAAGCCGTCGATGAAGTCGTACTGCAGCAGTTTCCCGATGGCGTGTTTCGTCGGCACCTGGCCGAGCATCCGATCGTTGAGCGACTTGGCGGCTCTGCCGCCGACCGTGATGTTCGCCAGCGTCTCCTCGACGGCGGCGTCCTCGTCGTAGTGGGTCATCACCGACTCCATCTCCCCCTTGAGCAGCTTGAACGCGACCTCGTCCTCGGACATCTCCATCGAGTTGTGGTACGAACAGTCGGGTTCGACGAGCACGTACACCTTCCCCTTGTCGTGGTAGTCCGGTCGGCCCGCCCGGCCGAGCATCTGGTGGAACTCCTGGACGGAAAGCCACTCGATCCCCATCGCCAGCGAGTCGAAGACGACCTGCGAGGCCGGGAAGTCAACCCCCGCTGCGAGGGCGGCCGTCGTGACGACCGCCGAAAGCTCCTGCTCGCCGAACTGCCGTTCGACCTGCTTCCGGCGCTTGTAGTCCAGGCCCGCGTGATACGGCGCGGCGGAGTACTCGAGCTTCCGACTGATCTCGTGACACCGCCTGCGGGAGTTCGTGAAGATGATCGTCTGCCCGCGATACCCCTTCGAGGACTCCGTGTCGAACTCGCGTTTGACAAGTTTGTTCTCCACGCGCACCTTCTCCTGGCCGTCGGCGAACGTGACGTGGCGCTCGATCGGGACCGGGCGCTCCTCGAACTCGATGAGCTTCGACTCGAGCGTGTCGGCGAGCTGTCTAGGGTTGCCGACGGTCGCCGAGAGGTAGACCCACTGCGCGCCTCCGTAGTCGTCCCGCCGTTTCGCGCGCTGCTCGCAGGTGTACTTGAGCCGCGAGATGAGCCCGTCCAGTCGGTGGCCGCGCTCCTCTTCCTTGAGGGTGTGGACCTCGTCGATGACGACGGTCCCGATGTCGCCCATCTCCTTGCCCGTCCGCAGGGCGTGGTCGATCCCCTCGTAGGTGCCGACGATGACGTCGGCGTTGGGGTCGAACCGGTTGCCGTTGTCGCTGATCCGGCTCGCGCCGACGCGAATGGAGACGTCGACGAGGTGGCCGTACTCCTCTTCGAAGTCCTCGTGTTTCTGGTTCGCGAGCGCGACGAGGGGAACGAGAAAGAGCATCTTTCCCTCGCCCTTGAGCACGCGATCGAGCCCGGTCAGCTCCCCGACGAGGGTCTTCCCGGTCGCCGTCGCCGAGACGACGAGCTGGTCGTCGCCCTCGAAGAGGCCGTTCTCGACCGAGAGGCTCTGGACCGGCAGCAGGGTCTCGAACCGATCCTCGAGCAGTTCCTGGAGGTCCGGGTGCAGATCCAGCGAGTCCGTTCGGACGGGGTCGACCTCGTCGGTCGTCGCCGAAATCGTGTCGAACTTCGTCAGGTCGGGATCGAGCTGTCCCTTCAGCAGGTTGACGATCCGTTCTAAGTCCTGGACCTCCATCATGAGGTCCTCGAGTCGGTCCTTGGCGGCGCCGGTCACCCCGCCGCCGCCGGCGTAGGAGAGCTGTCGCTCGAGTTCCTGACGGGCGCAGTCCCGACAGATCCAGTCGTTGTCGTCTTTGACCGCGGTCTCGGTGGTGATCGGCGAGTACCGACCCGCGGAGGCGCAGTAGCGGCAGGTCCGGACGGTCTTAGTCTTGTCCTCGAGCTGGTAGCCGCCGAACATCTCTTCGAGTTCGCGGCGCCCCTCGGGAGAGGTCTGCTCGGAGATACGGATGCGCTTCGTGCGGCGAGCGAGTTCGACGAACTCGTCGGGCTGACGGGGTTCCTCGGTCGAGCCCTGCTTCAGCCGGAACTTGGCGGGACGCGGTCCCGCGGAGGTCTCCGAGAGCCCGAGTTTTGCCCGGAACAACCGCTTGCCGTCCCGCTGAACGACGACGAGGTAGTCGTCACCTGTCTGATGACAGAAGATCGTTTCGACGTCCTGGACCTGCTGCGACACGACGGCAACTAAGGCGGGACGGTATTTCAGCGGTTCGGACTCGACTGACCGGTTCTATTACGGTCGTGACTGCGGCGGGGACCCCACCGGACGCGAGCGATCTATACCCGCACGAAAACCCTCGATGAGTTACATGCCCGGTGCGCCGGGCTCCACGATCGATGACGCCGAGTCCGGAGGAGGGTATTCCCTCGTTCGAGAATCCAGTCGGACCGAACCGCAGTACCGTCCGCGAGAGCCGACCGCTGTGGGGCCGCCTCGAGCGTCAATCGCCGTCAGGAGCCCCCTCGGGCGTCGGCTTCTGTCGAACGCTCGAGCGATTCCGGCCGAAGCGACCGCCGCGATACTCGATTAACTGTTTCCGTTGACGATATCGCTGACGGCCTGCGGGTCGAACAGTTGCTCGTCGACGTCGTAAACCTGTTCGGCCGCGCGCTGCGTGACGACGAGATTCGTGATCGGGCCCTGATAGAGCGGGCCGCCGCGGTAGACGTCGCCGTTCTGGACGGCGGTCAACTCGCTGCCGGCGTTGTCGGCTTCCATGTCCGCGACGACGGTCTCCCGGAACTCTTCGGCGCTCGAGTCTTCGTGTCCACGACACAGGATGATCTCGGGGTCGATCTCGAGCAGCGTCTCGTAGTCCACTTGGCCGCGCGAACTGTGGAAGTCGTCGACGTCGCTCTCGGCGAGGGCGTCGCGAACGCCGAGATCGTGCCACTGTTTGAAGCTCGTCCCCTCGCTGATGACGTACGGGAGGAACGTGCCGTCGCCGTTCGGCCACAGGACCGCGACTTCGGGTCGCTCGTCTTCCGGCGGGACGACGTCCTCGAGCGCCGACTGGAACTCGTCGTGGAGGCTCTCGAACGCCTCGTAGCGCTCTTCTTCCTGGAATACCTGGGACAGTTTCTCGAAGGCCTCGTACAGCGTGAGGTACTCGTAGTCGTCGTGCCACTCGTACTCCCTCGAGAAGATGCTGTTGCCGAAAAACGGCGCGACCTGCTCGACGTCGTCGATGTCGCTCTCGTCCCAGCCGTCGTACCGATTCTGCAGGAAGTTGGGATCGATGACGTGGACGTCGGCCTCGTAGTCGTAGAACTTCTCCTTGTCGACGCCGTCGCCGTCCTCGTACAGCGCGTCTATCGACCCTCCGTCGACGCTGACGTCCGGGATCTCGTCGTAGTAGTGCGCGTGATACCGCGACGGCATCCAGAGCGCCTCCGGCGGATCCTGCCCCAGCGCGACGCCCATGTCGGCCCAGCTGCCGTTGTTGGCGACCCACGTCTCCGGGGTGCTCTCGAACTCGACGTCGCCGACCGGCGGCATCGTTACCGTGTGCGATTCGTCGTCCGACGAACTACCGCCGTTACCGTCGTCTCCCCCGCTGATACAGCCGGCCAGTGCGATCCCGCCGGCGAGCGTTCCACCCGTTCGAAGGACGGTCCGTCTCGTCCAGTTCCGTTTGTCGGCCATCATGTTTTAGGCTGGCCTAAAAATATAAAGTTCTTCCGACTGACCGCCAGTCGTTATCGTTCCGGTAGCGCTCGCTTGGGTAGCACCTGGAGCTCGGGATCGTACGTGACGGTGGCTTCGATGCCGAAGACGTCGGCGAGCAGTTGTTCGGTCACGACCTCCTCGGGCGGCCCCCAGTCGTACAGTTCGCCGTCACGCATCGCGACCAGGTAGTCCGCGAAGCGGGCCGCCTGCGAGATGTCGTGGAGGATGACGGCGACGGTGACTCCCTTTCGTTCGTTGAGCTGGCGAATCGTCTCGAGAACGCGAAACTGGTGGTGGATGTCGAGGAACGTCGTCGGCTCGTCGAGCAACAGCACGTCGGTATCCTGTGCCAGCACCATGGCGATCCAGGCGAGTTGCTTCTGGCCGCCGCTCAGCTGGCCGAGTTCGGCGTCGCGGAGCTGTTCGATCCCGGCCAGATCGATCGCGCGTTCGACGGCCTCGTGGTCCTCGCCGCTGACGCCGTCGAAGAAGCCTCGATACGGGTAGCGGCCGTGATAGACGAGGTCTTCGACGGTGATCGAATCCAACGGATCGTTCTCCTGCGAGAGGACGCCCAGTTCGCGCGCCAGCTCTTTCCGGTCGAACGAGTCGAGCTCTTCGCCGTGGATCGTGACCGCTCCCGCGTCCGGTTCGAGGTGGTTCGAGAGCGCTTTCAGGAGCGTACTCTTTCCGCTGCCGTTCGGTCCGACGAGCGCGGTCACCGCCTCCTTGGGGATGTCGAGGCGCGCACAGTCGACGATGGTCTCCTCGCTCGTCGGGTAACTGAGTTCGAGGCCGTCGCCGACCAGTGCGCTTTCGACGGCGACGCCGTCACCATCGGTGATCCGTTCCCGCTCTCGGTCCGCGTTCTGCTGTATTCGTGCCATTATAGCTCACCCATCGATTGCTGCTTGCGCATCAGATAGAGGAAGTACGGGCCGCCGATCAGGCCGGTGACGACGCCGACGGGCATCTGGGTGCCCCCCAGTGCGAGTCGCGCGGCGACGTCGGCGGTGACCATCAGCGCGGGACCGGCGAAGACGCAGCCGATCATCAGCTGTCGGTAGTCGCTTCCCACCGTGTTCCGCACGATGTGGGGGACGACGAGGCCGAAGAAGCTGACGATACCCGCGATCGCGATGGCGACGCTCGCGGCCAGGATCGCGAGGGCCGAGAGGAAAAATCGAACCCGCTCGACGCGCATGCCGAGCGATCGGGCGGTGTTCTCGCCGAGCATCAGCACGTTCAGTTGCCGTGCGCCGGCGACCGCGATCGTGATCGAGAGGATCGCCGGCAGGATCGCGATCCGGACCTCCCCCCAGCCGGTGCCGGTCAGCGACCCCGTGATCCAGGCGATCGCGCTCTGGACGACGCCCAGATCGTCCGCGAAGAAGAACAGCCCCTGCTGGAGCGACTGAAAGACCATGTTGACGATGACGCCGGCGAGCACGAGCCGCACGGGGCTCGTCCCGCCCTTCCAGGCGATCGTGTAGACGATCACGAACGCGAGCGTTCCGCCCAGCGCGGCGATCAGTGGCAGGAACGGCGAGAGGCCGCTGAAGACGACGAGCGTCGCCAGAACGGCGAACCCGGCACCCGAACTGACGCCCAGTACGAAGGGGCTCGCCAGTTCGTTGCGCGTTACGGCCTGAAAGACCGCCCCGGAGACCGCGAGCGTCGCACCGGCGATGATTCCGACGAACACCCGCGGCAGTCGGAGGCTCCAGACGACGACGCTTCCGGTACTCATGTCCGGCACCTCCGTTCCGAACAGGAACGCCGACCAGGCCTCGAGATTGAAGATCACTGCGGGGTTGAACACCGCCTTCCAGGCCTCGACGAACGTCATCGAGTACTCCCCGAAACTCACCTGTATCAGTCCGGCGACGACGGTAACGACCGTACTCGCCAAACAAAAGAGGACGAGCGTTCCCGTCACCCACCCCTCTCGCTCCCGGGCGGGTGCGTGTCCGCCGACCGACTTCGCTTCTCCCATCGTTATTTAGGTGTGCCTAAAAGGAGTATAGTAGTTGCGGTTGCGAGACGGAATGACAAATAACGAATACAAACGGTCGTTCGTCTCCGTCCGGTACTACCGGTGCCGATCGTCCCCGTCCGACGATACCGTCGCTCGAGCGGGCTGATTTCACCTGCCCCGAAACGGACCACCGAGCGCACCGTCCCGCCCGGCCACGCCCCGACCCCGGTCGCAGCGGCGTCGCGCCCCGCCGACCGATACCGAACTCGCTTTTCTCGGGGCCGTACGGCTCCGATCGGTTCAATAATCCCGATTCAGAGGTCGAGAAAAGTATCAGCGAATCAATTTTAGGCTGGCCTAAATCGGAGGATTTACAATGTTTTAGGTGAGCCTAAACCGATGTATGCGAGAACACTCTCGCCGAAACTATCGGCGCCGCGCGTCGAAAACGGCCGATGTCGGAGGTGCTGTCCCGTGAGCTACCTCGAGCACGGTAACGAGAAGATCCTCACCCAACAGGCCGAGCGCGAATCCAGCGCGCGGACGTATCCGCGCCACCTGCCGTTCGCCATCCGCGAGGCCAGCGGCGTGACCGTGACGGACATGGACGGAAACGAGTACTACGACTGCCTCGCGGGTGCGGGGACGCTCGCGCTCGGGCACAACCACCCTCGAGTCGTCGAAGCGATGGAGCGCGTCCTCGAGGCGGAGCGTCCGCTCCACACGCTCGACATCTCCACGCCCGCGAAGGAACGCTTCGTCGACTCGCTCTTCGAGAGCCTCCCCGACGAGTTCTCTCGGTCCGCGAAGGTGCAGTTCTGCAGCCCCGCCGGCACGGACGCCGTCGAGGCGGCCCTGAAGCTCGTCAAGACGGCGACGGGAAACCGGAGCGTCCTGGGATTTCAGGGAGCCTACCACGGGATGACCAACGGCGCGCTCAGCCTGATGGGTGACACCGACGCCAAAGAACCCATTTCGGGGCTCGCGAGCGACGTCCACCACCTCCCCTATCCGTCCGACTACCGCTGCCCCTTCGGCATCGGCGGCGACGAGGGACGCCGCACGGCCAGCCGGTACGTCGAGGGGCTCCTCGAGGATCCCGAGAGCGGGATCACGGAGCCCGCCGGGATGATCCTCGAGCCCGTCCAGGGCGAGGGGGGCGTCGTCCCCGCTCCCGACGCGTGGCTCCGGGAGATTCGACGCGTGACCCGCGAACGCGATATCCCGCTGATCGTCGACGAGATCCAGACGGGCCTCGGGCGCACGGGCGAGCTGTACGGGTTCGAGCGCGCGGGTATCACGCCCGACGTCGTCACGCTCTCGAAGGCCGTCGGCGGCGGACTGCCGCTCGCGGTCGTCGTCTACGACGAGTCCCTCGACGTCTGGGAACCGGGCGCTCACGCCGGCACCTTCCGCGGGAACCAGCTCGCGATGGCCGCCGGCGAGGCGACGATCGACTACGTCCTCGAGCACGACCTCGCGGACCACGCCGCGGACGTCGGCGCTCACCTGCGCGACCGCCTCGAGTCGACCGCCGAGCGGTTCGACGCGATCGGTGACGTCCGGGGTCGGGGCCTGATGCTCGGCGTCGAATTCGTCGACGAGGGCGCCGACTGGCGAGGGCCGGGCCCGCACGCCCCGGACGGCGACCTCGCCGAGGACGTTCGGGCAGCGTGTTTCGACCGCGGCCTGATCGTCGAACTCGGCGGACGGGGGAGCGCCACCGCGCGGTTCCTCCCGCCGCTGGTCGTCTCGAGGAAGCAGGTGGACGAGATCGCGCCGATCTTCGAGGAGGCCGTCGCGGCCGCCGTGCGAGAGCGGGGACGACCCCGGGAGGTGAGCGCATGAGCGCCGACGGACTGTTCCTCGGAACCGATCGCGGCGACGCCGCGTACCGGGAGGCGATGGGGTGGGCGATCGACGCGGTCCTCGCGGCGTACGCGGATCGCGAGAACCCGTACTCCGGCGCGTCGCCGGAGGCGCTCGCCGCGCGGTTCGACGACCCCGTCGTTCCCGAGGACGGCCGGGGTCTCGACGCGACCGTCGACGAGGTCGCCGAGCGCGTCTTGGCGGACTCCGTCGGCACGTCGAACCCGCGGTGTGCGGCCCACCTCCAGTGTCCGCCGATGATCCCGGGGCTGGTCGCCGAGACGCTGCTCGCCGCGACGAACCAGTCGCTGGACTCGTTCGATCAGGCGCCCGCCGCGACGGTACTCGAGGAGCGAGTCGTCGACGCGCTTTGCGACCTGTTCGACCTCCCCGCGGAGGCCGACGGCGTCTTCACGAGCGGCGGGACGCAGTCGAACTTCCAGGCGCTGCTGCTCGCCCGCGACCGCTACTGCGCCCGCCGATTCGATCGAAACGTGCAGACCGACGGCCTCCCGCCGGAGGCCGACTCGCTTCGCATCCTCTGTTCGGAGGAAGCCCACTTCACGGGAAAGCAGGCGGCCCACCACCTCGGGCTCGGGGAGGACGCCGTGGTTACCGTCCCGACGGACGACGACCGCAGGATGGATCCGGACGCGCTCGACGCGACGCTCGCCGGTCTCGAGCGGCGGGACGCGGAGCCGTTCGCCGTCGTCGGGACCGCGGGCACCACCGATTTCGGCAGCGTCGACCCGCTCGCGGCCCTCGCGGACCGGGCCGACGAGCGCGGGCTCTGGTTCCACGCGGACGCGGCCTACGGCGGCGCGCTCGCGCTGAGCGACGAGCACGACGACCTCCTCGAGGGACTCGAGCGGGCCGATTCGATCGCCGTCGACTTCCACAAGCTGTTCTACCAGCCGATCAGCTGCGGGGCGTTCCTGCTCCGCGACGGCGACGACTTCCGGTGGATGGCCCGCAACGCCGCGTACCTCAACCCCGAGGCGCACGAGGAGGGCGGCGTCCCGAACCTCGTCTCGAAGTCGGTCCAGACGACGCGGCGCTTCGACGCGCTGAAGCCGTACGTCGCGTTCCGCGCGCTCGGACGGTCGGGGATGGCGGCGCTCGTCGACCGTACCCTCGAGCTGGCCGACGAGGCGGCGGCGCTCCTCGAGTCGGCCGACGACTTCGAACTGCTGCACGAACCCACGTTGAACGCCGTCGTCTTTCGCTACCGCCCGCGAGACGGGATGGGCGACGAGGACGTGAGCCGGCTGAACGCCGCCGTTCGACGGGAACTGCTCCGTGACGGCCGTGCGATCGTGGCACGTACCGAGGTCGGCGGCGTGACCAGCCTGAAGTTCACGCTGTTGAACCCGACCGCGACGCTCGAAGACGTCGCCGCGATGCTCGAGGCCGTCCGCGACTGCGGAACTGCGGTCGCCGCGACCCGGGGGGTGGCGGTATGAGCACCGGCGCCGACCCCCGCGAGGAGAGCGAGGCGAGCGACCTCGATCCGGCGGCGCGGGCCGACGCTGCCACCGTGCACGCGTTCCTCAACTGCTACCTGCGGGAGACTGGCGACTACGAGATCCGCGAGGAGCGCGTCGCCGGCGTCGAACCCGGGTCCGACGGCCTGCTTCGGGCGACGCTGTCCGCCCAGGAGATCGAGCTGCTGGCGCCGCTCGAACACCGCTCCCCGACGGAGCGACACCTGTTCGAGCCCCCCGTCAAGTACCGGCTCGCCGACGGCGCGGCGCGTCCGATCGACGCGACCACGCTCGCCGCGCTCGCGGTGAAGGACCTCTCCCTCGATCGAGACGGCGACGCCGTTCCGGACGACCTGGTCGAGCGGGTCCTCCGGAGCAAGCGAAACGTCGAGTCGTTCGTCGCGGCGCGCGCCGACGACGAGGAGCGGCTCTACGCCGAGGAGCTGTCGTTTCGCGACGCCGAGCAGGCGCTCGTCTTCGGCCACCACCGCCACCCGACCCCGAAGAGTCGACAGGGCATCGCGGCGCGCGACCGGGCGACGTACGCGCCGGAACTGCGCGGCTCGTTCCCGCTGCACTACTTCCGGGCGGATCCGTGCCTCGTTTCGACCGACTCGGCGCTCGAGCGCGACGCCGCGACGTGGGTAAAAGACGCCCTCCGAACGGATCCGGAGGTACCCGCCTCCTTCGTCGACGAGTACGTCGACGGCGAGGACGTCCTCCTGCCCGTCCACCCGTGGCAGGCGGCGTACCTCCTCGATCAACCACGCATCCGGCGACGGCTCGGCGACGGCCTCGTGCACCTCGGGGCCGTCGGGCGGGAGTTCAACCCGACGACCTCCGTCAGAACGCTCTACGCCGAGGACGCGCCGTTCATGGTAAAGTCCTCGCTGAACGTGACGATCACCAACTCCGTCCGGACCAACAAGCGTCCGGAACTCGAGCGGGGCGTCGCCGTCGCCGAGCTCCTGGACACCGAGTTCGGCGCCGAGCTGGACGCCGCGTTCCCCGCCTTCGACGTCGTCCGCGACCCCGCGTACCTCGCGCTCGACGTCGGCGAGCGACGGGAATCGGGACTGGAGACGATCCTGCGGGCCAACCCGTTCCGCGGCGACGCCGCCGCGAACGCGACCCCGCTGGCGTCGCTCTGCCAGGACGCGATCGCAGGGCAGTCTCGCCTCGGCCGGATCGTCGAGGGGATCGCCGACCGGGAGGGACGCCCGACCGACGCCGCGAGCGCGGAGTGGTTCAGCCGCTACCTCGAGATCGCGATTCGACCGGTGCTCTGGCTCTACCTCGTCCAGGGCGTCGGCCTCGAGGCCCATCAGCAAAATTCCGTGCTCGCGCTCGACGAGGGCGGCTACCCCGCCGCGTTCCGATACCGGGACAACCAGGGCTTCTACTTCCCCGAGTCGGTCTACCCCGAAGTCGAGACGTACCTGCCCGGCGTCGGCGAGCGCGCGGACACGATCTGCTCGGACGCCGTCGCGGACGAGCGGCTCCGGTACTACGTGATCCTGAACAACGCGTTCGACCTGATCAACGCGTTCGGCTGCGCGGGGCTCGTCGCGGAGCGACGCCTTCTGGAACTGCTCCGCGAGGAACTCGAGCGCGCCCGCGACCGGTACGACCGTCCCTCGTCGAACTTCCTCGATCCGCTGCTCGCGTCGTCGACGATCCCCTGCAAGGCGAACCTGCTCACCCGATTCCGGGGGCTTGACGAACTGGAGAACGACCTCGAGAATCAGTCCGTCTACGCGGACGTGAAGAACCCGCTCGTCACCGAACTCGACCCATGACAGGACCAGACGCCACCATCGCGGCCGACTACGACTATCAGACCGTCGACCGGCGCATCGACCGAACGATTTCGCTCCGCCGGGCCTCGCTCGAGCGCGACCTCGGTCGCCTCCACGCGTGGCTCGGGAGCGAGCACGTGAAACCGTACTGGCAGCTCGACCTGCCGCTGCCGGCGTTTCGCGACCGCCTCGAGGCGAAACTGGCGGACGACCACCTCACGCCCTACGTGGGCTGTCTCGACCACGTTCCGATGAGCTACTGGGAGTGCTACTGGGCGGCCGAGGACGACGTCGCGAACCACTACGACGCCGAGCCGACCGACCAGGGCGTTCACCTGCTGATCGGTCCCGAGGAGTACCTCGGCCGCGGCTACGCCCTCCCGCTGCTGCGGGCGGTCGTCGCCATGCAGTTCCGACACCTGGAGACCGATCGGGTGATCGCGGAACCCGACGCCCGCAACGAGCGGGCCATCGGCGTCTTCGAGGACTGCGGGTTCGAACCCCGCGGGGAGTTCCGCTTCGACGAGGCCGAGAAGGACGCCCTGCTGCTGGTCTGCGAGCGCGACCGGTTCGAATCCGAGATTCTCGCCGACCCGACAGCCGCACCGACGACGGGGGTGAGCGACGATGGCTGAGGTTCACGACGTCGTCGGCGTCGGCCTCGGCCCGTTCAACCTCGGCCTCGCGGCCATGCTGGACGGGCTCGAGGAGGACGTCGACGCCGCCTTCCTCGAGCGCGACGCCGAGTTCCACTGGCACGAAGGAATGCTGCTGGAGGGGACGACCCTCGAGGTGCCGTTCCTCGCGGATCTCGTAACGCTCGCGGACCCGACGAACCCGCACAGCTACCTCAACTACCTGCGGGAGACGGGACGCGTCTACGAATTCTACTTCTACGAGACGTTCCAGATCCCCCGTCGGGAGTACGACGACTACCTCCGCTGGGTCGCCGAGCGCCTCGAGAGCTGCCGGTTCAGCCGGGAGGTCGCCGCGATCCGCTGGAACGACGACGGCGAGCACTACGTCGTCACCGCCGAGCACCCCGAGACCGGCGACCGCTTCGAGTACCGCGGCGAGAACCTCGCGCTCGGAATCGGCTCCCGACCGCGGGTTCCCGACCACCTCCGGGGACAGCCGACCGAGGACGTGTTCCACACCGCGCGGTACCGCCACAACCGCAACCGGGCGCTCGAGGCGGAGTCGATCACCGTCGTCGGCTCCGGCCAGAGCGCCGCCGAGGTGTTTCAAGACCTGCTGGAGCGCCAGCCCGAGGGCGGCTACCGTCTCGACTGGCTGACCCGGTCGGACGGCTTCTTCCCGATGGAGTACTCGAAGCTCGGCCTCCAGCACTTCACCCCCGAGTACGCGCAGTACGTCTACGATCTCCCCCAGGAGGCCAAAGACGAGCTCGTGCCGAACCAGGGCCTGCTCTACAAGGGCGTCGATCCGGGAACGAGCGCCGAGATATACGACCTGCTCTACCGGCGCTCGATCGGGAGCCGCGAGCCCGACGTCGGTCTCTTCGCGATGACGGAGGTGCGGGACATCGAGCCCGCGGGCGACGCCTACGCGCTCGACTGCCACCAGTGGCAGGCCGAGGAGTCGTTCGCCCACGAGAGCGAGGTCGTCGTCCTCGGCACGGGCTACGAGCGCCCCGTTCCGGAGTTCCTCGAGCCGCTCGAGGAGGCCATCGAGTGGGACGGACGCGGACGGTTCGAGGTGACCGAGGATCACCGCCTCGAGATCGACGCGGCGGGCGACGTCTTCCTCCAGAACGCCGAACTGCACACCCACGGCGTCGGCGTTCCCGACCTCGGACTCGGCTGCTATCGCAACACGAAGTTCGTCAACCGGCTGGTCGGTCGCGAGGCCTACCCCGAGGACGCCGACACCGTCTACCAGGACTTCTCCGTCGACCGGTTCGTCGAACGCGCGCCCGGCGCCTCCCGTCGACGCGGGAGCGAATCGACCACGACTACGACTACGACGCCGACGCGGGACGATTAACATGAATCCGAACGACCCAACGCTGCAGAACGCACTGGACGCAGAGATCTGGGAGACGGTCGAACGCCAGCTCCTGACGAAGATGCTCGAGGAGTTCACCTACGAGGAGATCCTCGCGCCGCGGGCGGTCGAGCGCGGCGACGACCGCGTCACCTACCGCTTCGACCTCGACGACGCGGCGTACCGCTTCGAGGCGACCGAGCGGCTGATGGACAGCGTACACGTCCACGAGGGGACCGTCGAGCGACGCGACGGCGACGAGTGGACGCCCCTCGGCGACCCGCTTCGCCTGCTGCGAGATCTCGGCGAGGCGACGGATCTCGACGGCCTCACCGAGGGGAACCTCGTCCGCGAGTACAAACGAACGCTGCTGGCCGACGCCCACGTCGAAGCTCGCCGCCGGGACCGTGAGGAGTTCGATCCGCTGGACCTCGACTACGCCGGCCTCGAGGGCGAGATGGACGGCCACCCGTGGATCACCTACAACAAGGGCCGGCTCGGGTGGGGGTACGACGACTACAAGCAGTACGCTCCCGAGCGGAAAGAGCCCGTGACGCTCTCGTGGGTCGCCGTGCGCGAGGAGAAGGCGACGTTCGTCGCCACCGAGGACGTCGATCACGACTCGCTCGTTCGAAGCGAACTCGGCGATTCCTACGGAGCGTTTCGGGACCGACTCGCCGATCGGGGCCTCGATCCGGACGCCTACTACCTCCTGCCGGTCCACGACTGGCAGTGGGAGAACAGCATCGTTCCGCTGTTCCCCGACGACATCGCCGCCGACGATATCGTGCCGCTGGGCGACGGCCCGGACGAGTACCTCCCCCAGCAGTCGGTTCGTACCTTCGTCAACGTCGACGACGCCGAGAAACGCCACGTGAAGGTTCCGATGCGCATCCTCAACACGCTCGTCTGGCGCGGGCTCCCCGGCGAACGGACGGAGCTCGCGCCGACGGTCACCGAGTACATCAAGGGGATCTACGAGGACGACGAGTTCCTCCAGGAGCAGGGGCTCGTCCTGCCGGGCGAGATCGCCGGTCTCAACTACGACCACGCGGATTTCGACGCCATCGACGGTTCGCCGTACCAGTACCACGAACTGCTGGGCGCCGTCTGGCGCGAGTCGATTTACACCTTCCTCGAGGACGACGAGCGCGCGATCACGCTCTCCGCGCTGATGCACGTCGACGGCGACGGCGAGCCCTACATCTCGCGTCTCGTCGAGCGGTCGGAGCTCTCCCTCGAGGAGTGGCTCGAGGAGTTCTTCGACACCGTGCTCCCGCCGCTCCTGCACTTCCTCTACCGCTACGGGACGGTGTTCTCTCCGCACGGCCAGAACACCATCCTCGTCGTCGAGGACGGAGTCCCAGCGCGTCTGGCGGTCAAGGACTTCGTGGACGACGTGAACGTGAGCGATCAGCCGCTTCCCGAACTGGAAGCGCTTCCCGAGGAGATGCACGACGTCCTCCGGAAGGAACCGCCGGAGGGACTCTGCCAGTTCGTCTTCTGCGGACTGTTCGTCTGCGTGCTGCGCTACGTCGCGGACGTCCTCGAGGAGCGCGAGAACTATCCCGAAGAGCGGTTCTGGACGCACGCGAGGGAGGCGATCCTCGACTACCAGGCGCAGTTCCCCGAACTCGAGGACCGGTTCGAACTGTTCGACCTGCTTCAGCCGGAGTTCACGAAGCTCAGCCTCAACCGCAACCGGATCTTCGACTACGGCTACGACGACGCGCCCGGCCGTCCGCACGCGTCCGAACACGGGACGGTCTCGAACGCGCTTCACGAGGTCGCGGACGAGCGCCCCGACTACGCGGAACGGCCCGACCCCGCCGACGATTGACGGGCGCTCGGCACCGTCATCGTGCTACTCCGTCGTCCGGGGCCGTTACGGGACCGTCCGCGTCAGAGGAGGCCGACCAGCGGCACGACGCCGAACCAGGCGATGTAGCTCAGCGAGGTCATCATCAGCACGTCGATCCGCTGGGCGCCCGCCTGGAGCTCGAGCCGCCGCTGAAGCAACCAGACGAGCGCGAGCGCGTGGACGACTCCGAGGTAGATCACCGGACTGTAGCCGGGAACGACGTTCAGGAGCTGCCAGATTGTTCCGGTCAGGGCGGCGAGCACGGCCGTCGCCGCGGCCACCGTCGCGGCGCCGCCGATACCGAACCGGACGGCCACCGTCTCCTTGTCCGCGAGGCGGTCGGCTGCGGCGTCCGGGACGCCCGCCAGGGTGATCGACGGGAGCACCGACAGCAAAAACGGCAGGCCGAGCAGCCACGGCAGCGGATCGTGCCACGCGCCGCCGAGGAAGACGAACCCGCACAGCAGGACGCCGACGCTGTGGGTGACGGCGACGTCCAGTTCGCCCAGCGTGCGGTAGACGAGCTTCAGGGGCGGAATCGTGTATCCGAGTGCGAGCACCGCGATCACTCCCATCGTTCCGGCCATCGCTGCCGTCGATCCGCGCCCGACCAGCAGTACGGCTCCGCCGAACGCGGCGGTACCCGCCAGTAACGCGGCGATACCGGCCCGGAGCTCCCCGAACGACAGTTCGCCGTCGACGAGGACTCGGGAGCCGCCGGTGAACGGCCCGGCGAACGTGTTCTCCCGATCCGTCTCGTAGTCGACGTACTCGTTGCTCAGCACCGTCGCGGCCTCGAGGAAGGCTAAAAATCCGAGCCCCAGCCAGTACGCGCCGCTGGCGAAAACCGAACTCGAGCCGACCGTCGCCAGCGCGCCGATCGTGTAGGCGATCCAGGCCATCGGATAGAACTGCGGTCGGAGGGCCTTCATCCAGGTCGTCGCCGTCCGCGTCGTCCGCGACAGTCGCGACTCCGGGCCGGTGGCCAGACTGCAACCCAGTTCCCTCGTCTCCTCGAGCCAGTCCTCGCGCTGCTCGAGGGTCGAATCCTCGATCGAGCCGAGGTTCGTCACGCGCGCGGTCCGAACGCCGGCGAAGCCGAGCGTCGCGCGCTTGACCGCGTTGTTCCCCGGCTGGCGGTAGATCCAGCGGTAGACCCAGGCGGGCATATCCATCGTGACTATCAGTTCGGCCGTTTTGTCGCCCAGCAGTCCCTCGTGGCCCGAACCCTCGTCATCGTCGTAAAAGGAGAACGCGAAGCCGGGGACGAACACCCGGTCGAAAAAGCCCTTGAGGCGGGCGGGCATCGTTCCCCACCAGTTCGGGTAAACGAAGACGAGGTGATCGGCCCACTCGATCTCGCGCTGCGCCTCGCGCAGGTCGTCCTCGAGGGGCTGGTCCTCGGGGGATTCGGTGTGGACGTCCGGATCGAACTCGAGGTCGGCGACGGCGAGCTCGCGGACGTCGACGCCGGCCTCGCGGGCGCCCTCCCGGTACGCCGTCGCCAGCGCGCCGCAGAAGCTATCCGTTCGGGGATGACCCAGGATGACGAGCACGTTCACGGATGATCCGACGATTGGTGGGTCGACGCCATATAGCTGGCCCGTCCTACTCGACGAGTTCGATCTCGTCGTCGCCGTTCGGTACCGCACAGATGAACGCGCCCCGTTCGTCGCCCTCGTTGCGGTACCAGTGGACGGTCTCGGCGGGGATCAGCAGCGAGTCGCCGGCTTCGACTTCGTGCTCCTCTTCGCCGACGCCGACGACGTACTCGCCCTCCAGGACGTACTGTTCGTGCTCGACTTCGTTCGTGTGCTCCGGCACCTCCGCGCCGGCCTCGAGAACGAAGCGTCGGATCGCGAAGTTCGGTGCGCCGTGCTCGTTGCCGATCAGGATGCCCTTCTCGAGACCGTCTGCGGCCCCGACCGACTCGTATTCGATCTCCTCGCGGCGGCGGATGCGTGGCTCCGTCATACCCGTCGGTGGGTCGCGGAGTCACTAAACGTTGTACCAGTCTCGCCGACCGACCCTCGGGTCAGCGCGGTCGCTACGAAATGTGAAAATACTGCAGTCAAGTGCCGATACCGTTACGAATCCGCCTTACAGGCGCTCGACGTTCGTCGCGCGCGGGCCCTTGGGGGCCTGCTCGATGTCGAACTCGAGCTCCTGTCCTTCCTCAAGGTCCGGGCCGCCGATGTCTTCCATGTGGAAGAACACGTCGTCGTCCGCGTCCTCAGTCTCGATGAATCCGTAGCCGCCAGTGTCGTTGAAGAAATCAACGGTTCCTTTCGCCATTGCTTCTAAACGAAGACGGCCGAAACGGATAAACCCTCCGACTCAGGGAAAGTGCGGAATTCTTCGGGTACCGCGGCTCTCGAGACAGTATTCCCGAAATAGAATGATACCCCTTCACACTCCCTCACTCCCCTCCAGCCGGTGGACCGTAATCGAGACGAAGTAGACGAGCATAAACAGGAAAAAGCCGACGACGAGTCCGACCAGTTCACGCGCACCGACGCCGCCCGGATTGATCGCCGCGAGCACGACGAGGGCGACGACGAACACCAGCGTGGTGAACGCGCCGACGGCGTAGTAAAAGCCGGTGTCGGAGTGGAGAAACGCTCGCATGTAGACGCTCTTCCTCCGGGAGCACGAAAAGCGTATCGACGATAAGACGTCGGTTTTCACTACTCGGCAGCGATACCTGTTACCGAACCGGTACGGATACGGTAGTATAACAATGATTTACGTTAGCTAATATCACGGATAGCGCTCTCAACGAAACGACGAAGACGACCCGCGAGCACGAACCCGGCCGATCCGATTTTCGAACGAGTTGCGGTGCGACGTGAGACGTCGCACACGACACCCTCCGCTCGGTCTCGAGTAATCGATCCGAAAGCGACTCCGGTACCAGGCGATGCGGGCGATGTTACAGTGATACGGGCGGCTACTGGGGTCTGCCGCTGCGGTCTCCCGGCTCGCTTCGAACCGATCGCGACGACTCAGTACAGCAGGCTGCGCGTCGTCGTCTCGTACTCGTCGGGGATCCGATCTGCGATTACCGTCGGGTCCGTCTCGCCGTTGTAGTTGACCAGGTACGCCCGGCCGTGCTCGCGGCCGTAGACGCCCTGGAAGTCGTAGACGAATCCGTAGACGTCGGTATCGTCGGGAACGGTGTCGGACTCGCGAAGGAACGCGGCCTGGTGGTCGACGTTGTACTCGACGAGCTGGTTGATCACCGTCTCCTCGTCGGCTGCGGGGTCGACGAGGTCGCTCTCCAGGGCCTCCTCGACGACGGGGACGAGCATCTCGACCCACTTGTCGACGCCCTGCGGCCCGGGGTTCTCTCCCCCGATCGCCACCCGGTAGGCCGCCGTGACGGCGCCGCAGCCGGTGTGGCCTACGACGGCTGCCACGTCGGTTCCCGCGTGGTGGATCGGGTACAGCACGCCGCCGTCGACGATCCGCTCGCCATCGTCGTCGTCCCAGACCTGATTTCCGATGTTACTCGGGGTGAACACCGCCCCCGGGTGATCGACGCCCCACATCCGTTCCTGTGGCACCCGCGAGTCCGAACAGCAGACCGAGACGACGTTCGGTCGCTGCCCCGTCTGTACCTCGGCGAAGTAGTCGGCGGGCAGTTCGTCGACGTGCCTGTCGTTTCCCTCGAGCAACTCGAGCAGAACGTCGTCAGTGCCGCTCATACGTGAGTAGCCACGCACCGCGATCAAAACGGTTGCCTTTCGTTCGGAATTTGCGACGGGTACGCCCGCTCCCCGAAGAGGTTCCGCGAGCCGAATATTGACCCGTCGTCGCCACCTCGTGAACGTATGGCGAAAACGCGACAGTGGCGATTGACGTCCCGCCCGACCGGCGAGCCGAGCCACGAGAACTTCGACCTCGTGACCGTCGACCGTCCCGATCCGGGGCCGGGCGAGGTACTCGTTCGAACGCTCTACCAGTCGGTCGATCCCTACATGCGCGGTCGGATGCGCGACGCCGAGTCCTACGCGGAGCCGTGGGACGTCGGCGAACCGATGCGGGCGGGCGTCGTCGGCGAAGTCGTCGAGTCGAACCACGACGATCTCGAGGACGGCGACGTCGTGACGGGGGACCTCCTGTGGGCGGAGCACGCGGTCGCGGACGGCGACGACCTGCGCCGCGTCGACCCCGATCGCGGTCCGGTCTCGACGGCGCTCGGCGTGCTCGGGATGCCCGGCGTGACGGCCTACTTCGGGATGCTCGACGTCGCCGAGCCCCGGCCCGGCGATACCGTCGTCGTTTCGGCCGCGGCCGGCGCGGTCGGCTCGGTCGCGGGACAGCTCGCCGGACTGAGCGGCGCTCGAGTCGTCGGAACGGCCGGCAGCGACGAGAAGACGGCCTGGCTCACCGACGAGCTCGGCTTCGACGCCGCGATCAACTACCAGACGGCGGACGACCTCTCCGGGGCGATGGCCGAAGCCTGTCCGGACGGCATCGACGTCTACTTCGACAACGTCGGCGGGCCGATTACCGACGCCGTCTGGCCGCTGCTGAACGTCCGCTCGCGCGTCGCCGTCTGCGGACAGATCGCGCTCTACAACGCGACGGAGGTTCCGACGGGGCCGCGAAAGCTCGGGAAACTTATCGAGTCTCGCGCCCGCGTGGAGGGCCTTCTCGTCCGGGACTACGAGGATCGATGGGGCGAGGCGCTCGATCGACTCTCGACGTTCATCGGGCGGGAGGATCTCCGGTACCGCGAACACGTCGTCGAGGGACTCGAGAACGCCCCGGACGCGTTCATGGGGCTGTTCGAGGGCGAGAACGTCGGAAAACAGCTCGTTCGGGTCGCCGAGTACGACGGCTGACGCCGGGGTTCAGTCGGTCAGTCCGTAGCCGATCTTGAACAGGTAGACGTCGATCGCGAGCACGACCGTCGTGAGCGCGGTGAGCACGCCGAGCGAAGCCAGCGGTGCAAACTCGGCGTACGCCGCCGGCGCGATCTCGAGCAGGTCCGAATGGCCGAGCAGCCCGTACCGGACGCTGTCGACCATGTAGACCATCGGGTTCAGCAGGGAGACGGTCTGCCAGGCCGGCGGGAGGATGGTCAGGGAGTAGAAGACCGCCCCGAAGAACACCAGCGGCCGGAGGATGAACTGATTCATGACGGTGAGATCGTCGAAGTCCCTGGCTACGAGTCCGCCGATGATTCCGAAACTCGAGAAGAGCGCGGCGATGACGACCATCGTCGCGACGAGAAAGATCCCGTTCTCGATCGAGATGGGGACGAAGAGGCGGCCCACGGCGGCGATGATGACGCCGACGATCAACCCCCTGACCGAACTGGCGGCCACGTAGGCGACGACCATCTCCGCGTACGACAGCGGCGAGGTGAGCGTCTCGTGGATGTACTCGTTCCACCGCCCGTGGAAGATCGAGAACGAGGCGTTCTCGAAGGCGTTCGAGATCGTCCCCAGCACGACGAGACCGGGCAGGATGAAGAGGATGTAGTCGAAGCCCGCGATCTGGTCGATCCGCCCGCCGAGGACGACTCCGAAGACGGCGAAGTAGAGGACGTTCGTGATCGCCGGCGGCATGAAGGTGTTCTTCGGCCGGCGGACGAACCGCAGGATCTCGCGGCGAAAGAGCGCGCTGAAGCCGACGGACCACATCAGGCGACACCCTCCTGTTCGCGGACGGCTCCACCGTCGGTCTCGTCCTCCGTCGGTTCGTCGGTCTCCGACGCACCGGAGCGCGTCACCGTCCGGTCCTCGCTCCTCGTCAGATCCACGAAGATCTCCTCGAGCGAGGTCCGCGAGATCTCGAGGTCGGCGATCTCGTAGCCGTCGGCCTCGAGGTCGTTGAGCAACTGCGGCGCGGTCGAGCCGCCGTCGTCGACGCGCACCTCGAGGTGGTCGCCCGACAGCGTCGTCTCGTGGGCGTACTCGCCGAGGGTGGGCGCGACGGCCGGCGAGGACTCGAGACGAACCGTAACGGTGTCGGTCCCGCGCGTTTTGAGGTCGTCGGGCGTCGCGACGGTCACTTTCTGGCCCTCGTTCATGATCGCGACGCGGTCACAGAGGCGCTCGGCCTCCTCGATGTAGTGCGTCGTCAGGAGCACGGTCGTCCCCTCCTCGTTGAGTTCGGTGACGAGTTCCCAGAGATCGTGGCGGAGTTGGACGTCGACGCCGGCCGTCGGCTCGTCCAGGATGAGCAGGTCCGGATCGGTGACGAGCGCCCGGGCGAGCAGCAGTCGCCGCTTCATCCCGCCGGAGAGCCAGTCGAAGCGCTCGTCGCGCTTGTCGTAGATTCCGACCCGTTTGAGGACCTCGTCGGCCCGTTCGGCGGCTTCCTCCTCGGGAATCCCGTGGTAGCCGGCCTTGTGCATTAGGACCTCGCGGATGGGGAAGAAACGGTCGACGTTGAACTCCTGGGGGGCGAGGCCGATCGCGTTCCGTGCTTCCTGGTACTCGTCTTCGACGTCGTGGCCGAAGACTCGCGCCTCGCCGCCGGTCTTGCGGGCGAGGCCGACTAACGTGTTGATGAACGTCGTCTTGCCCGCTCCGTTGGGACCGAGCAGGCCGAAGAACTCGCCCTCCTCGACGGTCAGCGAGAGCTCCTGCAGCGCACGCAGGTCACCGTATTCCTTCACGAGGTCCGTCGTCTCGATGGCCGGTGGCATCGACGGTCTCTCGGCTTCGGCCGCGGTTAAGAATGTTGGATCCGGCACTCGAACCGGCCCTCAATCGGCCGCTTGCGGCTTTCTCGAAGCTTCGAGAGAACCGCTCTGCTGGACGATGTCGAACGCGGTCATCACGTCCGAACGGGAGATCAGGCCGACGAGGTCGCCGTCCTCTTCGCGCGCCGTCTCGTTGAGCGCACGGTCGGCGGAACGCTGTGTCGCGCTATCGACGACGAGGAGCCGGCCGATATCGTTCTCTCGCATCTGTTCGATCGCGGTCATCGCATCGGAGTCGGGAGTGATCGTCTTCAGGTCGGTGGTCATCACGTCTTCGACCGTGTAGGCGTCTCGCTCGACGGGTTTGATCCCGCGGGCGTCCGTGAGCGTGACGAGTCCGACGAGTCGCCCGTTGTCGCCATCGACGCCGCCGGTCTCGACGACTGGATACCCCGTGTGGCGCTCGGTGAACATCCGCTGGATCAGGTCGGCGATCGAGGTGTCCGGATCGACCGTGTGGAGGTCGCTCGCAGGCGTCATGATGTCGGCGACGGTGACGTCCTGGAAGGCGGCTTTCATCGTCACCTGCTGGGCCTCGCTCGAGGCGGCGATGTAGACGAAGAAGGCGACGCCGATGAGGATGATGTTGAACGCGAACAGCCCGAACAGTCCCATCGCGATCGCGAACAGCTTTCCGATGCCCGCGGCCTGCTGGGTCGCCTGCGCGTACGGTCTGCCGCGAGCGAGCAGCGCCCGGAGGATGCGCCCGCCGTCCATCGGGAACGCGGGGATCATGTTGAAGACCGCGAGCGCGACGTTGAGCACGGCGAGATAGCCGAGGACGAACCGTGCGCCGCTGAACGTCTCGGGCGTGACGAGAAACAGCAGGTAGGAGGCGACGCCGACCAGCACGGAGACGATCGGCCCCGCGATGGCGATAGTGAGCTCTTGCCTCCAGTCCTCGGGCATCTCCGAGAGGGCGGCGATACCGCCGAACAGCCAGAGCGTGATCGAGTCGATGGGGAAGCCGTACCGCTGGGCCGTCAGCGAGTGGCCGAGTTCGTGGAGGACGACGCCGACGAAGAGCCCGACCGCCGCGACGAATCCGAGTATCCACGGGTTCAACCCGCCGGTCACGTCTCCGACGTCGATCCCTGCGCTGAGGGTAACGTTCAGAATATCTGCAACGTCTCCGATCTGAGCGCCGATGAGATACGCGAACAGTGGAAGCACCAGCAAGAACGTGAGGTCGAGCTTGATCGGAATCCCAAACAGGGAGCCGATCCGGAAACTCTTCATCATGTTAAATGCTATCGGTGGCAGAACCTTAAGTGCGCCCCCAGCGCGCGGAACGGCATCTTTCGACCGCTTCGAACCGATCTGTGGCTCTCGAGCGGACCGCGACGACGCGCCTTCCGTCGACCAGCACGTTCGAATCGGAGGAGGTGAGCGTCGCCGACTCTCGACTCTCTTCCCGAAATTAATACTCCTTATACAATTCTCAAATCCAGATTAAACCCTATTAACCATCAGGAACTCGTGACTGCCTGTCGAGGTGAACGGGTCGAATCAAAGAGTAGTCGGTGGTATTCGGTAGTTGTCTATTCGGTTCTCTCACTGGCCTCGGCTCTCTTCACAGCCAGAAAACGGTCGAAAACGCTAATACTGTGCTCTAATCTGTACACCTCCAGCTCGGCGCGGAATGCATGTTCATATAATCACAATAATATCCATTAGTCAATATTACCCAAATGCACCACAGATTTATATGTGGGTTTGGCGTGGCTCCTACTACGATGATGGAACAGCAACTCACCACCGAACCGCTCGAATCGATCCCCGCCGAACTCGAGTCCCCGCAGGGGAAACTCGTCTACCTCTACCTCGACGCTACCGGAGGTGCGACGGCGACCGACCTGAACGAGGCGCTGGCGATGAAGAAGATCGCGGTCCTCTCGATCCTCAACTCGCTCTCGGGACAGGGTCTCGTCGAGAAGGACGGCGACGTGTACGTTCCGCGCGACTGAATTATTAGTTGTCCTCGACGTGTCCGCCGTCAGTTCACCCTGACCAGCGACCGCCTCGAGTGGCCGTGACGATCGGAGAGGCCGACAGCTGCTGGACGCGGCGCTTCGAAGGCTTTATCCGCACGGTAGGCCTGCGTTTTCGTAAGTAACCACAACCATGTCAGACAAACCTGCCTCAATGTACCGGGAGATCAGTAAGCCGGCCTACACGCGCCGCGAGTACATTACTGGGATCCCCGGTTCGAAGATTGCGCAGCACAAGATGGGCGACGTCAGCGCCGATCCCGAGGATTACCCGGTTCAGATCAGCCTCGTCACCGAAGAGGAGGTCCAGATCCGTCACGGGAGCCTCGAGGCCTCGCGCCTCTCTGCGAACCGCTACATGCTGAAGAACGCCGGCGAGGGCAACTACAAGATGATCCTCCGGAAGTTCCCCCACCACGTCATCCGAGAGAATAAGCAGGCGACGGGTGCGGGTGCAGACCGCGTTTCCGACGGGATGCGACAGTCCTTCGGGAAGATCGTCGGCACCGCCGCGCGAATCGGCGCGGGCGAGCGCATCTTCACGATCTGGTGTGACCTCGACGACGCCGAGTTCGCGAAGGAAGCGTTCCGCCGCGCGTACAACAAGATCTCGCCGCCGTGTCGCATCGTCGTCGAGAAGGGCGAAGAGAAGCTGGTCGCCTAAGACGAACGACCTTTTACTCTGTCGTTCGAAAGACGCGTAGCGTCTTCCGTGATGACGAAACGCCGAAGGCGTTTCGAACCACGTTCGTTTCGCGTCTGGAGCGGCGGTGCCGCTCCACGACGCGTTGTCACTCGGTAAAAGTTCGACCAAAAGCACCGGAAGACGCTACGCGTCTTCCGAGCCCTCGTTCGCTTTCGCTCACGAGGACACTCCTCCTTCCGTTCCGAACGCATAGCGTTCTCCACGTCAGTCGTCGGCCCGCTCGCTCACTGCGTTCGCTCGCGGTCGATAAAAGGGAGACCGCCTGCCCTCCCCCGGGTCGCGGGTTCCTCGCAGCGCTCGGAACCCGCTCCCGGCCGTCGACGTGTAGTCGAGTTTCGCTGTCGAGGCATGCAGGTTTTTGCGTCTCTGTTCCCGATGCTCGAGCATGATCGATCTCGCGGTCGCGAACAAAAAGGAAACGTTCCGGCGGATGCGCGACCCGCTCGGGGAGCGCGGTATTCGGGTACACCACGTGCCCGTGCGCGAGCGAGTAGTCCCGCTGGGCGAGGACGCGCCGTGGTCGGCGGGCGACTACGACGTGGGTTTCGTCTATCCCGGCCGGCTGATGGAGGGCGGGGTCGCCGACGCGCTGCTCGAGATTCCGTGGCTCAACGACCACGAGACGGTGCTCACATCGCGGAACAAAGCGGAAGTGATCGCCCGCCTCGAGCGAGCCGACCTGCCGGTTCCGAAGTCGGTGTACGTCTCTAACGACGTCGGGGAGGGCGAGCTGGTCGACGTCTTCGACCGATTCGAACCGCCGGTCGTCGTGAAACCGAACTCGACGACCCGGGGGGTCGGCGTCGCGAAGGCCCACGACCTGGACTCGTTTCTGGGCATCTGTGACTACCTCTCGCTGGTCCACGACTACCGGGCGACCGGTGACCAGTCGTTTCTCGTCCAGGAGTACCTTCCGGAGGCGACCGATTATCGCGTAATGGTCCTCGAGGGCGAGTACGCGGGCGCGGTCGAGCGCCGGCTCCCGGACGACGCGGTCCGCGAGGGGCAGTGGAAACACAACGTCCACCGGGGGGCCGAGGCGACGGGCGTCGATCTGCCGCCGGAGTGGCGCGAACTGGCCGAATCGGTCGCCGCCGAACTCGAGATCCCGTTTCTCGGCGTCGACCTGCTCGAGGCGAACGATCGGCTGGTGGTCAACGAAACGAACGCCCGGCCCACGATCGACGAGGCGACGAAGTACGAGTTCGGGTTCTACGATCGGCTGGCCGATGCGATCCGCTCGAGAGCGGGCGGTAGCGAGAAAAACCGCTCGTGACCGCGACGGCCGCGTTACTCGAGGCTGATACCCGAGGACTGCTCTGCGGGTTCGAAGACGACCTCGAGGACGCCGTTGTTGTAGGTCGCCGATGCCGTATGTTCGTTCACACGATGTGGGAGCGAGACGCGCTCGTCGTACTGGCGGTGGTCGCTCTGTGCGGAGATCGTGAGCGTCTTGCCGTCACACTCGAGGTCGATGTTGTCCTTCTCGACGCCCGGGAGGTCGGCGACGACGCGAATCTGGTCGTCGGTTTCGTGAATATCAACGTGGGTGTCCATGCCGAAGCCGCTGTCGACGGCGCCCGAGGAGTCGAAATCGACGTCGGCACCGTTCATCATCTCGTTCATCATCCGTTCGATCTCGCGAAAGAGGTCGTCGAAGGGTTCGTCGCGGTCGTCTCGTCGCATAGCTGGTGGTTAGTACGGGACGGCCAAAAACTTTCCCCGACAGTTCAGTCTGCGGTCTGTCGATCCACGGCCCGTTCCTCGGCGGTACCCAGTCGCTGCAGACCGATTCCGAGCGTTTCGTTCGTGAGCGCGCGACTTTCCGGCCCGTCGAGGAGTCCCGTAACCGACCGGAGCGCGTCGACGTTCTCAGGGACGACGTCCGCTTCCTGGTGGATCGCTTGCATACAGTAGAGGTCTCGACCCTCGACGGTGATCGACTCCTCCCAGATGCAGTTCTCCCAGATGTCGCCGCGCGGCCGCCCGGCGTCGAGCGCGAGGTCCTTGAGGGTGCCGGCGCCGTCGATGCCGGCGTACTCGGGGATCAACAGGAGGCGGTCCTCCTCGCGGAGCCGGTTGCGGACCTCCTCGACGCTGCCGGGTCTCTCCTCGAGCGTGATGTTCACCGCGTGAACGTGCATCATCGTCGTCGGTACCTTGAGCCCGATGGTGTCGATGTCGAGTTCGGGGAAGACCGTCTGGACGTCGGGACCGTGGTGAGAGGGAATGGAGACGGGGTCCGGAACCGCGTCGTTGATCGGACCGCGTCCGGTCTGGTTCGGATCGCCGCCGCGGCGGATCAGCGTCGTTCGAACCTTCTCGATCCCGTAGTCCTCGTGGATCGGGGCGACGAACCGGGAGAGCCCCGTCGTGTTACAGGAGACGACGCGGACGTAGTCGGCGTCGGTCGCCTCGTCGTAGTTCGCACGGGCGTTGAAACTGACCTCGGCGATGGTGGCGTCCTCGCCACCCTGGAAGAGTGCGGGGGTGTCGTGGCGTTCGTACAGAGGGCGGTTCTCGGCACCGATACCGGAGGGCGTTGCGTCGACGACGATGTCGCTCTCGGCGACGAGTTCGTCGACGGTGCCGGCGAGTTCGAGGCCGGCCTCGTGGAACCCATCGGCGCGATCCTCGTCGACCGCGTAGAGCGGGTAGCCGGCCTCGGTCGCCCCGACGGCGACGTAGTTGGGGCTGACCTTGGCGACGCCGGCAACCTCCATGTCAGGTTGCGCTCGAATGGCGTCTGCGACGCGTTTTCCGATGGTGCCGTAGCCGTTGATTCCGACCCGGAGCATACGCGTTGACGTCCACCGCCAACCGGCATAACTGTTTTGCAAGAATCTGATAGATGTTAACTCGTAATTGAGTTGTTTGACGAAAATCGGCAGGTGGGGCCGTGCTAGTGCGTACACACGTAGGGATTCAAATACATAAGAAAACGTTCATAGTCGTGCGAACGGGCGTTGCCGTTCCGTCGATCGAGTACGCTGGAATTTCTCCCGATCGTCCATCAACATTTCGCAAGGGGCAAGTGATTTAATCGTGGCTCTCTAGTACTCACATATGAGTGAACATTCGTACACGGACGGAGATTTCGAAGGACCGCTACGTATCGGACTCAACGGGTTCGGGCGAATCGGTCGAAACGTCCTCCGAGCGTCGCTTTCCGACGATAACGTCGAGATCGTCGCGATCAACGACGTCATGGACAACGACGACATGCGGTACCTCCTCCAGTACGACTCGGTGCACGGTCGTCTCGACGACGTTTCGCTCGAGGGCGACACCCTCACCGTCGAGGGCCGGGAGATCCGACTCTGCTCGGAGCGCGACCCGACCGAGCTTCCGTGGGACGAACTGGACGTCGACGTCGCGTTCGAGGCGACCGGCATCTTCCGGACCCACGACGAAGCTGCCCAGCACCTCGAGGCCGGCGCCGACAAGGTGCTGATCTCGGCCCCGCCGAAGGGCGAGAAGGAGGTCCAGACGATCGTCTACGGCGTCAACCACGAGGACTACGACGGCGCGGACGTCGTCTCGAACGCCTCCTGTACGACGAACTCCGTCGCACCGGTCGTAAAGGTGCTCGACGACGAGTTCGGCATCGAGTCCGGCCTGCTCACGACGGTCCACGCCTACACCGGCACGCAGAACCTTGTCGACGGCCCGCTCGACAAGCGCCGCCGCGGACGTGCCGCCGCCGAGAACATCATCCCGACCTCGACCGGCGCCGCGATCGCCACCACCGAAGTGCTTCCCCAGCTCGAGGGGAAACTCGACGGGATGGCGATGCGCGTTCCCGTTCCGAACGGCTCGATCACCGACCTCACGGTCGACCTCGAAGCCGACGTCACCGAGGAGGAGATCGCCGACGCCATCCGGAACGCAGCTGACAACGAACTCGCCGGCGTACTCGGCTACACCGACGAGGAGATCGTCTCCCGGGACATCGTGGGGATGCCGTTCTCCTCGTACGTCGACCTCGAGTCGACGATGGCGCTCGAGGGCGGTCTCGTGAAGGTCCTGACCTGGTACGACAACGAGTACGGCTTCTCGAACCGGATGCTCGACCTCGCGGCGTACGTCGCCGCCGAGTCCGAGGATCTCGAAGCCGACGAGACGGTCGCTCACTGATCACTTTAAAATTTTAAGCGCGTCCGGCGCGCCGTTCCTGTATGTTCAAGACGATCGACGACCTCGAGTCCGGACAGCGACTGCTGGTACGCGTCGACATCAACGCACCCGTCGAAGACGGCGTCGTCCAGGACAATCGACGGTTCGCTCGTCACACGAAGACGCTGCGCGAACTGCTCGCGGACGACCACGCGGTCGCGCTGCTCGCCCACCAGGGCCGGCCCGGCCGGGACACCTTCGTCTCGCTCGAGGGCCACGCCGATATTCTCGCCGACCACCTCGAACAGGACGTCGAGTTCGTCGCGGACACGTACGGCGACGACGCCCTCGCGGCGATCGACGACCTCGAGGAAGGCGAGTTGCTCGTCCTCGAGAACGCCCGGATGTGCGACGACGAACTCCCCGAAGAGGACCCGGAGGTCAAAGCTGACACCGAGTTCGTCCGGACGCTCGCGCCGGCGTTCGACGCCTACGTCAACGACGCCTACTCGGCGGCCCACCGCTCGCACGCCTCGCTGGTCGGCTTCCCGCTCGTGATGGACGCCTACGCCGGCCGCGTGATGGAGACCGAGTACACCGCGAACTCGGCGATCCAGGAACGGGAGTTCGACGGTCCCGTTACGATGGCGCTGGGCGGCACCAAGGCGGAAGATCTGATCCCGGTCATCGAGCAGGTCGACGACACCGTCGACCGATTCTGTCTCGGCGGGATCGTCGGCGAACTCTTCTTGCGGGCCGACGGCCACGACGTCGGCTACGACGTCGACGGAACCGACTTCTTCGACCACCAGTGGGATGACCACCGGGGGACGATCGAGCGCATCCTCGAGGAGTACGGCGACCGACTTCACCTCGCGAGCGACCTCGCCTACGAGGACGACGACGGCGAGCGCGCCGAGGCCGAGGTCGACGGCCTCGAGAAGGACACCTCCTACCTCGACGTCGGCTCCGCCACGGCCGAGGAGTACGCCGACCTCGTCCGCGAGTCGGAGGCCGTCTTCGTGAAGGGTGCCCTCGGCGTCTTCGAGGACGAGCGCTTCGCCGACGGTACCGTCTCCGTGCTCGAGGCGATTTCCGAGACCGACTGCTTCTCGGTCGTCGGCGGCGGCGACACCTCGCGCGCGATCGAGATGTACGGGCTCGACGAGGACAGCTTCGGTCACGTCTCGATCGCCGGCGGCGCCTACGTCCGCGCGTTGACGGGTGAACCGCTGGTCGCGGTCGAGGTGCTCGAGGGCGCGAACTGAGATCGACCTCGCTCGATCGCTCGAGCGGGAGCTGGCGCCGTTTACAACTCGTTCTTCCCCGGTTGGAAATCTGACGCCAACTCTGTGCGATCGAGCCGAACGACCCGTTACCGGTCGCATACCAGGATACGAAGGCGTCCCGATTCTGCCACGAGCGAAGGCAAGACCTTTCGGCTCGCTGGACCCAGAGTCGAGTATGTCCGACCTCCGAACCGCGGCCGAGACCGCCGTTCGACAGTGTCTCGCCCTCGAGTCCGACGAATCCTGTGCCGTCGTCACGGACGATAAACGGGAACCGATCGGCGAAGCTATCTACGACGTTGCGAGCGAAATCACCGACGACGCCGTCGTCGTCCGCTATCCGCCGGGTGAGACCCACGGCGGCGAACCGCCGGCGCCGGTCGCGGCGGCGATGGCCGGCGCCGACGTCGTTCTCGCGCCGACGACGAAGAGCCTGAGTCACACTCGCGCACGCACGGACGCGAACGAGGCGGGCGCCCGCGTTGCCACCCTGCCGGGGATCACCGAGGACGTGTTCACGACGGGACTGGACGCCGACTACGAGTCCATCGCCGACCACTCCGCGACGCTCCGCGAGCAGGTCGACGGCGCCGACGAAGTTCGCGTCACGGCGCCCGCCGGCACCGACATCGCGTTCGGAATCGGCGACCGGGAATTCCTCTCGGACACGGGTATCGTTCACGAGCCAGGGATCATGTCGAACCTCCCCGCGGGCGAGGTGTTCGTCAGCCCGGAGACCGCCGAGGGAACCTTCGTCGTCGACGGGACGATGATGCCCCACGGACTGCTCGAGGAGGGAGAGACGCTGGCCTTCGAGGTCGAAGACGGTCTCGTCACCGAGATTTCGGACGACGAGATCCGCGAAACGGTCGAGAACGCCGCGGACGAGGTCGGCGACGCGGCCTACAACCTCGCGGAACTGGGGATCGGAACCAACGTCGCGGTCACCGAACTCGTCGGCTCGGTGCTGCTCGACGAGAAGGCCGGCGGTACGGTCCACATCGCGATCGGTGACGACGCGGGGATCGGTGGCGACGTCGAGGCGCCGATCCACCTCGATGGGATCATTCGAGAGCCGACCGTGTACGCGGACGGCGAGGCGATCGACCTCCCGGGACAGTAACTCCCTCTTCGCCGCCATCGACTGACCGAAGATGGACGACACGACGGACGACCCCGAGACGGACGAGTTCACTGCGGAGAACTCGAGTGTTCCGAACCCGAACGCGGTCCAATCGCCTTTTACGCCCGTGGCGTTTACGACGCGTTATGAACGACGTTCCAGATCGGATCCCGGCGCCGTGTCCGTCGTGCTCGCCGGACCTCGAGACGGTCCACGAAGTACTGACGGAAGGCGGCGGCGATCTCACCGTTCGCTGTAGCGAGTGTAGCCACGTCCACAAGGTCCAGCCCGAGCGCCAGCGCGAGGTCACCCTCGACGTCGTCGTCTCCCAGGGCGGCGAGTCCTTCACGGCCAACGTCACGGTCCCCGAGGACCAGACGGTCGAGACCGGCGACGAGTTCATCCTCGAGACCGACGAAGTGCTGTCGACGGTTCGCGTGACGAGCGTCGAACTCGACGGACAGAAACGCCCCGAGAAGGGGGTCGCCGACGAGATCGAGACGGTCTGGACCCGCGAGGTCGACAACGTCGCGGTCAACGTCACGATCCACCCGCAGGACGGCTCGAGGGAGGACAGTCGGAGCACGGCCGTCCACGTGCCGGGCGACTACGAGTTCGAGGTCGGCGAGACCGAGACGTTCGGCGACGACGAGTTCGAGATCGACGCCTTCGTCGTCCGAGAGGACGCCTCGGGGTACGACCGAGACCGGTACGAGATGGAGGGCGACAGGGCGGTCGCGAAGGACCTCAAACGGGTCTACGCCTACGACCAGCAGACCAGCGCCTGGTCGGCCTGGTGATCGTCTGTTACGGTACGCGGTCGTTGTGGGTCAGACGGACCCAAACGCGGATTTCGCCGAAAACGGTGCTCTTCTCCGGATCGTAAGTCCTCCGTCGCAACTGGTGACGACGCGGGGAAGTACACCACGAAAGCCCCTGACGCGCTCGACTCGCGCGTCTCGCTGTGCGCCTCGGCTCGCGTCGTCGTGCTTCGCCGAACGCGTCAGCCCCTTTCATTCCCGCCCGGATCGGCTGGCCGGTCGAGCCACCGCGGGTGGGAATGAAAGGGGCTGCCGCCGTCCGGGAAGACGGGCGACGCAAGCACGTGACCGGTAGGGAACGCGCGCAGCGAGCCCATTGACCGGACGACGGCAGGGGCTTTCGTGGTGTTCTCGGCGATTCCGCTTGCCAAACGATTACTCTCTTTCACCGAGTGCCCCACAGCCTATTGTCGGCGAGCGAGTACCCTCGAGCATGTTCGATCGATTCGGCTCCGACGGCTCCGACGACGCTGAGGACTACGAGACCGCACGCGAGCGGATGGTCCGGACCGTCGCCTCGCGGGTCGACGACGACCGCGTCCTCGGGGCGCTCGAGGCGGTCCCGCGCCACGCGTTCGTCCCGCCGGATCGCCGGGACAGCGCCTACGAGGATCGGCCGCTACCGATCGGCGACGGACAGACGATCAGCGCCCCGCACATGGTCGCGATCATGGCCGATCGCCTCGAACTCGAGCCGGGCGAGGACGTCCTCGAGATCGGGACCGGTTGTGGCTACCACGCGGCCGTCACCGCCGAGATCGTCGGCCCGGAGCACGTCTTCAGCGTCGAGTACGGCGAGGATCTCGCCGAAAAGGCGCGCGATCGTCTCGCGGAGACGGGCTACGGCGACGTCTCGGTTCGCGTCGGAGACGGTCGCGATGGGTGGGACGAACACGCGCCGTACGACGCCGCGTACTTCACGTGTGCGACCGCGGAACTCCCCGAAGCCGTCGTCGAGCAGGTCCGTCCAGGGGGCCGACTGCTCGCACCGGTCGGCAGCGGCTTCCAGACGCTCGTGCTGGCCGAGAAACGCCCGGATGGGGGCCTCGAGCGGAGCACGCACGGCGGCGTTCGATTCGTCCAGATGCGCGGCCAGTAAGCGGTGGTCAGGGGCGTTCACGGTGCAGGCGCGAGCGCGCGTTTGATTACGTCTGATGGATTAGTCCGTGTATGGACCCTGCGGTACTGCGAGAGGACATGGTCGACGGGCTCGAGTCCCCGGCCAAGGACGTTCTCGCGGACGAAGCTGTCGCCGTCGCCATGCGAGAGGCTCCTCGCCACGCGTTCCTCGAGGACGAGCGGACCGCCTACGCGGATCGCGAGCACGAGGTCCTCGGAACCCGCGTCCTCTCCCCGAGTACGGTTGCCAGACTCTTCCAGGCGCTCGCCGCCGAAGACGGCGACGACGTGCTGATCGTCGGCGCCGGCATCGGCTACACGGCGGCCGTCGCCGCGGAACTCGTCGGCGAGACGAACGTCCACGCCGTCGATATCTCCCGTCCGCTCGTCGTCGAGGCGCGGCGAAATCTCGCAGCGGCGGGCTATCAGGGCGTGCTCGTCGACCGGCGCGACGGCGCACAGGGATTCCCCGAGTACGCGCCGTTCGATCGAATTCTGCTCGAGGCGGCCGCGGTCGAGCCGCCACGCGCGTTGCTGACCCAGCTCGCCGACGGCGGCCGACTGGTGTTTCCGCGGGGAACGCACCGCCAGCGCCTCGAAGCGCTCGAGGACGGCGAAACCGTCGCCCGGTTCGATGCCGTCTCCTTCGATCCGCTCCTGGTCGAGGGCGAACAGTCCGGTGCCGTCGAACGGAACCGAACCGCTCGCGAGGACCGCGAGTACGCCAGACAGCGCGCGGAATCACGCACCGGCTGGGAACAGGAGTGGATCGAGTGGGAGGACCGAAGCGGTCGGTCGTCAGTACAGGAACAGTAGCATTCCTCTGCGGACGTTTCGCACTACGCTCACCGCGACCTACCTCTTTCTACCCGCCGATCTCGGTAAAAGTGGGGTGGGGGGTTGGGGGTGGCGACGGTCGATTGCAGATCGCCACTTACCGGTAGGCGCTACCGGGAGTTAAATATAATTTCTAACTGTTTGTATACATTGAACGGAGCATACTAATCAGTTAGAGTAGTCGTCGAACGCCAGCGTGACGAGTTTCCGTTCGGCCGCCCGCAGGTGATAGTGGTAGGTCGGCGGTGAGACGCCGAGGGTGTCCGCGAGATCCTCGCCCGTACTCTCGCGGGGCCACTCGAAGAAGCCGCTGTAGTAGGCGGCCTGCAGCGCCTGAAACTGCTTGTCGGTGAGTCGTTCCTCGAGGCGCGCGTCGAATCGCCTCGACGATCGCGCGCTCGTCGTCTCCCGACGGGCTTCGAGCTCCGTCTCGGGAAATCCCTCCCTGAGCGACTTGATCAGCGACCGGGCGTCGACCTGATGAGGCGCCTCGAGCGTAATCGTCGTCGTTCCCGCTCGGGCCGTCGCAGTCTGCACCCGTGCGTCGTACGTCCGCAGTACGTTCAGGAAGGGCGTCGACGTCACGGTCAGTTCGAACAGCGTCTCGTCCTCGCCCGCTGAGAGCACGGAGAGCCGCTCGACCGACGCCCACTCGGACTCGAGTGCGGTCAGTTCCGGTCCCGTCGGAACCGAGACGAACGCGATGGTCTCGTCGGCCGCCCGCTCGACCACGCCCACGACCGAGACCGGTTCGTCGAGTCGGTCCGAGAGTCGGTTGATCAACAGTCGGGAGTCGCGACACGCGAGTTCGAGTTCGAGCGTTCCGTCGGTGTGCATCGTGCGCGTTCGCTCGACCGACCGCATCGCGTGTCCGATGGTCTCACCGAGTTCGGCGAGGACCTCGCGCTCACCGTCGCCGATGGTGTCGACGCCGTCGGCGTGGATCAGTAACACTCCGTACCGCCGCTCGTCGTCGACGAGCGGCACCGAGAGCACCGTCTGGTAGCCGTAGGTGAGCGCTTCCGTTCGCCGGCAGCCCCAGCCGTCGATCTCGAGAACGTTCTCGACCACCCGGACCTGCTCGGAGTCGAGCGTCTCTCGGGCGAGTACGCTCTCCGGCGCGTCGGTACCGTCGTCGCGAATGCGATCGACGTACGCCGCATCGACGCCGGCCCAGTTCGTCGGTTCGGGCGGCTCGGTGTCGTTCGAGGCGATCCAGGCGAAGCGATACCGGTCGGTGTCTGCGAGCCGGTCACACACCGTCGTCTCGATCGCGTCTCGAGTCGTCGTCTGAGCGATGCCGTGGTTGATCTCGCGGACGATCTCGTTGAGGTGGTTGAGTCGCGTCAGCTCCTCGTTCTGTCGGCTGAGCGTCCGGTCGTGCTCGCGCAACAACTGCTCGCGTTCCGCCCGGTCCAGTGCGGCTTCGGTGTTCGCTCCCAGGATGTGCACCAGTTCGGTCATCGTCTCGTCGAAGCCGTCGACGGTCCCGGATCCGACGACCAGAGCGCCGTGGGTTCCGAGCGGAACGATCAGTTCGCTCCGACTCAGCGGCTGAGTTCCCTCGACGCCGTCCTCGCGCATCACGTCCTCGTAGTAGGTACTCTCGCCGGCGGAGAAGGCGTCCCAGACCAGTCCGCCGTTTCGTTCGATCGTTACGTCGGGGTCGCCGAACGCTGGCGACGACCGCGTCGAGGCGGCGTGCTCGAGGACGCCTTCCTCCGGCTCGAACGCGTAAGCTGCGGCGACCTGGACGTCGAGAATTTTGGCAGCGGTGTCGGTCGCGACGCGATAGATCTCGCTCTTCGTCTCCGCACGCATCAGATCCCGGGTCGTCTCGTGCAGCGTCGTCAGCGTCCGCTTGTACCGGCGTTCGCTCCGTCGAAGCTCCGTCTCGGCGCGATACTGGGAGACCGCGTTCGTGATCTGGTTCGCGAGCAGGGTGTACTGCTCCGTTTTGCTGTCCTTCTGCAGATACTGGGTCACGCCGGCGGCGATGGCCTCGCTCGCGAGTTCTTCTGACCCTCTCCCGGTAAAGAGGACGAACGGTAGCTTCGGCTCCTGTTCGCGAACGCGCTCGAGCAACTCGAGTCCGGTCATCTCGGGCATCTCGTAGTCGCTGACGATACAGTCGACGTCACGCGTTGCGCGGATCTCGAGCGCCTCCGTGGCGTCGGTCGCCGCAAATACGACGATCTCCTCTCGCTCGCGTTCGAGCATCGTGCCGGCGAGCTCCGCGTAGTCCGGTTCGTTGTCGACGACGAGGACGGTGATCGGCTCGGACATGGGTAAGCGATCGTCGACGCTCGCTCGAGCAGCGTCCCGCTGCGAGGAGTCGCCGACCTGTCTCACGTAGTGAGGTACCGCGAATGTACTAATATATTAGGATCTGATCTACGCTCGCACTAACTGGTTTGACCGATTGCGTTCGTACTGGGAGTCGATCCGGGACGGGTGGTTCGAGTAGACGGAATTAGCCTATTCCGGAATATGACCGTCGAACTCGTAGTCAGTTGCCCAATTAATCGAGGGATGGTCAACACTCGATTCAAACCGGAGTTCCATCTTCTGTTTCGTTGCCTCGTCGATGAGAATCCAGTACAGCCGGTCTGTCTCCGGGTACCGGACACAGAACGCATCAACAGCATCGTCGTACGTCTGTTCGTAGTATGATCCATTCTTCGTCGTCTGTGAGTGAGTATTGAATCGAATCGTCTGTGGTTTGTTCTGCCACGCCGTTTTGCACTGGACACGGTAGAGCCGAGTTCCGTCGTCCACTAGTAGATCGCACTTATCGTTATCTCCGAAGGGGATGGAGACGCTGTAGCCGTTTGCGATAAATCGTGAAATTATTCTGGCTTCTGTCTCGTCCCCCTGGGCTTTCGAATTGCTCGTCAGTCATTCATAACTGACAACGGTATATGATTTCTCCCCGAACACACTGAATGAGTCCCTGGAGCGCCTCCTCAGATTATTCGGCAGTACCAAGAGTTGAGAACGCGCTCGAGGTGGAATTTGAACCCGGCAGAGACGTTCCGGGCTGCGGTCTCACTTGCTCACGGCTTCGCCGTTCGCTTTTCGCGGTTCTCGCTTCGCTTCGAACCGCGCACCGTTCGACCGGTCCGGACATGCGACTCTTTATTTTCAAATCCCTCATTTCGTCTTTCCGTTCACGGATGACGAGTACACGCTACGCGGTGCTCGTCGAAATTGTTCGCCGAAGAAGACACCCGAGGCGGGATTTGAACTACGGTCGCAGCAGAGCTGCTCCCTGATTCAAATCCCTTGTTTGCGTTTTTCGAAATTCGGATGCTCGCAACACAGCAAGCTGGTTGCTCGCGACGTTGAATTTCGAGAAAGCGCCCGAGGCGGGATTTGAACCCGCGTCACAACCGTGACAGGGTTGTATGATGGGCCACTACACCACCCGGGCCGAAGGTCGAAAGTACGAGAAAGCGCCCGAGGCGGGATTTGAACCCGCGTCACAACCGTGACAGGGTTGTATGATGGGCCACTACACCACCCGGGCATGCTTGCACCGTCTTTCGACGCAATATATCGTTTCCCGGTGATAGTATTAAGGCTTTCCAATCGGACGACGTGTGGTAGGTCGACCCGATACTCGAGCGACTCGAGTACCCGTGAGGACCGATTACTCGTGTCACCAACTCACACGACCCACAAGGAATATAACCCAGAACGGGCTACGCGTAGTTGTGACAGACAGTCCCGGTCAGGTTCGCCAGGCCGGTTAGCCACGCTTCTGAGTCGAGTTAGTAACGGTTAAATGCGTCCCGCCGCTACATGCCTGTAGTATCTCGTGACAGCCGCTTCTCTCCCGATAGCCCACACCAACACATGGTAGACGTAAGCCAACACGAACTCGTTCCGGAGCACACCGTTCTCGAGGATGACGTCCTCGAGGAGGTCCTCTCCGAGTACGATATTGACCGTACAGACCTGCCCAAAATCAAGCGTAACGACTCCGCGCTGCCGGACGATGCGGAGGTCGGCGACGTCATCAAGATCGTCCGCAACTCACGAACGACCGACCAGGCCGTGGTATACCGACTCGTGGTGGAATAAATGGCAATGGAACTTAATCGAGACAAACGACGAGACATTTCGCGCGAATACTTCTCGAGGGAACGGCTCGCCGAACACCACTACCGCTCGTTCAACGCCTTCCTCAACCGGGGGATGCAGGAGGTCGTCTACGAGAAGGAGACGATCGACACCGACATCGGCGACAAGGAGGGCGAAGAACCGGTCTACGTCGAACTGGGCGACGTGCGCGTCGTCACGCCCCGCGTTCGGGAGGCCGACGGCTCCGAAGAGCTCCTCTACCCGCAGGAGGCGCGCCTCCGGAACATCACTTACTCCGCGCCGGTCTTCATGGAGATGTCCATCGTCAAGGGCGAGGAGGGCGACGAGCGTGTCGTCGACTCCACGGAGACGAAGATCGGCCGGATGCCGATCATGGTCGGCTCCGACAAGTGTAATATCGCCGGCTTCTCCGACGAGGAACTGATCGAGATCGGCGAGGACCCCGCCGACCCCGGCGGCTACTTCATCGTCAACGGCTCCGAGCGCGTGCTGATGACCAGCGAGGACCTCGCACCCAACAAGATCCTCGCGGAGTACGACACGAAGTACGGCGACGAGATTCAGGTCGCCAAGACGTTCAGCCAACGCCGCGGCTACCGCGCGCTCGTGCTCTGTGAACGGACCCGGGACGGGCTGCTCGAGGTTTCGTTCCCCTCGGTTTCGGGCTCGATCAACTTCGTCACGCTCGTCCGTGCGCTCGGACTCGAGAGCGACGAGGAGATCGTCCACAAGGTCTCGAACGATCCCGAGGTCGTCAAGTACATGCTCGAGAACCTCGAGGAAGCCGAGGTTCAGACCGAGGAGGAGGCCATCGAGGAGCTCGGGAAGCGCGTCGCCTCCGGGCAGGGCAAGAACTACCAGCTCAAGCGGGCCAACTACGTTATCGACCGCTATCTCCTGCCGCACCTCCACGAGGAGGGCGTCGAGGAGGAGGACGTCCGGATCAACAAGGCTCACTACCTTTGCCGGATGGCCGAGGCCTGTTTCGAACTCGCGCTGGGACGTCGCGAGGCCGACGACAAGGACCACTACGCCAACAAGCGGCTGAAGGTCTCGGGTGACCTGATGAAGGACCTGTTCCGGACCGCGCTGAACAAGCTGGCCCGGGACGTGAAGTACCAGCTCGAGCGTGCGAACATGCGCAACCGCAACCTGTCGGTGAACACCGTCGTCCGCTCCGACGTCCTCACCGAACGCCTCGAGCACCCGATCGCAACGGGGAACTGGGTCGGCGGCCGCTCCGGCGTCTCCCAGCTCGTCGACCGGACGGACTTCATGGGTGTGCTCTCACACCTGCGCCGGCTTCGCAGCCCGCTCTCGCGCTCGCAGCCGCACTTCGAGGCGCGAGACCTGCACGCGACCCAGTGGGGTCGCATCTGTCCCTCCGAAACGCCGGAGGGTCCGAACTGTGGGCTGGTGAAGAACTTCGCGCAGGCGATGGAGCTCTCCCAGAACGTCGAGGACGAACAGGGACTCAAACGGGAGCTGGCATCGATGGGGGTCGAGGGCATTCCCGGCCTCGAGGGTATCGAGCGATCGACTGCAGATGACTAATCAACCATGAGCAGCCAACAACGAGAAGCCAAGGTGTACGTCAACGGGTCGCTGGTGGGGACCCATCCCGATCCGCACGAACTGGCCGAACAGATACGCGAAGCGCGACGCATCGGCGACGTCAGCGAGATGGTCAACGTCTCGGTCAAGGACCGGACCCGCGAAGTGATCGTCAACGCCGACGCGGGCCGCGCTCGCCGTCCGCTCCTCGTCGTCGAGGACGGCGAACCGCGCATTTCAGAGCAGGAGATCGAAGCGCTCCAGGACGACGACCTCGAGTTCGAGGACCTCGTCGATCACGGCTACATCGAGTTCATCGACGCCGAAGAGGAAGAGGACATCTACGTCGCCGTCGACGAGGACGACTTAGACGAGGACCACACCCACCTCGAGATCGACCCGTCGCTGATCTTCGGGATCGGTGCGGGGATGATTCCGTACCCCGAACACAACGCCTCGCCGCGTATTACGATGGGAGCAGGGATGATCAAGCAGTCGCTCGGACTGCCGAGCGCGAACTACCGGATCCGACCGGACACGCGCCAGCACCTGCTGCACTACCCGCAGCTCTCGATGGTGAAGACCCAGACGACCGAGCAGATCGGCTTCGACGACCGGCCCGCCGCCCAGAACTTCGTCGTCGCCGTGATGAGCTACGAGGGGTTCAACATCGAGGACGCGCTGGTCATGAACAAGGCCAGCGTCGAACGCGCGCTCGCCCGCTCGCACTTCTTCCGAACCTACGAGGGCGAGGAGCGTCGGTATCCGGGCGGCCAGGAGGACCGCTTCGAGATTCCGAGCCAGGACGTTCGCGGGGCCCGCGGAGAAGAAGCCTACACGCACCTGGACGAGGACGGTCTCGTCAACCCCGAGACGACGGTCGACGAGAACTCCGTTCTGCTCGGGAAGACGAGTCCGCCGCGATTCCTCGAAGAGCCCGACGACATGGGCGGTCTCTCGCCGCAGAAGCGCCGCGAGACCTCCGTCACCATGCGCTCGGGCGAGTCGGGCGTCGTCGACACCGTCACCCTGATGGAGGGCGAGGACGGCTCGAAGCTCTCGAAGGTCTCCGTGCGCGACGAACGGATCCCCGAACTCGGGGACAAGTTCGCGTCCCGACACGGACAGAAGGGTGTCGTCGGCCACCTCGCACCACAGGAGGACATGCCCTTCACCGAGGAGGGGGTCGTTCCCGACCTCGTCCTCAACCCGCACGCGCTGCCGTCGCGGATGACCGTCGGACACATTCTCGAGATGATCGGCGGCAAACTCGGTGCGATGGAGGGTCGCCGCGTCGACGGAACGCCGTTCCTCGGCGAGGACGAGTCCGAACTTCGCGGGGGACTCGAGGAGTCCGGCTTCAACTCGGCCGGCAAGGAGACCATGTACTCCGGCATCACCGGCGAGAAGATCGAGGCGGAGATTTTCGTCGGGATCATCTTCTACCAGAAGCTCTACCACATGGTCTCGAACAAGCTGCACGCCCGCTCGCGCGGACCGGTGCAGGTGCTGACCCGCCAGCCCACCGAAGGTCGGGCCCGCGAGGGTGGGCTCCGTATCGGTGAGATGGAACGCGACGTCTTCATCGGTCACGGCGCCGCGATGACGCTGAAGGAACGGCTCCTCGACGAGTCCGACCGCGAGTACATCCACATCTGTGGACAGTGTGGAATGAGCGCGGTCGAGAACGTCGAACAGCGGCGTGTCTACTGTCCGAACTGCGACGAGGAGACGGACATCCACGAGATCGAGATGAGCTACGCGTTCAAGCTCCTGCTCGACGAGATGAAGGCTCTGGGTATCGCGCCGCGACTGGAACTGGAGGACGCCGTCTAACCCACCACCATGCAAAACAGCACACCAAAAGATATCGGATCAATCAACTTCGGGCTCATGGAGCCCGAGGAGTACCGGGAGATGAGCGCGACGAAGATCATCACGGCCGACACCTACGACGACGACGGCTTCCCCATCGACATGGGACTGATGGACCCGCGTCTCGGTGTCATCGACCCCGGCCTCGAGTGTAAGACCTGCGGAAAGCACTCGGGTTCGTGTAACGGCCACTTCGGCCACATCGAACTGGCCGCACCCGTCATCCACGTCGGCTTCACGAAGCTCATTCGTCGACTCCTGCGTGGGACCTGTCGCGAGTGCTCGCGGCTCCTGCTGACGGAGGACGAGCGCGGGGAGTTCCACGACCAGATCACGGAATCGCGCAAGCTGGGTCGCGACCTGAACGACGTCACGAAAGCCGCCATTCGACAGGCCCGGAAGAAGGACCGGTGTCCGTTCTGCGGCGAGGTTCAGTACGACATCGACCACGAGAAGCCGACGACCTACTACGAGGTCCAGCAGGTCCTCACGAGCGAGTACTCCCAGCGGATCGCCGGCGCGATGCAGGGCGACGAGGAGGCCGGCGTCGAGCGAACGACGCCGGACGAACTCGCCGAGAAGACCGAGATCGAACTCTCGCGGGTCAACGAGATCCTCTCGGGCTCGTTCCGACCGCGCGAGAACCAGCGCAAGGCCATCGAGAAGGCACTCGACATCGACCTCACCGAGGAGGACACGAACAAGCTGATGCCGAGCGACATCCGGGACTGGTTCGAGAACATCCCGGACGAGGACATCGAAGTGCTCGGGATCGATCCCGAGCGCTCCCGGCCGGAGTGGATGATTCTGACGGTCCTCCCCGTCCCGCCGGTCACCGCGCGACCGTCGATCACGCTCGACAACGGTCAGCGGAGTGAGGACGACCTCACCCACAAGCTGGTCGACATCATCCGGATCAACCAGCGGTTCATGGAGAACCGCGAGGCCGGTGCGCCACAGCTGATCATCGAGGACCTCTGGGAACTGCTGCAGTACCACGTCACGACGTTCATGGACAACGAGATATCGGGAACGCCGCCGGCCCGTCACCGCTCGGGTCGACCGCTCAAGACCCTCTCCCAGCGCCTGAAGGGCAAGGAGGGGAGGTTCCGAGGTTCGCTGTCCGGGAAGCGCGTGAACTTCTCTGCGCGTACCGTCATCTCGCCGGACCCGACGCTCTCGCTGAACGAGGTCGGCGTTCCGGACCGCGTCGCGACGGAGATGACCCAGACGATGAACGTCACCGAACGCAACGTCGAGGAGGCTCGCCGCTACGTCTCGAACGGACCCGAGGGCCACCCCGGCGCGAACTACGTCCGGCGTCCGGACGGCCGCCGGCTGAAGGTGACCGAGAAGAACTGCGAACAGCTCGCAGAGAAGGTCAAGGCCGGCTGGGAGGTTAACCGACACCTCGTCGACGGCGACATCGTCATCTTCAACCGCCAGCCGTCGCTGCACCGGATGTCGATCATGGCCCACGAGGTCGTGGTCATGCCGTACAAGACGTTCCGTCTCAACACCGTCGTCTGTCCGCCGTACAACGCCGACTTCGACGGCGACGAGATGAACATGCACGCCCTTCAGAACGAGGAGGCCCGTGCGGAAGCGCGCGTGCTCATGCGGGTACAGGAACAGATCCTGAGTCCGCGCTTCGGTGAGAACATCATCGGCGCGATCCAGGACCACATCTCGGGGATGTACCTCCTGACCCACGACAACCCGCGGTTCAACGAGACGCAGGCACTCGACCTGCTCCGAGCGACCCGGATCGACGAACTGCCCGAGCCGAGCGGCGTCGACGACGAGGGCAAGCCGTTCTGGACCGGCTACGACGTCTTCTCGGAACTGCTGCCCGACGACCTGGATCTCGAGTTCATCGGCACCGTCGGCGAGGACGTCGTCGTCGAGGACGGCCAACTCCTCGAAGGGACGATCGCCGAGGACGAGGTCGGCGAGTTCGGCGGCGAGATCGTCGACACGATTACGAAGGCCTACGGCAACACGCGTGCCCGGATCTTCATCAACGAGGTTTCGACGCTCGCGATGCGGGCGATCATGCACTTCGGGTTCTCGATCGGTATCGACGACGAGACTATCCCGGAGGAAGCACAGGCTCGCATCGACGAGACCATTACGGACGCCAACGACCGCGTCGAGGAACTCATCGAGGCCTACGAGCGGGGCGAACTCGAATCGCTGCCGGGCCGAACGATCGACGAGACCCTCGAGATGAAGATCATGCAGACGCTCTCGCGGGCTCGTGACAACGCCGGGAACATCGCCGAAGAGCACTTCTCGGGAGATAACCCGGCGGTCGTCATGGCCGAGTCGGGTGCCCGTGGTTCGATGCTGAACCTGACCCAGATGGCCGGCTGTGTCGGCCAGCAGGCAGTTCGCGGAGAGCGGATCAACCGCGGCTACGAGGATCGGACGCTCAGTCACTACAAGCCGAACGACCTCTCTGCGGAAGCACACGGCTTCGTCGAGAACTCGTACACCAGCGGCCTCACCCCGCGGGAGTTCTTCTTCCACGCGATGGGTGGCCGCGAGGGGCTGGTCGACACCGCAGTCCGAACGTCGAAGTCCGGCTATCTCCAGCGCCGCCTGATCAACGCGCTCTCCGAACTGGAAACCCAGTACGACGGGACCGTCCGGGACACCTCGGACACTATCGTCCAGTTCGAGTTCGGCGAGGACGGTACCTCGCCGGTCAAAGTCTCTTCCAGCGATGACAACGATATCGACGTCGAGCATATCGCGGATCGTGTCCTCGACTCCGAGTTCGCCTCCGAAGCGGAGCGAGAGGAGTTCTTCGGAACGAAGGCGGAGCCGACGAACCTCTCCGAATACGCCGATACTCGACTCACCGAGGGTACGGAGGTGACCTCCGATGACTGAGGTCGCCTACGCCGTCGACGACGACACGATTGCTGTCGTCGAGGACACCGCCCTCCCTCGGCGGCTCAAAGACGAAGTCTACGAGACACTCGAGGGCCGTGGCGATGCCACCGCCGACGACGCCGACGAACTGGCCAAGGCCGTCGAGGCTCGGTACCTCGATACGCGGGTCGATCCGCTCGACCCCGTCGGCACCGTCTCGGCGCAGTCGATCGGCGAACCCGGAACGCAGCTGACGATGAACACGTTCCACTACGCGGGAGTCGCCGAGATCGACGTGACCCAGGGGCTGCCGCGGCTGATCGAACTGGTCGACGCCCGGAAGACTCCGGACACGCCGATGATGACGGTCTACCTCGAGGACGAGTACGCCACCGAGCGCGAGAAAGCCCACGAGGTCGTCTGGAAGATCGAGGCGACCAAGATCCTCGCGCTGGGTGACGTCTCCACGAACGTCGCGGACATGCGGGTCCAGATCTCGCTCAACCAGGACACGCTCGAGGAGCGGATGATCACGCCCGAGGAGGTCGCAGAGATCATCGAGGACAACCTCGGTGTGAAGGCCAACCAGCAGGGCGCCCAGATCGAGTTCGGTCCGGAGGAGCCGTCCTACCGGGACCTGCTGCAGCTGGTCGAGGAACTGCGCGACATCACGTTCAAGGGTATCGAAGACATCTCCCGCGTCGTCATCCGTCGCGAGGAGATGGACGACGGCAACGAGGAGTTCGTCCTCTACACCGAGGGTTCGTCCTTCGGTGACGCTCTCGAGATCGAGGGCGTCGACGCCTCCCGATCGACGTGTAACAACATCCACGAGATCCATCGTAACCTCGGGATCGAGGCCGCTCGCGAAGCGATCATCGAGGAGACGAACAACACGCTGGCCGAGCAGGGTCTCGACGACGTCAACGTCCGCCACCTCATGCTGGTCGCGGACATGATGACGAATCGTGGCGAGATCGAGTCGATCGGTCGCCACGGTATCTCGGGCTCGAAGCAGTCCGTCCTCGCCCGCGCAGCGTTCGAGGTGACGGTTAACCACCTGCTCAACGCGGCTATCCACGGCGAAGTCGACGATCTCGACGGCGTCACGGAGAACGTGATCGTCGGCAAACCGATCAAGCTCGGTACCGGTGACGTCGATCTGCGGATGGGATCGACGAGTCCGGGCTCCGGCGGCGGTCAGGCCGACTGATCGATGGCGGTTACCCTCGATGACGACGCCCGTCAGTACCTCGCGCTGTTCGAGGAGGTAACGGGTGTGGCCGGCCAGGACTGTATCGTCGACGAAGCGGACGGCGATAGCGACGGCCGCCTGATTCTCGTCGTCGCGAGCGATCAGATGGGGGATGCGATCGGTCCTGGCGGACAGACCGTCCAGCGGTTCGAGGATCAAGTCGAGGCGCCGGTCCGACTCGTCGAAGACGCCGACGACGCCGAGACGTTCGTCGCGAATGCGCTCGCTCCGGCGGCGGTGTACAACGTCACGATCAGCGAGAACGACGACACCGTCGCTTACGTCGAAGTCGCCGACGAGGACCGCGGCGTCGCGATCGGGACGAACGGCCGGACGGTCGACGCCGCACGAACGCTCGCCGATCGGCACTTCGACGTCGACGACATCCAGTTAACCTGATTTTCGCTGCTCCCTTCCGTTGCTGAACCGATCGGTACGGGTTCACCGATCTCTCCGGCGTATTCGTCCCTTATCGTCCCAGTAATCGGCACACTCGCCGAGAGGATTCCTCGAGCGACGAAACGGCCTGAGAATTCTTCATTGTACCTCCTCGAGCGCTCTCGTGGCGTAACGCCCGCTCCAAACAGGGACGCTTAAGTGGCTCCGACGGATAGCGAGGCACATGGCAAACGGCAAGTACGCCGCGCGCAAGCTCAAGAAGGACCGCCAGAACCAGCGGTGGTCCGACTCGGACTACGCGCGCCGCGCCCGTGGACTTCGGGAGAAGTCCGACCCCCTCGAGGGGGCCCCACAGGCTCGAGGTATCGTACTCGAAAAGGTCGGCATCGAAGCGAAGCAGCCCAACTCGGCAATTCGAAAGTGCGTCCGAGTGCAGCTGATCAAGAACGGGAAGCAGGTCACCGCGTTCTGTCCCGGTGACGGTGCGATCTCGTTCATCGACGAGCACGACGAAGTTACCATCGCCGGTATCGGTGGGGCGAAGGGTCGTGCGATGGGTGACCTCTCGGGTGTCAACTACAAGGTCGAGAAGGTCAACGGTGTCTCGCTGATCGAACTCGTTCGCGGAAACGCAGAGAAACCGGTGCGATAACGATGGCTGCTGAAGACCAACCAGACCCTGACGCTCCTGCTGGCGGCGCAGACGTCTCCGCGAAGCTGTTCGGAACGTGGGAGATCGGCGAAATCGAGTACAACGACCCGTCCACCGAACGATACATCACGGTGACTCCGGTCGCACACACCGCTGGCCGTCACGCCAGCAAGCAGTTCAAGAAGTCCCAGATCTCGATCGTCGAGCGCTTCATCAACCGCCTCATGCAGACCGAGGAGAACACGGGCAAGAAACAGCAGTCGCTCAATCACGTCCGTGAAGCGTTCGAACTCATCCACGAACGTACCGAGGAGAACCCGGTGCAGGTGCTCGTAACGGCTGTCGAGAACTCCGCACCTCGAGAGGAGACCGTCCGCCTGAAGTACGGTGGGATTTCGGTCCCGAAGGCCGTCGACGTCGCCCCACAGCGACGAGTCGACCAGGCCCTGAAGTTCCTCGCGGATGGCGTCCAGAGCGCCTCGTTCAAGACGCCGACGCCCACCGCAGAGGCTATCGCGAACCAGCTCGTCGGCGCGGCAAACTACGACGTTCAGACGTACGCGGTCAGCCAGAAGGAAGAGAAAGAGCGCGTCGCGGCTGCTGCACGCTAACGCGGTTTCGTCTTTTTTCTCTGAGTGTAGTAATAGCTCTCTTCGGCATCCACACGATCTGCTATTCTATGACCTTACAGTTCGCGAAGACTAATGTCATTACTCATTTTAACTGTTCCGTTTAAGAGTACAGGTACTGCACCCATTTCGAGAAATTCTACGATTTCAGGTTTTGACGCTGTAACTGGACCGATCTCTTTTGGAACCAGACGATGGGAACTGACCGATTCCATATACGGCCGATATATACTTCCTAATTCCATTCCAAATTCGCTATATATGTTGAATTTAACATGATTTAGATTTCCTTCCCGTTCGATAATACAGTATACTGGGCATCCAGATTTGTATTGCGCTACTGTTGTTTTCCCGTTTCCGACGATCTGATACTGCTCTCCAGCGTTACTTTTTTCTCGCGCAACATCGATTGCACCGTAGAGCGGAAATCCTTGGTTCAGCAACCGAGCAATCATACTCCCAACGGAAATCGCGTCTCTATTGTCGATATCTTCAAGTGTTACGATCCCACCAGTACTACCGGCCTCCACGAGAGCAAGTCCTTGGTTATATGATTGACACGCATTAAGTAGAAACGCCTTCGTTCCTACCGTTTCAAGAGTCCATGCGTTTAGTTCTCCGTTTTCGCATTGGAAGCCACCGTCTTCTATATGGCCAATGTAGTGTACGAAGTCGCTTGGGCGACTGAAGACTTCCTTGAGTTCGTTTTTCGTAAGTTCGTGGTAGACTGTGACCTCAAATGGAAGTTCTTCTCGGTCTCCATAGGTCCCGTATATCGCTACAAGCTCTCCGAACATGTCCCTATCATTACAAATTACCTTTATTTCTATTGGTCCCTTTCGTGGCGTTCGAGAGATGCTGTTGTAAAACGCTGATAAGGGGGTTTTAGTTGTGGTCTCTGTCGAGTCTTTGTCTTTCCACAGTTGCTCAATTATCGGCGGGTTGGCTGTATTCATATTACTTGTTTCGCGACTACTCTCGCTTCGTGTATATTGTTGAGTTACAGGATTTTCACTATCGTCTGCCAGGTTCACTTCTGTTTTATCAGTTTTGACGGTCGTCAGATGACCGGAAATAAATGGCAGGAACGGAATCATCTCTTCACTTGACGTTAGCCGTGATTCACGCCAGTCAGGTAGATATGGTTCCACAACTGCGAACGGAACGTCAAGATAGGCCTGAAGTTGTTTGGCCAACGGTTGTTCGTATACTGTCTTAATGTCGAATTCAAGCGCTGACTCAACCGAATCCCGTTCTTGAATTGAACTTGGCAACGTTCCTTCGCTTCGAACGACACAATCGAGAAAGAATATTTTCTTGAGTACTCGTTCAACTGTACTCTCAAGTCCTTCTTTACCATCTAATTCGAAAGAATCGTCCGACTCGAGGAGTAGTTGTGGACTCGAACTCGGCACAATCTTTGCCCCAAGATAGTACGCCAGTGGCGTAATGGTGAATATTTGACTCAGTGATGGCGGAATCTCGATATGGATGCCGGTCTCGGATCGTTCGAATTTTGAAGGTATATCTAGTTCGTTGCCAATTTCAAGAGCAGGTGGATGGCCACGAAGTGTTGGATAGGACCGCTCAGGTTTCATCGTCTTCAACGCTGATCCAAATGTCGAGACGGCTCTCATTACATCAGTTGGTTCTGACGTCGTTGTGATTGTTCCTGCTGGCCGTGTATGGTGTGAGCGCGCACCGAGAATCGCACTTGTGGGATTGGATAGATCGATATATGTTTGTCTGGTGTCTGAATACACGTCTATCGAACTCTTAACATATGCATACACTTTCATCGGACCAGACAAATCAAGAACATACTCATTCTCTGGCAAGGACATCCGCTCGTTCGGTTCTATTTTTGCTACTAATGATCCGTCGCTATCATAAATGTAGATTGTATTCTTCGTAAAGAACGAAAGTTTATTGACCTCTATTTCGACTGCTTCATCAACTGGATATGGAATTTGATCGTCTGCTGTAGCTTCCGGTATCACTTTTTTCTGTGCAGTGAGCGAATATCGGTGCCGTTCGACTGGATCAATAATCTCTAAGCCGTGCTGTGTTGGCTCGAATATCAACTTCATTTTAGCGATAGTGTCCTTTCCTCTTTAATGTGATTATGACTGTTTTTGTGTATCAAACTGGTACAAGTCTGTCTAGTTTAGTGCCTCCGCTGGTGCTTGTCCGTTAAGTGATTGATGTATACTCTGTAGATTTCTCAAATTAAATTTACTGTACGCTGCCGTCCATGGTTAATTGTTAGTCGTACTCTCCTCTGATCGACAATCACCGATAGAAATAATGCCCTCCGCTTTATTTCTCAGTACAACATCTGCCATAAGAAATATCAGTAAATTATATCTGGATGATTTTTCCACTTGGGATATAGTATAGATCTATCTATCCACTCTAAATTATATTAAAATAAGTTTATTACAAACCGGAACCATAGTCTGCATGTACCATGACCGACCTAACGCAGTACCTGAAGAAGCACCCACGAATGATCGGCGTTCTGTTCACAATTCTTCTGGCCATTTCACAGGCCGGAACTGTCGCAGCAAATGGTGGTGCCCACGCAGGGCCCTGAATTATATCAGATCATCATTCTCTAAGTTATTGCTCCAACGCACAGAACCATCAATCACTACAGGGAATCTGCCTTTATCAAAAAACTCCTCGAGATGAGATCTTTGTACAGGTATCTGTTCGGTTTTTCCAGGTACTATATAATAGGAATCGATCGGATCTAAATATGGTGTGAATAACGTGCCTCTTTCTGCTCGTATGGAATCGTAGGTTTTAATTTCGGCTAACATCTCCCCCATTCCCTTTTTTATCAGACAAGCATTTGGTACAGCTGTCTCCGATTGTGCAATAGTTGTTCGTCCATCGCCAACCATTAGATATTGCTGACTTACGATGCTTTCATTTTGAGCGATGTCCAATGCACCGTAGAGTGGAAAACCTTGATTCAGTAATTGGGCAATTGTACTCCCAATTCTGACTGCGCCGCTATTAATGACATTACCGAGTGTTACGATACCGCCAATACTTCCTGCCTCAATCAGATGTAATCCTTGGTCATGTGACTGGCAAGCATTAAGCAAAAACGCTTTTATATTTGACTTTTCCACCGTTGATGCATCTAATCTCCCATCTGAACACTGAAACCCACTTTTGTCAATATGGCCAATATAATGTAAAAAGTCACTCTCATTCGATAATATGTCTTTGAATTCACTAGTTGTTATATTGTGGTGGAGTACGACGTCAAATGGAAGTTCCTCACGATTTCCATAGGCATCGTCCACCGATTCAAGTTCCTCACGCATTTCCAAATCATTACAAATTACCTTGATCTCGATTGGATCTTCTCGCGGATTTCTACCGATACTATTCTGAAAGGCGGAGAGAGGAGTTGTGCTGATGATTTCTGGTGTATTCTCACCAGTCCATAGTTGTTTGACTGATAGCGATATTGGCTCATCAGTCTGCTCAGGGATTGAATCGTTACTTCGAACAGAAGTCATTTCTCTAGTGAAGTCATTCCGCATAAATTCTGAGATTGCTTGTACTTGATCTTCATATTCTGGAAAATTTTTCTTATTATCCTCTTGAATATTAATAACTGGGAGATAGTTAGCAAGAAATGGGAGAAATTCAACGTAATCTGATTTTGGTTCGAGTTGTATTTCAAGCCGCCAGTCTGGAAGGTGTGGTTCTATAGTGGAGAATGGAACTCCAAGATAGATCTCAAGTTGTTCACTAATTGATTTCTCATATGCGGATTCTATATCAAATTCGAGAATTGATTTGATTGTACTTCGTTTATGGAGTGGCAGCGGCGAAATCCCTTCTGTACGAACAACACAATCAAGGAAGAATGTGTGTTTAAGGATACGGTTGACGGTGGATTCGAATCCATCCTCTCCATCAAGCGCGTAACTATATCCTGTATCGGTTGTAAGTTGGGGTTCGGAACCGGATACAACTTCCGCTCCGAAATAGTATGCAAGTGGCATAATGACGAATATGTGCTGAAGAGTGGGTGGAACTTCGAACTGAATACCTGTTTTCGGTTTCTTTAGTCCTTCAGGAATGACGAGTTCATCCCCTTTTTCGATGGCTGGCGGATGCCCACGGAGAGTAGGAAAGGATCGATCAGGTGTCGTCGTTTTGAGTGCTGATCCAAACATTGAAACCACCTGCATAATGTCCTCAGGATTGGATGTTGTCGTAATTGTTCGCGCAGGTCGCGTGTGGTAGGACCGGGCACCGATAATCACTGGAGAAGATTTTCCAAATATTATATGAGTTCGTTGAGGGTCCGAGTATATTTGAACAGAACCATGAACCTGAGCGTATAATTTTAATGGGCCGGAAAGATCAAGAATGTATTCTCCTTTCGGCAAAGACGTTTGTTGGTCAGGTCTGACCTCCACGATCATCGAACCATCCCTATTACGAACATAAATATAATGGTTTGTCGGAAGTGTGATCCTATTAGTCGTTATCTTGACTGCCGCGTCGACAGGATACTGAATCTGATCACAGCCGACGGGCTCCGGTGAAACTGGCTCGTGCGTCGTGAGCTGATAGCGATGCCGCTCGATTCGATCGATAATCTCCAGACCGTTCTCCGTCGGCTCGAATGTCGGTTTCATCTGCTGAGATAGCTCGTCAGTATTCCGCCTCTAGGGGTGTTTGACACCCGTCGCGGATCATCATCGGACATACGAACGTAGTCGCTTCACACCCGCGTCGTCGAAATCCATCCCGAACACAGCGTGCCGTTCTTGAGTGACCACCGCTCCTGACAGACGCCATTTCGCTCCCGTAACTCGACGATGACGTCGAACAGCGGCGAGAGAATCGGAACGATATCCGCGTCTCGCTCGACCGGCAAGTGGTAGTGAATCATTCCATCTGCATCCCTCGTTCGGCCGTTGGTCAGGTGGATAAAGCGAAAGACTTGCTCCCGGCCGTACTCCTCGAGCAGCGGGACCAGCGAGTCGACACCGATTCGAAGCTCCGAGGGCTCGAATCCGTCGGCGACGGTCTCGAGGCTCTCGATCGCGCTCGAAATCGCGACTCCGAGGTCGACGAGTGAGTCGGTGCTGGTCGGTGTCTCGGGGATCGACGAGATCGAGGACGAATCGGCTGCGGCGGCACTACGGGTCTGTACGTCGTGGGTGATGACGCTGAGTCTGTCCGGTGTGTGTTCGCTTACGACGTCAAAGACGTCACGCGTTTTTCCGGTCGTCGACACCAGAACCCGCCGCCGCGGGCGTTCGATAGCGTGTCCGAGAAGACGCCGGCAGGTTTCCGTCTGCTGGCTGGCTCGAGTGGACCCGACGACGAGGACGCTTGCTCCCTGGCGTTTCAGCCGCGACAGTTCTTCGATGAATGCGTCGTCTGGTCCGCCTCGACGGCCGGTCTCCGAGAACATCTCTACTATGTTCCAGAGCTATGTAGTGTAAAACATTAAACGTTCGGGTGGGGACCCGCAGGAGGGACACGGGACGGAGGATATTCTCTTCGTCGATCAATCCGCTGCGGGGCCGCTTCCGCCGACGTAGGAGCGCGTCGCCTCCACGAGCACCTGTCGGTAACTGCTCGAGTCGGGGTCGCGAGCGAGTTCCCGAAAGCGGCGTTTGAACCCTTCGAACTCGATATGCGGGGCGTCCATCGCGGCCGCGTGTGCGAGGTCGTACAGTCGGTGATCGTCGTCGACGAGTTCGTGTCGCTCCGCAAGCGCCAGCGCGAAGGCTGCGTTGACGGCCGTAATCTCGGGATCAGCGCTCGCGGAGAGCCGTTCGAACCCCGGTCGGAGTGGACTCTCGGGTCGGTCCGCGACTGCCGCTGCGAGGCTCGACTCGAAAAACGAGAGGAGTTTCTCACCGGGACCGACCGCGAGCGTGATGTCGTCGGCGTAGATGTCCTTCATGTGGTTCGCGATCTGGTAGCAGTGCGAGAGCTGTCGCCGCTCGACGCTCTTTCCGGCCAGCGCGAGGTAGAGCACCTCCTCGGTGGACTGCGTGTGTGAGGGGTGTTCCTGCTCGTAGCGAGCCATGTGGGCGAGTTCGTGGAGGGCGAGTTCGCGGGCCATCGCGCTCGAGGCGGCCTGTCGTGAGATGTTCAGGACGTGTCGGTCGTCGTAGTGACCGGCCCAGGTCCGGACGTCAGGGTCGTCGCGCAACTGGACGTAAACCGGCAACGAGAGGTCGTACTCGGTCTCGAACAGACCACGTGCGCTGAGAAAGGGTGCGGTGGGACCCGATCCGTTCACGCGGAGATCCATGCGTACCAGTCTCACGACTTGTGACTGTATGGCTCTTACGCTCGGTTTCGCAGGCAGTGATTTTCCCGCCGAACCCTGTGCTCTCACCGCGAATCAGTGTGTGCCATTCACTTACGCAAATTGGATATTCACGGCCCAAACCGGGATATACGTCGAATTCTGCCGACGACGAAACACTACCCTTTTGACCCCGCTACCGGTATTGGGGGATATATGGGCCGACGCAAGAAGATCGTTCAAGAGTGTGAACGGCTGATGGACAAACCGGAGAACATCCGGAACATCGCCATCGCCGCTCACGTCGACCACGGTAAAACGACCCTTTCTGACAACCTCCTCGCTGGTGCCGGCATGATCTCCGACGAGACTGCCGGCGAGCAGCTCGCGATGGACACGGAGGAGGACGAACAGGAACGTGGGATCACCATCGACGCGGCAAACGTTTCGATGACCCACGAGTACGAGGGAACGAACCACCTCATTAACCTCATCGACACGCCGGGCCACGTCGACTTCGGTGGCGACGTGACCCGCGCGATGCGTGCCGTCGACGGTGCGCTGGTCGTCGTCGACGCCGTCGAGGGAGCGATGCCCCAGACCGAGACCGTCCTGCGTCAGGCGCTCCGCGAGGGCGTCAAGCCGACCCTGTTCATCAACAAGGTCGACCGCCTGATCTCCGAACTGCAGGAGGGTCCCGAGGAGATGCAGGAACGCCTGCTCTCGGTAATCCACGACGTCAACGAACTGATCCGCGGTATGACCGAGGAGATGGACGACATCGAGGACTGGACGGTCTCCGTCGAGGACGGAACCGTCGGTTTCGGATCCGCACTCTACAAGTGGGGCGTCTCGATGCCGTCGATGCAGCGGACCGGCATGGACTTCGGCGAGATCATGGACCTCGAGCGCAACGACGAGCGTCAGGAACTCCACGAGCGCACGCCCCTGTCGGACGTCGTCCTCGACATGGTCTGTGAGCACTTCCCGAACCCCGTCGACGCACAGCCTCGTCGTATCCCGCGCATCTGGCGCGGTGACGACGAGTCCGAACTCGCGGAGTCGATGCGTCTGGTCGACGAGGACGGCGAGGTCGTCCTGATGGTCACCGACATCGGGATGGACCCCCACGCGGGCGAAATCGCCAGCGGTCGTGTCTTCTCGGGTACGCTCGAGAAGGGCCAGGAGCTGTACGTCTCCGGCACCGCGGGTAAAAACCGCGTTCAGTCCGTCGGGATCTACATGGGTGGCGAGCGCGAGGAAGTCGAAAACGTCCCGGCAGGCAACATCGCTGCCGTCACCGGCCTTCGCGACGCCATCGCCGGCTCGACCGTCTCGAGTACGGAGATGACGCCGTTCGAGTCGATCGAGCACATCTCCGAGCCGGTCATCACCAAGTCCGTCGAGGCCAAGAGCATGGACGACCTGCCGAAGCTCATCGAGGCGCTCCGGCAGTTCTCCAAGGAGGACCCGACGATCCAGATCGAGATCAACGAGGACACCGGCGAGCACCTCATCTCCGGGCAGGGTGAGCTTCACCTCGAGGTCATCACCCAGCGGATGGAGAAGAACCAGGGGATTCCGGTCAACACCGGCGAACCGATCGTCGTCTACCGCGAGCAGCCCCAGCAAGCGAGCGACGAGATCGAAGGCATCTCACCGAACCGTCACAACCGCTTCTACGTCTCCATCGAGCCGATGTCGAACGAACTCGTCGAGACGATCCAGCTCGGCGAGGCCTCGATGGATATGCCCGAACAGGAGCGCCGTGAAGCCCTGCAGAACGCCGGCATGGAGAAAGACGACTCCCAGGAAGTCGAGCACATCCACGGGACGAACATCCTCATCGACGACACGAAGGGTATCCAGCACCTGAACGAGACGATGGAACTCGTGATCGAGGGATTCGAGGACGCCCTCAACAACGGTCCGCTCGCAAACGAGCCGGTTCAGGGGACGCTCATCCGGCTGCACGACGCCAGGCTCCACGAGGACACCATCCACCGCGGTCCGGCACAGGTCATCCCGGCAACTCGAAACGCGCTCCACAAGGCGCTGATCGACGGCCAGATCAAGATGCTCGAGCCGATGCAGGACGTCCGTATCGACGTTCCCAACGACCACATGGGCGCCGCCTCCGGCGAGATCCAGGGTCGTCGTGGCCGCGTCGACGACATGTACCAGGAAGGCGACCTCATGGTCGTCGAGGGTATCGCACCCGTCGGCGAGATGATCGGCTTCGCGAGCGACATCCGCTCCGCGACCGAGGGTCGTGCCTCCTGGAACACGGAGAACGCCGGCTTCGAGGTCATGTCCGATTCGCTCCAGCGCGAGAAGATCATGGAGATCCGCGAGCGCAAGGGCATGAAGCTCGAGCTGCCGCCGAGCATCGACTACATATAACCCGGTCGTTTTCTCCCGTTTCTACCCTCTGTTTGCCGTTCTCCGCTTTCGAGTATCGTAGCGACACCCCCGTCGCGTCGGTCCGGGTCGGTTCGAAGACCGTCCGTCCCGCCGTTCGGATCACGAGTCGTACGGATAGCTCTCTACGGATGTGGAGTTCCTACTCACGCCGCGAGTACCGTGAGGAAGAACGGACCATCACGAAGAGCGCGAGTACGCCGAGCCACCACGGGAAGAGCGACGGGATACGACACCGAATAGCAGTCCCACGATCGATGCGAGCGCTTTTTGTCGAAGTGACGTACGCACAACTGAAACGAACGTATAGAGTGGATAACCACTTTGGCGGAGATTTACTCGACCGTGTTCGGACTGCTGAAGTGATAGGCCGAATCCGCTACTCGCGCTCGCCGGCGCCGAGGGCGCTCTCGCCGACCTTCTCGTGACCTTCGACGAGCTCCTGACCGCCCATGTACGGCTGGAGAGCCTCGGGAATCGTCACCGTCCCGTCGTCGTTCTGGTAGTACTCGAGGATCGCCACCATCACCCGCGGAATCGCGAGCCCGGAGGCGTTCAGCGTGTGGAGGTACTCGGCGGATTCGTGGCGTTCGGGCCGGTAGCGCAGGCCGGCCCGACGGGCCTGATAGTCCTCGAAGTTCGAGGCCGACGAGACCTCGAGCCATCGGCCGCCCTCGTCGGGTCCACCCTCCATGTCGTCACCGGGGGCCCAGACCTCGATGTCGTAGGTCTTCGCCGCGGTGAAGCCGAGGTCGCCGGTACAGAGCTCGAGAATGCGGTAGGGGAGATCGAGTCGCCGAAGTACTTCCTCTGCCTCGTCGAGCAGTCCCTCGAGACGGTCGTAGCTCTCCTCCGGTTCGACGAAGTTGACGAGTTCGACCTTGTTGAACTGGTGGACGCGGACGATCCCCCGCGTTTCGGTACCGTGTTCGCCGGCCTCGCGGCGGAAGTTCGGCGTGTAGGCCTGGTGTTTGAGCGGCAGGTCGTCCTTGAGGAGGATGTCGCCGGCGTACATGTTGGTGACGGGCACCTCGGCGGTGGGACAGAGCCAGAGGTCCTCGTCGTCGTACTCCTCGTCGTTGCTCCCGCCCAGACGGAAGGCGTCGTCGGTGAACTTGGGGAACTGCCCGGTGCCGCGCATTGCCTCGCTCTTGACGGGCACCGGCGGGAAGAGGTCGACGTACTCCTGTTCGCGGTGGATATCCATCATGAACTGGATCAGCGCGTGCTCGAGACGGGCGCCGTCGCCCTTCAGGAAGTAAAAGCCCGACCCGGTCGTCTTCGCACCGCGGGCCTCGTCGATGATGTCCATCTCCTCGCCGAGATCGTAGTGGGGGACGACGTCGGCGGGTATCTCGCGCAGGTCGTCGAATCCCCAGCGACGATCCTCGACGTTGTGGCGTTCGTCGACCCCTAGCGGGACGCTCTCGTGGGGAATCTGTGGGATCTCGAGCATCCGCTCTCGAAGCTCGTCGCCGAGTTCGGCGGCTTCGGCTTCGACCTCCTCGATCTCGCTTTTGAGCTCCTTCGAGCGGTCGATCGCCTCGTCCTTCTCCTCCTGTTTTCCCTCGGCGACCAGCTTTCCGATCTGCTCGGTGATCTGGTTGCGCTCGTGGCGCAGTTCGTCGCCGCGAGCCTTCAGCTCCCGCCACCGTTCGTCGATATCGATCACGTCGTCGAGATCCACGTCGGCACCCCGGTTCTCGAGGCCGTCGCGCACCTCCTCGGGGTTCTCGCGCAGATACGTCCGGTCGATCATTGCTCGTGGGTTCATTGCGGCCGTCCAAAACCGTATCGGAAGGCGCTGTCTCCCGGATCGGGACGAACAGTGCGGGAAACGTTTTTTTAACGTGGGTGGCTGGGTTACGACATGGACCCGCTCGAGGACGAGCCGTCACCGGTGTCGATCGAGTACGAGCCGGTCAGCGTCAAGGACGTGCTCGTCGAGATGAAAGACACCGCCGAGCTGTTGATCGATCTCTCCTACTCTGCAGTGTTGCACCGTAACGAGGATCTCGCGAAGGAGGTTCTTCGACTCGAACAGCAGATGGACATCCTCGAGATGCGCGCCCGGATGGGGCTGCTGATGGCAGCCCGGAATCCATCGGACACGGAACAGCTCGCACCGGTCCTCGGAATCGTCGCTGCGACGGGGACGATCAGCGACGCCGCCGGCGACATCGCGAAGATCGTCCTCGAGGAGATGGGGCTCCCGGAGGCGATGCGTGCGGCACTACCCGAGGCCGCCGAAGTGCTCGTCCGCGGCGTCGTCGATACGAACTCACCCTACGCCGATCGCACGCTCCAGGATATCGACCTCGAATCCGAGACGGGTGTCCGCGTGATCGCGCTCCGGCGCGGCGACGACTGGCTGCTCAACCCCGGTCCGACGACGACCGTCGCCTCCGACGACGTCGCGCTCCTCCGCGGCCCCGACTCTTCGATCGGTGAGGTTTGCGAAACGTTGACCGGATCGACGTACGAGACGCCTGCGGTCGATACGCCGGACATCGACGATTTAGAGCGAGCCGTGGACACGATCGTCCACATGAAGAACCTCTCGGAGCTGGCAATCGATCTGGCCTACAGTAGCGTCCTGTTCGACAGCAAGGGGCTCGCCGAGGAGGTCCGGAACCTGGAGGTCGAGGTCGACGCGATGCAGTCTCGCTTCGAGGCCTGGACGCTCCGGGCGGCCGCCGACGCGTCCGATCCCGTGGTGCTGCGCGGGCTCATCCGGCTGGGGACCAGCACGGAGGTCATCAGCGATGCCGCCGTCGACTTGAGCGAGGGCGTGCTCCGGCGCCTCGACGTTCACCCGGTCGTCCAGATGGCCGTCGAGGAGAGCGACGAGATCATCACCCGCGTCGAAGTCGAACCGGGAAGCGCCCTCGACGGCACCGAGATCACCACCGGCGTTCCCGACACCGAGTCGACGATGTCGGTGATCGCCATCCGTCGACCCGAGGAAGGATGGCTGCTGGTCGGCGACGCCGACGCCCGGATCCACGGTGGCGACGTACTCATATCGAAGGGGACCCGGACGGCCGCCGAAGCGTTCGAAGAGCTATCGCAGGCCTGATTTCGAGTCGGTCGTCTCGCCTCGGCTGCAGTCATCGCCCACTCGTTCTGACGCGTCTTTCGAGCGATCGTACCGGTGCGCGATCGCTCCTATTCGGGCGAATTTGCACCCCATCGAGAGCACGTGCGCGACCCCGGCACGTCCGGGGGTTCGCCCGTACGCGGCGTACATCGCGTAGCCGTACAGCGGCGCGCTCACCGTGTTGAGGAGGTTCGGCCAGCCGAGAGCGAAGCGATGCCTCTTTCCGAACGTCCGTGCCGTTTCGACGACTCCCGTTCGAAAAGGCGTTCGGCTGGGTGATCGAGCGCGAACCGCCGCGGGATTAGAAGCCGAGCACCAGCGCCGAGACGCCGATGAAGATGACCATCCCGAAGACGTCGACGACGTTCGTGACGATCGGGATCGTCGTGTCGTCGGGGTCGATACCCAGCCGGTAGGAGGCGTACGTCGCCGCGAAGCTGGAGACGACCGCGATGACGGCCACGGACAGACCGCTGATCAGCGAGATCGTCAGCAGCGTCGTCAACGGCAGCGTCGACCCGACGAAACCGCCGAGCAGGTAGGCGCCGACCGCGAGCGCCGTGAAGATCGTTACCGCGAGCGCGAAGATCGCACCGACGTTGGCCCACAGGTCTTGATCGCGTGGGTCGAACTCCGTCGTCCCGAGGTGGAGTCTGGTCGAGAGTCGCGAACTCAGGATCGCGCCGAGGTTCCCGCCTATGCCGACCATCGTCGGCACCATCACTGCGAGGATCCTGTACTGATCGAGTAGCTCCTCCGCCTCCTCGAGGGTGATGCCGGCCCAGAGGACGATGATCGAGAGGACCACTAGCAGCGGGAACATGTTTCCGACGATGCTCCGGACCTCCCACGTGCCGAGCGAACCCTGCGGGGCGACCATCAGGTGAACCCCTCCACGATCCCGATCGCGAACAGCATGAACAGCATCCCGAAGATGTCACCGAGGGTGGTGACGATCGGACCGACAAGGTTGTCGGGGTCGTAACCGGACGTGAAGCCGGCGAAGACCAGCGCCAGTAGCCCGGAGATGAGGACGACCGACGTCAGGACGCCCGCGATGAGCATGATGCCGACCAGTTCGTAGAGTGCGGCGACCTCCCAGCCCAGTATCAGGAGCGCCAGCCACGTGATGACGCCGATCACGATCGAGATGCCGATCCCGTTGATAAACGAGGCTACGACCGCGTTGACGAGTCGCTCGTCCCGCTCGAATCGCGGCTCGATCAACCCCTGGTGGAGCCCGCTCGAGATGCGCCCGCCGAGCGCACCGTAGACGTTGCCTCGAGTGGCCAGAAAGACGGGGATCATCACGAGCAGGCCGGGAAACCGCTCGACGCTCTCGACCATCTCCTCGAGTACCAGCCCGGCAAAGAGTCCGCCACCGAGCGCAATGAGGAGAACGGGGAGCGCCTCGCGGTAGATCGACCAGAACTCGTCCCGTACGCTCATACCAATATCTTCCTCAGTTCACTGTTAAACCTACCGGGAACTAATCGAAAGTCATGAAAACGGAGGATTCGACGGCTAATCGTGATCGATCGACTCGCACCCTCCTGGAACAGAACCCGGTCGTCCCTCGCGATTGCGCGAGCTCCTCTCGTGTGAGTGCTTGTCGTTTTGGCGTCATCTGTGGCTCGTGTACGAGCTCGGCTTCGATCCGGCTGCCGCCTCGGACCCGCTGATCACGACGGCCGAGGGCGTCACCGGCCTCCCGATCTACTTCGTGTCGGCAGCGATCCTGCTGGTCGAACTGCTCCGAGCGCGGTCGCTCTTTTCGTTGCGATTCACGGTCGCTACGATAGATTCACGGTCGCGATTCCCCACGCGAGTCCGATCGCCGCGAGCGAGAGCGCGAGGTTTCCGAGCGCGTTCGCGACCGCCAGTCCCCGATCGCCGCGCTCGTAGAGCTGAACCGTCTCGACGGAGAACGACGAGAACGTCGTGAACGCACCGCAGATGCCGACTCCGAGCAGCTGAACCGTCGACTCGCTCGCCCCCGCGAAGATCGCCGCTCCGAAGACGAAACTGCCGACGACGTTCACGACCAGCGTCGGCCACGGGTACCGGTCGCTCGAGAGCCGCTGGTAGACCCCGTGTCGAAGCACGGCTCCGATCGCACCGCCGGTACCGACGGTGTGGGCCGGCTCCGGATCGAACGTCACGTTCTCGGCGATCGGCTCGAGCGCGAGGAGGAATCCGACGAGAAGCGGCTCCGGCGCCTGCCAGAGGGCGCTCATGCCGTCTCACCACCGGTCGCCGCCGGTCCCCAGTCGCTGACCTTGCGGGCGAGTTCTCGGCTCGCGAGCACGCCGACGAAGCCGAGTCCGTAGTTGGCGGCGACGATGGCGACGAGCAACAGCGGTTCGGCCGCGAGCGCGGTCTGGATCGCGAACGCGCTGTAGGTCGTCAGCGAGGAGAGAAAGCCGGTCGTAAAGACGAGTCTGGACTTTCGCTCGACGAAACCGGCGTACTCGGCCTCGTAGACGATGAAGCCGAGCACGAAGCTCCCGACGACGTTCACGAGCAACACCGCCGCGATATCCGGGAGTAGCCCGACGGCGAAAAACCGGAGATTCGAACCGGCGAATCCGCCGATACCGATCAGTGCGAGCGTCTCGAGTCGGACGAGCAGGTGGTCGTCGGTCATGGCTGACTGGTCGGTGCAGGGACCGTCAGCCGGCCGTTTCGGCCGTCCGCACGCGGGCAGCGATGTCGATCGCGGAACCGGAAACGGGTCGCCGGCGGTTGCGTCAGGCGGGCCCCATCGCCTGGATACGCGGCCCTTCTCGAAGGCTCCCAATGAGGGTTGCGAAAAGAGATTGCTCCGCTACCCGGAAGGAAAAGACCCAAGTTTAGACTGTCTCTAAATCAGGACATGGCCGACGAGGCGGGACGCGACGGGTTCACGCGAGCGTCGTGGGCGAACGTCCTCGGTAACGCCGTGAAGATCGTCGTCGAGGGAGCCGCCGGGCTGGCGTTCGGCAGCGTCGCGCTACTGGCGGACGCGGCTCACTCGATCGCGGACCTCGTCGCGAGTATCGTCGTGCTCGTCTGGGGACGCAGTTCGTTCGACGAACCCGATGACACCCATCCGCACGGTCACGACCGCATCGAACCCCTGACGGCGCTGTTCGTCGGGAGCGTCATCGCCTTGCTCGGGCTGAACCTGCTGTACGAGTCGGCCCAGGGGATCGTTTTCGGCGTCGACGTCGATTTCAGTCCGCTCCTGCTCGGCGCGCTCGCCTTTGCGATCGTCGACATGTACCTCGTCTATCGCTACACCGAACTGATCAACGCAGACCTCGGCTCGACCGCGCTCGAGGCGCTCGCGACGGACTGTCTGAACGACATCTACACCTCCTTCGCGGCGGTCGTCGGGATTATCGGCGTCCTGCTCGGACAGCCGCTGCTCGATCCCATCGCCGGCGGGCTCGTCAGCCTGCTGGTCATCTACCAGGGCGTCGAGATCGGTCGCGAGAACGTCGACTACCTCATCGGCGCCTCGCCGGGACCGGCAAAGCGAGCGCGGATCAATGAAATCCTTCGAAATCATCCCGACGTCGAAGGGGTCCACGATCTGACGGTCTTCTACGACGGCCCCGTCCTCGAGGTCGAGGTTCACGTCGAGGTCGACGGCGACATGCCGTTCCGGCAGGCCCACGACATCGAGTCGGAGCTCGTCGGCAGCCTTCGCGGGCTCGAGGACGTCGGCGACGCGCACGTCCACCTCGATCCGTCGGGGATCGGCGAGTGGAAGGACCGACACGAACGGTAGCAGCTGATCCTGACACGAGAGGAACGGAACGCCGAGCAGGCCGATCGAACCCGGATCTACGCGCCGGCGCCGTTCGCTGCGAGCGGATAGCGCGGACGACAGTACCCTCGTCGCGCGGCTTCGGCGTCCGGACTCGCCGTAACCGATTCGGTCACACCCGTTGCACTCGAGAGTCTCGTCCGCCGGACGTATCCGAGATTCGACGTCGTTCCTGATAACAATCGGTTCTCAGTCGGGAGACGATCGTTCTCGGGTATCGTTTCGAGCTTCGAAGCTGGCCGCGACGCCAGCTTTTATCCCGCCTGACGACAGGCTACCGGTATGGAAATCGGTGACATTCGTGAGGTGACGGTCGGCGACTGTACGGACCTCTACTACCTCGACACCGGAATGTACGGAACGAGCGGGTACGGCGCCGTCTACATTCTCGACGACGATCAGCCCGCCGTCGTCGACACCGGGATCGGGACGAACCACGAGCGGATCCTCGAGGCCCTCGACGAGATCGGGATCGACCGCGACGAACTCGCGGCGATCGCGGTCACGCACATCCACCTCGATCACGCCGGCGGCGCGGGCTTTCTCGCCGATGCGTGCCCGAACGCCGACGTCTACGTTCCCGCGGTCGGCGCGCGCCACCTGGCCGACCCCTCACAACTCGTCGCGGGGACCAAGGCCGCCGTCGCCGACCAGTGGGAGTACTACGTCGAACCGGAACCGGTCCCCGAAGACCGAATCGTCGAGATCGAGGACGGCGACGTCATCGACCTCGGGGATCACGAACTGCGCGTCCACGAGGCACCCGGCCACGCGCCCCACCAGGTCGTCTTCGAGGATCCCGAAAACGACGCGGTCTTTACCGCCGACGCTGCCGGGATCTGGGTCCCCGGAAGCGAGGAGACCGTGGAGACCTCCCCGCCGTCGAACTTCCACCTCGAGCGGTGTCTCGAGGACGTCGAGACGCTCAAAGCGATCGATCCGGACGTGCTCCTGTACACGCACTTCGGACCGCGGTACGTCGGTGACGACGCCGCGGCGGCGCTCGAGGAGTATGCAACGGTCCTCTCGGAGTGGGTCGAACGGGTCGAGGAGAAACGGGGGGAACTCGAGGACGACGACGCCGTCGTCGACCACTTCGCCGCGTCGTCCGAACGGGCCGACGCCTGGGGCGAACACAAGGCGAGTGCCGAAGCGGCGATGAACGCCCGGGGCGCCATCGGCTACCTGGATCACCGCGACTGAGCCCTGTACCGATCTCAAACTCGTTCTCAGTTCGATCGTTACTGCGACTCGGCGGTCGTCGATCACCGGAATAAACCGGATAATAGATGTGACTAGTTTCATCACGTTTTATCGCTCGGGAGGTACTGTCACGCGTATATGAACTGGCGGGACGCCGAACGCGAGTACGAGGACGCGGTCATCGGGGAAACGACGCTCGGTCGGATGTTCGACGACGCCGTCGAGCGACATCCGAACCGGCCGGCACAGCGGTACAAGGGCGGTATCTACAACCGTTCGCTAACCGATTCGATCCTCGAACCCGCCTCAGCGGGCGAGTTCCGGGCGATATCCTACACCGAGATGCGAAACGTCGTCCGAAATCTCGCAGCGGGCTTTCGCGACCTCGGCGTCGAACGAGGCGACCGCGTCGGCGTCTTCGCCGACACGCGAATGGAGTGGGCCCAGACGGACTTCGCGTTGCTCTCCGCCGGCGCGGTCATCACGACCGTCTACACCAGTTCCTCGCCCGATCAGGCGCAGTACCTGCTCGACGACCCCGACGCGGAGGCCGTCGTCGTCGAGAACGAGGACGTTCTCGAGCGCGTCCTCGCGGTCGAGGACGAACTGGATCTCGACTTCATCGTCTCGATGGATCGACTCGAGGGCTACGAGGGCCGCAACGATATCCTGACGCTCGCGGACGTTCACGACCGCGGCGAGGACGTCTTCGATCTCGAGCGCTACGAGGAGTGGCTCGACGCGCCGGCGATGGACGACCTGGCGAGTCTGATCTACACGAGCGGAACGACGGGGCAGCCGAAGGGCGTCCAGCTCACGCACTGGAACTTCCGGTCGAACGTCAACCAGATCCGGAAGCGGTACGGCCCGCGTCCGGACAAGGACGACGACCTCCCGTCCATCGACGAGACCGTCCAGTCCGTCTCGTACCTGCCGCTGGCACACGTCTTCGAACGAACCTCCGGTCACTTCCTGTTGTTCGCGAGCGGCGCCTGCGTCGCCTACGCGGAGGATACGGAGACGCTCAAGGAGGACTTCGGGACGGTACGGCCGAACACGGCGACGAGCGTCCCTCGCGTCTACGAGAAGATCTACGACACCATCCGCGAGCAGGCCAGCGAGTCGTCGGTCAAAAGACGGATTTTCGAGTGGGCGACCGACGTCGGCGTCGAGTACCAGCAGGCCGACGACCCCGGGGCGCTCCTCGAGGCGAAGCAGTCGCTCGCCGATAAGCTGGTCTTCTCGACGGTTCGCGAGGCCCTCGGCGGCGAGATCGAGCTGCTGATAAGCGGCGGCGGCAGCCTTTCGGAGGAACTCTGCACGCTGTACCACGCGATGGGGCTGCCGATCTACGAGGGGTACGGGCTCACCGAGACTGCGCCAGTCGTCACGGTCAACCCACCCGAGGAGCCCAAGATCGGTACTATCGGTCCGACCCTGCCGGGCGTCGAGGTCGACGTCGACGAGTCGGTCGCCGACCAGGACGCCTTCGAGGACCCCGGCGAGGTCGGTGAACTGCTCGTGAACGGGCCAAACGTCACCCAGGGCTACTGGAACAAGCCTGGTGCGACCTCGCGCGCGTTCACCGAAGACGACGACGGCACTCGATGGTTCCGCACCGGCGACATCGTCCACCTGCGTCCCGACGACTACATCGAGTTCCGGGACCGCGTGAAACAGATCATCGTTCTCTCGACGGGGAAGAACGTCGCTCCCGGTCCCATCGAGGACGCCTTCGCGGCCAGCGAGCTCGTCGAACAGTGCATGGTCGTCGGCGACGGCGAGAAGTTCATCGGTGCCCTGCTCGTCCCCAACACGGATCACGTCCGCGAGTGGGCCGCCGACGAGGGTATCGACCTTCCGGACGATCCCGAGGCTGCGTGTGACGACGAGCGCGTCCGGGAGTACGTCCAGCAGGAGGTCGACGGGGTTAACGAGAACTTCGAGAAGCACGAAACGATCAAGCGCTTCGAACTCGTTCCCCGGGAGTTCACCGAGGAGAACGATATGCTGACACCGACGATGAAGAAGAAACGCCGCGTCATCCTCGACCGGTTCGAAGATCGAGTCGACCGAATTTACGAGGAAGCGTAGTCGGCCGGACCGGCTCGAGTCGCCCGCCGAACCAGTCCGATTTTCTACCTATCAAAACTAGTGAAAATTGGGGATGACACCGTCCTGAGACCTTCTACGACGATCCGATGCGCTAAACACGATGGAGTCTAGAACGGTGTATTTAGATTCGATGTACCGGCACGAAATCGGCGGAGAGCGGCCACGAGGAATACACACATGGATCTAAATCGCCGCGAATTCAGCACAGCTGCGGGGGTATCACTTTCAGCGATCCTTGCAGGGTGTGGCGTACTCGAGGACGACGAAGACGAAGACGAGGACGAGGAGGATTCCGACCTGGACCTCGACGGTCTCGAGGAGCTGGACGACAACGAGACGGACGACGAGACGGACGCCGAAGACGGAAGCGACGAGTCGGGACTGCAGGAAGACGAGTCGGTACCGGGAACGATCCTGCTGTCGGACGAGGCCGAAGCTCACCTCGCGGTCGTGCAACACACCTTCACCTGGATGGGCGAGCCGCCGAGCGAGCAGTGTTACGTTCACGTGATGCTCGAGAACGCGGGCGATGCGGAACTGACGGTCGACATGGAGGCCCGGATCTACGACGAGAGCGGATCCGAACTCTCCTCGAGCATCCGGATCTACGACGAAGACGGGAGCGAACTCGCCTCGGACGGGGACACCACCGTCGAGGGACCCGAACCGGGCGAGGACGACGCGGTCTACTCGCTCGAACTCGACAACTGCGAGGAAACTGCCGAGTACGAATTCGAGATCAGCAACCTCGAGGTCGTCGGCGGCGAAGACGAGGACGAGCAGGACGGTGAGGATTCCGAGGGCGAAGACGAGCCCTACGAGCCCGACGAGAAAGACGACTCCGACGAAGGCGGGGACCACGAGGGCACCGACGGCGACGGGAACGAGCAGGGCACCGAGTCCAGCGATGAGGACGAAGATGAGGAGGAGCAGGACGATGATCGAGTCGGTGACGAGGACGATAGCGGCGAGGACGAACAGGACGGCGAGGACGAAGATAGCGATGGAGACGACGGCCAGGACGAGGATGGCGACGATGACGACGAGGCACAGAACGATGAGGAGGGTAGCGACGAGGACGGCGAGCAGGGCGACGACGATGAAGACGGAGACGAGCAGGATGACGGGAATGATGATGAACAGGACGGCGAGGACAACGACGAACAGGACGGCGATGACGAAGATGGCGATGGAGACGACGGCCAGAACGGCCAGGACGGGGATGACGAAGAGGAACAGAACGATGAGGAGGGCGGCGACGAAGACGAACAGGACGGCGAGGATGAACAGGACGGTGATGACGAAAGTAGCGACGGAGACGACGACGGTGAGGACGAGGGCGAAGAGGAAGACGAGAACGACGAGCAGGACGGAGATAGCGACGACTCCAGTGACGAGGGGGAACTTAGTACCGGAAACGAAAGCGACGAGGACGCGAACGAGTCCGATGATACCGACGAGGATGACGATCTGCTCTCGTTCAACGTGTCCGACGGGTCCGGAAACGAAAGCGACGAAGGCAACGAGACCGACTGACCGATCTCGAGTTCCGCGCCGATCGGACTCCGTCTAGAGGACGACCCAGACCACGCCGAAGAGGATGAGCACGCCCGTGATATCACAGACGTTCGTGACGACGGGAATCGTCGTGTCGTCGGGGTCGTAACCGAGTCGGTAGGAGGCGTAGACCGAGGCCGTGCTGACGACGACGACCCAGATCGCGAGCAGCATGCCGCTGAGGATCGTGATGAGCAACAGCGTGCCGAGCCCGAGCGTACCGCCGAGCGCGCGACCGATCCCCCACGATGCGATCCCGAGCAGGACGAACACCGTCGCCGCGAGCCCCATGACGGCGCCGACGTTCGCTCGAATATTCGGATTGTCCGGAGAGAACTCGAGCGTACCGAGATGCAACTGGGTCGAGAACCGCGCGCACATAATCGATCCCAGATTGCCGGCGGTACCGATCATCACCGGGACGAGGATCAACAGCGAGGGGTTCTCGAGCAACTGCTCCTCGAAGCTCTCGAGGACGGTTCCCGATACCATCTGAAGGATCGAGAGCGCGGCGAGCAGCGGCACGAGCGTCGTCACGATGTTTCGGACCGTCCAGTCGCCGACGAGATCGGGATCAAGGTCCTCGCCGGCCAGGAGATCACCGCCGCTCACAGCACCACCCCGGTGACGGCGATACCGGTCAGCAGGAAGGCGATACCGAAGACGTCACCCACCGTCGTGACGACCGGGCCGATGACGTTGTCGGGGTCGAGTCCGCGGCGATACCCCTTGAAGATCACGGTGAGCAGGACGCCGAGCATCGCGAACGCGCTCAACAGGGCGGCGACGAGCAGGATGATCACGAGTTCGAGCAGGCTCCCGCCGCGACCCAGCACGAGCAGGATGGCCCAGGCGAGCACCGCGATGAACACCGAGACGGCGATGCCGTTCAGAAACGAGGCGACGATCGCGTTCCGGAGGCGGTCGCTCCACTCGAAGTGTGGGTCGATCAGTCCCTGATGGAGGCCGCTCGAGAGCCGCGCCCCGAGCGAGCCGTAGACACCGCCGCGCGTGGCGAGAAAGGCGGGCAACAGGAGAAGAATTCCGGGGACGCTCTCGATTCCCTCGCGCATTGTCTCGGTGCCGAGCAGCGTGCCGGCGAACAGTCCCGCGGCGAGACTGACGAGGATGACTGGCAGCGCCTGCCGATAGACGTCGACGGCTGAATCGTGGCCGACCATTCGTTTCGCAGTTGGCCACCGTCACACTAAGACTTCCGCATGGCAGCTTCCGTACTCCGTCGTCAGGCTCCGTTCCTCGCTGCCGACGCGGCTCCCACAAGAGCTATACCGCAACTCCACCGTTGCCGTGGTACGATGCCGCACGGAACACTCCCGCTACGCGTTACCGGCGACGCCCTTCACCCCGGAACGACGGTCCGATACCACTACCGAACCGGCAGCGCACTCGCAACCGTTATCGAGCGGACGGACCAGCACGTAACGTTCGTCGGCGACGACTGCGACGGACGGTTCACGCACGACCAAATCGAGCAACTGCTCGCGACTGACCGCCTTCAGGTCGTCCTCGACGACGAACTCCACGCGCCCGAGCGCGGGCTCTCGAAGCGGTGACCGGTGACGGCGCTCGGTCTTCGACGCTGGTAGCGACCGCTCGTTGATCGTCCCCCGCGCTCTGCGCCGTCGAACCAAACGGCTTTTGCGTGAGTGCGTCGCACATCATCGAATATGAAACACGTTCGTGGTCCGCTCTGTTCGATCGACCTCGGCGAGCGATCGGCGACGACGGAATCGATCGACGACGAACTCGAGTCGTTCATCGGCGGTCGTGCGCTCGGAACGAAACTGGCCCACGACCGCGTTCCGTTCGACGCGGAACCGCTCGAGGCCGACAACCGGCTCTACTTCGCGACGGGGCCGCTCCAGCACTCGCAGATGAGCTTCACCGGACGGATGTCGGCGACGGGGCTGTCGCCGCTGACCGACGGGTTGCTCTCCTCGAACGCCGGCGGATTCCTCTCGCGGAACTTCACCGCGACGGGCTACAGCGCCCTCGAAGTCACCGGCGCGAGCGACGAACTCGTCGTCGTCCACGTTACGGACGAGGGAGTCGAGTTCGAAGCCGTTCCGAACCTCGAGGAGGCGACGGTCTCGGAGACCTGCGAGTACATCGAGGACGAACACGGTCTCGAGTCGGAGCACACGGTAGTCGTCGGTCCCGCGGGCGAGAACGAGGTCCGGTTCGCCTCGATCATGACCTCGAAGGAGCGCGCGTTCGGTCGGGGCGGACTGGGTGCCGTTCTGGGGGCGAAGAACGTCAAGGCGATCACCTTCGACGGCGACTCGACCCGAGACGTCGAGATTCCGCCGCTGCAGACGGACGTTCACGGCGAGGCTGCCAAGTCCGACCACATCATGAAACGCCAGGGCACCTCCTCGATGACCGAATTCGCGAACGAGGTCGAGGCGCTGCCGACGCGGTACTTCTCCGAGACCGCGTTCGAAGGCGCCGAGGGCGTCAGCGGCGATCGCGTCGAGGAGAAGAAGTACAAGAAGGGCACCTGCTCGGCCTGCGCGTTCGCCTGCAAGCTCCCGACCAGAGACGAGGAGTCGGGCCTCGAGACCGAGGGGCCGGAGTACGAGACGGTCATGGCGTTCGGCCCGAACTCCGGCGTCGACGACATCGTCGACGTCATGCAGTCGAACAAGCTCTGCGACGAATTCGGGATGGACACCATCTCCTGTGGCGACACGGTCGCGGCCTACCTGGCGAGCGAGGACGAGTTCGGCAACGTCGAGTTGATCCACGACCTCGTCGAGAAGATCGCCTACCGCGACGGAATCGGGGACGACCTGGCGGAGGGGGTCGACCGCGTCCACGACGACCTCGGCGTCGAGAACTGGTCGGTAAAGGGACTCGAGTTCCCCGCTCACGACGGCCGTACCTTGAACGGACAGGGACTGGCCTTCGCCACCTCGAACCGCGGCGCCGACCACATGTACGCCGAGTTCTATCCCTACGAGTACCCGCTGGTCGACTCCGAGAAGGCCTTCGAGAAGTCGGGGCTCGAAGAGAAACCGACGAAGGTCGTCGAACTCGAGAACGCGAACGCGATCAAGGACAGCGCCGTCCTCTGTAAGTTCTCGCGGGATTTCGTCGACGAGGACCGGCTGTCGACCCTGCTCGACGCCGACTACGAGGACCTCCTCGAGATCGGCGGCCGGGTCGTCGCGCTCGAGCGCCACTTCAACAACCGGCGCGGCTTCGACCGAGACGACGACGCGCTGCCGTACGAACTGCCGGACTTCGAGGCCGCGCTCGAGGAGTACTACGCGGAACGCGACTGGAACGACGACGGAACCGTTCCCGAGGGCCACGTCGACGACGCCGCGCCGGCGGACGACTAGTTCCGGGTTCGACTCCTTCCTCAGTCCGCCGTCGTCCCGACCGTCGGTGCGTTCGCCGTCCCGGTCCACAGCCACGTCGCCGCGATAGTGGCCGAGAGTGCGACGCCGATCACGACCGTGAGCCACAGCGCCCGACCGAGTCCGTACGGTTCCGCGAGGACGCCCACGAGCGCGGGCGCGGTTGCGATGCCGGCGTAGGTCGCGCCGGTCGTCACGGCGTTGATCGGGCCGCTGTACTCGGGGGCCGCCTCGACGGCGTACGCCGACAGGGCCGGAAAGCCGCTCGAGAGGCCGGCGCCGGCGACGAAGACGGCGACGAAGAGTATCGGTCCGGTCACGCCGGAGAACGCGACCGCCAGTGCGGGGATCGCGAGGGCGGTCGTGCCGAGCAGGAGCACGAGGTAGGGGACCCGGTCGACGACGAGCGTGTAGCCGGCCCGCGCGGGCACGTACGCCAGCAGGTAGGTCGATAACAGCAGGTTGGCCGTTCCCGTCCCGTAGAAGCCGCCGGCGTAGTAGGCGAGCCAGGTAAAGACGATCCCTTCGACGGCGCCGGTACACAGGATTCCGACGGACGCGCCGACGACGGCCGGCCGACGGAGGAGTTCTCCGAGCGCGTCGACCGAGATCGATCGCTCGGCCTCCATCGACGGGAGGTCGGTCCGAACCGCGACGACCGCGACCGGGACGAAACAGCAGGCGAGCACGAGGAAGACGACCCGCCAGTCGGTAACCACGAGAACGGCGCTGACGAGCTGGGGTCCGAGCACGGCGCCGACGGCCCACGCGAGCGCGTAGGCGGTGTAGATCCGGCCGCGACGGGCCGCGTGGAGGTGGCTCAGGACCGCACGGTCGATGCCGCGAAACACCCCCGCAGCCGTGCCCTGGGCCAGCAGCGCGAGCAGAAAGACGACGTACAGGGGGGCGGCTGCCATCGCGATGAGCGCACAGACGGCACCGACGACCCCGAGCGCGAGCGCCCGTCGCATTCGGATGCGGCCGGCGAGCAACCCCGTCGCGACGGCTGCGACGGCGAAGCCGACGGTTCCGGCCGGCGCGACCAGTCCGAGTGCCGCCTCGGACGCGCCGAACGTCGCCTCGAGACTCGAGAGGATCGGCCCTCTCGCCTGCATCGCCATCGCGTCGCCGAGGATGAACAGGAAAATCGCGACGGTCCACACTCGCGCTCGTTCCATACGTCGGCTGTCGTCTCGGCGGAGAAAACCGTGGCTATCGCGGAAGGTGTGGGACGACTCCGGCCCGCCGCTCGAGCGGGTTCGACGGCCGCACGCGTCGTCCGTCCCTCGAACGCACCGTGGCTTTCGTCGCAGCAACCGTTCGTTGGTAACAGCTACCAAACTATGAAGCGTATCCTCGTCATAGTGGCCGGCATCGCACTATGGCAATCCAAACCACTGATTCGGCGGCCGGGGATCGTTTCGATTCCGTCATCGAGGTTCTCGCCAAGGCGAACGAGCCCAAGACCGGCGACGAACTCGCCGGGATCGCGGCGTCGTCGGACGCCGAGCGGGTCGCCGCCAAACGGGCCCTGGCCGGAATGCGACTCGAGACGCTCCGCGAGAACCCGGTCGTCCCGGCGACGGACGACGAGGTAACGCGGGTCATCCAGGAGGCCGTCCGGGAGCCGGTGTACGACGAGATCGAGGAGTGGACCGTCGCCGACCTGCGGGAGTTCCTCGTCGCCAGCGACACGGGAGAGCGCGAGATCGCGGCGATCCGACCCGGACTCACGAGCGAGATGATCGCCGCGGTGACGAAGCTCATGTCGAACATGGACCTCGTCCTCGTCACCTCGAAGATGGAGGTGACGGCCCGCTGTAACACGACGGTCGGCGAGGCGGGAACCCTCTCGTTTCGACTGCAGCCGAACGACCCCGCGGACGACGTCTCGAACATCGTCGACGCCACGCGAGAAGGGCTGGCGTACGGCGTCGGTGACGCGGTGATCGGCATCAACCCCGTCCAGGACAGCGTCGAGACCACGACGCGCATCCTCGAGGCGACCCACGAGTTCGTGGAGGAGTGGGGCGTCCCGACCCAGAACTGCTGTCTCGCCCACGTCACCACCCAGATGGACGCCATCCGCGAGGGCGCGCCGGCGGACCTGATCTTCCAGAGCCTCGCCGGCACCGAGGCCGGGAACGACGAGTTCGGGGTAGACGTCGACCTCCTCGACGAAGCCTACGACCTCGCGCAGCGTCGCTGCGTGTCGTCCGGGCCGAACGTGATGTACTTCGAGACGGGGCAGGGTGCGGAACTCTCGGGCGACGCCCACCGCGGCGTCGACCAGCTCACTCTCGAGGCGCGCTGTTACGGCCTCGCGAAGCGCTACGACCCGTTCCTCGTCAACACCGTCGTCGGCTTCATCGGCCCGGAGTACCTCTACGACGGCCAGCAGGTCATCCGGGCGGGGCTCGAGGACGTGTTCATGGGCCAGCTACACGGCATCTCGATGGGGATCGACGCCTGCTACACGAACCACATCCAGGCCGACCAGAACGACATCGAGAACCTCGCCGTCCTGCTCGCCGCCGCGGGAACGAACTACTTCATCACGGTCCCGATGGGCGACGACGTGATGCTGAACTACCAGTCGAACAGCTACCACGACGCCGCCGCCCTCTGGGAGATATTCGACCTCGGCCCGACCCCCGCGTTCCGCGAGTGGCTCGCCGAGATGGATATCTGGCGCGACGGCCACCTCACCGACCGCGCGGGCGATCCGACCATCTTCACGTAACCATGGCATCCAACACCGATTCCGACTCCGACGCGCTCGAATCGACTCCCGATCACGACTCCAACCGCGATCACGCGGACGAGGAATCGCTCCGGCGAATCGTCGACCGCACGCCGACGCGCCTCGGCGTCGGTCGCGCCGGCCCGCGACCGACCACCGAGTCGCTGCTCGAGTTCCGGGCGGACCACGGCGTCGCCCGCGACGCGGTGCGCTCGCAGGTGAGAGACGAACTGATCGAGGACCTCGACCTCGTCAGGCTGCGGACGCGAGTCGCGGACAAGGATCAGTACCTCGCCCGGCCCGACCTCGGTCAAGAGCTCGACGACGGGAGCCTCGAGCGACTCGAGCGCGAGTGCCAATCCGACCCCGAAGTCCAGATCGTCGTCAGCGACGGGCTCTCGTCGACCGCCGTCGAGGCGAACGTCCCGGAACTACTGGCGGTCCTCCGGGACGGGCTCGAGAATCGCGGTATCTCCGTCGGAACGCCGGTCTTCGTCGAGTTCGGCCGCGTGGACGTGATGGACGCCGTCGGCGAGGAACTCGGCGCCGACTGCTGCGTGAACCTCATCGGCGAACGACCCGGTCTTCGGACCGCCGAGAGCCTGAGCGCGTACCTGGTGTACGGCCCGGAGCGGGGGATGGCGACCGCCAAGAAGTCGGTCGTCTCGAACGTCCACGGCGGCGGCCTCCCGCCGGTCGAGGCCGGCGCCGAACTCGTCGACCTGCTCGCCGAGATGCTTGAGGAGAAAGCCAGCGGTATCGACCTCCGCGAGGACGACCGCGAGTTCCGGACGGAGTCCTGACCGGCCGTGACCGAACGTCCGGAGCGGCTGACGAGCGTCGGCGTCGACGTCGGCACGACCACGACCCACGTAATCGTCAGCCGCCTGCGAGTCGAGACGCCGCCGGGAGGCGCCGCGAGCCCCGAGATCACCGACCGCGAGGTCGTCCACCGCGGGACGGTCCGCGAGACGCCGCTGCTCGACGCCGAGACGATCGACGTCGACCGCGTCGCGGCGTTCGTCGACCGCGAACTCGAGGCGGCCGGCGTCGAACCCGCGAACGTCGACACCGGTGCGGTGATCGTCACCGGCGAGACCGCGCGCCGGGAGAACGCCGAACCGCTCGTCCACCGGATCGCGGCGGACGCGGGCCAGTTCGTCGCGGCGACGGCCGGCGCCGACCTCGAGGCGGTGCTCGCCGGCCGCGGCTCCGGGGCGGCGACCCGCGCCGCCGAGACGGGCGGTACCGTCGCCAACGTCGACGTCGGCGGAGGCACGACCAACATCGCTATCTTCGAGGGTCGACCGAGTGCGGGTCGCGGGCGGAGCGGAGCGCGCGTCGGAGAGACGCGCTGTCTGGACGTCGGCGGTCGGCTCGTCGGGTTCGACGACGGAGGCCGGATCAGCTCGATCTCTCCGCCGGCACAGTTGCTCGCGGACGCGCTCGAGCTTCCGATCGCGGTCGGCGAACGGCCCGACGACGAAACGCTCGCCGCGCTCGCGGGGGCGATGGCGGATCGAATCGTCGCTCTGCTCGAAGGGCCGCCGTTCGACCCCCTCACGCGCGACCTGGTGATCGGCGACCCTCCGGAGGAACCGGTCGACCTGGACGGCGTCGTCTTCAGCGGCGGCGTCGGCCGACTCGTCGACGCGCCGCCGTCCGACCCGTTCGAGTACGGCGATCTCGGCGGGCTCCTCGCGGCGAGCCTCTCGAGCCACGAGACGGTCCGGTCGTGGCCGATGCTCGAGTCCGCGGAGGACATCCGGGCGACCGTCGTCGGCGCCGGGACCGAGACGACCGCCCTCAGCGGCCGCACGATCTCGCTCGAGGCCGACGCGCTTCCGCTGCGAAACGTTCCGGTCGCCGCGGTCGCGGGCGTCGCCGACCGTGAGGGCGACGCGCTCGTCTCGCGGTTCGAAGCGACGGTCTCCCGGATCGAGGAACTGCACGATCCCGCGGACCTCGACGCCGTCGCGCTCGCGATCAACGACGTCGGTTCCCTGGAGTACGAGCGGCTACAGGCGGTCGCCGATGCGCTCGAGGAGGCACTCGAGGCGCTCTCACGATCGGTATCCGTCGTCGTCGTCACTCGTCAGAACTGCGCGAAGGTCCTCGGACAGACGCTCCGGAGCCGAACGGACCGGCGGCTGCTCGTGCTCGACGAAGTACGAATCGCGGACGGGGACTACCTCGATATGGGGGCGCCGATGGCGGGCCACGAGAGCGTTCCCGTGGTGGTGAAAACGCTCGCCTTCGGGGAGTAACGGCTAGCTCTCTCGCTCGGACTGCCGTTCGTCCGCCGGCTCCCGATCGTCGCCTCTGGACGGCAGCGGCGCGTCGTCGGCCCTCGAGGGATGAATGTTGTAGTTGTTCCCTCTGTAGGGATCGCTCTCCGGATCGTAATCCAGCTCGCTGCGCTCGAAGAGGTAGACGAAGAAGCCAAAGAGCGGGACGAAGAAGGTGATCGCGGCCCACTTCCGCGGCGGCTCGAGGCCGACCCGCCCCGCGTCGTAGTAGACGAACGCGGTGATCCCGAGGTGCCAGGCGAGCGGAATCCCGATGATCGCCGCCAACAGGATGTTGCTCATACGCGCCCTACGACTCGAGACTACTAAATCGCCGGCCAAAAACGGACTCGAGAAACCCGAAGGGTCGAAATCGATCGCCTCAGTCGACTTCGAACTCGATCGCCGCACCCTGACCGAAGCCGACACAGAGCGTCGCCAGACCGAGACCGCCGCCGCGCTTTTGCAGTTCGTGGATCAGCGTTACCGGCAGGCGTGCACCGGAGGCGCCGAGCGGATGTCCGATAGCGATTGCGCCGCCGTTGACGTTGAAGATGTCGGGATCAATTCCGAGCTGATCGCGCGAGTAGAGACTCTGACTGGCGAAGGCCTCGTTGAGCTCGACGAGGTCGTACTCCTCGATGTCGCGGCCGTTGCGCTCGAGCAGGCCCTCGGTCGCGGGCACCGGGCCGATTCCCATAACGGTGGGGTCGACGCCGGCGACGTTGTTCCGGCCGACTTCGGCCAGGATCTCGAGGTCGTGCTCCTCGGCGAAGGCCTCGCTCGTCACGAGCAGGGCGGAGGCGCCGTCGGAGATCTGGGAGGCGTTGCCGGGGGTGACGGTGCCGTCGGACTTGAAGACGGTCGGCAGTTCGGCGAGCTTCTCGGCGGTCGTTCCGGGGCGGATCCCCTCGTCCTCGTCGACGGTGCCGTCCTCGGTTTCGATCGGGACGATCTCGTCGTCGAAGCGGCCTTCCTCGGTCGCCTCGGCGGCGCGCTGCTGGCTCTGTGCGGCGTACTCGTCCTGTTCCTCGCGGCTGACGCCGTACTCCTCGGCGACCTTCTCGGCGGTCATCCCCATCTGCAGTTCGCCGATGTTGTAGTACTCGGCCATCTTCGGGTGGACGTTCGAGTGATTCTCGCCCATCGGGACGCGGGACATGTTCTCGACGCCGCCGGCGATGATCGCGTCGCGGTTGCCCGCGGCGATCGCGTCCGAGGCGGAGATGACCGCCTGCATCGACGAGGCACACCAGCGGTTGATCGTCGTCCCGGGAACGTCCTCGCCCAGTTCCGACAGGAGCGCGATGACGCGAGCCATGTTGTTCCCCTGCTCGCCGCGTTGCTGGGCACAGCCCCACATCAGGTCGTCCACCTCCGCACCGGTGAGGCCGGTTTCGGCGAGGATATCGTCGATCAGCGCCACCGACAGGTCCTCGCTGCGGAGGTCCGCGAAGACGCCGTCTTCTTTCCCCTGCGGAGTTCGTACTGCCTCGACAACGACCGGTGTCTGTGTCATACTCTACCGAATGTCCTTCATGAACTTAAATCCGCGACAACTCTTACGGACGCAAGAGCCGTTTACGGCGCCGTTCGGTACGCATTCGTCGTCTGTCGCTCGAGACGCGTTCGTCCGCGAGAGGAGCCGCGTTCGCCTACGGGAGACAATCCTTATTTCGGGCGTGTGGGTATAGGCGGCCATGGACGAGGACGGACCGAGTGCAGGAGGGACGACGGACGAGAGCCGTGACGCCGACGTAGCCGAAACGACGGCCACCCGTGATGATAGCGAACAGCAGCGCGACGACGCGATGCCGGGCGTTCCGGATCCCGAACCCGAGGGGAGCGACGTGCCGGAAGACGTTCGAAAGTACGCCCGCTTCAAGAAGATGGACGGCGCCCAGTACGAGCGGGTCAACGAGTTCCTTCGCGACCGGACCTACATCACGGCCAGGGAGTGGGCTATCGCGCGGCTCTGTTCTGACTTCCGGACCGAGACCGGCGTCGAGATGACCAAGATCGGCGAGAACCTCCCCGAACTCGTCCCCTTCATGACCGACACCTACACGCCGCAGGCGGTCAACCAGGCTCGCTCGTCGTTCGAGGAGAAGGTGCGCATGGCGGGCGCGACCTTCCTCTACGGGGCGATGTGCGACTTCTTCACCGCCGAAGAGCTCGACGACGTGATGTACGAGTCGACCGAGGTCGCCAAGTTTCTGCTCGAGGTCGAAGGCGTCGACCTCTCCGTCGAGGACGAACTCGAGGCCGAGGAGCGCATCTCGAGCGTGATGCGGGAGGTGCGCGACGCGAGCGCGGAGCTTCGGGAGCGGGACGAGGAGTGAGGGCTACCCGTCGCCCCACTTCCGGACGTCCGACTCCTCGAGGAACAGCGACGGATCCTCGTGAGAGAAGACGATCCACTGCTCGGCCGCTTCCGGCCGGACGTGGATCTGGAGGTCCGCCTCGCGAAGCGCGCGCTCGAAGACGCCGTGGGACTCCGAGAGCGCGTACGTGAGCGGGACGAAGACGGCCGTCTCGGTCGCCTCGTCGCGCTCGACCGCAAGGGCGAATCGACGGTCGTCGCCCTCTGACGGCCGGTAGTACACCTCGGCGCCACCGAAGGTGACGTCCTCGCGGTCGACGAGTTTCGCGACGAGGTCGTACTCGTCCTCGGTCACTTCGACGTCGAGTCCGAACCGCTCCTCGTCGTCGACCGGCGTCACCTCGATCGGATCGAGCACGACGCCGTCCCAGCCGTCGTCGCGGTAGTTCGCGGCGATTCCGCCCGCGTCCGCGACCAGTTCCCCCCACTCCGGCGTCGTGACGGGGGCTCTGTCGTCGTCGCTCATCGCGACTCCTCCGAGGCTCGTCTGACCATACTCGAGACCACACCGTCCAGAGGAAAAACGTTGCCGCGACTCGAGCCGACCGGGATGGCTGTCGTCGCTATCGAGCGTCTTCGCTGACGCCCGCGGAGACGCCCTCGACCGCCGCCGAGTCGCGACCGTCGCCGACGAGCGCCTCCTCGAGCACCTGGCGGACCCGATCCGGATCCGACGGACCGCCCGCGTCGACCACGCTGCCGACGCTCGCCGGATCGAACGGCACCGCGAGTTCGCCGTAGACCGCCTCGAGCACCGCTGCGAGTTCCTCCCGCCGATCGACGAGGAGGATTCCCGAGACGAGCGCCGCGTCCTGTCGGATCCGCTGGGCGATGCCGACGATCTTTCGCGGTCCGTTCGCGCCTCCGGTCGACAGCGAGTGAGCGCCGGGACAGAACGAGTCCGCGGGCTCGCCGCGCTCGAGGTCGAGTCCCAGCTCTCCGAGTGCGCCCTCCACGGCCGCAGTAAGTCGCTCGTAGCGTTCGTCGGTCCCGCGGCGGAAGTCGGCGATCGGCTCGGCGCGAGCGAACGCGAGCGTCGTCTCGCCGTCGTAGGCGACGGCCCGCCCGCCGACGCTCCGTTCGACCGGCGGGAACCCTCGCTCGCGTACAGCCTTGCGGGCCCGGTCGTACCCGTCGAGTCGGCTGTCCCGTCGCCCGAACGCGACCTGGCGGTGGGGGATCCAGACGCGAACGGCGGGCTCGCCGTCCGCGGCGACCTCGAGCAGGCGGGCGCTCACCTCACGGTCGGTTTCGATCGTCCCCGCACGGCCCCGGAATACGCGCATACGCGGAGCGTTCGGGTCGATGCACCTAAACGCTCTCGCTGCGGAGTCGAACGCGAAACGTATCGATGGCCGTCTCCCTGCCCGAATCACTGCTCGTCCGGTACGAACGGTTCTCGCTGTACAACTCGCCCTACCGCGCCCACGACGGCGGCTGTGCGATCGACCTCTATCCGGGAACCCTGACGGACGGTCGAACGACCGCCGCACCCAGTCCCGTCTCCGGCACCGTTCGCGAGACGAAGACCGTCCGGGCGCCGCCGAAATCCTACGCGCCCGAGCACGACTACCTGATTCTCGTCGACTGCGAGGGCCCGGCAGGACTCGAGGGACTGACGGCCCGCGTGTTGCACGTCGATCCGGACGTCGAGGCCGGCGACCGGGTCGAAGCCGGTGACTCGCTCGGCACGCTCGTCCGTGCAGGCTTTTTCGCCCCGTGGGTCGACAACCACCTCCACGTCGGCTTTCGCGAACCCGGCCAAAATCCGCACCGGGCGTCGGGGTCGTTACCGGTCGATCCGGGCGTCGAGATCGAACCGCTCGCGTGGGACGGCGCCGGCACGGTCGTCGCGACGGGCGACACGTACGCCGTGCTCGACGCGCCGGCGCATCCCGACCCCGGCAAGACGTTCGTCGGCGTCGAGGCCGACGGCGGTGGAATCCTCGACGGCGGATTGCCACACTACGACGGCGGCGGCCTGCTCGGACCTGACGGGGCGATCGAGGGACCCGTCTCCCTGAACGGAGACCGACTCGGCGTCGTCGACGGTCGGACGATCACCTGGGGCGCCGTGACCGTTACCGCGAACGACGAGCCGATAACCGGGCTGTCGCTGTTCTGCGCTCGCGACGCCGACTTCGGGGCGAAGCTGATCTGTCCGGATCGGGCGTTCTCGGTCGGCGATCGAGTCGACGTATCGATTTACACTGATACGACGATTGCGTAGCGCGCAAATGCTCGTCAGAACTGGCGTACCTTCGTGAGTCGATGATTGTCTATCTGTCGTTAGCACGATATTATTATCGAGGGAGACGTAGTCGGGAGCCACGCGGATGGTCGTTATCCTCCGGTTCCAAACCCCCGTCGGAAACTCCGAACTCGGCAGTGCGCTTCGAGTGGAGAGCGGGAGCGCCGTCGAACTCGAGACGCTCGTACCGAGCAGGAAGCGGTCGATTCCGTTTTTCTGGATCCACGCTGCACCACCGGAGTCGATCGTCGACTCGCTCCGGGATCACGAGTCGGTCGAGAGCGTCGAGATCGTCGATCGAATCGACGACGCGACGCTCGTCGCGGTAGAGTGGGTTCCCGAATCGGATACCGTGTTTCGGGATATCGAGGTGTGTGACGGGCAGATCCTGCGAGCAGTCTGCCAGAAGGGGTACTGGGAGTTCGACGTTCGATTCGCCGAACACGATAACCTCTCGGCGTTCAGAGACCGTTGTGAACGTGACGACGTCGCTATTCACGTCCAGCGAATCTACCACGGCACCGACCCGGGCGAAGATCCGCGGTTCGGCCTGACGACCCCCCAGCGGGAGGCGCTGGCGCTCGCGGTCGAACGGGGCTATTACGATATCCCGCGACGGTGTTCGACGGCCGAGTTGGCCGCGGAACTCGGCATCTCGGGCCAGGCGATGACCGAACGCCTTCGACGGGCGATTGCGAACCTCTCTCGATATACGGTGCTCGCCTCGCGGTCGACGACCGACCGGTGAGACCCATGGTCTATCAGGTCCTCGGATTACCTGAATAGCCGCCGTACTTTCGACTGAGATGAGCACCGGAAGCATCGACAATGACCCTGATGAACCCGGCAGGGAGGACGATCGTGATCGCTCTCACGGCAACGAACTCTACATGATGACCGGTGGAACGTACGTCCTCTGTAGCGTCGACTCGTCCTCGACGCAGTGGATCGAAGTTAATTCGGTCGTCGACCTCGACGAATGGCGATGAACGGTCAGTGGCTGACGTAGCACGCCAATCGATGGGCGTCGCTTCCCGTTCGTGAGCCGCCCTCGAAAAACGGCGTCAGTCTGCGGCCCGCTCCGCTTCGGGTTCTGTCTCGGGATCGGGATCGCTGTCCAACTTCGAGGCGGTTCGCATCTCGTCGAGTTCTCGTTCGACCTGGACGCGTCCTTTCTGGAATTCACCCATGGACTCGCCGGCAGCGCGGGCGAGTCCGGGGAGCTTCGCCGAACCGAACAGCAGGACGGCGATGAAGAAGATGATGAGCAGTTCGGGCCCACCAGGCATCATGAATAGCGGTACTGTGGAACTCATCGCGAGCGAGAGTACGCCTTGGGAGGAGTTAAACTAGAAACCTGAGGCGGCCAGTACCGGACGGTGAACCGACCGCGCGGCGATTTCTCGGCGCTCTGTACAGCAACGCTCGAGCGGCCAACGAATACGAGCCGCGTCCAGACCGTGTGCTGAAACGTGTACGCTGATCACTCCCGCAGCGTCTCGCCGTCGACCACTCGACCGAAAAACAACGGCGTCTCCGTCGGTCGATCCCGAATATAAAACAGGAACGGTCGATCGACGGCCAGCTCGACCTGCTCCGCCGGCGCGCTCTCGTCCATCGCGACGGCCGTCGCGGCGGCGGCTTCGGTCCCTTCTTCGTCGACCTCGAGGAAGCTCTCGTGGACGATGTCGCTGATGAACAGGCCGCTCGAATCCCCTTCAACCATCCCGCTGAAGTCCGCGCCGCCTCCGAAGGCTCGCTCCATGCCGAGTTTCTGCATGACTTCGACGAGGCTGACCGTCGACTCGATGCCGAACTTCGGAAGCGCGAGGTCGACCTCCGGACGGGTGGTCTCCTCGAGCATGGTCGCCAGCCGATCGACCGAGAACGACTCCTCGAACGACTCGAACTCGCCCTCAGCCGGGAGAACGACGACCATGCTCGTGTCGTCGTTGGCGTACGGGAGCTCGACGAGCTGGTGGTCGTCGACGTCGGCGTAGCGCAACTCCTCGCGCTGGTGCATCATCTCGACTTCGGTCTCGCTCCCGTCGAGGCTCGCGAACGGCTCCGGCGTGGTATCGGCCGAGTCGAAGTCGTGTTTCCAGGCGGCGAGGAAGTACACCGCGTTCGTCAGGACGAGTCTGGTCGACTCGCTGATCGTGCTCTCGGGTAGCAGGTCCTCGATACGGTCGTCGGTCCGCTCCTCGACCCACGCGTTAATCTCCTGGCGTGCCGCTTCCGGACTGCCCGAGAAGTCGACGAGGCGTTCGCCGGCTTCGTAATAGAGTTCGAGCAACTCGAGGTACTCCTCCTCGAGCGCGAACCCGTCGTCGACCCAGACCGCGTTCGCACTCGAGAGTTCGAAGCCGAGTTCGTCCTCGTCGGTCTCGTTGTCGTCCGTACCGTACGGGTCGTCCACCTCCGCACCGTCTTCGTTTCGGCGCTCGAACTCCGCCTCGAGCGCGCCGAACGCCCCGTGAATCTCGTCGTCCTCGAGTTCGTATCGTAGGGCGTCGGCCATCTCCGTCGCCGTCTCGCCGCGGGCGCCGGCGTAGGTCATCGCCAGCGCGACGGAGACGCTGTACGGCGAGAAGAACAGGTTCTCGTCGGGCCCCTCGGCCCGAAGCTGCTCGAGGAGGTCGAGCGAGAAGGCGACGTTCTCGCGGATCTGTTCGGCGAGCAGGGCGTCCTCGAGGTCGGGATCGGTCACGAACCCGAGTTCCGGAAAGTCGCCGTCGTACTCGTCGGTCGGTTCGGTTCCGTTCGAATCGCCGTTCGACGTCGGGTCGTCGTCCGTGCCGGTACAGCCGGCCATCCCCGCGAGGAGGGCGCCGGAGAGCGCGAGAACAGTTCGTCGATCGGTCGACATGTGACTATCTCCCTCGAGCGCCTGTAAACGCTTTCTGGAGACTGAAACGCCGCTTTGAGCTTGATCGATCGTCGTACTCGATCGGCCGTCGCACTCGAACGGCCGTACTATCCGTGACGGTCGCGGTGTCGCTCCTTCGCGTTCTGATAGGCCTGGTCTTCACGGACTCGCTCCCAGTAGGACTCGAAGACCAGCGCCGCCGCACGCTTTTCGTCGTCGGCCCACTGCTTCGCCTCGCGTTCGCTCCCGTCGCTCGCGGACGCCGTCCGCTCGCCATCCGAGGCGCTGTGCGCCTCGCTCTCGTCGTACTTTCGCCCGCCAGGATACTTCGCGTAGCGCATGGCTCGAGTGTACCCCATCTGAAGGTACTTCCGGGCCATATCCATCCCCGGGAACTCGTCGTTCTCGCGGTACCGTTCGTACCGCTCGTAGATCGCTTCGGCCGACTCCTCGGCGCTCCCCTCGTCCGCGTACGACCACAGCGGCAGCAGTTCGCTCTTGTACGGTTCGACTTTGAACACGCCTTCCTCGCCGCGGCCGATCTCGTACTCGTCGGGGTTCTCGCGGAAGTCGGTGTCGTACTCTGGCCCCTCGGAGCCCTCAGACACGGCGATCACCGGACTTCTCGCGCGTGGTCGAACGCTGGTCCATACGAAACGGACGCCCTCGAGGCGAATGAACCTTCGACAACGGGTAACTCGTGAAACACAGCGATAAAGAGCGTCGCTGGTGGACGAGTGAGCATGAGCGACGATTCACCGGCCTCGGTCGAGGACGTCGACGACATCGCGCAGTTCCTCCAGAACTACATCGACGAGTACCACGAGTTCCTCTCGTGGATCGGGACGAGCGTCGACGACGTCGACAACGGGACGATGACGCTGTCGATCCCCTACGACGAGAAACTGACGAACATTCGGCCCCACGCCGGCGAGGATCAGCGACCCGACATCCACGGCGGGATCGCCGCCACCCTCATCGACACCGTCGGCGGATTCGCCATCCAGACGGATCTCGAGGATCCGCTCTCGACGGGCGTTGCGACGATCAACCTCAACGTCAACTACCTCCGGCCGGCGACGGGCGACCTCGAGGCGACGGCGGAGGTCGTCCGCGTGGGCTCGACCGTCGGCGTCAGCGAGGTCACCGTCGAGAGCACGACGCCGGACGGCGAGACGAAGGCGGTCGCGACCGGACAGGGATCGTATCGGATCTTCCGCACCGACTGAGGAGCGTCCGCTTCCGAGCGGGCACCCTCAGTCGAACGGTCGTTCGGAATCGGTTCGCGGTGGCTCGTCGTCCGGAACGGCATCCTCGCTGGCTCGAGACGCGCGGCGAAGCCGCCAGTGAAGATAGAGTCCGACTGCTCCAACGACGAGGAAGTAGAGGTAGATCGCCGTTTCCACGGAGGCGGGGACCGGGTCGAGCATCAGTGGAAACCTTGGTCCTGTTGCTCATACGGGTCCGCCTTCACAGTGACACGCTCTTTATATCGGGACGCCGGCTGTGACGAACCGATCGTGGTCTCGACTGTCGCTACCGTCCCGTGTCGTCGCTGGAGGAGAGCATCCAGTACCGGACGCCGAGATACGCGATGACGAGGCCGAACGTGACGGCGAACAGGAGCGCGCCGTCGGACACCGCGTACACCAGGGCGAGCGCGTTCAGTCCCACGCCGAGAAGGTATATCGAGCGGAGTCGGCGGTCGTTCACGGGTGTCCACGCTCCTCGGACCGATCGCGACCGGCGGCCGTTCGCGTTCGTCGACCGGTCGGACTCCGGCCGGTCGTCTGCGCTCGTTCGAGTTCCCGTTCCCGCCGTCTCGTTTGGACCATCACGGTGGAGCGTTGGGGGCCGTTCCCGAAAAACGCGTTCGGTTCGCGACCACGTTCCCGGCCGATGACGCGACCGACGACTGCCCGAGTCCACTCCCGTCGTGGTGCCGGGCGAATCCGCGCCGACCCGACGTTACTCGGACTCGAACGTGAGGTCGTCGCCATCGACGACTTCGCCGAACAGCCACTCGGCGTGCTCCAGGGCGTACTCGCGGTGTTCGTCTTCGATCGCGCCGATGTGGTCCTCGACCAGGATCGGCCGGAAGTCCCGAAGCCCGGCGCTGCCGCCGGTGTGGAGCACGCAGACGTTCGCGAGGGTGCCGCAGATGACCAGATCGCGGATGCCGCGGGCGTTCAACCACCCTTCGAGTTCGGTGTTGTAGAACGCGTCGTAGGTGTGTTTCTCGACGACGTGGTCTTCCTCCCGGACGTCGAGTTCCTCGACGATCTCGGCCTCCCAGGAGCCCTCGAGGACGTGTTCGCCCCACTGCTCGAACTCGTCGTAGTAGTAGGCCTCGTCGAACTGCTCGGGCGGGTGGACGTCCCGCGTGAAGATCACCTGCGTGTCGGTCTCGCGAGCCCGATCGACGAGGTTGGCGACCGGCTCGATCGCCTCCTCGCTGCCCGGCGCGTACAGCGTGCCGTCGGAGTGGCAGAAGCCGTTCTGCATGTCGACGACCATGAGGGCCGTGTTCGATGGCTCGAGGTGCATGTGTACCCGTAGGAACTCCGTCGCAAAAACGTTCTTGCGGTCGCTACCCGACCGGCGTCCTTTTTGTCCTCGCTTTCTTACTGGTAGTTATCACGGACAAATGAACGTAACGCGAACACGCCTGCTCGTCGTCCTCGTCGCGGTGGCGGCGATGCTGTCCCTCGTGGCGGTCGGCGGTGCCGTTCCGGGAGTCCTCTCGGACGGGTCGACCGGTGTCGAGGGCGGCGAGATGGCCGCTGCCGATCGTCCGAGCGATCCCACTACCGAGGACACCGTCGGCTACGTCGAAGGGTACTGGCACGACGACGAACTCGACGTCGACGACCGCGACGACGCCGTCGTCGAGGACGACGAACTCGAGGCGGTCGTCTACCGCTCGATGGCCCGCGTCGAGGAAATTCGCGGGCTGACGTTCGACGACGAGGTCTCGGTCGAGGTCATCTCGCGCGAGGAGTTCCAGGAGCAAAACGACGGCCTCTTCACCGACGCCGACGACCGACTGCAGTTAAACGTCAACAAGGAGGCGCTGTTCGCGGTCGATCGGAGCACCGACGCCACCGACGAACGGAGGGAACTCTACGGCGGCTCCGTCGCCGGCTACTACGAGCCGGGACCCGGTCAGATCGTTATCGTCTCCGACAGCCCGGAGACTCCCGAATTGGACGAGGTCATCCTCGGTCACGAACTGCTCCACGCCCTCCAGGACCAGCAGTTCGACCTGACGAGTTACGATCGGGAGACGGTCGACCAGAACAACGCCAAGAACGGTCTCATCGAGGGTGACGCCGTCCGGGTCGAGACCGAGTACGAGGAGCGCTGCGCCGGCGAGTGGGACTGCGCCCTCCCCGACGACGCGACGACGGCGCTGCCGGAACTCAACTGGGTCCTCTACACGATCATCTTCCAGCCGTACAACGACGGTCCCGACTACGTCGACCACCTGCGCGAAGGGGACGACTGGGACGCCGTCGACGCGGCCTACGACGACCCGCCGGACAGTAGCTCCGAGGTGATTCGGCCCGGCGAGGATCGCGACCCCGTCACCATCGAGGTCGAGGATCGCTCGAACGACGAGTGGCGCCAGTTCGAGGTCGGTGGCGAGGTCGCGAGCGAGACGTACGGCGAGGCGGGGATGGTCGCGATGTTCGCCGGGGACGCACACGACCGGAACCAGCCCTCGGTGATCGACAGGGACGAGTTCTTCGCCGAGGACCTGCAGGGGTACGACTACGACCAGCCGTACACCGACGGCTGGGCCGGCGACGAACTGGTCACGTACGTCACCGACGAGGCGACCGAGACCGACGATCCGGCGGCAGCGGCCGAACACGCCGGCTACGTCTGGCAGACCGAGTGGACCTCGAGCGAGGATAGCCAGCAGTTCGTCGACGGCTACCTGCAGTTGCTCGACCTCCACGACGCCGAGGCCGTCGACGGTCACCGGGACACGTACGTGATCGACGACGAGTACCCCGGCGCCTACCACGTCGACCGTGACGGCGAGACGGTGACGATCGTTCGCGCGCCGTCGGTCGACGAACTCCCGAACGTCGACTCCGGCGCCGCACCCGAGGGCGAAGACACGCTCGAGATCGAAGAGACCGATCCGAAGGCGTCCGACGACGGCGCCGGGGACGAGTCCGATGGCGGGAGCGACACGATCCCCGGCTTCGGCGTTCCCGCAGCGGTCGCGGCGGTTTCGATCGCAGTTCTCGCGATCGGCGTTCGGAACGCTGGTCGGAAGCGGCCCTGACCGTCACCCGGTCGACGAACCTTTGCTTCTCCCCTCGAATGCGTGCCACTGATGCGTCGAGTCACGCTGTTCGCGGTCGTCTTCATCGTCGTGCTGTCGGGGTGTACGCTGCCTGCCTCACCCGATCGATTCGATACCGACCGTGATCTCGGACACGTCGGCGACTACACCGCTGACGACACCTTCGAGTTCGACGACCGGACACATCTCACCGAGTCGCAACTCGAGGCCGTCGCGTACCGATCGATGGCCCGTATCGAGGTTCTCCGCGGGCTGAAGTTCGAACACGACGTCGAGGTCGAGGTGATCAGTCGGGCGGAGTACCGCGAGCAGCGTGGCGGCCGCTCGAACGCGTCCGCGTTCAGGAACGAACTCTGGCGCGGTGCGTTCGTCGTCGACGGCGAGACGGACGTCAACAGTGCACTCGACGACCTCTACGGCGAATCCGTCCGAGGTTACTACGCTAACGATCGGATCGTCCTCGTCGCCGACGACACCAGCGAGATCCGGATCGATCGCGGGACCCTGGTCCACGAACTGGTCCACGCCCTCCAGGACCAGCACTTCGGCCTCGAGCGACGCGGAAGCACGATCGACGAACGACGGGCCGAACTCGGCGTGCTCGAGGGCGAGGCGAACTACGTCCCACACCTGTACGAACAGCGCTGCGGCGAGGCGTGGCAGTGTATTCCCGATTACGAGCAGCCGGTCCCCGAACCCGACGATCGACCGTTCAACCCCGCGCTCTTCCTCTCGATCTACGCGCCGTACGCCGAGGGGCCGTCGTTCGTCGCCCACCTTCACGAGACCGGCGACTGGGACGCCGTCGACCGCGCCCACGACGACCGTCCGGCGAGCACCTCGCAGTTGATCCATCCAGAACGGTATCCCGACGCCGAACCGGTCGCCGTCGACGTCGCCGACCGCTCGAGCGACGACTGGGAACCGTACGCGGGTGGCGACGGCGAGCCGCGGACGGAGACGGTCGGCGAGGCGACGCTGTTCGCGACCCTCTGGGCGAACGGTGTGCTCGACCGGTCGCTCACGGAGGGCGGGACCGAGCTGGCGCCGTACAACTACTCGCATTCCACGACCGAGGGATGGGCCGGCGACACGTTCCGGGCGTATCACGACGAGGACGACCGGACGGCCCACGTCTGGGCGCTCGCCTGGGAGAGCGAGGAGGACGCCGAGACCTTCGCCGACGCCTATCGGGAGCTACTCGAGGCGAACGGCGCCGAGCCGGTCGACGACGATTCCGACCGTGTCGAGACCGACGCGGAGACGGTCGACAACGGTACCGACGTCTACCGGATCGGTGACGACGATCCCTTCGCCGGTGCCTATCGCATCACCGTGACGAACGAGAGGGTCGAGATCGTCGGTGCTCCGGCTGTCGACGAACTCGAGGCGGTACACGCCGCCGCGGACGATATCGAGACCGTGCACGGAACCGAGCCGGCCGTACTCGGGTCCGCCGACACCGCCGAACCATCGTCGCCAGCGGCGCCGATCCGACCCTCGACCAGTTCCGCGCTGTGGGCCGAGAGCGCGCCGGCAGACGGGTAGCTTATTTGGTCCCCGACTGAAACCGACGGTATGACGAACCCGTTCGGAACCGTCTCGTCCGAGGCGATCCTCGAGGGGACCGCGACGGACGCGTACTTCGAGCGCACGCACACGACGCTCGAGCACGCGGGCAAGGATCCCCACGTGGTCGCCGAGGTGACCGCCGATCAGTTTCCCACCGGCTCCTTCGACGTCTTCACCGGCGTCGAGGACGTCGCGACGCTGTTCGAGGGTCGCGACGTCGACGTCGACGCGCTTCCCGACGGCCAACTGTTCGACGGCGGCCCCGTCCTTCGGATCGAGGGGTCGTACCTCGAGTTCGCCGAACTCGAAACCTCGCTGCTCGGCTTCCTCTCGCAGCCGAGCGGCTTCGCGACGGCCGCACTCGAGGCGCGACTCGCGGCGCCCGACGCGACGGTTCTCTCGTTCGGAGCGCGCCACGTCCACCCCGCGATCACGGCGACGGTCGAGCGCGCCGCGCTGCTCGCGGGTCTCGACGGTTTCTCGCACGTCGCCGCGGGCGAGATTCTGGGCCGGGAGCCCGGCGGCACGATGCCCCACGCGCTCATGTTCTGCTTCGGCGAGGGGAATCAGTCCGAGGCCTGGCGGGCGTTCGACGAGGCCGTCCCCGAAGATGTCCCGCGGATCGCGCTCGTCGACACCTTCTGGGACGAGAAAAGTGAGAGTCTGCTGGCCGCCGAGACGCTCGGCGAGGACCTCGATGGCGTTCGCATCGACACCACGAGCTCCCGTCGCGGCGACTTCCGTCACATCATCCGCGAGGTGCGCTGGGAACTCGACGCCCGCGGCTACGAGGACGTCGACATCTTCTGTAGCGGCGGTCTCGGTCCCGACAACATTCGGCGCTTGCGGGACGTCGCGGACGGCTTCGGCGTCGGCAGCCACATCACCGAGGCCGATTCGATCGACTTCAGTCTCGACATCGTCGAGATCGGCGAGGGATCGGAAGAGTCCTCGAGCAGCCGGACGCAGTCCGGCGACGAGGGCGAACCGATCTCCAAGCGCGGCAAACTCTCCGGCGTGAAGGAGGTGTACCGCACCCCCGACGGCGGCCACCACGTCGCGCTCGCCGATCGAGCGGGTCCGGACGACGGCGAGGCGCTGCTCGAGCCGCTGGTGCGGGACGGCGAGATCGTTCGAGAGTCCGACCTCGAGGCCGCGAGCGAGCGCTGTCTGGCGGACGCCGAGGCGGTCGAGTTCGGCATCGAGTAGTCCGGAGACCGGATACTCGAAACGGTTCGACCCCGGAACTGGTCAGCACGGCTCCGTTTCGTCCGGAGGCGACTGACTCTCCGACCGAACTCGCGAACTGCCCGTTTTTGAGAATTGTCGCGTTACTCGTCCCGGCAACGTACGGTGGTGCCGTCGCTACGAGCGCTCTGTTCGCGTTCGGACCGGCCTGGCGGTTCGCTGTACACGTGGTTGTCTCGCTCACCGCGCTCTGGATCGCACGTCAGTTACTGTTCGAGGCGCTCGACGTCTTCCAGCCGGCTCGAAGAAAACGACTGACCAATCCGGGTATCCGTGGGTACAACCGGTACTGCTCGTCTGGTCCGCGATCGACAGCCTGACGCCGGTGAGCGACGAATAGGTGTGACGAACCCCGAGGTCAGAGCTCTTCGATGCTGCCGTCGGCTTCTCGCTCGCGGAAGACCTGTCCTTCGAAGAGCGTGACGACGACGTCGTCGTTCTGCCAGGCTCCCGGGGCGAGCTTCGCCTTCCGGCAGGTTCGATCGAGATACTCGCGGGCGCTCCAGCCGTTCTGGACGGGGACGGTCGGGTAGAGCCATCCACCCTCGCCGCCGTCGATGGCGACGCCGTGGGTACCGAGTTCGAGATCCGCCAGCGGATCGTCGGTGAGCACGACGCTCTTGACACCACAAACGGAGACGGTGAGGTTCTGTAGCTCCGAGGGACTGACTTCGGATCCGCAGGAGTCCTCGCTCGCTGCCTCGATCGCTGCGTCGACGATAACGTGTCCGAACTGGTCGTCCGAGCGGTAGCCGCCGGCACAGCCGCGCAGGCTGCCGCGGCCGCGGGTGGACTCGAGGCGAACGAACGCGCCGGTCCGCTCGTAGAACGCTTCTCGCATGCTGCCCGGTTGTTCTCGCTGTCCGTGTTGCACGTAGGATTCGACGGATTCGCGCGCGAGTTCGACGGCGCGCACTCCGTCTTCGTAGGAAAGGTCGACGCCGTGTCGCTGGGACATACAGATACACATGGTGATTCTCGTCCTAAAGCGCTTCCATTCGATCCGATCGGTGAACAGTCGCGCGACCGCGGGACTTATTCGGCTTCCACTCGTACAGTAAACTGGGAGAGAGAGCCTGGCTGCCGCGATGGTTGCGCCGGCGACGGCGGAACCACTCCACGTTGGTCACCCCTCCGGGTTGCCAACGCTCCTAACGTGGCCCACCTCTTCGAGATGTGCCACGCTCGCGAGGAAAGTCCCCCCACCTGTTCGGGCAGGTGACCGGACGCAAGTCCGGAGCGGGAGACCGCTGGCTCTGGAACAGAAACGACACGTCTCGGCCCGACCGATGATGCGCGCGAACCCGACCGAGAGGAAGGGGAGATAACCCGCAGAGGACGTGCGGTCGAAGAAACGTGGTTCAAACCCGCGGGTCACGCGTGGCGTGACCGACCGCACACAGACGGCCGAGGATCGATGGAACGGCGAACCCTCACCGGTGCAAGTCCGCGCCGTGGTAGCCCGAACGCCCCGCGGCCTCGCCGCGGACGGCGCGGACGCTCAGCCGAATGCCGGGACGAACAGAAGGGGGCTTACTCCTCTCACCCAGTTTTCGTACTCGAGTACCAACTACTGACGGCGTTCTCCGTCTCGACTCCACCGCCTCTCAGGAGTCGAAATCGTCGACGACTCGGTCCGCACAGCCGGCCGGCCGGTCGTGACGGAAGTACTCGCAGTGGCCCGGGACGGAGTCGGTGACGTCGACGTCCGCGTAGTCGTCCGGCGTCGGGCCATCCGAGAACCAGCCGCCGCAGTCGGCGCCCGCACAACCCAATCCGCTCTCGATGGTACTGAACTCGTAGAGAACGCAGACGGTGTCGTCGTCGCGGGAGTGATAGCTGTAAACGTCCGCGGCCGAGTCGCGGATTCCGTCCGCGAAGCGACCGTCCTCGCAGACGGAGTCGTCCTCGACTGCAGCGCCGAGCAGCGACGCGGTGTCGACGACGACGTCGCCCGCGAGTTCGTCGAGCGTCTTCAGTAGCAGTCGGCCACCGAGCGAGTGGCCGACGAGGCGAATCGTCGTGCTCGAGTCGTTACCGTACTCCTCGCGGAGCCAGCGACCCAGGCGAACGCCAGCCTCGTCGGCGTTGCTCTCTGCCTCCCAGAAGTTCGGCGAGTCGGAGTCCCACCGCGCCGCGACCATCGTTTCGCGGTAGTCCTCCTCCCGGAGGGCTAACTCGAGCGCGTACGTCTGGTCGTGGCTCGCTTCGTTCCCGTTCCAGCCGTGCGCGTAGACGCAGATTTCGTCGGCCTCGAGTCCCAGGGGGTCGGGACGCTCCTGCGTCAGGTCGACCGTCGGGTACTCGCGAGGCGAGTCGGGCCAGTCGCCGCAGTCTTTGACCTCTCCTGCGGACGCGACACCGCTGACGCCGGTTACGCCGACCGCACCGACCGTCACGGCCGACGTCGCCTTTAGAAGCCGTCGGCGCGTCGTTCCGTTATTCTCTCCGGGTCCACTGTCAGCATTGTTTTTAATAACCACGGTGAAGGTTACCAACGAATCTAGAAGCAAAAACCCTCTCCCGGTTATCCGTGAGCCTCTTTCGTCGCTCGACTCTCCTCGAGTCCGATTTCACTCAACAGATACTCACACCGCTACGCGGTGCTCGCGGGTTAGTTTCGTGAAAAGCGTCCTGACGGAGATTTGAACAGATGGCAGACGGTCGCTCACTTCGTTCGCGCTGCGACTGCCGTGTTCAAATCTCCGCATGGGAGCCACTTCCACGACGAATACTCGCACCGCTACGCGGTGCTCGTGAGTTTGTCGCGGAAGAATGACGTCCTGACGGAGTCTCACACGAACGGAGTGAGTGTGAGGCACGTCAGGTCGCGAATGAAATGAGCGTCCTGACGGAGATTTGAACTCGCCCAGAGGGTCCTGCTCACCTCGCTTCGCTCGGTTGCGCGGGCCGCCGCTGGTCTGCTCAAATCTCCGGGGAGTTTCGTCGACACCAGCCGCTCGCTTCGCTCGCGGTTTGGTGTCGACAGAAACGTCCTGACGGAGATTTGAACTCCGGTCCCTGGCTCCGCAAGCCAAGAGGATAGTCCACTACCCTACCAGGACTCATCTCTTCGTACCGCCGTCGGCATTAAAGCCCTTTCGAAAGCATCCGGCCGCTGGCCGCCGGTTCTGGGGTGTGATTGTCACTCGAGCCGCCCGCGAGTTTATATACGGAGGCGAGGCCAGCGATAGCATGATCGCCGACGAACAGGGTACCGGCGGCCCCTCGCAACGCCACGGTCCCCGTTCGGACCCCGTCCCGAAGATAGCGAATGAACAACGCTTATGCGCGGGCTACTCATGCACGAACATAGAATGAGCGACATCGAGGGCGTATACGAAGACCTCGAGGCCGACGTCTCTCTCGAGGAGTTTCGCGAGGCCGTCGAGGCGAAAGTCGAGCAGATGGGGGGACTCGCAGACGAAGAGACGGCGGCGATGCTCATCGCTCACGAGGTTGGCGAGAGCGAGGTCGGCGGCGTCGCCGACGTCGAACCCGGCATGGAGGAGGCGAAGTTCGTCGCCAAGGTGATCGACATCGGGGAGATGCGAACCTTCGAGCGCGACGGCGAGGACGCGGACGGCCGCGTCGTCAACGTCGAGGTCGCCGACGAGACGGGAGCGGTCCGCGCGGCGTTCTGGGACGAGCACGCCGAGGCAGCCATCGGCGAACTCGAGGAGGGCCAGGTGCTGCGGATCAAGGGCCGTCCGAAGGAGGGGTTCAGCGGCGTCGAGGTGAGCGTCGACGACGTCGAGCCCGATCCGGACACCGAAATCGACGTCCAGGTCTCGGATACGCACACCGTCGAGGCGCTCTCGCTGGGGCTCTCGAACGTCAACCTCGTCGGCGTCGTTCTCGACACCGACAGCGTGCGCACGTTCGACCGCGACGACGGCTCCGAGGGGAAGGTCTCGAACCTCACGGTCGGCGACTCGACCGGGCGCGTGCGAGTCACGCTGTGGGACGAACGGGCCGACCGATCGCAGGAGCTCGCGGCCGGCGACACCGTCGAGGTCGTCGACGGCTACGTCCGCGAGCGCGACGGCACGCTCGAACTGCACGTCGGCAACCGCGGCGCGGTCGAGGAGGTCGACGCGGAGGTCGAGTACGTTCCGGAGAGCACGCCCATCGAGAACCTCGAGATCGGACAGACCGTCGACATCGCGGGCGTCGTCCGCTCGGCCGACCCGAAGCGGACGTTCGACCGCGACGACGGCTCCGAAGGACAGGTTCGGAACATTCGCGTCCAGGACGCGACCGGTGACATCCGCGTCGCGCTCTGGGGCGAGAAGGCCGACGTCGACGTCGGACCGGGCGACGAGGTCGCGCTGGGCGACGTCGATATCCAGGACGGCTGGCAGGACGACCTCGAGGCTTCTGCGGGCTGGCAGTCGACGATCACGGTCCTCGAGTCCGACTCCGCGGCCTCGAACGAGAGCGATGGAGATCGGTCCGAAGACGGGAACGCGGGTCTGTCCGCGTTCGCCGAGGGGAACGACGGGTCGAGTACGAAGGCGGAAACCGACGCCGGATCGGCGGCCGATGGTGATGACGACACCGCATCGGCAGATGCGACGGACGATCCGAGCGACGGTGAGGAGATCGAGTTCACCGGGGTCGTCGTCCAGGCGGGTAGCCCGGTCGTTCTCGACGACGGCGAGACGACGATGAGTGTCGTCACCGACGCCGACGTCGGACTCGGCGAGGAGCTAACCGCCCGAGGGGTCGTCCGCGACGGCCGACTCGAGGCAAACGACGTGTTCTGAGGCGGTAAGCAGCGCCGAATTCGGAGGAAAAGCGTTAAGGGAGTTAGCTCCGGCTATGATGATATGAACGTCGAACTCCCGTTCGCCCCGGTAGATACGATTATTCGGCGGAACGCGGGCGAACTTCGGGTGAGTGCCGACGCATCGGAGGAACTCGCAAAGCGCATCCAGGAGCACGGAAGCGAGCTCGCGATCGACGCCGCCGAGCGAGCGACCGCTGACGGCCGGAAGACGCTCATGGCCGAAGACTTCGAGGTCGGTGTCGTCGTCGAGAAGGACGACCTCGAGCTACCGGTCGCTCCCGTCGACCGCATCGCGCGTCTCGAGATCGACGACCGGTACCGCGTGGCGATGGATGCCCGGATCGCGCTCGCGGACATCCTCGAGGACTACGCCGACAACGTCGCTCGAGCGTCGGCGATCCTCGCTCGACACGCCGACCGTCGAACGATCACCGACGACGACATCGAGACGTACTTCTCGTTGTTCGAGTGAGATGCAGTTTGGCTACAGCGAGGTCTGTCTCGCACACGATCCCGGGTCACGCCATCCGGAGGCCCCGGACCGACTGCGCGCGATCCGCGAACGACTGAAGAAGAAACACGGCGTCGAGTACGTCGAGAGCGATCCGCTCGGCATCGACGTGATGGAGGGCGTCCACGAGCGTGCGTACCTCGAGTCGGTCGAGGAGTTCTGCGCCGACGGCGGCGGCAGCTGGGACCCCGACACCACCGCCGTCGAGGAGACGTGGGACGCGATTCGACACAGCGTCGGGCTCGTCTGCTGGGCCGCGGAAGCGGCACTCGACGGCGCAGATGGTCGCAAGACGCCGTTCTCGCTCGGACGTCCGCCGGGCCATCACGCGGTCTACGACGACGCGATGGGCTTTTGCTTCGTCAACAACGCCGCGGTTGCCGCCCAGCACGTCCTCGATACCCGCGACGTCGATCGGGTCGCGATCGTCGACTGGGACGTCCATCACGGCAACGGAACGCAGGACATCTTCTACGAGCGCGACGACGTGTTCTTCGTCTCGCTTCACGAGCAAGGGCTATACCCCGGTACCGGTGACGTCGACGAGATCGGTGACGGAGACGGCGAGGGAACGACGATGAACGTCCCGATGCCGGCCGGAACGGACGACATCGGCTATCTCGACGCGCTCGAGGGACCGATTTCGACGGCCCTCGAGGATTACGATCCCGACCTGCTGCTCGTCAGTGCGGGGTTCGACGCGCACCGTCACGATCCGATCTCGCGGATCCGCCTCTCGACGGAGGCGTACGCGCTGATGACCGACCGGCTCCGGACGCTGTCCGAAACCACGGATGCGGCGCTCGCGTTCGTCCTCGAAGGGGGCTACGGACTGGACGTGCTCGCCGACAGCGTCGCTCTCGTTCACGAGACGTTCGACGGACGAGAGCCGATCGAGCCGGACGGAGAACGCGGTGCGGAGACGACCGAGGTGCTCGGGGAGGTCGCCGACGCGCACGACCTCGAACTGGATCTCGACTGAGTCGACGGCGGTCGAACTCAGGGGCGCGGATCGAAGTATTCTGCGAGCGCGGTTTCGAACTCGGGGAGCAGGGCCGACGTTTCGGTACCGACCAGTACCTCGTAGCCGTCATTGAGCGCCGTCTCCACGTGAGCGCCGAGTCCGACGTCGAAGAGCCGACCGCTCTCGAGGAAGGCACGGGCGGTAGTGAACTCGCGCTCGCGCTCCGTGACGTAGCGGCCCCCCTCGATGAACGGGCCGTAGGCGTCGGGGTCGTCCGCATACGACCCGTAGAAGCCTTCAGCGTGGTCGCGGACGTGGACGGGCGGGCCAACGTGTTGTTCGACCGCCGGTCGCTCGCTGACGGCGAGTTCGACGAAGACGACGGCGGCATCGTCGGCGAACGTCGTCGCTCGGAGGACGTCGAAGCCGCGATCGTCGAGACCGTTCGTGATCCCCTCAAGGGACTTCTGAAGCTGAGGGTAGAGCTGGTCGTCGACGAGATCCGGACTGTCGAATCGGATAGCGATGGGCGTCGTGGCACGGCGCTCGAGGTGGTCGCGGAGCGCCGTGGCGGTCAGGATATCCGGATCACGGGGATCGAAGTGATCGACGGAGGGCTCCTCGAGGAACTTCCGGGCGTAGTGCTGGAACCGGGCGACGTTCGCGGCCGAGCAGACGGCGGCGACGTTGCGCTCCGGATCGGTCGGATCGATGACGACGAGCGGATCTGTGAACGTCGCCTGGCCATGATTCTCGGGGTCGAGTTCGACCGGCGGCTGCCAGTCGGCCGTGGCCTCGAGCAGCGGGCGAAAGCCGCCGTACTCGACGACCAGCAGTTCGGTGAGGTAGCCGCTGAATCCGCGCGTCCGGAGGTCGCTGCCGTAGACGCCGATTCCCTTCAGGAACTGCTTGGTGAGTCGGACGTCGTCCGCGAGTTCGTCGTCGAGCCGTTTCTCGAGATACCGGGTGTGGAAGGGCGTGCGGTCGACGGCCGACCGGATTTCGGTCGCCGACTCGAGCCGAAAACACGGAACGACGTCGACGTCGAACCCCTCCCGCTCGCCCTTGACGTAGGGATGCTCGGCGTACTCCTCGTGGCCGTCGGGGAGCGTCGCGTGGCCGACCTCGAGTCCGTACTGCTCGAGCGTGTCTCGCTCGAGTTTGGGCGGGAAGCGGACGAAGACGTCGATGTCGCGGTCGCCGCTGATCCAAGTGTTGCGCGCGGTCGAGCCGACCTGTATCACGTCGGCGTCGGCGCACAGTTCGGTCGCCGCAGCTTCGGCTCGCTCGGTGAGCGTCGCCGCGACCTCGCGCAATCGCGCCCGTTCCTCCTCGTCGGGATCGACGCGGTCGTGAATCCGGGCAACGACGCTCTCGAACTCGGTCTCGTCGTCGTCGCTCGGCTCGTCCGGCTCGCTATCGTCGCGGTCGGCGTCCTCCTCGCTCATCGCCACCGAGTACTCGAGCGGTGCGTGAAAGGGTGTCGAACTCGCAGGAGGAAAAGCGAAAGCCCTATCAAATACCCACGACAACGTGGAAGTAAGCCGAAGTAGCTCAGATGGTAGAGCACCTCGCTGTTAACGAGGTTGTCCCAGGTTCGAGTCCTGGCTTTGGCGCTGTTTTTCACCGTTCCTCGTGAGAGAGCGTTCGCTCCGATCGAACTCGGGAGTGAAATCATCGAAACAGGCGGGTTCGATCCTGGCCCGGTCTTTTCCGGCCCCCTTTCGTCGCGAAGACGCCTTCCACTCTTGCTACCGGGACAACCCGTCAGTTGGGAGTCCGGTAGTTTATACCGGAAGAGGTGGCGAATCGGCGTCTGTCCGATCGACCGGCGTGCTACGAGGAACTCGAGGAGCCACAGAAGCGCAGCCGGGCGACGGAAGCGATCATGCAAGTGACGTTCGTGGTGCGCGACGTTCCCGTTCTCGTCCCGGCGTACGACAACGAGCCGTACGATCTGGTCATCGAGGTTGGCTGACGGATTCCACAGAATCCAGTCCAAGACTGCGTGTCGGAAGGGTGACGGGACGGTCGCGTTCGAGACGGTCAGTACGCGCCGACGGCGAGACGGCTACGATCGACGAGGGTACGACGATCGCGCCGAGTACTTCGGCGTTTGCGATCCGGTCAACGACAACCGCTATCTGATCTTCGTCTCCGAGGCCGCAACCGGAACAATGGAGATTCGGTTCCGCGAGCCGAAGCACGGACAGCGCGTCGGTACCAACTGGTGTGAAGACTACCTACTCGATGAGCGACTCGAGACGCTTCGAACTCCGGATCGGTTTTCCGGCAACTGACCGACGGCGTCGAGCGAAACGAGCGAGTAGTCGACGCTCTCGACGCCGCCGACGGCCCACAGCTTGCCGACGAACGACGAGATTTCCTCGAGTTCGGCCTCGAGAACGAACAGATCCAGACAGTAGTCGTCGACGTGGCTGTGATCGTTCGCTGCGACGGCAGCGTCGAACTCGTGGCGAAGCTCCGTGACGCGACGTTCGATACACGGCGTTCCGAAATCGTAGAGCACGCTGACGGTTCCGGCGAGGTAGGCGTCCTTGAGGCGGTCGTCCTCGAATCCGGGAGCAGCGATCCGGCGCTCTCGCGGACGACTTCGCTGCGGCCCGTATACTCGCGGGCGCCGCGTGGGCGCCGAGTCGCTCGAGTAGTTCCTCCGGCATCGAGACGCTAACGACGGGCGCATACCAAGACCTATACACGAATTAATAAATTTCGTCATTAAGTCTTATAGTGGTAGAAATAACTAACATTAACAAGAGGTGGGTTCGTATTCACAATCGGTCTATGACTGACGAGCGCATTCCGGTGACCGTTCTGAGCGGGAGTCTCGGTGCGGGGAAGACGACCGTACTCAACCGCGTGCTGACCGCCGACCACGGCCTCGACGTCGCCGTCGTCGTCAACGATATGGGCGAGGTCAACGTCGACGCCGAACAGGTTACCCAGCAGTCCGACCTGGGCGGCGAGGAAGAGATCATCGAGATGTCGAACGGTTGTATCTGCTGTCGCCTCCGCGGCGACATGCTCGAGGAGGTCGGTCGGCTCGCCGACCGCCGCGAGTTCGACTACCTGCTGGTCGAGTCCTCGGGGATCTCGGAGCCGATTCCGGTCGCCCAGACGTTCGCGATGGGCTTCGAGGACGCCGACTTCGATCCGACCGGCACCTACGACCTCGATACGATGGTGACGGTGGTCAACGCCCACAGCTTCTGGGAGTCGTTCGATTCGGGCGAGGCGCTCGCGAGCGAAGAACTCTCCGGCGATTCGGGCCGCGTTCCCGAGGAGGTCCTCCTCGATCAGATCGAGTTCTGCGACGTCCTCCTGTTGAACAAGTCCGATCTCGTCCCCGACGAGGCGCTCGAGGAGATCGAAACCGTCCTCGAGCGCCTTCAGCCGCGTGCGAAACTCGTTCGGACCGAGTTCGGCGACGTCGACCCGGCCGAGATACTCGGCACCGGCCGGTTCGATTTCCGGGAGGCGTCGAACTCGGCGGGCTGGAAGCACGAACTGCAGCACGAACACCACCACGATCCGCAGGAGGAGCACGGCGTTACCTCGTTCGTCTACGAGCACGACCGGCCGTTTCGTCCCGAGCGGATCGCCGGCCTGCTCGCCGACCTGCCGGACGAGCTGATCCGCGCGAAGGGGTTCTTCTGGAGCGCCGGCCGCGAAGACGTCGCGATGGGAGTCGACAAAGCGGGGACGTCCGTCCGCGCCGGTCCGTCCGGCCAGTGGCTGGCGACCCTCCCCGAAGCCGAACGCGAGCAGTACTTCGCCGCCCGACCCGGCCTCGAGGAGGACTGGGACGAGGAGTGGGGCGACCGGATGACCCGACTCGTCTTCATCGGCCGGGAGTTCGACGAAGAGCCCCTGATCGATCGACTCGACGAGTGCGTGCTGACCGACGCGGAGTTCGAGGACGAGGACTGGTCGACCTTCGACGATCCGTTCGAACCGGAAGACCGACGTGAACTCGCGCTCGCGAACGAGTAGATGTCCGTTCCGGTAACCATCCTCTGTGGCGAACTCGGCGCCGGGAAGACGACGCTGCTCTCGGGCCTGCTCGAGTCCGCAGACCGTGAGATCGCCGTCCTGGTCAACGACGTCGGCGAGGTCAACGTCGACGCGGACCTCGTGGAAGCGCGCACCGATCTCGAGACCGGCGACGAGGTCGTCGCCCTCGAGAACGGCTGTATCTGCTGTAGCCTCGGCGGCGAACTGTCGCGAGCCGTGATCCAGCTCTGGAAGGAACACGAGTTCGACCACCTCGTGATCGAGGCGTCGGGCGTCGGCGAACCCGAGCCGATCGCCCAGCAGTTCGTTCGCGGCCCCGCGGGCGGACCGTACGATCTCGACGCCGTCGTGACCGTCGTCGACGCTCGGCGGTTCTACGATCGATTCGCCGACGCCGACGGGACGCCGGTTCGTCAGGGTCCCGACGAAACCGGGACGCGACCCCTCGCGGACCTGCTGCTCGAGCAGGTGGAGTTCTGCGATCTGCTCGTCGTCAACAAGTGCGACCTGGTCGACGAAATGGAACGCGAGCGAGTCGTAGCGCTGCTCGAGGCGCTTCAACCCGACGCGGAGATCGTGACGACCGAGCACGGGGCCGTCGACCTCGAGCTCCTCCTCGGCGGCGACCACTTCGATTTCAGTGCCGCCCGCGAGTCGGCGGGCTGGAAGCGGGCGATCGAGACCGACGCGGACGATCGCGACGAGGCTGACGAACACAGCCACGACGGGGAGCAAGGCCACGATCACCACCGTGAACGCGGCGACGATCACAGCCACGAACACGGTGACGACCACGATCACGAACCCGATCACGCACACCCACCCGAGCGGTACGGTATCGACGTCGAGACGTATCACCGCCGCCGACCGTTTCATCCCGGCCGCTTCGCGTCGCTCTTGCGATCACTCCCCGACGGCCTCGTGCGCGCAAAGGGACTCGCGTGGATCGCCGGCCGCGAGAAGCAGGCCATCACGATGAGCTTCGCTGGGACGGAGACGACGCTCGAGGTCACCGGCCGTTGGATCGCCAGCTTCTCCGAGGAACGCCAGGAGACCTTCCGCCAGGGCCAGCCCGATCTCTCGTGGGGCGTGGAGTGGGGTGACCGCGAGAATCGACTGGCGCTCATCGGTCGCAACCTCGAGTGGGACGATCTCGAATCCCGACTCGACGACTGTCTCCTGACCGATTCGGAGATGGACGACGACTGGGCCGGTTACGAGAACCCCGCGCCGACGAGTATGGGCGAGACGGTGACGATCTCAGGGACCGAGCAGACGGAAGGAGCGTCCCGTGAATGATCGCGCTGCGCATCCGGGGAAGCGCTTATCGCCCCCCAGTATGGAGATACGCACATGACTGCTGATAGAGCGGATCGACGGAGCACGGACGACCACGGCCACGACGTTATCGACCCGCTGTACGTCGGGATCGTCACCGTCTCGAGTTCGCGCGCCGCGGAATCCAACCCGGACGATCCGGGCGGCGATACGATTCGGGACTGTTTCGAATCGGCGGGCCACGAGGTACAGGAGCGCGTACTGGTGCGCGACGACTACTCTTCGATCCGGACGGCAGTTCGCGGACTCGTCGCCCGCCAGGACATCGACGTCGTCTGTACGACGGGCGGGACCGGTGTCACGGCCGACGACGTCTCTCCCGAGGCAACCGCGTCACTGTTCGAGCGCGAACTGCCGGGCTTCGGCGAACTGTTCCGCTCGCTCTCGTGGGACGAGGTCGGCACCCGCGCGATGGCCTCGAGGGCGACAGCCGGGATCGCGGTCGATACGCCGGTGTTCTGCCTCCCGGGGAGTACGAGCGCCTGCCGGACCGCCTGCGAGGAGCTGATCGTTCCCGAAACGCCCCACCTCGCGGGGCTATCAACGCGTCACCGCGCCGGAACGATCGATCAGACGCTCGGGGATTACGACGAGTAGAGTGTCGCGATTCACCGCGGACATCGTCTCGGAATTCGTGTCGTTGTTATCTCGAGCTCGTCCGTTGTTAGCCGTCAGAACGCCTGAAACAGGATTTATCGACCTAGCTGACCTGGTTCTAAATGCTATGTGTCACCACTTCGAACCCATCACCGAGCTCAGCGAGGAAGAGCGGACTGACGTGCTCGAGTCTCACTCCCGGGAGGAACTCGAGGAGGAACTGAGCGAAGACGAACTCGAGGCACTCGTCGCGTAGGCTCACCGGCTATTTTCTTCGGGCAAAACAGACAGCAAGCGTTAACTATTGTGGACGGGTTCGTCAAACTCGAGGGCCCTTAGCTCAGTCTGGTTAGAGCGCTCGGCTCATAACCGAGTGGTCGATGGTTCGAATCCGTCAGGGCCCATGACGCCCGTAAAACTGGCTCTGGGGCGTTGAATCGGCTAAATTTGGCATTTCACTCGTTTTCGGTTGAAGGGCTCATCCAGAATGTGAAGGGTTCTGAGCCAGTGGAATTTGGCACTTTGTAGCCTCTCGACTCGAACTCTGCCCCTATCTAGCGCGGTGAACTCGATGCGTTCAACATGGGATGCACCGAAAGACACAGTATTCTGTGTACCCATAGATTCCTGTATGCCCAGTATCACGGTCAACGTGGACGACGACCTCAAAGCGCGAATGGAAAAGCACCCGGAGATCAACTGGAGCGAGGTCACGCGACAGGCCATCCAGGAGAAGATCGAGGCGCTCGAAATGATGGACGAACTCACCAGCGAGAGCGAACTCTCCGAGCGCGACGTTCAGGAAATCGCCGATAGAATCAACGAACGTGGACGCAAGCGCGTCGAAGAAGAATCGGCGTAGACTCGACGAATGAAGCTGGTCATCGACGCCAACGTCGTCATCTCTGCACTCATCGCTGATTCGAAGACGCGGGAACTCATCGTCACGCTCGAACCGGATCTTTTAACGCCCGCGTTTGTCCACGACGAAGTCGAGAACTACGAAGACCTGATCGTGGAGAAGTCCGGAATGGAGCCGGACCGAGTGGCACAGTTCATTGACCTCCTGTTTCAGTACATTGAGGTCGTTCCTGCCGACGACTTCTATCCGGCTATCGAGAAGGCAGACGCAGCTATCGGAGACACCGACCCCGACGATGTGCTGTACCTCGCGTGTGCAATCGCCAGCAATGGGGCCATCTGGAGCGACGATTCTGACTTTGACAAACAGGACCTAGTCAATACGTACTCGACGAGTGACGTGATCAACTCGTTTGATACGCTTTAGCTCGGCGGATCAGACTCACAGTTCCACGCACGCACTCGCAGAAATGACTCATCGCTGATCGCCACTATACAGCGCACCAAATCGGTCAGTACAGGTGAACGCGTTACCGGAGTAGCCATCCACCTGTCCGATAGTTGTTAAAAATTGATGATATTATTGATTGATGAGTTGCTCCGATCCTTGCCAAAGATATTATGGTATTGACTATCCACTCATATTCAGTTCATTGGCCAGTTCGGCTCTGGTGAGTCCCATGACGGCATAGACTTCAACCGTAGAGCTTGTGAGTCTTAACTAAAGGGGAATGACTTAAGATATTGACTGATGAGTTGTTCGGTTCCCAGATGAAGATATTCTGAGAGAGACTCTTCACTCATGTCTAATTCATTAGCAAGTTCTTGGATTGTGACTTCCTGCGAGGGGCTGTAATAGCCGTTTTCATATGCAGCCACAGTCGCTTTGAGTGCCGCTAACCGTGTCCGTGCCTCACTCGCGGTCAGTGAGCCAGTATAGATCGGCGAACCCGGTTCTATGTGACGGCCCCCCTCAGTAAGTAGACCTGTATCCACAGGAGTGAATCCAATATCTTCGATAAGACTCGAAACTACCCTTTTCGCCTCATCATCATCCCCAGCGATAAATATCGCAAAACGATCATCCGGATCGGCCTCAAGCCGTTGTCCGTCTCGGAGATTTTCCCAATAAATAGAATTGAATGCCTTGACCACTCTTGAGTCTTCGAGATGATCCGCAATGAGGTCCGTATGTGTCTTCCCTTCGTCGACTAGTCCATCACGCCCCGGATAATAATTTGAGGCACTGATAACGATCTTATCACTGAGAGTGTCCGCAGGGAGGGATTTGTATGCATTGAACGGAATCGCCTCCACGACGACTTCGCCGAAATCGGCTGCTTCAGAGACGGTCCCCGCATGAGCGTTGCTTCCCAGATCGTCAACGAGATCGGTGAGTGTTTCTGGCCCCCGAGAATTGCTGATCATAACCTCGTGGCCTGCTTCAACGAAGTTCTGAGCGGCTGTACTCCCGACATTCCCTGCGCCAATCATTCCGATTTTCATCAATGGTCTCCCGTTCCAGCCTATGAGTGGGGGACGTGAAAAGCTACCAAGTTAGGAGTCTGGTTGCTACTACCGAGAGTGGAAGTGAGGGGATCAACTTATCAATCCATACCCGTCTCAATTGAAACCTGAAGTACGTGGCTCGCTCCTCCTGTAGTATCCTCAACTGAGGATACTCCTCTTCGGAACATCTATTACTACGAATTTCGTAGTGGTGCTATGAGCGAGGGCAAAGGAAGTCAAGGGTCAAAACGGGGTGAAGGGGTTGATGAGAGTACGCTCTTCTCACTTCTTGGGAAGGCACATACCTTAGCAATCCTCAATGAAATTGTCACTACAGACAAGCAGTCGATCCGTTTCGGCGAACTCCAAGATTCGCTCGAACTTTCGCCGAATACACTCTCTCGACGACTCGATGAACTTGTCGAAGTTGGATTTCTTGAACGTACACAGTACGACGAAATTCCTCCACGAGTAGAATACGTAGAAACAGAAATGGTAAACGATCTCACGCCAGTTTTTCGAGGACTAGAGATATGGATGGAACGGCACGGATCAGATCAACTTGAGTGTTCCTGAGAATCAGTAGTTCATAAAGCCGTTAGCTGAAGCCTGTTCGGAACTCAATGTAATAGAGTGAGACGTTGTGGTCAATACAGGAGATAGAGGAATCGATCGGTATGAAGATTTCATCTACCGATTCGTACAATTACAACACAGATCGACTCTGACCCCCAGGATTATACCTCGTCCGTATCGTGCGTGGCTCCACTAAATACCGTGTTCGTCAGCCACTCTTCCGCTCTGCGGAGCCGGTACCGAAGTGTCGATTTCGGAAGATCTAGTGCAGCAGCCACGTCACCCAGCGATGCCTCTCGCGGCGTTCCGTAGTACCCGCACTCAACAGCTACCTCGATGGCCTGGCGCTGGTCGTACGGGAGGTTCATCTGTGAGAGATCTTGCCTCGGCCAGGCCGACGGAGACCCGACCTGGCTCAGCGAGATATTAACGCCCTTCGGGAGCCCGTCCTGTAGCTGGTCGAAAATCTCACCGCCCTTCGTTTCACCCGGGAGTAGGACTCGCCATTCGTACACGTTCTCGCGCCGTCGTGCATCGAACAGCGCCCCGTTCCCGACGGTTTGGGTTGTGAAGAAGGGTATCGAGTGGCAGTATCTCCCGCCGGACGTATACGCGTAGATGAGCCGACTTCCATTTTCCTCTGCGACCACTTCGTACTCTCCCTCGATAGTGCAACCGGGGTGCTCACCGAGGCACTCGTTGCATACCGAGTGATCCGTCATCACCCGCTCTACTTCGTTGAGCGCGTCCTCCGGCCCGACGAACCGGTCAACGCGCCAGAGTCCCGCACTCGATCCGGCAATCCGGAGCGCACGGCCGACGAGCTCTGGATACGAGATGAACACGTCCATGAGCGAATCAGCGCCTCGTTCGTATCTGGCTGTGAAAACAAATTCGCGCATATACAGTATCTGCCTCGGCTTTACAAATCTCTTCGGGGCCTTTGTGGAGGGTTTGGCCCGATAGTTACGTATGCGCGAACATAGAATTACGTGTTTCTCCGCCCGACAGCGTAGCATGAACGATCCGGCGACCCGAAACCTGGAAGTAGAACTACCCATTGACGTGGCCGAGCAGTTGGAAGATAACGACGAAACAGTCGCGGAAACGCTCGCGGCTCTCGCTAGGGATCATGTACAGATGCAAGAATCCATCAAAGCCTATACGGACCGAAACGATGAGGGGGCAGGACCCGATTCGGACCCGCTGGAGACCAATCCACCGATCGCAGAGTTACTCGGATTTCAGTTAGAGGCGGCTGGAGACGGCGAAGCAGTCGTTACTCTCGAACCTGGACCGGAACACGCCAATCCGATGGGAACACTTCACGGTGGCGTTCTCTGTGACATCGGTGACTTGGCGATGGGGGCCGCCTACGCGAGTCGGCTCGACGACGATGAGTCGTTCACGACGCTCGAATTGGACGTCAAGTTCCGGCGGCCCGTCTGGGAGAAGCCGCTCACTGCGACGGGGCAAGTCATGGATGCAGGACGAACCGTAGGGCTGGTCACGTGTGATGTCACCGGACCGGACGGGGAACTTGTCGCTCATCTCCAGAGTGTCTGTCTGACGTTACGAGGCGAAGCCGCTGGGGGCCGATGAGCGAGGATTCAGATTCTGTCCATTCGGAGATACAAGCGACCCTCTCTGCGATGTGGACAGATCCATCCTACCGTCGGTGGTTGGGGTGGGCCGCCCTGTCTCTCGCGTTTCTCTCCGTTGGGCTCCACCGTACCTCGATGGGCGTGCTCGCGGAAGTCCTCGTAAGGACGTTCAAGACGACCGGTACTGAGTTGGGGCTCCTGCACTCGTCGTTCTTCTATCTCTATGCTGCGCTCCAACTTCCTGCGGGAATTATCACTGATTACGCCGGGTCACGAAAGACGGCAGTGTATGGCACACTTGTTATGAGTGTCGGGGCAATGGTGTTCGCTGTCAGTCCCACTTATGCCGTTGCACTCGCTGCGAGGGCGCTCATCGGACTTGGTGCGAGCGTGCTGTATCTGGCAGTACTCCGATTCTGTGCGAACTGGTTTCGAGCGAACGAATTTGCGACGTTGTCCGGGCTGACGCTCACCGTCGGTGCTCTGGGTGGAATACTCGCAACGACTCCGTTGGCGGTCGCCGTGAGTCAAATCGGATGGCGCGAATCAATATTTGGAATCGGAGTTACTGGGATTCTCACTGCGATACTTGTGTATACCGCGGTTCGTAATACCCCGATGGATGCCGGACTTTCCCAAATCGATGGCGTCCCGCCTGCCCCCACCCAGAGTATTGCCGACATCAAATCGAATCTCTTTCACGTCCTCCAGACGCCCGTGACCTGGCTCCTCGGACTGTTTCTATTCTGTGGAATCGGCGTGGATTTCACGATCTTCGGCCTCTGGGGAATCCCGTACCTCGTGCAGTCGTATGGTCTGACTGTTACCTCTGCATCATCATATGTTCTCGTTGCTGGGATCGGCTGGGTGTTCGGACCGATAGTCTTTGGAGTTGTCTCGGATCGGTTGGAAACGCGTATGCCGTTGGTTCTCGGTTCAGTCCTAGTCGTCACTCTCATTTGGGTGACGTTTGCTGTTTTCGGGACAGCAAACCTCCTCATAGTCGGGGCGCTGTTTTTGACCGTGCGGTTTATGGGCGGTAGTGGGGCGCTTACATTCACCGTTATCAAAGAGCGGTTCGATCCGGCCGCCGCTGGGACCGCCATTGGAGCGATAAACTCGATGGGCTGGTTCGGTGCGGCAGTCTTTCCGGTACTGTTTGGGACCATGCTCGATACATTCTGGACAGGGGAAACGATCAACGGAGCGCGTGTCTACACGGAGACTGGATACAGAATCGGATTTGCACTTGCGGCTGGTGCTGCAGTTCTCATGGTGGTGTGTGCATTCTGGGCCATACGGCGACTCGATAGCTAATCGACAATCCTCACGATATCTTGACCCGAGTATCGAACAGTAGACGAGTCGGAGCGCCGCACAACAAAACGACATCGCCGACTCTACAGACGACCGCGGGATGCGGATAAACGAGGCGAGAGATTGGACCGCTGCTGAATTGGAGTGCTACTGGAACTGCGGGGCGATCTCGTCCCCGATCATCTCGTTCGTGCGACGCAGATTCTCAGTCCCGATGCCGGGATGATACGTGCGGAGAATCATGTGAATATCATCACCCAAGACGTCCTCGTACTCATCAAGTTCTTCAGCGATTTCCTCGGGGGAGCCGACCATCGTATAGTCGCGGATTTCTTGTTTCCGCTCCTGTGAGAGACCATCGTTACCGAGACCGAACCACTCGTCGTATTTGCGCTGTACGTAGAATAGACTGTCCTGAATCGTTTCCCACGCCGCTTCCTCGGACTCGTCAACGTAGCAGTACCGTTGGATGTATACAGTGAAGTCGCCAGACTTCTTCTCCACGTCGCGGAGCCGCTCGATGTATCGCTTCCGTTTTGCGATATCGTCAAGCGAAGTCATCTCGGGGGCCGTCCAACCGTCGGCCATCTGCGCGGAACGGCGAACCGCATTTTTCGATAGACCTCCTATCGTGATCTCGGGGGCGATATCGGGCTTCGGTGTAATCATTGCATCCTCGGAGACATCTGCAAACAGCGGCTGGTAGTCAAGCGGACCATCGCTCCACGCGCGGCGCGCAATCTTGATAGCTTCCTCTGTCCGGTTCGCACGTTCCCGTTTTGGGATGCCGAAGTTTTTGAACTCAACGTCCCGATAGCCGTTTGCGACACCGAGCGTGAAGCGTCCGTTAGACAGCAGGCTAAGGGTCGCTGCATTCTCTGCCAATCGGACCGGATTGTGTAGTGGGGCGAGGATCATCGATGTACCGATTTGGATATCATCAGTGGCCGTTGCGAGGCCACCAAGCGTCGTGGACACCCCTGGTAGATAGGCGTCTTCTGCGAAGTGGTGCTCAGAAGCCCAAAGACTGTCCAGGCCGACTTCCTCAGCGTGTTTACCGAGCTCAATCATCTCATCGTAGATTTCGGTCATCGAACGATCATCGTCCGGTCGTCGTTGACCGCTAAACAATCCAGTTCCAATGCGCATACTCTACCATCATCTTCGGGAGCATTGATTCTGTTGAAGCCCTATTAGTCAATACTATCCTCGGTGAACCAGCCGTTAGGTAGTTCCTCTGTACTGACCGACCACTAACGCTCGCAGATCCTTCCTCAGTTTTGCATTCTAGCCCTGTGTCATTTTATTATTGTGCTAACTCGGAGCAGATATCTGCCCTAAATAAAACGATACCAGTGATACAGCAGTGAGGATTAGCAGCATCAGCACCGTTTGTACCGAGAGGCTGTTAGTAATGCCAAGCACGCCGACTGCAAATAGCGCCATACCAGTTAGCAGGATCACAAATTGGGAAAGTCGTAGGTTAGCCATTAATCGAATCAGCTCATGGACTTAATTTCCGGGAAGGTAGCGTCGTCTCTGCCGGAGTTTTTCGCGTTCTGATCGTTGGTCATAATGGCGATCCAGAACTGCCTCGCTACAATCCATTCGATCACTCACGACATTCTCGGGAACGTCAGATTTGAGAAGATGGGTGATCGCACCACGCCGGACTGGGTGAGGGCTCAATGAGGAAGGGCAGGCATGCGAGTGCTCGGTCGGTAACGCGTCACAATCATCCAAATCCCGTTCGTGAGGACAATTATCGGTGTAAACGCACGGGCGCGTATACTGGTAGACGATCGTCCGACCACGGGTTCGGCTTAGCCGATCGCGTTTTGTTGCAAACAGCGGCTCACGGTCATACTGATCAACGATTCCTGGATGATTGACCGATAGCCAGTCATCCAAAACCTCGCAGACTCGGTCACTCAATGCAACGAATCGTTCGCTCTTTCGTCCGTTCTTGAGGGAAGTTCCGTCTTCGGGTCGGTGAACAAGCGTGAGGAATTGTTCGTCGCTGTTGTAATCCTCCCTGTCGAGCCCGATCACAGCTCCAATACGAAGTCCCGTGTGCCATAGGATTTCTAGTAGAGCGTGTTCTAAGCGTGCGTAGTGATATTGGTCGAGGAATTCCAATACCTGCTGGGCACGGTCCGGATTCAACAATTCGGAGCGAGCATCATCCTCGGTTGTCGTCGAGAGGATAATCTTCTCATCGGTCCCTGGCTCTACTGCATCGATCGTAGAACAAAAGCGGAGGAACATTCTCAGGGTTGCCAACTGTCCCTTCATACTGGCGGTTGCCAGCCCATCCTCGTTTCGTCGTTTGACGCGAAAGCGGTGAATGTCTCGCCCGCCGAACTCATTGAGATTGTCGATACCGTCTTGTTCACACCACTGCACAAACTGCTTGAGACGGTACCTATGAGACTGGATCGTCGCGTCCGCGAGTTCGTGACTCCGTTCGTCGAGGTACATCTGCATTGCCTCAGCTGGTGCGAGTGGTTCGAGGTTGTCTGTCATGGTTCTCTCACTGAAGGCCGATGACAAGCGAGTTCTAAACGCCATTCTAGGCGCTTCTCGCGTCTACTAACAGCTGGCTGAGACCCCAGAACATTCTGGACGTTCCCCGTCAGGGCCCATGGCACCCGTAAAATCGGCTTTGAGGCACTGAAGCGGCTAAATTTGGCATTTCACTCATTTTCGGGCGAGGGGATCATCCAAAATTTGCGGGGTTCTGAGCCATCAATATTCGAAGGAATGACGCGTCCAGAGGTTTGGTCTACATGTTCATCTGAATCTTGAATCTGGATTAAGTGCTATTACCTATTGATGAACCGACAAAATAACCGTAGCGCTAAACAAACGGCTAGCAATCAATCAGAGGTCTCAGATCAAAAAGCACTACTCATCGGGTGTGGGGTCGCAGGACCAGTCCTTGCGATGTTTCTCCAACGGATTGGAGTCAAACCGGTTATTTTCGAAGGGAAACCCGAACCGCGAGACGATGCGGGTTTCTTCCTCAATCTGGCGGCGAACGGGACCGACGTACTCGAAACGCTTGGAATCGAAGAGCAGGTTCTTGAACATGGCCACCGATCGGAGAAACTGGTTTTTCAGAATCACGTAAACAAACGACTTGGTGAAAATCAGCAGGAAACCGTACTCATCAAGCGCGGGCACCTTACGAAGGCGCTCCGAGAAGAAGCGCTCGAACGTGGAATCACCATCGAGTTCGGAAAGCGACTCACTGACGTCGAGATCCCGCACGAAGACATGGCCATCGCATACTTTGACGATGGAACAGAAGCCCACGGGAATTTCCTCGTCGGTTGCGACGGCATCCACTCCCAGACCCGGAAGTCACTCTTCCCAGGCGCACCTGAACCGGAGTACACCGGTATCATCGATTCCGGTGCATTCACGCGAAACGAGTCGGTCCCTCCATCCGACGGAATCATGCGAATGACCTTCGGCGTGAACGGGTTTTTCGGCTACCAGAAAGTCCCGACGGGGGAAATCTATTGGTTCGAGAATCACGAACGGTCGCAGGCACCGAGGCGTAGGGAGCTGGACGAAATCTCTCGGAGCCAGTGGAAAGACAAGCTGCTCGGGCTACACGAGCGAGATCACGAGCCAATTACCGAGATCATTCGTTCGACTGATGGGGACATCCGCAAGTGGCCAGTATACGACCTTCCATCGCTTTCGACGTGGCACCAAGACACGGTCTGTCTGATCGGTGACGCTGCTCACGCGACGTCTCCACACGTGGGCCAAGGAGCGTCACTGGCGATGGAAGATGCAATTGTACTGGTAAAGTGTCTCCGAGACGTTGAGGGAGTGTCTGATGCCTTCACAGCGTTCGAAGAACTTCGGAGAGAACGAGTGGAAGCGATCGTCGAGATGTCTCGGGAGACGAGAAATCAGAAGGCACCATCGAACATGATAACTCGAAAATTTCGTGATCTCGTCCTTCCGTTTTTCCTCAAACAGGGAGTCGAACGCTTCGAGCAGATCTACTCATATCGAGTTGGGTGGGACGAACCGATTGAAGTAGTGGAATAAGGTTGAAACGTTCCGCCGCGAGGACGCCAACATGTTCACCCGCGCCCCCAATAGGTCACACCTCCAAAGGTGCGTATGCCACGAGTCCGTCTGAAAGTTGGACCAATGCCGGATATGATGACATTGGCCGAGGAGTTTCCAGACATTTCTCTCCGATTTTTAGCGAACTATCCGAAAAATGAGGACGTTTGTAGCGTACTGGAAGTTCGAACGGATGAAACAAAACGGTTCAAAGAAACGATGGAGTACTGGGACACGGAGACTGTAGAGATATTGCACAGTGACGACGAGACGGTGGTCGTCATGCTAGAAGGGGAACCACCCGAGGGGTATTTCGTTTCTGAAGACATCGGATATCATCCGACGTCTCCCGTCGTCGCTCGTGACGGCTACCTGTTCATCGAGTTCGTTATGCCAGAATCGAAGATGGGTGACTTGTGGCAGTCTCTGGATGAGCGAGACGTCAATTATGACGTATTGTCTATCACAGAAGGATACGATGTTGTTGATTCGCTCACAGCCCGCCAGCGCGAAATATTGACCGTTGCTATCGAACGAGGGTATTACGATAACCCGCGCAAATGTTCACTCACTGATCTTGCCAACGAACTCGACGTCAATAAATCGGTCATCAGCGGTGTCCTCCATCGGGCAGAAGGAGAGATCATCAAAGATGCTATCGGAGATCCACGAGATTCCGAGACAATAGCCCAACCATGAAACTCGGATTTTCGGTAGTTATTCTCAGGAAGTAGTCCGCGTTCCAGATTTAGCCGAAGTGATGAAATGAACAACTCTACGGATACAGCAATAGCCGCTACTGATCGGACACAATTACTGAAAGAATGGCATCTGACTCGTCGCGTAGCCGGTCACTGGCTACTGGTATCGACGGGAAGTTTCTTCGTCGTTATGATTGCGTTCGGTTGGATCTTTCACTATCTCACCGGACATCCTCCGGACGTAACCTTCTCTATCGAAAGTGGGCGAGATGGGCTACTAACATTCGGGACGTTCGCTGCATTATTGCTCGCGGCAGTCGTTCCTCACGAATTGATTCACGGTGCAGCAATGTCCAGGTATGGTGGCAGACCTCGATACGGGGCGGGTGTCGCCTATTTCGTCCTCCCGTACGCGTATGCGACGAGCGACGAAGCGTACACACGCAATCAACTGTTGGTTATTCTCCTCGCTCCACTCGTTCTCATCTCACTTGTGGGTCTGGTGATAATGGTGGTCGTTCCATCGAGTTGGTTGCTCGTCCCGCTCGCTGCAAACGCGGCTGGTTCCGTCGGTGACGTCTGGATGGCGATCTTGCTACTTGATTACTCGTCGAACGTTCGTATCGAGGAGACGGCCGACGGAGTCGGAATCGAAATCTACGGCTCCGAAACCGATCGGCGGACGTATTCGTACGCGTCGCTCATCTGGAATACGGCTATAGGCTCGGCCGTCGTGTTCGGAACACTTGCTGGTGCTAGTATCTTCGCGGTCTTCGGTGCGCTCATATTCGGGGTTGAGTCGCTTACAGTCGGTGACCCCGAGACGTGGTGGTACGTACTCGATTACCACCGCGACCCCAACGGAAGCGGTGCTAGCTTCGGAGTCGGGGTTCGATTAATCGGCGTTCTTAGCGTAGTTGGCGGCGGAAGCTATGCACTGCTAACCGTCGTTCGTGAACGCTATCCGAAATGAACCAGTTACCCAGTACCGGTCGAAAATCGCATCGTTACACGCCGCGTGACTGGGCGCTGCTAGTTCCTATTTAAGAGCACACTCCCGCTCTACGCATGCTTCTAATTGTCAAAAACCACCGGTTCTAGTTTCGCACCGAGAATCCCGGCGATGATAGTGAGCAGGAACCGAACTCCCATCGTCAGATCGAGTGCGCCGAAGGCGAGCCCGATTGCGGCGACGAGGAATCCGACGGCGAATCCGTGCGTAGTGGCGGCCTTCGAATCAACTTTGCTGGCGACCCACGCCGCAGCCGGTATCGTGAGCAGAATTGTCACCAGGGGGAATAGCTGTGTCCCGACTACCGCGTTGAATTGGTCCAACGATCCCTGGTCGGGTTCGCCACCAGTCCCGAACGCGAGGAGGAACGTATAGGCGATGATCGCCACGATCAACAGGCCTAGTGAGAGAACGTGGGGTACGGTGCCGCCGATTACGATCCGTCTCCACTGCATGTCTGATAATTCCGTCATCACCTAGAAGACGGTCGCGCTGACGGTTGAGAATTGACGACCACATGTTCACTTCGGGGCTGTGGGTCGTTACCGGACGCGGGATAGAGCTCCTCTAGGTAAACTGCTCCTCCGTACTCGCTCACTGTCGCTTACTTCTTGGGACTAGGACACCATCTCGACTGGTGCTGAATATAGCGGTTGTGCGCGTCGCAGCGATTCGGACGGTGCAAAATTGTACAACTGGCACACGGAGAGTACGTTTATCTGGAGAGGCAGCGACTGAAGAGCTAGAATGCTGTTAGAAGAGACGACGGGTATGAAGGCGTCGCCGAGAGAGGTCTACCACTTTTTTGAAAAGATGGAGGAGAATTACGAGCGGTGGCATCCCGATCACATTACGTTCCGATGGGTCAATGGAGGTGCTTTAGAGGAGGGTGGAAAAGCCTATTTTGAGGAAGAGATCGCGGGAAAGATGCAGAAGAAAACGGTTCGATTCACGCGGATCGAACCGGATCGACACATCGAATTCGAACCGACGTCACGTGTGATCAAGCTTCTCATGCCAACCATCAGCTTCACTATCTCGCCTCACTCTGACGGCTGTGAACTTACGCAACACATCAAGGTACGAACAGGGCCGATCGGCGCTCGAATCAATCGACGGGAGTTCGAAGCCGTTCGAAAGCATATGAAAGAGGAAGGCGAAAATCTAAAACGCATCTTAGAAAGTGACGAGTAACCACTACCCGAGAGAATCGTTACGTCGCAAGTAGACCATCCGTAGCAGAGCGTCTCGTTCAGCCTCCTGTTCCGGTTCTGCCGACTACGCGGTGTGTGTCTTGCGGAGATTCGCATACCAAGGCAGAAGTATGAGCACGCGGATACGAGAGACGCTCCTTCCACCAATTATTCAGCCGACTATCTCTCACCGTTGACTCTTGATCCAGAGATTCGAAGATGTCTACGTGAGAATCCCCGATGCCAGTAACGTGGCAATCATAATGGCACCGTTCACGACGTTGTGGGCGACGATCGGTGCGACCAGACTCTCCGTCTCGTAGTATGCGATCGCGTAGTAGATTCCGAGGACGAACGCGAGCGCGAGCTGTGGGATCTGAAGGTGATAAATTCCCAGTGGAAACACCGTGAACCCGACGTGGGCGACGGTGAAAATCACCGCCGCAATGAGTCCTGATAGTGGGAGCACGTGGCCGAATACGGTGAACGTTCGATCGAAATACTGGGTCAGATACGTTTGAATGAATCCCCGGAACAGGATTTCCTCGGAGAGGCCCGAAACGATCCCCATGAAGACCAGGATCCCGATCACGTTCACGACAGTGACTTCGTACCCGAATTCCGGCGGTGTATCAGTCAGCAAAGGGACGAGCAACTCACCGAAAAACAGGAATAGGACTAGAACCGGAAAGAATCCCCGAGTGAGCAGCCGCTTCGACTCGCCCAGATTCTTCGTGTTCAGGCCCCACGAACGCCAGTCACCGCCGCTGAGATACCAGATACAGCCGAGTGCGAAACACAGCTGTACGAAGTGGTGGTCGATTGCGACGACCCACTGGACCGTCCGCAGATCGCTATTGAGCGGCAGGAGCCCCCGGAATCGGACCACATCTGTGAGCCACTGGCTGATATAGTAGAGGGAAAGTATGACGGCGACGGCAAGCAGTTGTGGGCCCCACAGCCGGAGGCGTGGACGGGTCGTGGACATTCAGGTACCTTCGGTATCGACTTCCCGTTCGATCCGTTCGTAGAGGTAATAAGAGTACACAACTGTCACGACCGCGGTCAGGAACGCCGGAACGAGCAAGAAGTAGATCGCCCACTCACCGAACAAGAGCCCGACAAGCGCCAGGATCGCCGTAAATTTGAACAGCCGGCCGCCGAGTTCGTGTGTTCGATACCACACCTCGTCGCTACTGAGCGTCCACGGAGTTCGAATCCCGACGAACCAATTCCGTTTGGCTTTCGTCAGGACGACCCCAATGTAGTAGAATAGGAGCGCTACTCCCGCGAGCAGCAGGTGCACGAAGGGAAACTCGTACCCGAGGTTGAACGCGAGAATTCCGGCGTGAACAAGAAAGAGAAAGGCAGTGAGGACGACGACGAACCAGTCGTAATACCGGCGAAAGACAGCAATGTTCTCCTGGAGTGGATCGATCCGCGGAAGCACGGCGAATAGTCCGATGAGGACAGCCATGAGCGCAGGCGGAAGCCACAGCGCCTGTTCTTTCGGCATGGTACCGCTCGGCTCGCCGGCGGCGTCCCAGTTCGTAACGAGTTGTTCGGGTACCGAGTCCCCGACGAGATAACTCAAGAGTGCTGCGAGTACTGCAATTCCACCTGCTATTGCGAGCCTGTGCGCTGTCTTCATACGCCAGCGTTCTCACTACAGCGTATCAATGTTCACCACTTCTCGATTCACACGAGCCGGAGGACCACACTCCCAATGACGGTGATGTGACCAAAGACACGGAAGAATCTGCGAACGGTCCTTGGAGTCAGTCACCCGGATCCGCGCAGATGATCGTCTTTCCTATAGTAACAATTGAAACGATTCACATGCTGATCGCCGATTCATCTGGTGATCAGGTGTGCAATGACGTGCAGTGGCTACTATATTTGATCTTCAGAGCTGAGTTCTATGGCTACATGTTCACCACAATGGTGAGACTCATTGGTGAGCGACCTTCTCTTGTGTATCCCAATCCAACCACTGTACGATGGACGCACCAAGTCGGTGCATTCACGCAACGGTACCTTCGGAGTCTTTCCCGAAGCAAACTCATACTCGCTCTCGCAATCGCCTGGCCAGTAGCGTGGTACCTGCTAACGATGGAATTTTTCATTCCATCGGAAGAACAGGTCGGAGCTATCAAAGCAAACAACGCGATTTCGTTCGGTCTCTTTGGCGCGTTTACCGTCACCGTTGCGGTTTTTGCAGGAGCGTTCGCGGGAGATCTCGAATCCGGTCGCTTCCGCATGTTGCGATCGCTGCCGATCTCGCCAACAGCGGATCTGACGGGTCGATTTCTCGCCGGGCTGGCGATCGCGGTCCCGTCGTTTCTCGTGACGATCGGCGCGGGATACGTCCACGGCGCAACCTACAGCCCTCGCGGGCTCCTTTCGATTCCGGTCGCGTTTCTGACGCTCTTCGTGTTCTGTCTCATTGCGATGGCACTTTCGATGGGACTCGCAGTGCTCATCACGAAACCGGAGTATATCACGACGCTCGCGGTCGTCATCGTCATCATGTCGTTTTTCCTCACGGGGTTCAACGGCGTCCAGCCGGCGATGCTGGCCGAAAATCAAGCGCTCGTCAACTATGTCCCGAACGCACTCGCAGCCCGCGTTCAAATTTTCTATCTGACCGATGCTGATTTCGCTCACTGGGGGTTGACGCCGCCGGCGATGCCTGATGGAATCGAACATTTGGGACTGCTCGTCGGATACGGCCTCGTACTGCTCGTCGCGTCCGTCGTCGTTATGCAGCGGGTTGCCTATCGGAGGGAGTGAAAATGACAATACTCGAAGCCACAAACGTACACAAGCGATTCGGTGATGAACAAGTTCTTCGGGGCATCGATATGCTCGTCGAAGATGGCGAGATCGTCCTCTTGATGGGACCGAACGGCGTCGGAAAATCGGTCCTTATGTCCTGTCTCGCAGGGAGTTCTCGGATAACGGATGGAAGTATCACACTGTTCGACTCGTACGATCCCGTCGAAGCGCAGTCGATGATGAGCGTAATGAAACAAGGGGAGATGACCGACCCGGACCTCACCGGTCGAGAGAACGTCGAGTTCTACCGTCGCCTCCATCCGCGTGGGGCCGGTGACGTCGGACGAATACTCGAACGACTCGAAATGGAAGACGACGCCGATCGTCTCGTTCGGACGTACTCCGGCGGGATGAAACGAAAAATCGAAGTCGCAATCGCGCTCTCGGTGGACGTTCCGTTGTATCTCCTTGACGAACCCGTCGCGGAACTCGATCTATCGATGATTCGGGTGTTGCATGACATGATCCTCGAACGTCGGGAGGCCGGAGCTGCGTTCCTCATCACCAGCCACACGCCACTCGATGCGCAGATCGCCGATCGTATCGCTTTCGTTCAGAACGGACGCATCGTCAAAAGTAGCGCACCAGACGCGCTACTCGAAACACTTCCATCCGTCCTTCGGGTTCGCGGCGGCGTGCCACCCGAAGAGTTACTCGTTGGTGGACGTGCGTTCCATCGCGGCGATGAAGTTCGTGGGTTCCTCCCCGAGGGAACCTCGCTCGATGACGCGAAGAGTGCACTGGACGCGAGTTACGAGTACGCACTCGTTGAAATCGATCGACCATCCTATACAGATATGTTCAACTATTACACCTACCTCGAACCGTCGGCAGCAGAGGGCATTCCTCCCATCGTAAAGTAATAGTTGACTGCCACTCGCAGAGCCAAACTCCGCGAACCCACACCGGGTTCTGCTTTCTGGTCAAGAGCAACATGTTCACCAGCATCTTGAACGGAATCTGAATCCAGATCCGAGTATCGCATGGAATTCACCCGTAGACGGTTGACGAAGCTCGGATTGACGGCTGGGGCAGGAGTAGTATTCCCAGTCGGTGCACTCTCGCGTCCCGTTGCGCGCCTTCTTGAAGCGAGTCGAGTTGCAAGTCCTGAAATCGAACGATTCGAGGTATCACTTCCCGTGCCACCGACGGCGGAACCGGTCCGTACCGATGAAACGACCGACTATTATGAACTCACACAGCGGGAGGAAACGGTCGAAATTCTCCCCGGATACGAAACGACGATCTGGGGGTACGACGGGCTCTTTCCCGGTCCAACGATCGAAGCACAAAGCGGACGGGAGGTCGTGATCGAACAGCAAAACGAGTTACCCGTTCCGGTCGCCGTACATCTCCACGGCGGCGTCACACCTCCGAAGAGCGATGGATACCCGACAGACCTCCTCTTTCCCAAAGACCTCGATCAAGATGCGATCCCCAGTCATCACACTGCTGGCACCGTTGATGGGATTTCCCACGGATCCAAAGAGTACACGTATCCAAACGAACAGCGGGCGGCGACGCTCTGGTACCACGATCATCGGATGGATTTCACCGGACCACAGGTGTACAAGGGCTTGGCAGGCTTCTACATCATCCGCGACGAAATCGAAGCGGACCTTCCTCTCCCATCGGGCGAGAAAGAGATTCCACTCTTGATCTGTGACCGTACCTTCCGAGAGAACGGGGAACTGTATTACCCGTCACTCGACCCGTCGCTCCTCGGCGAACACGGGGTCCTGCCGGTTGCGAGCGACGGGTGGTACGGCGATACGATACTCGTCAATGGGGCACCGTGGCCGAAATTAGAAGTTTCGAACACGAAGTACCGTTTCCGAATGCTCAACGGATCGAACGCGCGGGTGTACGATCTCGAACTCGATCCGGAACCATCCGCTGGCAGTGCGTTCGTACAGATCGGAAGTGATGGTGGACTGCTCGAAACACCGCTCTCACACGAACGGCTTCGTATTTCACCGGCGGAGCGATTCGACGTCATCATTGATTTCTCGAACTATTCGACCGAGACAGAAGTGACTCTCACGAACCGGCGCGGATCGGGAAAAACAGCCGACGTCATGCAGTTCGTGGTGACGCACGAGGAATCCGATGAAAGTGAAATCCCCTCGACGCTCGCACCCCCATTGGAGTTCCCCGATCCAGACAACGCTGTTGAAACTCGCCGGTTCAACTTCCTCGCGGGAATGGAAGGGGGAATGTCTACGATCAACCTCCAATCGTTCGACCCGGAGCGAATCGACGCCAAGCCGAAACTCGATACGACCGAAATCTGGGAGCTCGATAGTGACCCCGCCCATCCTGCTCATCTCCATCTGGTTCATTTCAAAGTCCTCTCTCGAAATGGCGATCCACCCGGACCGTACGATAGAGGATGGAAAGACACGGTATTTTTAGATGGAGACACTGTCGAAGTCGTCGCTCGATTTGGACCGTACCGTGGGAAGTACGTCTTCCATTGTCACAACCTTGAGCACGAAGACATGATGATGATGGCAAATTTCGAGGTGGTCTGACGTGAGTTTGGATCCCCAGCCGGACTCGGAGAGAACACTGGTCGGCGCTCTCACCAGTGAGTCGGTTACTCGCCTGCAATATTTCACAGCTGGTCTTGCGTTCGTTGTGGAACTGCTCTATCTCTGGGTAGCGGCGGAGGCGCTGTTATTCTGGCCAGTACACGGGGCGTTTTTTGCAGCGCTTGCTATTGGACAGGGCCTACTGGCTGTCAACTTGTTATTCGATCCCGGTCGGTGGACGTTCAGACTGGGAGTTCTATTCAACGCTGGTCTTCTCGTGTTCTGGGTTCTCGTTCGTGCCATTGAGACTACGTTCCCAGTATGGATTATTTCTGTCCGAACCCCTGTTGATGGCGTTGAATACATCGTGATGGCACTAGTACTCTCACTACTACTGTCCTTAATATGGATGTGGAATAATTCGAACTAACCGCAGTAAAGCCACGCCGAGAGGATACCGCGTTACGTACAGGTGACGCACGCATCGTTCTGGACGGAGGATCAATATGGGATATATTCTTACTGCGAATCGACTTCTTCGTAGTACTCGATAATCTCCTTCAAACACCACTGGTTGAGTCCTTGTGATGCGAGCGTGAAAACCAACGTTGAGACAGGCTTGCGTTTGTACGCCGCGTAGAGACCATAGAGCCCGATTGGGATACTCACGGTGTTTAGGATCTGTGGGTAGCCGAGACCGATGAGGCGGTGCCCGTCATTAGTCCAGCGTTCTTCATCACGTACGACCTTGTACATCCAGTCATCCAACTCTTCACTTGGTTCGCGGAATAGCACCGGATTGATGATTAAGAATAGGAGAATGAGCCCCAACAACTTCCATTGCCGATGGTAGAGTGCGCCCACGGCCACGAACCCTGCTGCCATTCGACTCCACCCGCTCTTCGGATTGGAGTGTCTGGCCCACATATTCTCTATCTCCGTCAACTCTTTGAGCATATCAACTATCTCGAAAGTGAGACGTTCCACTGTCACATTAACATTCCGCCACAGCGTTGAGTAGGCATTTGAACATACGGATAGTTCTGATCACTTGCAGTATTAGGATGTAGAAATTTGACCCAAATAAAACGACACCAATGACACGGTAGTGAGGATCAGCAGCATCAATACCGTCTGTATCGAGAGGTTGCTGGTAAGGCCAAGCACGCCAACTGCAAATAGCGCCATCCCGATCAGCAAGGTCGCAAATTGGTGAAGTCGGAGAGTAGGCATTGAATCGACTCAGTCCATAGACTCAATTTCCGGGAAGGTAGCGTCGTCGCTGCCGAAGTTTTTCGCGTTCTGATCGCTGGTCATAGTGGCGGTCAAGAACCGCCTCGCTGGCATCCATCCGATCGCTGACTACGTTTTCAGGGATATCAGCTTTCAGAAATGAGTGATCGGTGACGACTCACGGGGTGGAACGGATGATACACGGAACGCTATATCCTCCATCGAACAGCCTGTAAACGAGAGAGACAATTCGGACAGATTTGCGGTATAATTGGCTGATACTACTGTCCAACGGAGAATCGCTCAGCGAAGACAAAAGAACCATAATCGGGAACTGATTCTGTCCGAATAATGTCCGGACGCATTTACAGTATAGATTCTATGCGAATAATTGCGATGGTGTTCGTTGTCACAATCCATACAGACCTATTCAGGGGAGTCGGCGCGTATGGAAACGCGATCAATTTTGTGATAGACTCTTCGGCGCGGTTTGCGGTCCCGTTCTTTTTCATGACCGCAGGTTATTTTTTCGCCCTCAAAACCGCTCGTCGTGATCCGATCGCTTATTTCACCAGCCGAGCGGCCACTATCTCTTCGATCTACGTGTTCGGACTCTTGCTCACTACTCCCGTGTTCCTCGCAGGAGCCGCTGTACGCGAAGGTACTGGAGAGCGAGACGTTAGGAGTGTCATCATTCAGAGACTGTTCGAATTCGGTTCTCCGCTCGAACTAATTTACTATGGGAGCTCGGTATCGGAGATACTGTGGTTTCTTCCAGCACTACTTTTCTCACTTGCTCTCATTTGTCTCTTCGCCAGAACAAATATGGCAGCGTGGATGTTGCCCGTCTCGCTCGCATTCCACATTATTGGTCTCTTGGGGACGAGCTACACGATGTTCGTGGATATTCCGTTCGAGGTCAGAGACACGCTGTTCTTCGGGTTCTTTTACACTAGTCTCGGCTACTGGATCTACTCGCAGGAATGGCAGCCAAATGCCGATCGAAGCACGCTCTACCTCGGTGCAACCGTACTGTTCGGAGCGTTCCATATCGCCGAACGATACGTACTGGGATACGTTTTAACAGGGGAGTCAGTTACTCAGAGCGTCTATACGTCGAGCTACACGATCGCAACTGCCCTGGTCGCTGTCTCGTTGTTCCTCTTCCTCCTTTCACGGCCGAATCTCGGAAAGGCTACTCCGTTGCCGTCGTGGGGGAAATACGCCGTCGGTGTTTATGTCGCACACCCCTCAGTTCTGTTCATTCTGGAGCGGATGGGCGAGGTCCTGAGTGCGATGGGACACGAGATGAGGCACACGCTTCTGTGGCATCTCGCTCTGACTCCTACGACCTTCTTCGGTGCGTTACTCGTCTATCTCTCGGCTCACAGAGTAGGAGCCATTGAAATAGGTGGGACCCACCTGCCAAAATTAAGATCGATTCGAAATCACAATCAGAAGTGAATTGTCTGTCACGCCCGCCTAGATTCTTTCACCCGCTCTGGGCATCGACGTCGCGTTTTTGAGGAAATCCATCCGTGATTTCGTGGGTTTCCAGCTCGTCTCGGGTCAGCCCGGTCAGTCGGATACGCCTGGACGAGAATGACGAGCGGTGGAACGGTATCAGCGGTCCCGTCGCCGGAGTCCTCCGGGACTGCACCGACGGACCGCGAGAGAACGTGACCGACGATCACCACCGGTCGCTATTGCTGCCGACGAGATCGGGCCGACCCTCCGTCTCGACGATTCGAGATACGATGGAAGGGATTACCCGTCCGTGCTGGCGCGGCGCCGAGTGTCCGCGCGATCGCGGCCCCGCCGAGCGCGATGCCACTACCTACACGCGGGCGAGCAAGTGCCCGTCATCGAGATCACCCCACGACGTTCGGAGCGGTCGGGTGACGGCCTGCCGCCGCGAGGACGTCCCGCGTCGAGTCGTCGGTGATCGGCTCGATGCGAGCGATGACGTCTTCGACCGCCACTACGACCGACGAAACGTCCGCGAAAAGGCAGAACAGCGACGCGATTACCTTTCGGACCTATAACTATGAGTCACGACAATTCGAAGACTGCAACGAGCCGAACTCCATTCCCCTCAGAGCCGTCCAGAAACCTTCCGAACCGTCTCCGAATCGTCCGTGTTCCGATGGCGATCGCACGAACGCTACGCTCCGAACCAGAGCAGCCTATAGAAGCAAACGAACCGTACGGATGCGCTATCCGATCAGACTCCACGGTATTCGGGTGGCGAATACGGTCTCATTGCCGTTAATTCGAGTTAACTCGGCTTTAGCGAGGGAACAGCCATACCTATCGCCCGGCTGATACGGCCGATGACGAATAGTACGAGTGATCGGAACGAGCCGCTATCCGTTGCGCCCGGACGCTCCGTTGCGAAGCTGGCGGATCGGGACGTCTCCGTTGCTCCCACCACTGCACTACGGTACCAACTGAAACGGGTTACACGCCGATCGCACGACGGGAGCGCGGTTCGGAGCGAGCGAAGCAAGCGAGAACCGCGGACAGTGCGATCGGCTGCGCACTGACTTTCAGTGCCTACTGGAGTCGATCGATCCGGACGCACTCGAGCGACTCTTCGAATCGACGGCGGCCGACCCTCGCGCCTGAACGGTCGAATTTCGATACGCCGGCTATCTCGTGGGGATTAGCCGTTCTACCGACTTCGCGATTCCCGTCGAGGGCGTACCCGACGGACCAGAACGGGACGCCTTCGTCGGAGTAATTCAGCGAGGAGGGACGAACGTGCTCGCGGATGGCGGTCCGCGTACTCGTAACCTCCACCGCGTACGCTCGCGATGGGATCGACCAATCCAGTGGTTCCCCGTTCGGAGGTCCGTTACTCGGAAGCCGTCGCGAATTCCTCGACGAGCGTCTCGCAGAACGCCTCGAGGTCGTCCGGATTGCGGCTGGTGATCAGGCCGTCGTCGACGACGACTTCCTCGTCGACCCACTCGCCACCGGCGTTGCGGATGTCTGTCTCGAGGCTGTGGTAGGAGGTCAGCGCTCGCCCGTCGACGACGTCCGCCTCGACCAGGACCCAGGGGCCGTGACAGATCACGCCGATCGGCTTGCCGTCCGACAGGTGCGTTCGAATCAGGTCGATGGCGGCCTCGTTCGCCCGGAGGGTGTCCGCACCTACGGTGCCGCCGGGGACGATCAGTGCATCGTACTCGTCCGCGGAGACCTCGTCGAACGTTCGTTCGATCTCGTACGAGTCGCTGGGCTCGAGGTCGTTGTTGACGGTTTCGCCCGCACCGGTGTCGCTGCCGAGAACGTCGACGGTGGCCCCGGCATCCGTAACGACCTCCTTCGGTTCGGTGAACTCGACCTCTTCGGTGCCCTCCTGTGCGAGGAGTATCCCGACTGTCGTTCCCTCGAGCGGTTGCTGGTCGGTTTCGCTCATTGACGGGGATGACGACCGGTGGACGGACAAGGGTTGGACTTGCCGTTGCAACCGTCCACGTCGTCGCTCGTGGAACTCGTCACGGTACACCCGCCGCGCGCTCGAGAGATCCTGGAATCGGCCGAAACCGGCTTCGAGAGCCTGTCAGAACCCCCTCGAGAGCGCGTGTCTGCAGGATCGACGAACGATCGCCGACGCTGTCGCGCGGCTATGGGATAATCCTGTACTCCACACTCCGTCAGGAGTTGTTGGACCGCGGTGAGGTGGTTCCGAGCCGCCCGATCAGCCGTCGATGTACTGGGATTCCCAGTCTCGACGGTTCGCGATCGCGTCGTGGCCCGTGTCACTGATCGCGTAGTAGTTCGTCCGCCGGTCGAGTTCCCCCTTCTCGACTAGCTCTTTGTTGACGAGGGTGTCGAGATTAGGATACAACCGTCCGTGGTTGATGTCGCTGCTGTAGTACGTCTCGATCTCCTCTTTGATGTCCTGGCCAGATGGCTGGTCTGCTCCTGCGATGACGTACAGGAGGTCTCGCTGAAAGCCGGTCAAATCGTCCATACTTTACCTATCAGTAGCCACCAGTGCCACTCTATTTGTTATCAATCACGTATTACGTCTGTTGCAGCGGTTGTGAACGAGCTAGGCTGCTTGCAGTCGACGTGATCGTTCCTATACGTTCCGTAACTGACTGGTACGATGAGTCTCGTCGAATCGAACGTATACATCTCCCTGCACCGGTCTCAGCCCCCGAAACGGGCGAACACGGCTATCTGATCGTCGAAACAATCGTTTAGCGGCTTTCTATCGCAGTTTCAGACGGTTCGTTATTTGAGACTGTTCACAGTTGGTGAACGCTACCGCACATATTCGGTCCCGGCGTCGATGCCGACCGGAGGACGGGCGCCGACCCGCGATCGTGATCCACGCTCGCCTGCCGCGCGGACACGCGAACGCGGTTCGGATAGTATCGTTTAGGTATCCGCGCTCGAGACGCGGCCTGCATGGACCAGCATCGCGCCGCGCCGTCGATCGCGCAGGTTTCACTGATCGGCCTGTTCGTGGCAGCGCTCGTTACCGCACAGTTGACCGCCTCGAAGGTTCTCGCGTTCGATCTCCCCGCCTCGCTCCCGATCACGGGCGCGGAACTCGTCCTCCCCGGGGCGGCGCTGGCATACGCGTTGACCTTCCTCGCGAGCGACTGCTACACCGAACTGTACGGCCGGCGGGCGGCCCAGATCGTCGTCAACGTTACGTTCGCGCTGAACTTCGTCGTCCTCGCGCTCGTCTGGTCGACGATCGCCGCTCCCGCGGCGGAGGCGAGCGTCGATCCCGACGCGTTCTCGACGGCGCTCGGCGCCTCGACCAACGTCGTCCTCGGCAGCCTCCTCGCGTACCTCGTGAGCCAGAACTGGGACGTCTGGATCTTCCACCGGATTCGCGACTGGACCGGTCGCGAGAAGCTCTGGCTGCGCAACATCGTCTCGACCGGCACCAGCCAGGTGATCGACACCGTCATCTTCGTCTCGGTCGCGTTCGCCATCGCGCCCACCGTCCTCGGCGTCGGCGTGGCCCTCCCGCTCGAGGCGCTCCTCGCCCTGATCGTCGGTCAGTACCTGCTCAAACTCGTGATCGCCGTCCTCGACACGCCGATCGTCTACGCTATCGTCGCGCTCGTCCGGTCCCGGGAGTCGTCCGACTCGGAAGACGCATACACCGCCTGATTCGGTACCGCTCTGAACGGCGAGGATTCAGTAGCCGCTGGAAGTCGCTGCACACCCGATCACACAGCCGTCGTGCGATCGGTGCGGAGATCGTTTCAGTTGGTACTATAGTAGCCGGCGCGCGAGCCACGGGTATGGACGAACGCATCCGCGAACACGCCGAGGTACTGGTCGACTGGAGCGCTCGAGTCGAGGCCGGTGACGACGTCGTCCTCTCGGTCGGCCTCGACGCCCACGAACTGGCCGTCGCCGTCGCCGAGAAACTGGGCGAACGCGGCGCGAACCTTCTCGCGACGTACAGTTCCGGCGAGGTGAGCCGGGCGTACCTCCGGGCTCACGACGGCGACTTCGACGAGAGTCCGGATCACGAACGCGCGCTGCTCGAGGCGACCGACGTCTACCTCTCGATCGGCGGCGGGCGGAACACGAGCGCGACCGCGGACGTGCCGGGTGAGACGCGACAGGCACACCGCAGCGCCCGGACCGAGATCCGCGAGGCGCGCTACGAGACGCGCTGGGTGTCGACGGTCCACCCGACCAGATCGCTCGCCCAGCAGGCGAACATGGCCTACGAGGAGTACCAGGAGTTCGCGTACGACGCTATTCTCCGGGACTGGGACGCTCTCGCCGACGAGATGGCGAAACTCAAGGCGCTGCTCGACGAGGGCGCCGAGGTCCGACTGGTTTCACAGGGAACCGATCTCACGATGCGAATCGACGATCGCACCGCCGTCAACAGCGCGGCGTCGGTCGCTTACGACTCCCATAACCTCCCCAGCGGCGAGGTCTTTACCGCGCCCTACGGAACTGACGGCGAGGTCGTTTTCGACGTTCCGATGACGCTTCGCGGCGAACCGGTCCGGAACGTCCGCCTCGAGTTCGACGACGGCGAGGTCGTCGACTACGACGCGGAGCAGGGCGGGACGGTGATCGGCGAGATCCTCGACACCGACGAGGGCGCCCGTCGACTCGGCGAACTCGGGATCGGGATGAACCGCGGTATCGACCGCTACACGGACAGTATCCTCTTCGACGAGAAGATGGGCGAGACGGTCCATCTCGCGGTCGGTCGAGCCTACGACGCCTGTCTCCCGGAGGGGGAATCGGGCAACGAGTCGGCCGTCCACGTCGACATGATCACCGACGTCAGCGAGGAGTCCCGACTCGAGATCGACGGCGAGGTGATTCAGCGCAACGGGCAGTTCCGCTGGGAAGACGAATTCGGGAATTAGCTGTTTTTCGTCGACGTTTTGCGCGAACGATTTCCGGAGGCGACGTGAGCGGAAACAGTTGGTGTAGGTCGTGCAGCGAAACGGACGGATCCGCCGAGAGGACGAGTTCGAGGAGTAGTGCGGTTCGGAACGAACGAAGTGAGTGAGAATCGCGGATCGGAACGGCGGGAAGCACGAGCCGCGAGGAGTCGGTCCGCGAACGAAGGCGCTCGAGCCGGTCGAGATCCGTCTTCTCACCGGTACCAGGCCCCTCTTTCCCGTCGTTAGGGTCCTATTAGTACTGTTAACGGTCTCCAGACAGCCGGAGAAGCAACTGCATAATAATGGTACTGACCGGTATTTGTACCGAGTACCGCCATGACCGGTGGCGGAAGTAACCGGTCGGGGCGATCGCTGCACGTCCCCGATTTCCGCTTGTCGGCAGTTGTCTGCCCGCCCCGTCGGAGGCGGAACATATCCGGCGCTCACCGCTTTCCGTGACGTTCACACCCCTGGAGTGCCAACGATGGATATGTACAACCGGCTCCTGGCCGGCGTCGCGATCTACAACGATGGCCACTACCACGCCGCCCACGACGCCTGGGAGGACCACTGGCTCGAACTCGAGTCCGGCACCGACGACGAGCGGCTGCTTCACGGACTCATCCAGTTCACCGCCGCCGTCTACCACGCCCGCGAGCGGAACTGGGTGGGTGCGATCGGGCTGGCCGAGAGTGCCCAAGAGTATCTCGCCGGGCTTCCGACCGACTACCGGGGTCTTCGGCTCGAGCCGGTGAGGGCAGTGCTCGAGGAACTCGCGACCGATCCCGAAGTCGTCGAGCGCCGTTCCCCACCCCGGATCGAACACGGGGGAACCGCGCCGACGCTCGCGGATCTCGATGTCGAAACGACGGCGATCGCGGCGGCCGTTCTCGCGCCGGAGTTCGGATTCGACGCGGAACCGGTCGAGCGCGCGTGGACGTACGCGAGGCGGGATCTCGAGGCCGGCGAGGACGACAGTCGGTTCATCGCGCTGCTGTTCGACTTCGTTCGCGAGGAGCAACACCGAGGAATCATCTACCGCCGGCTGACCGGTCACGTCGACAGGCGACGGGCTCGAGAGGAGGACGTCGAGGGGCTGTTCTGACCGAGTCGGGAGCTACTCCTGCTCCGATTCGTCGGCGTGGTCCGCGGAGTTGTCCCGGGGTTCGTAGCCCAGGACCTCGCGAGCGCGATCGATCGAGTAGTACTTGCGGTCGTTGTCGGAGATGCCGTAAACGATCTCGTAACCGTAGTCGGCGCGGATACAGCGGTCGAACAGGTGCGCACAGTCCCGGTAGGAGAGCCACATCGCCTGGCCGCGCTCGTAGTCGATCGGCGGGTGGCCCTCGGTGAGGTTACCGATGCGAACGCAGACGACCGAGAGGCCGTACTCGTCGTGGTAGTACCGGCCGAGAGACTCGCCGGCGGCCTTCGAGACGCCGTAGAGGTTGCTCGGGCGGGGAAGTTCGGTCCCGTCGAGGAGATAGTCGTCGTGGCTCCGGTACATGTCCGGCGTCCGATCGTCGGTCTCGTAGGCGCCGACGGCGTGGTTCGAGGACGCGAAGACGACCTTCTCGACGTCCGCGGCGGCGGCAGCCTCGAAGACGGTCTGGGCGCCGTCGATGTTGTTCGTCAGGACGCTGTCCCACGGCGCTTCCGGACGCGGATCGCCCGCGAGGTGGATCACGACCTCGATCCCCTCCATCGCCTCGCGGACGGTCTCGTCGTTAATGATGTCGCCGACGACGAACTCGCCCGGCTGGTCGTCCGTCGGCGGATCGCGATCCATCAGACGCCACTCGTGCTCGTCGGCGAGGTCGCCGAGGATGGCCTGTCCGACTCGCCCCGCAGCCCCCGTCAGCAGGACTGACTGTGCCATTCATTCGGTTTGTGGGAAAGCGTCGATAAGTAACGTGCGGTTCGACGCCGACCTGATCGTCAGTATCACACTCGCACGGCGGGATTCGGCTGCGGGTAGACAGCATCGGAATTTCCTTGCCGACCGCGCTCGAGCATCACGTATGTCCGATTCGACGCCGACCGACGCGGAGGCCGCCTGCTTCGAGGCCGGCATCAAGTTCGGGTCGCTGTACCACCAGTTTGCCGGCACGCCGCTCTCACCCGAGAGCGCAGCCAGCCTAGAGACGGCTATCGAAGACGCGATCGAGAACCAGCCCCACTGTGCGGAGGTAACCGTCGAGATCCGACGAGACGAGCTCGAGGCCGAACTCGCCGAGTCGACGGCCGACTACACCGAACTGACGGGCCGCTTTCTCGAGGTCGAGATCGTCGTCGACTACGAGGGCTGTGAGGTCGTCACGCGCATGGCGATGGAGGATGGGTACCCGCTGATGCGCCTCGAGTCGGTCCGCGACGCCGCCTGAACGCCGCCGCTCCCACGACCTTCCTTTCGAAATCTCCCTGCCGTTTCGTCAATATCGGCCTATCAGGGGCCGTTTTCACTTTCACTTTCGGGCTATCTTTTAAACGAGGTGGCCGTGAAGGAGATGACATGAGTCAAGCGACGCTCGGCGACGACGAGGAACTGTTCGGCGAAGCGGCCAACGAGATGCGCGAGGACGTCGAATCCTCGCTCGAGAACGCCTGGGAGGCACTTCCGGAAGCCGGCGACGTCTGGGAAACCGACGCTGACAACGTGCTCGGCGTGCTCAACGCCCTCAAGTCCGCTCTGGATGCCGGCGACGCCGAGGAACACCTCCGCGACGCCAAGAAGTGGTACACGATGGGCCAGCGCGCGGACGCCTTCGAGGACGCCGACGACCTCGAGGCGGAGATCGAATCCCTCGAGGGGGCCATCAACGACATCTCCGAAGCGGGCGAGCAGGTCGGCGACCTCACCGCGACGATTCCGTCGCTTCGCGGGACGCTCGAGGACGCGGGTCCCGCAGCCGACGAGGACGAGAACGAAGACGCGGACGCTGCGGCAGACGAGGCCGACGAAGACGCCGAGACCGACGAGGCGGAGTCGGACGACGAGGAAGCGGCCGAAGCCGAGGAGTGAGCCGCGACACGCGTTCGTTATCCGAATCCGGCAGTAGTCACTACAGTCGAATCGAAGTGCTGCCGTCGTCGCTCCGCCGCACGTTCGTCTTCCCCTACCGTCGTTCGGGTCGCGAGACGTCCCGTTCGGCGACGGCCTCGAGGAGCCGACCCAGCGCGCCCGCCGCTAGCTCGAGTAACTCTTCTCCCCGCCGTTCGTCGCCGTCGGTCGGATCGCCGACGACCCCGTTGTCGGTGAACTCCGCCGAATCGTACGCCAGGTTCGCGTAGCTCACCCACTCGCCCCAGCCGTCCGCGGCGCCCTCTCTGGCGTCCTCGAGTCGGTCCTCGCGAACGAGGTCGGGAGCGACGTGTCGAACCAGCGCCGTCTCGAGGGGACCGCCGTGGCCCATATCGCTCGAGTGGTCGCCCACGGCCTGGAACCAGGTGAACGGGACGGCGTAGACCTCGCCGCTTCGCGTCAGCCGACCGCCGGCTTCCCGCAGCGCGTCGACGTTGCCGCCGTGACCGTTGACGAGCACCACGCGGTCGAAGCCGTGGTGGGCGAGACTCTCGACCGATTCCCGGACGTAGCTGCGGAACGTGTCCTCCGAGACCCACATCGTCCCCGGAAATTGTCGGTGCTCCTCGGCGATACCGACCGGAATCGCGGGCGCTCTGAGGACCTCGCGATCGAATGCCTCGAGCGCCGCGTCGGTCACCGCCTCGGCTGTCAGGACGTCCGTGCCGAGCGGAGCGTGGGGGCCGTGCTGTTCGGTGCTACCGACGGGGACGACCGCGAGGTCCGTCTCGAGGTCCCGTACCTCCGTCCACGTCGCCTCCGAGAGATTCATGAGGGAGTGAACCGACCCCGCGAGCATGAAACTCCCGGTGCGCCGCTCCGGTCAGCGATCGTCGGAACGCTGGCCCTGCGTACGTTTACCCGCCTCTCACGCCGTGGCGTACGCAGGGTTAACTTGTTTGCAGCCCGTAGCACACTATTCGACTATGAGCGATGATAACCGCGAACTCGGCGTCGAACTCGGCAACCTCGAGGAGGACCTCGAGAGCCTCGAGTATCCGGTCAGTCAGGACGAACTCCTCGAAGAACACGGCGACGAAGAGATCGGAATGGGCGGCGAGGAGTCGGCGACGCTCGAAGAACTCCTCGAACCGCTCAACGAGGACGAGTACGGGTCGTACGACGAGGTCGAGCAGGCGATCATGAATATGGTCAGCGACGACGCGATCGGACGGAAGAACTACAGCGACCGGACGCCGCCCGCGACGGGCGAGGACCGTCAGGAGGAGGGCGGTCCGGATCAGGAAGGGCAGAGCGAGCAGGAGTCGTTCTAGTCGTCGACTTCGGTTCGAGCCTGCCGTCGCTGGGCTCGCTCGATAAATTCTTGCGGCAGTTCGTCGATCTCTCCGGCCTGAACGCCCCAGAGGTGTGCGTAGAGTCCGTCGTTCGAGAGCAGATCCTCGTGAGTGCCGCGCTCGACGATCTGGCCGTCTTCGAGAACGATGATCTGGTCGGCGTCCCTGATCGTCGAGAGGCGGTGGGCGATGGCGAACGTGGTCCGCTCTTCGGTCAGGTCGTCGATCGAGCGCTGGATGAGCATCTCCGTCTCGGTGTCGACGTCGCTGGTCGCTTCGTCCAAAATCAGAATATCCGGGTCCTTGAGGATCGCACGAGCGATGGCGACGCGCTGACGCTGGCCGCCCGAGAGCTTGACGCCGCGCTCGCCGACCATCGTGTCGTAGCCGTCGGGCAGGTTCTGGATGAAGTCGTGGGCCTCCGCCGCTTTGGCCGCGTCGACGATCCCCTCCTCGCTGGCCTCGAAGGTCCCGTAGGTGATGTTCTCCTCGACGGTGCCGTAGAAGAGGTACGACTCCTGCCCGACGTACCCCATCGAGCGGCGCAGACTCGACAGCGAGACGTCGCGAATGTCCTGGTCGTCGATCCGGATCTCGCCCTCGTCGACGTCGTACATCCGGAGCAGCAACTTGAGCACCGTCGACTTTCCCGCGCCGGTCGGCCCGACGAGTGCGACCGTCTCGCCGCCCGGCACGTCGAAGGAGACGTCGTCGATGATCGTCTCCTCGTCGGTGTAGCCGAAGGTGACGTCCTCGTACTCGACGCGACCCTCCGTGACCGCGAGCGGGTCGGCGCCGGCGTCCTCCTCGACGCGCCCCGTCTCGTCCATCAGGCCGAAGATCCGCTCGCTCGAGGCCTCCGCACGCTGGTACATGTTGATGACTTGCCCGAACTGGGCCATCGGCCAGACGAGCTGCTGGGTCAGGAGGATGAACGTCGCGAACTGCCCGACCTCGAGCGTCCCGGTGAACGGGCCGGGTGCGCCCTGGAACACCCAGTAGCCGCCCACGAGGAAGGTGAGCACGAAACCGATCCCCGAGATCAGCTGCAGCCCGGGGAAGAACTTGATCCGGAGGTTGATCGCCCCCCAGTTGGTGTCGTAGTACTTCCGCGAGACGTCGTCGACGCGGTCGGATTCGTACTCCTCGGTGTTGCTCGCCTTGATCACCTGGATGCCGCCGAGGTTGTTCTCGAGCCGGGAGTTGACCTTCCCGACAGAGGAGCGGACGGCGGCGTACTTCGGCTGAATTTTTTTGACGAAGAGGTAGGTGAACGCGGCGATCAGCGGCACCGGTGCGATCGAGACGAGTGCGAGCTGCGGGTTGATCGTAAAGAGGACCGCGCCGACGCCGATCACCATCACGCCGAGCCGGAACGCGGAGTTCAGTCCGTCGTTGAGGAACCGCTCGAGCTGGTTGACGTCGTTCGAGAGGATAGACATCATCTCGCCGGTCTGCTTGTCGGCGAAGAACTCCATGTTCAGGCGCTGCATCTTGTCGTAGGTGTCGGTACGCACGTCGTGTTGGATGTCCTGTGCGAACGAGTTGAACCCCCAGTTCCGCACCCAGTGGAACGCCGCACCGATGGCGAACGACAGTGCGATAATGACGACGGTGAACGCGAACTGTTCGGTCTGATCCGTCGGGAGCCAGGCGTCCGGAACGAACTGGATGCTAAACGCACGTTCTTGCAGAAAGATCGCGTCGATCGCGACGCCGAGCAAGATCGGTGGAATCAGATCGAGCAGTCGCGCCAGTACGCTGCCGGTGATGCCGGCAGTCACCGAAAACCAGTAGGGACGACCGTACTCGAAGATCAGCCGCTTCATCGGGCTGTCGATGTTCTCCCGTTGTTCCTCGAAGGGGTCGTCATCCGCCCAGTCGACACCACTCATTGCCTTCGTCTCAGTGACCGCTGGTCATAAGAGTTCCCTACGAATCGAAACAGTCTCTACGAATCCGTGACGCGGTTTCGTCGCTGTCGCCTCACCCGTCGTTTTCGAGCCCGATCTCGACCTCGTCGCCGGGCTCGATGCCGGTTTCGTTCGCGTAGCCGAGGGGAACCTCGAGTACCCACTTCGCCTCTCCCCTGTACTCCTGTTCGCTGCCGTCCTCGTCGGGACCGGGTTCGGGCGCGTGGCGGATCGTCGCGATCTCGCGGTCGGCGTCGACGAAGATGATGTCGATGCCGAAGTCCATGTCCCGCATGACGTACGTCCGCTCGTCCTCGCTGGCGTGGACGAACAGCATCCCCTCGCCCGACTCGAGCGAGTCGTGATCGCTCAATCCGGTGTACTGCTCGCCGCGAGTGTCCGCGACCTCAGCGTCGACGACGGCTTTCGGTTCGCCACCGTCGTCGAGGATTCGGACGTCGGCTCGGTCCTCGCTCCAGGGCGCTGCCACGACGCCCAGTTGAACGAGGAACGCTCCGACGACGGCGACCGCAGCGACGACGAGGAGCCCTTTCCAGACCCGCTCGAGGACCATGCTACAGCTCCGACTCGAGAAAGTAAAGGTTATTCGGACGGGGTGATTTGTTCTCGGTACGGGCTCGTGGTCTAGCTGGTTATGACGCGGCCCTTACAAGGCCGAGGTCGGTGGTTCGAACCCGCCCGAGCCCACTATTGCTGTCGCGAACAATTCGTGAGCGGCAGTACCGTGATGTGAGGGCGGTTCGAATCAGGGAGCAGCTTCGCTGCGACCGTGGTTCGAACCCGCTCGAGCCAACTGATGCCGTTTCGACGACTCGCGAGCAGCAGTATCGCGACGAGCCCACCGCCGCGATTCGCGTTCAGATTCGTCGTACGGGCGGGATTTCTTCTCACTACGGACGATTCCAAAGCGGCGAGAATCAAGAGACGACGGTTCGTCGATCGACTATCGTTCAGACACCGTCCCGAGTTGTTCGAGGAAGCCCAGCACGTGATCGACGACCCACCGCTCGGCGATCCGTCCGTCCTCGACGCGGGCGAAGATCGTTCCGACCAGTTCGATCTCGTTTCCCGTCGGTTCGACGCCCATGAACTCGCCCTGGTGGGTTGCGTGCATGGTGAACCGATTCGCGACCGTGTCACCCTCGGCGATGACGTCGTCTACCGTTCCGTGCAGGTCGGGAAACGCGGCGTGGAAGTCTCTGATTTGCTGTTTGAACTCGTCTCGGCCGTGTAACTCCGACGGTTCCCACGGAGAGTGCTGGATAAAGTCTTCGGCGAGGAGGTCGTCGATCGCGTCCACGTCTCCCTCGTTCCAAACGTCTTCCTGCATGCGGCGGGCGAGCACTTTGTTGTCTTCGATGCTCATGAGCGTTATTCTGTGAGAGTAGTCGTAGGTCGGCCGTGGGAATAACGGTTGTCTCCGCGCACCCGTCCGGTTCGAAAATCGGGCCGTTACCGCCGTCCTCGAGGCCGCCTCGGCGCTCCGCAACCGGTTCTAACGGTCACTCGCCGCGGTCGTCTCGTTCCTCGTCGCGTCGATCCTTCCCCCGCTGCTCGTCTCCGAACGTGATCGTAAGTCCGGGCGGGAGCTCGACTTTCCGGAGTTCGACGCCGAAGGCGACGAGCAGCAGGACGAGAGCGCCGAAGAAGACGGCCGTCGGCTGGCCGTCCATCCAGACGACGAACGCCGCGAGGGCGACGGTCAGGATCGCGAAGAACGTGCGCTTGAACGCGGTCCAGCGGACACTCGAGGCGGGGGACGTGTTCGAATTCATAGTATCATCTCGGGAGCGGGCGCTGTCGGGGCCGGTACCGTGGCTGGCTCGGAAGCCCGGTCTAGCACGTGGGCGCGATGTAGCGGCTCGGTGAACCCGTGGTGCCCGTTTGTTTCTACTCGGCAGTACTATATTACTCTCCTCACCCGCGTTCCGAAAATTCCGATACCGGCTGTTTCCGCGTCTCGGACGGTACACGGCCGGCGATCGAACCCGCTCGCCGTTTCCGTTCCGTAGCCGATACGGGTTCGAGAACGTCTTGAGAGGACCACCTTCGATCGGCGGACTCCGAAGCGCCCGCTGTTCACAGTCGGTGGCTCGGTAGGAAGCAGTTCCGCGTGATTCAGCGACTCGACCCGAATCGAGACGGGACGTCAGGTGCTCGCGCGTAGCGCGGCATTGCGCGGAGTAGAACGGCCATAGGAGCGGGTAGTCAGTGCTTGAGCCGGGCGACGTTCTCCCGAATCTGTCCGATGAGCCCGCCTTCGGATTCCGCCTCGAGAGCGGCGTGGAGCGTCGAGTTCTCCGGTTCGTCCTTGACGACGATCCGGAGGTAGGGAGCGAGCTGTCCGAAGTTGTCCGACAGGATGACGGTGTGATTCTCCTCGTCGTGGTCGACGACGCCCGCGTCGGCCAGTTTCGGGACGTGACACTGCACCGACGAGACGTAGACGCTCTTGTACTCGTTTTTGGCGACCTCGTCCGGCGGCACGTCGTGCTCCCAGCCGGCGACTTGTTCGGCGATCCTCGAGAGCTCGACCGGCCCCTCCTGGCCTCGAAGCGCGTAGAGGAGATACCGTCGTCGACGGTTCGCCAGCAGCTCGAGAATCGTGTCTGCCGACAGTTCCTGGTCCTCCCGGTCCGAGCTAAGTGCTACCATAACATAGTGTTACCCGTCAGAGCGGAAAAGGGTGTCTTGAATATCCGCAAATCCAACACACGGTGGTAAATCGATGGTATACTTCGTATTATTCTCACCGTTATTGTTCGTTCATTTTCGTTTTTTCGAGTAGACTGAATGTATACCCGTATCGTTTGACCTGTTCGAACGTTGGCTCGGATTCGAAATCCTTTTTTATACCCTGAACGGAGGTGGGAGTAGGCCGCCTTAGCTCAGACTGGGAGAGCACTCGACTGAAGATCGAGCTGTCCCCGGTTCAAATCCGGGAGGCGGCACTTTTGGTGCGAACAAGACGACGAGCGCAGCGAGTCGTCCGTGAGCACCAACAGTGAAATCGACCGGTTTGAACTAGACTGAGGTTCTGCGAGCAACGCGAGCAGGTTCTCAGGCGTAGTTCACAATCCGGGAGGCGGCATCCCGATTTTACGAGATTCTCACTCGAGAAGTTACTGGGCTCGACTGAAGATCGAGCTGTCCCCGTTCCCGCGAGCGCAGCGAGCGGGAAGTCGAAAGACGAGCGCAAGCGAGTCTTCCTTCGGTACAAATCCGGGAGGCGGCAGTTCTGCTGCGAGCAAATCCGCGAGCAGCACCAACCCGCAAAAATTGCAGGTGAGAGGGGCCTCCCGGGGCGGTTGAAAGCCCAAAACGGTTAGACCCCGCCGTTCTCCACGAAACTATGTCCGACGATCGTCCCTCCGAAACGAACGAAGCACACATCGACAGTGCCGTGCTCGAGCGGACTACCGACCGGTCCGAGGTCGACGCAGAAACGATTACGGACGCGCTCGTCGTCCTCCACTCGGCGTTGATCGGCCGCCACGCCGAGTTCGAACGGGAGCACGACTACGCAACCGTCGGCGGCACTCGAGCGTATCGCGTTCCCGAAACCGTGTGGGACGACCTGGTCGACGAGTTCGAATTCGAGGACGAGGTCGCCACCGCGGTCAAATTCGCCCACACTGAGCAAGCGCAACTCGCGTTCACCGACGCTGTCAGCGTCGACGACCGCTTCGACGAAGGAGAGTTCGGCGTTGTCGTTGGTATCGATACCGCCGAGGAGTTCTAGCTCGTCCCGGGAGAGCAGCGGTTTCGGCGCGGTTCGAGTTCGGGAGGCAGCATCTCATTTCGATCGCCGGGGGTGAACGTACTCTTGCCAAATTCCGAACCCTCCCGGACGCGCAGCGGAGCGAACACGTCCGAGTCTGGCCCAAATCGTGGAAACGACGCGGGAACGAAAACGGAGGTTGCGTAATTTAAGAGTAGCCGATACATACCCCGTAACGGTGTCCCGTAATCGTTCAGTCTCCCGCCCGGACGACGGCGGTGCCACCAGCCACGTCTCCGACGCGCTGATGGGCGCCAGTCGCGTACGCGGCGACGATTCCGACGAGGTAGGGTACCGGAAGACCGCCCACCGGTCGGAGTAGACTTCGGACGACGGCGACTCGCCACGCGATCGGCGAGCCGTCGGCCTTTCCGACGACTATTCCGCGCGGGTGCTTGCCGACCGTCATACCGTAGTATCCTTCGAACGCCGACTGAGAGAGGAGTGCCGGTAATGCCGCGAACTGGAACGCGATGATCGAACCGATCCAGCCGCTGATTGCCCCGTCTACGAACGCCACCGGGGTGGGGATTTCTCCACGGGAAAACGGATGTGCCGTGCGGGCGGAGGCCGCCGAGCACTGAAAACCATCGGTACTGCAGGAGTGGTTCAGCGACGGACTTCGAAGCCCCACTGCAACCGGGCATCGTTCGCTGGCGGATCCGCGAAGGCGACGACGACCGTTTCGCTATCGGCTCGAGCGACGTGAAAACCGGTCGCGGAGCCGCTTTCCGCCCAGACGTTCCGGACGGAGGGAGTGACGTCGAGCCCGTGCGAGAGGACGAACTCGGTCGTCTCGCCGTCGCCCACGGCTTCCGCCGTTCTCACGGACTCCGTTCGGAAGCCCGCGTTGTCTCGAACGATAGCCGGTAACTCCTCGGCCTCGAGGGGCGTACAGTCGTGAAACTGGTTTCCGATGATCGTCGCGGAATCGTGGTCGGCCGCGAACGTGATCCCGGGTCCCCGGGAATCCGCCGCGCCGGAGATGTGACAGCCGGAAACCGTCACGCCGACCGTCCTGCCGCCGAAGCGGATCCCCGGTGTATCACCGTCACGGCCGTTGTCGGAGACGTCGCAGTCGGCCAGCCGGAGATCCGACCCGCCGTCAGCGAAGTCGACTCCCGGACCGCCGTTGTCGAAGACGCGACAGTCGGCCACGGCGACGTCGGCGATCCGCTCTCCCGTCGCGATGCGGACGCCCGCGCCGTCGTTAGCGGAAATCTGGGAGGTCGAGACGTCGATCGACGCGTTCTCGTCGGCCTCCGCCACGTGAACGCCGTGCCCGCCGTTCTCGGTCACGTGGCAGCCGTCGATCCGGTGTTCGCGGGCCGAAAACGGCGGTGGCCCCACCCCGATCCCCATCTCGCCTTTCTCGTCGATCACGATTCCATCCTCTTCGTTCGCGTGCGCCGAGCAGTTCGCGAACCGGGTCCTGCGATCCGCGGAGGTTCGGAACCCGACGCGGTTGCCGATCGCCGTACATCCGTGGACGAAGAAGTGGCCGGCGTGGCGCTCGCTCTCCTGCACCCCTGTCGCCTGGTTCTCGAACATGATCCCGTTGTTGCCATTCCCGCGAGCGTGGCAGTCGGCGACGACGACCGGTTCGGCGTCGGCCGCGAGTCCCGTTCCGATACCGATCCCGTTCGAGCCAATGTTGATCCCGTCTCGAGCGGCGTCGAAGTTTCGGCCGCAGTCCTCCGCGACGCAGCCGTGGACGAGGCTGTCGACCATCATGTCCGTCCCGATCCCGGTCGCGGCCGAGCCGGAGGCGTGAACGCCGACGATCCGACAGCGGCGGACGTGCTGGTAGTAGATGCACTTCTCGCCCGGATCGTACGACTCGCCGCCCGGGACGCCCGAGGCGTCGATCGTCATCCGTTCTACGGCGAGATCGGTCAGCGGCTCGTCCGATTTGCCGAATCCCTCGAGGGCGGCGAACCCGGATCCCTCGGCTCGGATCGTCGTCGCTCCCGTCCCGTCGCCGATCAGGCGGACGCGGGAGCGATGGGTGATCGGGCCGCCGATCCGGTACTCTCCGGCCGGGAAGTAGACACGGTCGCCACCCGCGTCGTGGGCGTCGTCCACGGCCGCCTGAATCACCTCGCGATCGTCGTCGGTACCGTCGCCGCTCGCACCGTACTCGGTCACTGATCGCATCGGGAGTAGCGTCGTCGGAACGGAAAATAACGGTTGTCGTCAGTTCGAGTGATGAACGTCGACTGTCGGTGAGAGCAGTTCTGACGGCTCATTCCGTACTCGAAAGCTACTGAGTTCACTCGAGACCGAGCCGCTTCCGTTCCTCTGAGCGCCGCTGGTACCGATCGAAGACAGCTTCGAAGCGTCGGCGTCGTTTCGACTCGAGATCGACGAAACAGGAGCGGCAGCTCCGACCCGTTTCTCCCCGTGCGGTTCGTATCAACAAATCTGGCGGTGCAACCGGGATTAATGGGCGAATACGACGTATCTCGTATTGTATGACATCGATCTCCATGGAAAACGTTAGCAAATACTTCGATTCGGGAGACACTGTCGCGAACTACCGAATCAACCTCGAGGCCGAAGACGGCGAGTTTCTCGCGTTTCTCGGGCCGTCGGGTTGCGGAAAGACGACGGCACTGCGGATGATCGCGGGGCTCGAGCAGCCGTCGGAGGGCGCGATCTACTTCGACGACGAGCGGGTCGACGGGCGTTCACCCAGTGACCGGAACGTGGCGATGGTCTTCCAAAACTACGCGCTGTACCCGCACATGACGGTCGCACAAAACATCGGCTACCCGTTGAAAGTCCGCGGGATACCGCCCGATGAGCGGGACCGAAGGGTAGCGGAGGTCACGAAGCTGCTGCACATCGAAGATCAGGTCCAGAAGAAACCGGCGGCGCTGAGCGGTGGACAGCGCCAGCGAGTGGCGCTCGCGCGCGCCATCATCAGGGAGCCGTCGGTGTTTCTCCTCGACGAGCCGCTGTCGAATCTCGACGCCAAGCTCCGCCAGGAGATGCGTATTGAGTTGAAGCGCCTCCAGAACGAGCTCGAGATCACGACGATCTACGTGACCCACAACCAGGAGGAAGCGATGAGCATGGCAGATAAGGTCGCGGTCATGAATCGGGGAACGATCCAGCAAGTCGCACCGCCACAGGAGCTGTACGATCGACCCCGAACGGCGTGGGTTGCCCGGTTTATCGGGTCGCCGCCGATGAACCTGTTCCAGGGGACCCGCCGTAACGGATCGATCGACCTCGGCGAGGCGGGGACCGTCGAGCTGGAGGGCGTGATGGACGTCGAAGCCGCCGTGGAAGCGGGAGGACGGGACGACGCGGGTGCGGCCAGTGTGCTGGCGAACAGCGCACACAGCGACGTCGCACTCGGTGTTCGGCCGGAGGACCTGACCGTTTCCACCACGCGGCCATCGTCGGGAAACGTGATCGAAGGAACCGTGGATACCGTCGAGCCGCTGGGCGAGTACGACCTCGTCAACGTTTCCGTCAACGACCAGATCGTGAACGCAAAAGTGTCGGAGGCGACCGTCGCGCGGGACGACAGCGTCTACCTGACGTTCGACGACGACGCCGCCTACCTGTACGACGACAACGGCGAGTTAGTCGTCTGATCGTCGAGACCGAGAGCTACGTGATTCCATGAGCTTACAAGATCACATCGACGGCCTCGCTACCGATCGCGACCTGGGCGAAGACCTGAATCTGGATCGCGAGAAGGTGGTCGCCCTGGCGGTGTTCCTGATTCCGGGCTTGACTCTCTTCGTTATTTTCTCCGTCGGGCCGATCGTCTACTCGGCGATCGGGAGTTTCTACTCGTGGGATACCTTTACGATGGAGAATTTCGTCGGCCTGGACAACTGGAGGCGTTCACTCACCGACCCCCTCATCGTTCACTGGTCGAACATGCGGGAGTTTCGGTATCCGATGGGCGCGCTCACCCACAACCTCCTCTGGGTCGTTATCCACGTACCCGCGAGCACGTTCCTGGGCCTCGCACTGGCGTTGCTGTTCGCCGATTTGAACGGTCGCCGCATCCTTCGCTCGATGGTCTTTGCGGGCTTTACCGTCCCGCCGATCGTCATCGGGTTGGTCCTGATGTTCGTCTACGATCCCCAGGCCGGGGTCTTCAACGAACTGCTCCGGGTGCTCGGTCAGGAGCAGTGGGTCCGCAACTGGACGCAGTCGCCGCAGGTGGCGATCTACGCCCTCATCGCGGGCGGAATCTGGGTCCACACCGGGTTCAGTATGCTGCTGTACAGTTCGGCGCTGTCAGCGATCGATCCGTCGCTGATCGAGTCGGCCAAGGTCGACGGCGCCGGCCCGTGGCGACGGTTCCGGGACATCATCTGGCCGCTGGTCAAGCCGGTGACCGCCGTGGTCGTCATCATGGGGATCATCTGGGTGATGCGGATGTTCGACATCGTCTACGCCGCCGGGGGCGCTGCAGGCGGACCGAACCACGCGTACTCGGTGCTGGGTATCGAGGTGTACCGGGCCGCGTTCCGGCCGGCGATCGACTACGGAATGGCGATGGTGGTGGCGCTGATTCAACTGTTCATCGTCGCCCCGCTCGCGCTATACATCGCTCGCATGAGGTGATTCGACGTGACTGAAGACGACCCACTCAAACCGACCGGCGCCGACGCGGGATCCGAGGCAGCGGCTGAAGACGACCGATACCTGCAGGTCGAGGAGGTGCCCGAGTCTGCGCCGGCGTCCGACTTCACCTGGCGGATGCGGATTGCTGACGCCGTTCCCTCGAAGCGACGGGCCCTCAAGTACGTCGTCGCGATCACCGTCGCCGTACTCTGGATCGTCCCCTTCATCGGCCTGTTCATGGCGTCGTTCCGGCCCCTTTCGGAGATCATCGGCGGCTGGTGGCACCTCGAGGGAATGACGATAACGTTCGAGAACTACTCCCAGGCGTGGAACTACAGCACCGCCCCGATGAGTCGGGCGCTGCTCAACACGTTCATCGTCACGATCCCGGCGGTGCTGGTCGTGATGCTCCTCGGGGTGATGACGGCGTACCCGTTCGCCCGGTTCGAGTTTCCGCTGAAGACGACGCTGTTCTTCCTGATACTGCTGGTTATGGCCGCGCCCCCGGAACTCGTTGCGATGGGCAACTACAACGCCCTCCAGGATATCGGGCTGTTCGACACGTACATGGGGCTGATACTGATCCACATCGGCTGGGGGCTCGGTTGGGTCGTGTTATTCCTGCGAAACTACTTGCTCGGCATCCCGGAGGAACTCGAGGAGGCTGCGCGCATCGACGGAGCCTCGCGGTATCAGATCTTCAGGACGATCATCCTCCCGCTATCGACGCCCGCACTCGTTTCGGTGGCGGTCATCCAGTTCACCTGGGTCTGGAACGCGTTCTTCTTCCCGCTGGTGTTCATGCGCTCACCCGAACTCTACCTCGCACCGCAGGTCCTCCCGCTGATGCGCGGGCGCGTTCAGGTCGAGTGGGGAATGATCGCCGCTGGATCGATCATGACGATGGCCGCGCCGGTGATCCTGTTCCTGTTGCTGGAACGGTACTACAAGCGGGGAATGGTCGCTGCCGTCGCGGATTGAACGTCGTTTCCGTTCGATCGTCCCTGCACCTCGTCGAATCGGTGAGCCGCCGATCACAGCGGCACCATCCCAGCTCGCGTCGCGCCCACGGTTACGACGATCACGACGACGTTCGTCAGGAAGAAGAGCCGTGAAGACATCCAGGCGAACGAGAGCAGGACCGCGATCGGAAGGGCGGCGATGAGCGCCGGCCAGAAGCCGCGAACCGCAAGCGTGGCGAAAAACGCCGTCGTGAATACGTACAGAAAGTCGACGGCGACGGCGTTGGCACTACTCCGCCGGACCTCCTGGCCGACGACGACGAGAGACTCGAGGACGCCGTCACCACCGCCGTCGTCGCCGACTCCGGACACGTTACTCCCCGACGGTCTCCCGTAACACGCCGTCGAGTGCCTCGACGATCGGTTCCACGTCCTGATCCGGCTCCGCCCAGAGCCCGAGCAGTTGCGACCAGAACTCCGCCTGGAACGGGTCTCCCAGCGCGTCGTCGAGGTCGGGCACGAGTTCGACCTCGTCCGCCTGTTCGGTTAGCTCGCGCATGACCTCGACCTCGAAGGCCTCTTCCGGGACGTTGAGGGACGAGGGGACGAAGCCCCCGCGTTCGGTCCAGACCTGTTGGCCGTCGGGCGAAATGATGCTCTCGACGGCGGTTCTTGCCTCGTCGGTCGCTTCCGTGTACGCGGGGACGGTAAACCAGTTGATGCTCGTCACCATCGCCTCGGTCCCGGGAAGCATGAAGTAATCCAGGTCCTCAGGGTCCTCGATCCCAGCGAACGCCGGCGTCCACGACCCCATAAAGTAAAGCGGCGTCTCGTTCTCCCAGAAGAATTCGTACTGGATCCCGAAGTCCCGGGCCTCGCTGAAGTACCCGGCCTGGAGGAGCTCCTGTAGCTCTTCGAAGGCGGTAACGACGCGCTCGTCGGTGAACTCGGCATCGCCTTCGATGAGGTCTTGCTGGAGTTCGTGGCCGTCCTCCTGTCGGAGAATGAACGCTTCCGTTACGTCGCTAAGCGGCCAGCCGACGCCGTTTCCGGAGGCCAGCGGCGCCTCGACGCCCTCGATGCCGTCGATCTCCTCGAGCAACTCGAGGAACGCGTCGTAGTTGCCGGGTTCCTCGAGCCCGTGCTCGTCGAAAAACGACGGACGATACCAGAACCCGGGCTTGAGATCCATCCCGAACGGGGCGGCGTATACCTCGTCGTCGACCGCCACCACCGCGTGCTCGGTGGAGTACTCGTCTTCGTTCCACAGATCACCCAGCGGCTCCAGGTGGCCCGCTGCCCCGTCGCTCCGTACTCGTCCCTCCGTGGGCAACACGACGATGTCTGCCGTTGCGACCCCCGCTTCGTAGTCCATCAGAGTCGACGTCAGGAGGGTTTCGGTATCCCGTGGCTCGTACGAGATCTCGAGACCGGTTTCCCCCTCGACGTAGTCGACCACCGCGAGGAAGTCTTCCTCCTCGTCCTCGGTCCAGACGGCGGTTACCGAAATCGCTTCCTGTGCGCTCACTCCTCCAGCGCTTCCCAGTCCAGCCAGTACGACGGCTCCTCCGCCCATACCTCGGAGTACGCTGCGCCGACCGGTGTGCGTATTGTTCTCGCCCATACAGAATCGTATGACCGATCGGATTCTTAATGGTTTTCCACATGTCTGTGTAATTACCGGTAGGCGTACAGTCGAATTTCGATATAGGTCGTCGCGAACGAGTGTTACACCGAACTCGCTCCGTCGGCGGCGCCGCCGGCGCAGTGCGATCGATTCTGCCCCGACCGTTCCCTCGAGTCGGACTCCGCCGCTGTCGAAGGAAGCGAGACGGTCGTCCGATCGGGTGCGCGGTTCGCCGCGGTCGACTACCGACCGGGCGAAGCGGGGAAAGCGGGCTCCCAGGGACTCGGATAGTTCCTGCCGTTCCGGTCGAAGCCGGCGGATGAACGGCCAACGGTTATCCGCCGCTCTCGAGTACCCCGCTCGTGAGCAACACTACGAACGAGAGCGATACCTTCGACATCGGCGAGACGACCGTCCGCCGGCTGGGATTCGGTGCGATGCGCCTCTGTGGCGACGAGATTATCGGCCCGCCGGACGACGAGGAGCGCGCACGCGAGGTTCTCCAGCGGGCGGTCGAGCTAGGCGTCGACTTTATCGACACGGCCGACTCCTACGGTCCGGGGGTGAGCGAACGGCTCGTCGGCGAAGCGATCGGCAACTCCGACGACGTTCTGGTTGCGACGAAGGCGGGACTGCTTCGCAACCGCGACGGCGAGTGGCTCGCCCACGGCGAACCGGACTACATTCGCAACCAGGTGCTCGCGTCGCTCGACCGGTTACGAACCGACACCATCGACCTCTACCAGTTCCATCGCCCCGATCCGGATACGCCGTTCGAGGACTCGGTACAGACGTTCGCCGAACTTCAGGACGAGGGTCTCGTCCGGAACGTCGGGGTCAGCAACGTCTCCGTCGAGCAACTCGAAACGGCCCGCGAGTACGTCGACGTCGCGACGGTCCAGAACCGGTACAACGTGGACGATCGGTCGGACGCGGACGTCCTCGAGGTTTGCGAGGAGAACGACATCGGGTTCATCCCGTGGGCGCCCATCGACAGCGACGACCTCGACGAACACGGCGAGACGCTCGACGAAATCGCGGACGACCACGACGCGACGCGGCGCCAGGTCGCGCTGGCGTGGCTTCTCGAGCGGTCGGACGTCGTCCTCCCGATTCCGGGAACATCGAATCCGGAGCACCTCGAGGCGAACGTCGCGGCCTCACAGCTGTCGCTGGACGACGAGGAAGTACAGCGACTGACCGAGGCCGGGACCTGATCCCGCCGGAGAGCGCGAGCGTCGTCGATCTCCCCCGGACCGACACACCGGGAACCCGAGCGAGAGACGGCTCGTCTCACCCGTCGAATCGGCTCGCGATACGCCGGGAGAGGTCGGTGAGGTAAAAGGAACCCCAGACCGCGGCGACGACGGCGCCGACGAGGTCGAACAGGAGGTCGACGATCGTATCGTCGATACCGTGCTGGGCGACGACCGCCTGGACCCCGAGTCGCTGTGCGCTCTCGTCGATGGCGAACTCCATGAGTTCCCAGACGACGCCGAACGCCAGGACGAACACGAGGATGAACGCGAACAGCATCGTCGGGGGAAAGTAGACCTCGTCGGTGTGAAGATCGATGGCCCGGACGACCGCGTACCCCGCCGCGGCGACGATCGACGCGGAGATCGTGTGTGTCAGACTGTCCCACGAACCGATAAACCCGTAGAACCCGGCCGAACCGAGCACGTGGAGGAAGACGGCTGCCGTGAGCCAGAACGCGAGTCCCGGCTCGATCGGCAGCCGGTAGTCCCGCTCGAGGAGCGCCGGCAGGAACGTAATCGCGAGCGCGATCGCGGCGTTCGCGATCGTCGTCAGGTCGCGACGGAGGAGGCCGTACAGCAGGAGGACGGCGAGTGCCACCTGCAGGACGCGAGCGAGTCGCCGGACGGTCCGGTCGGGAACGTCCAGCCGATCGCGGAGCAACGACGGCACCGCGACGGGTTCGCCGTCGGGTGCCGATTTCAGTCGAGTCGACTGCCGCTCGGCGACGCCCTCCGTGTGTCCCCGAAAGTACCGATCGAAGACGACGCCGGCGAGGAGCCCGGCAACCGCTGCGTAGGCGAAGTCGATCATCATCGCGCGGTTGGCCGCGTCCTGTGAGCGCCCGTCGAGAACGTACGCGGTTCCGAGCGCCGCGTCCGACAGCCACTGGGCGACGTTCCAGGCCCCGGCGACGGCGAGCGTCGTGAGCACGACCAGGACGACCGCGAACGTGTGGTTCATCCGGACCGGCGTGAACCGGTGGATCTCGACGGCGACGACGAGCGCAATCGCGGCGACGGCGATGTAGACGGCGACGGTCGTTAGGGGTGACTCGCCGAGTATCGTCGCGTCGGCGACGGGAACCAGGACGAAAACCAGCAGTTCCCAGGGTGGCATCACGAGCGGGTCTCGAAACGCGACCGCCGGGGCGAGCACGATAAGGACCGCAAATCCCGTAAATACGAACCAGCGATAGGAGCCGTCGAGTCCGTGAGTGACTGCCAGCACGGCGAGAACGGCTACGAGCATCCAGCCGAGGGCCGCGTTCCGTTGTGGCGCGTCGAGCACGTCGCCGAGTCGGGCGTCCGCCATACGCGTAGTACGGGCTGGAGTCCCTAAACGCGAGAGCCTGCGGCCGTCATTCTCCGACGAACACCGTCTTCAGGCGCGTTTCACAGTCCGGACAACAGAACGTCTGCCACGCCGTCGGATCGAGACCGCCCATCGTCTTCGTCCGGGTCGCGGTCGACGACGGTAGCACAGGTGGGACACTCGAGGCTGTCTTCGGAACCGGGCATCGACACCGACTACGTCCCCCTCGACGGTAGGTGTTGTTCGCGTCGAGGAGTGCCTTTAGGAGGGTGACTCGTGTGATGCTCGCGTATGGGCTACGATACTGCGTCGAAAGCGGACGTCGAGTCGGTCGTTCCGGACGAGTTCGGCGGAACGTGGTTCCTGAAGGACGCACTCGAGACGGACCACCTCGGACTGACGGTGCTCGAACTCGAACCCGGCGGCAAGGGAAAGCAACACGACGAAGCGGAGACCGGTTAGGAGGAGGTCTACTACGTCGTCGCAGGGAGCGTCGACGTCGAACTGGAGAACGAGACGGCGGCTCTCGAGTCGGGTGACGCGATTCGTCTCGATCCCGAGAAGCCCCGCCAGATCCACAACACCGGTGACGAGCGGGCGACGCTCGTGCTGGCCGGTGCACCGTTATAAGGCCACTCCCTTTTCGGACGCGTTTCTCGAGACGGATCTATTGCAGTGGCGTGTGCTGAGCCCCAGCGAGCCGACGGCGAACTGCGGCTCGAAATCGCGCGAGGGACGAGTGAGCGAACGGCGTGAGCGAGCGAATCGGCTGGGGAGGACGTGGTATCCGCAGCGTTCGCGCGAGCAGGACGCTCGTTTGTGCCGTTATCACCTCGTGTTGCCGCGCGTGTACGTACGAGAATCTGTGAAACCGGACGGAAGCCCGCTGCCGCCCGGGTGCGAGAATCGAACCACGGTCGTTCCGCTCGCGTTGCTCGCTTCACTCCCTGATTCGATTCTCTGACGACTCCTACGGCTCACGGATTTGTTCGCCGCAGGAAGTCCGGGTGCGAGAATCGAACCCGACTGCGAGACTCGCTCCGCTCGTCTCGCGTGATTCGATCTCGCCTTCCGGCATTTTCACTCCCCCTTTCAGTCGTCGTGAAAAAGTCCGGGTGCGAGAATCGAACCCGCGTCTCAGCCTCCACAAGGCTGAAGGATAACCACTACCCCAACCCGGACACGCTTACACTTACTTCTACATGCGGTTGGCCTAAAATACGTTACGACTCGAGGACGGGGATGTGCGACTCCGTACCGCACGTTTTCGATCGTCACGCTTCCGCTCACGGCTTTGCCGTTCGCGTTCCGCGGTTCCAACTCCGTGCTCACGGGTCGCGTTCGCTCCCCGTTCGCGTTCCGCGGTTCTCACTCACTTCGTTCGTTCCGAACCGCGCACGTTCCGAACCGCGCACGTTCCGAACCGCGCAACCGGGACGCTTTTTGGCCGGACGGCCGTAGGACCGTCAACGCGTGGCTATCACCGACAAGATCTACGTCAAGAATCACCGCCAGCTCAGCTCCCAGCTCGAGACGAACATCCCGAAGGGGGCGTTCAAGGGAGCGACGCTTGACGTGCTCTTCCAGGGCGAGGGCCTCGAGAAGTTAGACGAGGCGACCCGCGAGCGGGTGCTCGACTTCTCGGGTGACTTCCTCGACTGCGCCTGCGATAACAACCCCTACTGCGGCTGTCCGGAGCGGAAGTTCGTCCGGTACCTGCTCGAACTCCGCGCGCAGGGGCTCGGACCGAACGCCATCGTCGACGTGATGACCGACGACTACATGGTCTACGCCTACTCCGGCGACGTCCTGTCGTTTCTCGACAACGGCGTCCGCACGCTCGAGGCGGCCGAAGGGCTCGCGCGAGTCGAAGGCACGGAGGAAACGCTCGACGAGATCCGGCGGACGAAACGGGACCTCGCGAAGTAACGCTCAACGGAGCTGTGAGGGGCCGTCGGCGTCGTCGAGATCGTCGAGCAGGAGTACCTCGTCTTCCTCGTCCTCGAGTCGGTCCTGGAGTTCGTTGACGTAGGCCTTGTACTCGTCGAGCTGTTCGCGCAGGTGATCGGCCTCGAGTTCCAGGCGCTCGTGTTCGCGGATGAAGCTCTTGGGAACCTCGATCGTCGGGGGAAAGGAGAGGTCTTCGTCCGCGTCCGCCTCGCTCGCCTCGAGATCGGCCTCCGGAACCACGGCGACCTGGCCGTCGTGTTCGACGAGCAGGTCGACGTAGTCTCGGAAGACCGCGGACAACGAGATGTCGCGCTCCTCGGCGATGTCCTGTAACGCCTCGAAGGCGTCCTCGTTTACGCGAAACGAGATCGTCTTGTTCTTGTTCCCCATCGCGATAACGTTCGTCGGCCACGATACTTAACGATTCGTCAGACACGCAACCCGTGCGCTCCTACCGGGGCCAACCCCGGTTCACCTCGGCTCCGGGTTCGGCCGGCCGGACAGGCTACCCGCCTCGGCCCCACCCGTCCACCCATGCTCACCGACGTCCCCGGGATCAACCTCGAGCGCGTCACCGAACCCGCGCGGACGTTCGACCGGGCCGGCGGCGACGTCATCGAGCGACGCTGCGCCGACGTCGGCCACGAGGTAGCTGACGACGAGTTCGACGCGATTCGAACGATGATCGAGGCTGTTCGGTCGGAGTGATCGAAAAATCGGAAGCGCCGTCGGATCCGTGCTCAGTTCAGGCCGTCGCTTCGGCGTCCTCGATCTCCTCGAGGCTCTCGAGCGCCTGGATCACGTCGTTCCGGTAGTTGACGACCGGCGAATCGTACTGCTCGCGGGCCATCTGCGCGTACTCGTTCGTCGGTGCCGTCGAGCCGCTCTCGGGGGCTTCCTGCTCCGCTTCCCACTCCTCGAAGGCCTCGATGCGATCGAGGGTTCGCTCGGCGGTTTCGACGACCCAGCGGCTGCGGGTGTCCTCGTCGACGACCGCGATGGACTCGGGACGGACGGAGACGTTGACGCTTCCGTCGTCGGTCTCGTATGTACGAGGTTTGCCGACGATCGAGACGTAGGCCGGCGGCTCCGTGTCGCGGAGGACGGAGGCCGCCTCGGGCTGGTACTGGCCGGCGTAGACGAAGAACGTCCCCGTCGGGTCGACGACGCGGCCGCGCCAGTACTCGCTGTCCTCGCCGACGTCTTCGGTCTCGGTGAGCGTCCCGACGATGAACACGCGGTTCGCGCGGTCTCCCGTCGGAAGCAGCGCGTAGTTGGGTGCGCGTTCGTCGTCGCTTTCCTTGAACGTGTACGTCGAGTCGTTAAATTCGGAGGCGAAGGCGCGACGCGCGACTTCGCGGGTGAGTTCTGTCTGGGACATGTTACATCGACCTCGCTTTGATCAGCAGCTGTTCGGCGTCGACCGGCCCGTCGAACTCCTCGACGTCGTCGGCCAGCACGTAGCGGCCGAACGTCGGGCCCTCGATGCGGTAGTAGGTGCCGACGATCTGGTCTCGGATCTCGTCGGCGACGACGGTCGTGTCGAGCGCGTCCATCGCCATATCTTTGGCCTCCTCGAGGCTGATCCCGGTCAGCCCTTCGGTGGCGTCCTTGTCGAAGATGACCTCGTGGGCGTCGAGTCCGTCGTCGACGACGGCCTTGATGCGGAGGTCGAACTCGCCTTCGACCTCGCCGTGTTCGTTACAGCGGCCGTTCTGGAGTACTCGAGTGCAGTCGTCCTTCGGACAGCGCTTGATGAGACCGCTGCCGCTTTGCATGTCCACGAGAGCGCCCTCGATTTCGCTCGTGTCGTTGCCGACCTCTATCTCCTCGTCGAGTTCCTCGACGATGGTCGTGCTGTTGAGTTTGACCGAGTACCGGCCCTGGTACTCGTCGGTGACGACGTTGCGCAGTTCGTAGACGCCGCCCTCGTCGAGTGCGGGCAGATCGGATTTTGCCCACTTGGTGAACTTGATCGTCCCCGTCGGGTCGCCCAGCAGGCCGACCTGTGCGACGGAGTCGCTCCGGGGCTCCCACAGCTCGATGACCTTCGCGGTGAGGTCGATCCACTGTTCGGGTTCGTCGACGTCCTCGACCTGTGCGGCCTCGCTCGAGCCGCTCGAGAGGTCCTCGCGCTCGAGGCCGGCCTCCTCGAGGTAGTGGTTGGTGACGCTCCGGCGTGCCTCGTCGATCGGCACCTTGTACTCGTCGACGAGCGTCGTCAGTCGATCCTCGACGTCGTCGACGCTGACGTCGATGTGGTCCGAAAACTGGTCGTGTATGTCGTCCGCGTGCTGTCGTACGTCGCTCATTGTGTCACGCCTCCTCCTTGGTTTCATCGGGAGGCATACCACGTTTCGCTCCCGATCGTATTTAAACTGCCGGGACCGGGGTGAAAGTGAACCTCGAGCGCTCGCGGACGGTTCCGCTGATCGGCGATTAGCGCCGGATTACCCCGATCAGCTACGGTGGTACGACGTCGACCTCGACGGCGTTTGGCAGGACGGCGTTCGCCGCGTAACCACCCTCGTTCCAGGGGAACTCCTCGGCCTCGAGCGCGTCTCGCCAGGCGTCGGGATTCGAAATTCGCATGGGCTGCTGCCGTCCCCGCTCGTCGGTCGCGCGCGAAACGAGCACGTGTTCCCCCGGAACCGCGTCCCAGTCGTACCGGAACAGGCGCCACGCGCCCGCGTAGTCGGGGCCGAACAGCTCCGCAGTGTTCCACGCGTCGCCGCCGTCGATCGAAACCTCGACCCGATCGACGTCGTCGTCGCCGGCCCACGCTACGCCCGTGATCTCGATCGTCCCGTCTTCGGGAAGGGTGACGGCGGATTCGCCGTCCGGCGCCCCGATGATCGACATCACGGTCTGGTCGAACGTGTACGGATGCGTCGGCTCGCCCGTCTCGAGTTGTTCCCACGTATCGCCCGTCTCGACGGTCTCGTTCGATTCCGGTTCGACGCCGGCGGGGTGGATCCGGTAGGCCTCCTGCTGCCAGTAGGCGTGCTCGCCGGGCCGATCCAGGGAGTTCTCGACGACCATCGTGTCCATGAGCCGGAGCTCTTCGACCCACTTGACGCTGTTCACGCCGTACCAGCCGGGAACGATCACCCGAACCGGAAACCCGTGTTCGCGGGGCAGCGGTTCGCCGTTCATCTCGTAGGCGAGGATGCAGTCGTCGAGCGCCTTCGAGAGCGGGATCGACCGCGCGAAGACGTCCTCGCCGTCCGACGGATCGCCGCCGATAGCCGTGAGCCACGTCCCGCCGGCCGCGTTCTCCGGCTGGCCGCGCAGCACGGAACTGATCGGCGTTCCGGTCCAGACGGCCGTCCCGGCGGCCTCGCACCCCCACTGGACGCTTCCCGTCTCCGGTCGGTGCTGTCCGCGACCGTTTCCGGCACACTCCATCGTGTGCGCGACCGCGACGGTCGGGAACTCGTCTCTGAGTTCGGACAGCGAGTACCCTCCTTCGAGGTGGCCTGTCAGCGACACGCTCCAGGAACCCGCGTCGGCGTCGGGCATGTCGTTCCGGTGGCAGACGAAGTGCTCCTCGACGGGCGTCAACCAGTTCGCGTACGTTTCTCTGCTGGCCGCGCCGACGACCGTGTACTTGTCGGCCTCGTCGCGCGTCTCCCGCACGCCGCCTTCCTTTCGCTCGAGGATCGCGTCGATCTCGTCGTGACGGCTCTCCCGGGACTGTTCAGTGGCCATAGGTAGCGTGCAACACGAAGCGAAAAAACCCTTCTCCATGGTCGCCCGTCCGAGTGCCGTCGGCGCGAAGAGGGTTCGAGGGCGCCGGCGACGGGACTATGTGGCCCGCTCCCCAACGAGACGACGATGGCGGATCGTCGCCGGCTCGAGCGATTCATTCGAACGAAGCTCCGGGAGGCGGGCGAACAGTACGAGGCGTTCCGAAAATCGGGCGACGGACAGCTCGACGAGGCCCGGAGCGCCTACCAGTCCGCGAGGAACGCCCGCGGACTGCCCACAGACGAGCAAAACCGGGCCAAGATCGTCTGTCGCCGCCACGCCGAACGGCGAGCGGCGCTACTCGACGAGCAGTACCGGCCGGCCTGTTACGACGCGGGTCATCCGGACTGTGAGGGCTGCGTCGAAGACGTTCGCGAGGGTCGGATCGAAACCTGGTGACCGCCGATGGATCGCCCCGTCGTCGCCTGCATCCTCGCCGGCGGCACCGGAAACCGGCTCTACCCGGCGAGTCGACCCGGGCGGCCGAAACAGTTTCTCACGCTGGGTGGCGACCGGTCGCTGCTCTCCCGGACGCTCGAGCGTCCAGTTTACCGACGAACGGTGCGTCCTGACCACCGAGGGGCACGTCGATGCGGCCCACGATTACGCACCGGGTGCGGGGGTGCTGGTCGAACCCGAGAGCATGGACACCGGACCCGCCCTGGTGTACGCCGCCTGGCGGCTGCGAGATCGGTTCGAGCCGAACCCGCGTTACTCGCGCTCCCGAGCGAGCGCCACGAAACCCTGGTCGCCGAAGACGGTGTGATCGCCGAGCTCCTGGGGCATCACAAACTCGGTGCCGAATAGCGTCCCGGTCGCCGAGCGGACGCTGGCGAGAAACGCCACCAGCAAATCGATAGCTCCACGATTTAGAACGCCGAGAATCCATCTTCTGATTGATATCTCCACGATTCAGAACGCCGAGACCCCGTCTTATCAGACTCATAGATATACCCTCTATCCGTAACGGGTGAAGCGTATGACAGACTCAGCGGGACGCGACAACGAGGACCTGACCGTGAGCGATCGATTCGACCGACGGTTCTTCCTGAAGGGGATAGGCGGCGTCTCGCTGGCCGGCGGGGCGCTGGCGTCGAGCACCGCGGCCGGTGCGGAATCGGACGATGACGAAGAGGCGGAGCCCGAGGGACCAGCGGAATTCAAGAATCTCGGAGTGCAACACGGCTGTCCCCGCCATTTAGACGGGGGACGGATCATCGTCTTGAACGATAACGAGGCGGTGGTGAACGTCACAGCGACCGGGCCCGACGGATACGAGGAGACGATCGAGATCCAGATGCACGACGTCGGCCAGTTCGAACCCCTCGACGACGGTGAGTATCACCTCGAGACTGATCGCGACGATTTCGTTTTCGAGCGGACGGCAGTCGAGATCGACTGTCCAACCGAGGCGGAGTTCGTGGACCTCCGCGTGGACCTGGAGTGTGTCGACGGGAGAGGCCTGATAACGGTATCGAACGACAACGACGAGACGGTGAACGTCACGGTGACCGGACCCGACGGATACGACGAGACGAAGGAGGTGCCGGCCGGTGGCTCGACCGAGTTCGCAGGCCTAGAGAACGGTACGTACGAACTCGAGACCAGCCACGAAGACATCGGCCTCAATCGGACGAGCGTCGATATCGACTATTGACGAGTTCCGTGTAATCGTTAGCCAATACGGGCTGTCTTCCGAACCGGATTGGCAAGTGGAGATTTCTGTCAGTCACTGTCGCTGGAGGTGGCAGGATAGACGAGTACTGTCGACTTCGTTCCAAGCTCGTCATACTGTCGGACGAAACTATTTGAAGATCGGTCGCTCGAACTCAGCCGTCTCCGAAGGTGACGGGCGACCATTCGCGACCGACTTCTCACTGACTTCTGTCCGACAGTATCAGTAGGGGATCGCTGCAAACTCCAGAAACCGTGTGGCGTCGTTATTCCCCGCTGTAATGGGGGGTGACTCTAGGCTTTCTTCTGGCGGATAACGCATTTTCTGACGACTAAGACCCGATCAATTTCTCCTCATCCGACCGTCGACGACGGACTCCTCGTCGCGGACCGAGACCGGGCCGATCGGGTTCGAGAGGTCGTCGCTCGTCGCCGAAACGAAACGCAGGGGTGACCGCTCGACCGGCGTTACTCGTCGTCTCGTCCGTCTCCGTCGTCTTCCGTCACGACTCGCTCGACGACCGACCGGTCGCCATCGTCGTCGTCGTAGACGTACACCGTCCCCTCGTCCTCGTCGAGCGTCTCCCGGTGGCTCCCGTCGCAGAACGGGAACGAGTCCGAGAGCCCGCACCGACAGACCGCGACGTCGCCCTTTTCGCCGTCGATGTCCGACGGATCGAGTTTCCGCGGCCCGGTTTCCTCGAGTTCGACCAGTCGTGTCATCGGTGGGCCTCAGGGCCGGAGCGACGAAAACGTTCGCCTCGGCGATCGACGGCGGACGACGTTCGTTCCACGCCGTTCGCGCAGTGGATCCCTGCAGTTTCCTGCGGAGGTTATACAATTTCACGTACTGATGAGTATGCGTATGTGTGCAACCTTTACCGGCGACGACGAGGGAAAGCGCGTCGTTAACGACAACGGCGACGATATCGGGATCGTCAGCGAGGTCGACGACGGGACGGCCTACGTCGATCCGGATCCGGGGATCACGGACAGGTTCAAGTCCCAGCTCGGCTGGGGCGATGCCGACGAGGAGACGTACTCGCTCGACCAGCGTAACGTCGAAGCGATCACCGACGACGAAATTCGACTGAAACGTCTCTGAGCTACCGCCCGATCCGACGTGACCCGTCTCGGATGCCCTCGAGCGGTAACGTCGCCCGGGCATCCCTACCCGTTCTCTCCGCTCGTCGACCTCCGGAAGCGACGGGACCGCGACCGGTACCCGTTGCTTGCTAGTGCCACCGCCGTTCACTTCATCCGGACGAACGATTGGCCGTGTATGCCTATGCGGCCACCGACGAAGGCAGCCCTCGACGAACTCGGGGAGGAACTGTATCTGGATCTCACCGACGAGGAACTCGAATTCTTCGCCGAGATGGCCGAACGACGGATGGAATCGTACGAGACTGTTCTCTCCTACGATCCGGAACCGCGCCTCGGGGGTGCCGAGCGTCGCGAACGGAGTTCGGGGCGACGAGTCTCGAGCGACGAGGATCCGCACAACGCGTGGGTGACGCAGTGTTTCGTCGCCGGCGACGACGGCGGCGATCTCGACGGATGGGAGATCGGGATCAAGGACAACGTTTGCGTCGCCGGCGTCGAGATGACCTGCGGATCGCAGGTCGTCGAGGGGTACGTGCCGAACCGCGACGCGACCGTCGTCACGCGCCTTCTGGAAGCGGGTGCGGACGTCGTCGGGAAGACGAACATGGACGACATGGCGATGACGTCGACCGGTCACAGCGCCTTCGGCCCGGTCCTGAACCCCCACGACGACGACTACCTCGCGGGTGGCTCGAGCGGCGGCAGCGCGGTCGCCGTCGCCAGGAGCGAGGTCGACGCGGCGATCGGTTCCGACCAGGGCGGCAGCGTCCGCGTCCCCGCGGCGTTCTGCGGCATTGTCGGCCACAAGCCGACATACGGTCTCGTTCCGTACACGGGCTGTATCGGTATCGAGCACGCGATCGATCATCCGGGTCCGATGACCTCCGACGCCGAGAGCGCCGCTCGCATCCTTTCGGAAATCGCGGGCAGCAACGAACGAGACCTTCGAGAGCCCGGCGCGGTACCCGTCGAACGGTACGAGGAGGCGCTCGACGGCGACGTCTCCGATCTCTCGATCGGCGTTCTGGAGGAAGGGTTCGATCGATCGGGTGCGAACGACGACGTCCTCGCGACCTCGAGGGGGGCGATCGATCGGCTCGCGGAGCAGGGCGCGTCGATCGACGACGTCTCCGTGCCGATGCACGCCGACGCGCAGGACATCCACGACGTCTGTACCTCCGAGGGGCTGCTCGACGCGATGATCGGCGAGGGACTCGGCCACGGCTGGAAGGCGTGGTACAACCGGTCCTGGGTCGAGTCGTTCGGCAAGTACCGGCGGGCACAGAGCGACGACTTCCCCGCTCGGCTCAAACTGCTGTTGCTCATGGGCGCGTACACGAACCGCGAGTACCACTCGCGGTACTACGCGCGCGGTATGAACCTCGTCGTCGAACTCACGGAGCGCTACGACGAGGTGTTCGCCGGTTACGACCTGCTCGCGATGCCGACGGCGGTGACGAAACCACCCGAACACCAACCCGACCGAGATCAGTACGATCGCCTTCGAGAGACCGATATCGTCCACAACGCGACGCCGTTCAACAGAACCGGCCACCCCGCGGTGAGCGTTCCGGCGGGCGAGGTCGACGGGCTTCCCGTCGGTCTCATGCTCGTCGGCCCCCGCTTCGACGATGCGACGGTACTGAACGCCGCGTACAGTCTCGAGTCGACGTGACGCGAGGCGGGAGTTACTCGAGAACTATAGTAGCCACTGAAAGTCAGTGCACACCCGATCGCACGACGGCTGTGCGATCGGTGTGTAAATCGTTTCAGTTGTTACTATAGCGCTGACGGTTCGTCGGCGTGAGGAGAACTATCGTTAAAGTCGAACCGGCCGATATGTAGCTTAACTGTCGGCGGTAGGCGGATTGCATCGTGGGCCAGGTCCACGGAACTCGACCGCCGTACTCGACCAGTTACTCAGCGATTGGTTCGGTTCGATGTCGTTCGGAACGTTCGGACGGTGTTCCGCTTGCCGGGTTCCGAAGCAACCTCGTCGAAGCCCCGTTCGGTGAAGATCCCGTTCCAGTTGCGGTAGTAGAGGGGGAACTCGTCGTCGACGTAGTTCACGTCGGGCTCGGTCGACCGCGTTCGATCGGTTTCGCCCTCGTTCTCCGCTACGACGAGCAGATCGTCCGTAATCCGGGACAGTTCCTCGAAGACCCACTCGGCGTCCGGATGGAGGTGCTGGAGCGTCTCCACGGAGTAGATCGCGCCGAACTGGTCGTCAGCAAAGTCGCCGACGACGTCTTCGATCGCGTCCAGATAGAACTCCCCGTCGGTAGCGACACCGGGATAGGCGTCCTCCATCACGTCGATCGCCTCCTCGTTGAGTTCGATCCCTGCCAGACTCTCGAAGCCGTGCTCGCGGAGATGCGAGAGGTGGCGCCCCGAACTGCAGCCGAGTTCCAGAATCGGCGCGCTCCGGTCGGCGAACCGCTCGAGCGTACGACGAATCACGTCACTCGTTTCGTTCGGGCCGTAGTGGGCGTAGTACTCCGGTGAGTACGCTCCGGACCGTTCCTCCCACTGGCGCCGAACATCGTTAGAATCCACACCTACCAACCGCGGGGGCGACATAAAAACCCCGTCGGAGTCCGTCTTCCGACGCCGCGAGCGAGCACGCGGTCGGTTGCCAACTGCTGCAAGTGTGGATACTACAGAACCACCGCACCGTTGCGACGAATCGGACGGCACTGCCCGAATAAGTTCTGACAGGTGGCCGAACGTCGATTAGAAACGACCATAAGTGGGTGCTCGGACTCTGTCGGGAGGGATTTGCGGACAGATACGGAACCCTTAACCGTACACTCGATATTTATTTGGTCGTAATGGCAAACGGTAAGGTTGACTTCTTCAACGACACAGGCGGCTACGGATTCATCGAGACTGAGGATGCTGACGACGACGTGTTTTTCCACATGGAAGACGTTGGCGGCGAGGATCTGACTGAAGGTACCGAGATCGAATTCGACATCGAACAGGCCCCGAAGGGCCCGCGCGCGACGAACGTCGAGCGCCTATAATCTGACTCCTGTCGCCTCGAGGCGACATCACGGTGTAATCGATTTTTTGAGGCTTCGAGTTAGGTAGCAACTGCTCGGTTCGAGCTACCGTACCGGCTGAAACGGGTTTCGAAGCGAGAACTCTCCGCTACTTCACCGACCGGAAAGCCGTCTCTCGCGTCTCGCCCACCCGATCAGCTCATCTCCCGATACCCCCTCTCTAGAGGGGATGACAACCGATATCGAACCCCTCGTCACGTCCTGGCCGGGAATCGAGGCCGCTCCGCACCGACTCAGCGGTAGGGAGTTCACCCTCGACGGCCGCGAACTCGGTCACGTTCACGGTCGGCAACAAGTCGACATCCCGCTTCCGAAGCGCGTGCGCGACATCGTCGTCGCGAGCGGACTCGCGTCGAAACACCACCTGTTCCCCGAATCCGGCTGGGTTACGAAGTACCTCGAGTCGGATGCCGACGTCGACGAAGCCGTCCGGCTGCTTCGAATCGCCTATCTCTACCAGGTTGCTGCCCTCCAGCGTCGGGAGACGGTGGACGAGGCGATCGCCGAAGTAGACGTCGCGACCGAACTCGACGGCACGACGCTTCCGGACGGGCTGCGGGAGGTGTTCCCGCCCCTATCCTCGCTGTCACAGACACCGACGAACGAGTGAACCGCCTCGTTCGGGTCGATCAGTACGCCAGCGGGGCTATCGGTGTGTCGTTCCGACGAAACGGGAGAGCACTACTCTCCCGGATCCGGCGCACGGAGAACTGGTAACGAACGTCCGAGATCGACAAGAACTCCAGCGTCCCATCGCCCCGTACTATCGCCGAGTCCGGTGTCGCCGATCTACCTGCTCTGATATCAGCGCGCCCTCGGCGTTCACCGAGTCGAATATCTACAGAGGAGTGTCGCATCGGCGTGCGTGAGTGCTGGCGACGGGCGCAAGTGAAGAGACGATCCGAAGAGCGGAGGCACTCATGAAAGGGGAGTGACACATTGCATCGTCTGCACAGAAGTCAGCGGCTGCCGGCATGCCACTAGATAGCTATCTCCCCCTCGCAGTGGTAGCTAGCGTGGCTCACGTCACGCGCGTGGCTGGGAGCCGACAACTGTTCTCCAGAAGGGGAACGGGAGAGAAGAAACCATGGCAACAGCAACGAAAGACGACGCGGAGATTGAGCGATTATCGGGAACCCTCCGAGGCGAGCTGATCCAACCCGACGATCCGGAGTTCGACGACGCGCGCGCAATCTACAACGCGATGATCGACAAGCACCCGCGACTGATCGCCCGGTGTGCCAACGTCGCAGACGTCCTCGCAGCCGTGACGTTCGGGCGCGAACACGACCTCGAAACGGCGATCCGCAGCGGCGGTCACAACGGTGCCGGTCTGGGCACGGTCGACGACGGGCTAGTAATCGACCTTTCGAACATGACCGGCATCCGCGTCGACCCCGAAGCGAAGACCGTCCACGTCGAACCCGGGTGCACCTGGGGCGACGTGGATCACGCCACCCACGCCTTCGGACTGGCGACGGTCAGCGGGGTCATCTCCACGACCGGCGTCGGCGGACTGACCCTCGGTGGCGGTCACGGCTATCTGAGCCGCAAGTACGGCTTGACCATCGACAATCTGGTGAGTGCAGACGTCGTGCTGGCCGACGGTCGACTGGTTCACGCGACCGAGGACGAACACCCGGACCTCTTCTGGGCACTGCGCGGCGGTGGCGGTAACTTCGGCGTCGTCACCTCGTTCGAGTTCCAGCTGTATCCGGTCGAGACGGTCGTCGCTGGGCCGATGTTCTGGCCGATCGAAGAGCTCGAGGACACCATGCGCTGGTATCGGGAGTGGCTGCCGGAGGCACCGGAGGACGTCTATGCGGTCTATCTCACCGCCGAGGTGCCGGGTGATCCCTTCCCGGAAGAGATCCACGGCGAGAAGGTCTGCGGGCTCGTGTGGTGCTATCTGGGGCCGGAGAGTCGGGTGGAAGACGTGATTCAACCGGCCCGGGACGTCGCCGAGCCGCTGTTCGAACACGTCGGGGAGATGCCGTATCCGGCGCTCCAGAGCATGTTCGACGATCTCTACCCGCCAGGCGACCAGTGGTACTGGAAGGGTGACTTCGTGAACGAACTGACCGACGACGCTATCGCCGAACATCAGCGCTTTGCCGAAGTGCCGACGCCACAGTCGGGGATGCACCTCTATCCCATCGACGGGGCCGTCCATCGCGTGGACGGGAACGAAACCGCCTGGGATCATCGTGATGTCACCTGGTCGATGGTCATCTTCGGCGTCGATCGGGATCCGGACAAGAGCGACCTGATCACCGAGTGGGCCCGCGACTACTGGGAGGCGTTCCACCCGCATTCGGCCGGTGCATCGTACGTCAACTTCATGATGGAGGAGGGACGGGATCGGATTCGAGCCACCTACGGCGACAACTACGATCGGTTGGAAGAAATCAAGGCGAGGTACGATCCTGAGAACTTCTTCCACGTGAACCAGAACATCGAGCCAGCAACATGAGTCGTTTCGAGCGGAAGACGGAACTGCCGCCCTCGGAGAGAGCGGGAAGACGACCATCTCTCTCCGTGAGCAGTCGCCAGTCGCCGACCGACGTTGACGATGCGGTCGCCGCGTTCCGGGCTGGTGACCCGGTGTTGATTCACGATGCCACGGACCGGGAAGGTGAGACCGACCTCGTCTATCCGGCGCACGCCGTCACGCCGGGTGCCGTTACGCGGCTGCGCAACGACGCCGGTGGGCTCGTCTGTGTCGCGTTGGCCGACCGGGTGGCCCGCCAGTGGGGCCTGCCGTTCCTTCAGGAGACACTAGACCATCCCGCGACAGCGAACCACGACCTCGAGTACGACGAGCGTTCGTCGTTCTCGATCGCGGTGAACCACCGCGACACCCGCACGGGCATCACCGACGAAGACCGCGCGTACACCGTCTCTACCATCGGGGCGGGTGCTGCAGCCCCCGAGACGCTTGATTTCCCTGCCGAATTCCGCACGCCCGGCCACGTTCACCTGTTGCGGGCGGCGCCGGACCTGGTGGCCGACCGGGAGGGACACACGGAACTCAGCCTTCTGCTAGCGGAGGCGGCGAACCTGCCACCGGCCGCGGTCGTCTGCGAGATGCTCAACGACGAGACGGGGCGGGAACGTTCGCCAGTCTCCGCGAACTCGTCCGCGGATCGTAACGGCTTCCACTTCGTGGAAGGTGAACGCCTCATCGAGAAATTCAGTTAACAAATCCACCTTATTTCAAAACGGTCGGAGGATCCACGATTAGGCTCTGTAAGCGCCACTCAGCGTGTCCGCAACAGAAAATCGTGTAGAGAGGTACAACAAAACGAGAAGTGCCTGGACCGGGGTTCCCAGTCGAATTCGTGAGAAGAGTACCATAATAACTGAGTGTCCAGGTAGATAGAAATACCACTTGTGAATAGAACGGGAACACTCCACTCGTTCTCCGTTGTTCACCCATGGTCTCTGGTGGGACGACTTCTATCCGGGGTCTAAACAAGGCCCGACTACGTAAGGAGTCGGGAACGAGTAACTACTCCCTCCGAATAGTATTCGAAGATCACTCATCCCGTCAAGGAACATTTCAATGATGTCACGCTCTTTCTGGTCGGTCACGCGTCGCGATCGCGGGCGGCGTTTCGTTGCCGAGAGCCTCTTCAGTGCGTCGCACTACGATCACTGAAATGGGTGACCGACGAACAACGCTTTCGGAAACGCTTCCATACAACAGGTGAGCAAGTCCATGACGGCCGTGGCTTCCGATAACGATCTGGTCGAATCTGCCACCGACGGCCTGTTCGACGATCGTCTGAGCCGGTTTTCCCGATACCATCATCGTCCTGATTTCAAGCCCCTTTTCGGATGCTTTCTCTTGAGCTACTTCTAACAGCGTCTTTGCGTCACTTACCAACGACTCGTACCGGGGGAATTGCTCTTCAGATTTTACGAACGCTGCCCAGTACCCCTCGGGAAGCCGAAGGACGTGCAGCACCGTAATCTCTGTCTCAGGAAACGTTTCAAGTGCAAATTCGAATGCCTCATCGGCCTCCGATGAACCGTCTATTGGAATCAAAGTCTTTCCGACCTCGTGGTCGGTCTGTACGCCAGTTGATTCGATGCTGTGGTTGTTCATATTACTCTCTTTTATTCTACCTTTTCAGCAGCGTGGCTACGTTGCCGGATACACATCGAAGTGTCTGACCGTCGGTTCGAACTCCAGCAGGAAGTCTTCGTTCGGGATAGTATTTCGCTATCTCGATGTCAGGGCCAACGAACGCCTCTATCGCCGTTTCTGACTCCCAGAACGTGAGCGTGAAGAAATGCGCCTCGTCGCCTTCGATCCGACGGAGGAGATACGCGGCACGGTTCCCCTCGACCGACTCGTGGTCCGGAATCGCTCGTTGTTCGGTAAATTCGAGATACTCGCCTGCTTTCGATGCAGGCGTTTCTCCGTGCCAGATGCGCGCAATCATCGTTATCACGACCTTCGGCTGTGGTTCTCCTCATCCGATGAACGGCGTCCCTGAGCGGTGCTGATGAGTACCACTTCACACCGCTGACACTGATAGAAGGCGGTGGCACTCTGGTTGCCGAGGTACGTGCGGTGACCGGTAGGGTGCGTGCACTCGTTCACGTCTCCAATGACGAATTCCCGCCGTACCATCCGTCTCTGCCTGCTCGGTTTCGTCATCTGCAAGTATCCGTACGCACGGTCCATCGATAGCACTGCATTTGCACTATTACAAACCGAGTGGGCCAGATATACGCACAGTAATGAGGGAAATTCCGCTTTGCAGACGCGCCGCTGTCTCCCCTCAGTGTCGCGGTCACTCGCCGAGCGGAGGGATGATAGATCCGATTGCGGTCAGATGATTGATCAGACGTTTCAGTGGTAGGTTAGTCTTCATCGAACTGCGTAGCTGACACAGCGGTCACGTCCTGCTCATCGGAGATCTGACCGGCAGGAAGCGTGGTTCCTCGAGCTATCGTAACTGCCCAGGCTTCGGCGCGACGAAGTCGATACCGAAGCGTCGTCAGTGGCAGGTTGAGTTCGTCGGCGACGTCTTCGAGCGTCGCCTTGCGCGGATACTCGTAATAGCCGAGGCGCACGGCGGTTTCGAGCGCTTTGCGCTGTTCGTAGGGAATGTCCGTCCCGTTGCTTCGGTTAGTGTGTTGCCACTGCTCGGGCGTCCCGACGCGGCGAACCGTGAGGGTAACGTCGTCTGGAAGGTCGCTTTGGAGCGCGTCGTGGAATACGCCGAGGTCTCGGTTGGCGGGAATCAGGACGCGCCATTCGTAGTGCGGTCCGCGCTGTGTCGCATTAAACACGAGCCCGTCACCGAGGGTCGCGACGGCGAGCGCGGAGACGGAGTAACAGAAGGTCTCCTCGGCCGTTGAATGGTAGACCGTGCGGGTGGTCGGTTCGTGTTCGAGCACCTCGTACTCGACCCGGGCGTCACAGGCCGGATGTGGCCAGATGCACTCGTTGCAGATATCCGGATTGAGGTAGACGGTTTCGAGCGCATCAAGCGCGCGTTCAGGTCCCGTAATGCGTTCAACTCTCCATCCGGTGTCCGGAGATGCTGAAATAGCGAGGGCGGTTGCCACCACTTCCGGATGGTCGATATAGATATCTCTGACCGGATGAACACCTCGTTCGTAGGTGAAGAGAACGGAGTATTCGCGCATGCATACGGTTAGGGGAGGATCGGGCTTAGCTATTGAGCCAGATGTGGGCGAAATACTCGTTTGACTACAGTATACCCTCTGGATATTCGGGTATATTCGAACCGGTACTCTACCTCTGTTTCGAGAAAATCATTCGTGCGCTAATATTCGGATCGTCACGGTCCGATCGAACTAAACCAGACAAGCTAGAAATCACGCGGCACTATAGTACCAACTGAAACGATTTACACACCGATCACACGACAGCTGTGCGATCGGGTGTGCGCTGACTTTCAGTGGCTACTATACGTAGCCAGACAGATTCGTCGCACCGGAACTGTCTAGGTTACTGATCGAACCCTAGCGAGAGCCAGACGGGTTAGAAGCCGAGAATCCGTTGCGCGCGATCGACTGCCCCTGCTGCCAGTATAGTAGAGACAGTTCATCTCGAATCGATAGCGGATTTCTCACTCTATATTTCAGTCAGAGCATGTCGGAATCGTCTCTTGGAGGCTCCGTAGCAGAAGCTTTCGAACGGAAATATCAATAAATTATAATATCCTAGGCCGGGATTGTCTATTGATTTTGCGAGAGCTGTACCAAGTTCACTGACCGTTCGAGTAGCAAGATCTGGCAGAATAGATGGCGCTGTCGGGCGATTGTTGCGCCACAAATGTATGGGCGCTATAGGCTTCGGTTCGACTATCGAGCGAATGATCATTTGAGGCGTGAGGCGTTCGAATTCGGGGGTCTGAAAACAGTGATGCAAACGGGGATTCGGGTGGACACGGCCGCCGAGGCTCAGACCCACCGTCCCTAATCGTACACTCGAACTGTACATCGCCGATCGGACGACCACTCTTCGACTCAATCGTCTGGAACGCGATCGACACCTCGGTGAAGTTCGTGGACTAAGACACGTCCGCTTCCCAACTCTGAGGCTTTGTTCCTCAGCTCCTGGGTGAGGTCCTCGCCAATGTGGCCATAGACGTCGATGGATTCGAGTTCGATGAACTCGCCAATTGGGGGGAACTTCGGACCCGCAACCTCCATGTGAAATTTCAACGAGTCCTGATCAGCGTGCTTGTGCATCACGGTCATCCGATCTCCGTCGGCGCTGAAGTAGACGTCGTACGCCAGGATCTCCGGCTCGTTGGTCTCGACGAAATCCACTAGCTCCGCCATCGCCGGTTTGAGTTCTTCCAACTTCCCGTCGCGCACTACCGATCGGTCGATATACACGATGGAGTCAGACATCTCGCCCCCTGTTCTTGACGCTGCAACGGCGTTGTACTGCTTCCGTGTTGATCGCTACTGTTGTTGCCATAGGATCCCCTCTAGTCGCTGCGCCCAGCACGACAGAACCTCCTCCAGTACCGAGGCATCGGTGCAGGCGCCATTGGCCGGTTACGACGCGTGTTGTGTTAGCCGTTGTCACGGGGGGCAGTAGTTTCTATTAGCTCGACGAAAACACCCAGCAATATTGCTGCAGAAACCACGACAGGCCGGCGGGCAGCCTACCGTTCGGCCTCTATAGTAGTATCAGTCGAAGCTATGCTCGTAGTTAGTGGGTCCGTGGCGACCCATGTTCTCGATTCTTCCTGAGCGAATCGACCGACGCGTGGACGACCGCACCACTGACCAGAACTGCAGTTACGAAGACGAGGGCTGCACTCGCTGTCTCAAGCGTCTCGACGCCGTATACCGCACTCACCTGCTTACTTGCGGTGGCAATACTCCCAGCGAGCAGCATACCAGCGAAGTATCCCTTGATGTCAGCTTCGTTTACGAGACGCGTCGCACCTGCACCGATGCGAGCGCCGAGCGCGCTCCCGCCGAGCAACGCGGCGACAACAGGGATATTGACGGCGTTCGACTGGGCGTAGACGAACGTCCCGAACGCACCCGAAATCGAAATCTGGAGGATGCTGGTTCCAGCAGCGATTGCTGTGGGAATGCCGAACCCGTAGACCATGACGGGGAGCAGAAGGAATCCTCCACCGACACCGAGACATCCGCAGAGGATGCCGATACTCGACCCAACAGCAAGGATAACCCACACCGAGACGGTCGCACCGCCAGGTAGCGACATCATTGGTGGGAGTGTGATGGACTGAACTTCGGTAGCAACTCGGCCCGTTCCCGTTTCGGTACCGTCAGTACGAGCATCTCGGAGGACAACGAGTCCGACAACTCCCAGAAGGCCAACGTACGCCGCGCTGATGACGAAGTCAGCGCTGCCGAAATCCGTAAGCAGGAACACGATCCGGGTGCCGACCTCGATGCCGAATGTCATTCCGAGAATCATCACCGCCGCCAGCGTGTAGCTGACCTGACCGTGATCACGGTGTCTGAGCGCACCGATAACACTGGTGCCGAAGACGAACGCGAGTCCGCTCCCGACAGCTACCGGGGCCGGATATCCGATCACCAACAGCGTTGGCGTCACGAGGAACGAGCCTCCCATCCCGAAGAACCCAAAGAGGACGCCGATGAGCAGGCCGAACCCGACGAAGAGACCGATCATCGGGATACCGAGGCCAAGAGGTTCCATGGTCAGGTACTCACGAGCATTTCACGAGCGGCCGGGCTAGCAACCCGCGCCAGTGCCCCGTATCCGACGTACAGCACGAGTGCTTCAGCCAGCACGTAACCAACCGTGGCAACAGCCTGCCCGGACTCGCCGAGGACGGGAACGACCAGTAGGACGCTCAGACATACCACCGTTATACTCAGTAGTACGACCCAGACTGTCGATAAGCGGCATCCGACGGCCGGGGATTCCGACTCCCAATCACTCATGGTAGGCTCCTCCGTCGGCCTCAGCGCTTCCGGACGGCGTGATGTTCTGGTTTAGGCTGAACAGATTCGTCGGGTCGTACTCGTCTTTCAGGGCGACTAACCGCTCGTACGTCGGTCCAAACGTGGCCCGCATCATGTCGTTGCCCTCTTCGAGGAATCCCGGGAAGTTCAGGTACACCGACCCGTCCGAGAACTGGCGCATGTCGTCGAGACAGTCACGCACCCACTCGACGTTCGCGTCGTCGCCCTCCGGGCACTCCCAGTTCGCTTCGACGCCGAGCAGGAAGGGAGCGTGCCGTCCCGCGAACGCACTGTCTTCGACGTCTACTCGTTCGATCGCGCCACCCAACTGCCAGACATCGACCGTCGAGAGTGGTGACGGTGCTACATCGGTCCAGTAAGCGATTCGATCGATGGCGGAGTCCGACAGACCGTCGAGGTACAGCGACTTCCAGTAGTAGCGCATCCCGTCGGGGTAGTCCTCGTCGAAGAGCTGCTGGTAGTCCACGTACGGCATCGTCCCGCTGAAGTCGACAATCGGTTCAGCGATCTCCCGCAGGGGCGCGAGCGCGCGCTCACCGTCCTCGACCGACCCCGCGTAACAGCCCGTGATGGCGATCTTGGTGTCGTCCACCGCGTCCGAGGAGAAGAGTTCCTCATCGGGCATCACACCCGACAACGTGAGCGTGCTGGCTTCGTCGGGTGCTGACGCGACGTACTCGCGGTACGCGCGCAGACACTCGCGCATTCGGCCCCCCGGATAGAATACGAGGCAGGTCGCCACCTCGGGCCCGACCGGGTGGAGGTCGAACTCGAAGCCGGTAACGACCCCGAAATTCCCGCCGCCACCGCGAAGGCCCCAGAAGAGGTTCGGGTTTTCGTCTTCGCTGGCGGTCAGGTAGCCACCGTCTGCCGTGACCAGATTTACGGAGGCGAGGTTGTCGCAGGTTAGGCCGTACTTGCAGCGGAGGTGACCGATGCCACCTCCCAGCGTCAGTCCCGCGACGCCCGTCTCAGAGACGACCCCGCCGGGCGTTGCGAGACCGAAGGCCTGCGTCTCGTGATCGACATCCGCCCACGTGGCACCGGCCTGGACCCACGCTGTCCGTGCGTCAGGGTCTACCCACACACCCCGCATCTCGGAGAGATCGATGACGAGGCCGTCGTCGCAGACGGCCGTCCCGGCGACGTTGTGGCCACCACCGCGAACCGCCACCAGCAGATCGTTCTCGCGCGCGAAGTTCACCGCGCTGATGACGTCGCCGACGCCACGACATCGGGCAATCAGGCCCGGACGCTTGTCGATCATCCCGTTCCACACTGCACGCGCGTCGTCGTAGGCAGCGTCCTCAGAACGGCTGCGCCGTTCTGATGGAGTCGAAAGAGCGAAGCTCTTTCGAACGTCGTCAGGACAAATTAGATCGCCGTGGAATCCTGCTTCGAACTGTTCGATCTGTTCGATGGGGATGGCTAGTCGTGCCATACAGGAGCGGACGACCGCACGGATGTTGACCTCACCCGTCGAGTAGCATTCGGCATCGAGAGTACCGTTTCAGGTGGTGAGACGAATTTCGGATCGGGTACCGGATAGAGTTACTATCAGCGCCTCCCTCTGTCTAGAGGGTGAGTCACATGGTGCCTGACCAAGACGACCGATCGGACGGGGATAGTCGTCCACCCCCGGGCTCGCCGGTCTTAGAGGCGATTCTGGAAAACGAACGGAACCGTCGTTACCTCGGCCAGCGTCTGGACGCCGCGGGTGATCGTATCGATACGGACCTCCTCGGCGACATCGTCAGGCACGGTCCCGTCCTCGAAGCACTGCTGGAGGAACCGCTTGATCGGCGGGAAATCGAAGCGCGCCTCGACATCTCGCGGGCGACGAGCCACCGCTACACGCAGTGGCTCGACGAGCAGGGCTTCGTCGAGAAAGTCGATGGCCGATTCCAGTTGACCTGGCGCGGCGCAGTCATCGCCGAGGAAGTCCTCCGGTTCGAGGCGAACGTCCGGACCGCACACAGAATGACGCCGCTTCTGGACGCGGTCTGTGAGGATCACCGGGACTTCATCCTCGAACCGTTCGTGGATGCGACGATCACCGTCGCCGAATCGGACGATCCCTACAAACCAGTCGAGCGGTTCGTCGCGCTCGTCAACGAGTCGGAGACATTCCGGGGGTTCAACACGACGCACATGGCACCGCTGGTCCTCGGCGAGTTCCACCAGCGGGTGTTCGACGAAACCGACACCGAGATCATCTACCTGCCGCACATCGTCGAGAAACTCTTCGAGACGTACCCCGAGCGCGCCCGCGAGGCGATCGATCGCGGACACTTGACTCTCCGAACGCGCGAAAACCTGCCGTACGGCCTCGCGCTGTTCGACGACCGCGTCGGGATCGGGGGCTACGACGAGGCAACCGGTCTTATGCAGGTGTTCGTCGATACGGACGCGCCGATTGCGCGCGAGTGGGCCGAGCGCGTCTACGCATCGGTCAGAGCGGATTCCAAATCACTCGAAGAGCAGTCGGGTCCAATCTGGTAACACGCTCTCGGTGTGAAGGAATCGTTTTCTGAGTAGCTTCTCTCTGTGCGTAATACGGCTACCGAGAATCTATCAATACTATACGGTTTCAATGGAGGCGGCGATCTGAATTTTGGGCCGAGAACTCGCGCGAGCCGATAGTGTCGTCTTCTACGAGATGGATTCCATAGAATTACTTTGACTATCTCATCTAGAAACGCTTGGATCCCTCTTCAGAGAATTCTCAAGAGAAGGTTCTGCGCGGTATTATCAACAAAATTATAAGAGCCTAGGCCGGGATTTGAACCCGGGCTCTCGTCCTTACCAAGGACGCGCTTTACCGCTAAGCTACCCAGGCGCGTACTTTCTCGTTGACTCGAGTCCTCTTTATGGGTTTCGATTCGCCACCGGGCGTGGGTTACCGTAGCGCAGTTAGCTATCCGTCGCGGAGGTCGCCCGATCGGTCGTGGATTCCTCGATCGAACACTCGGACGGGATCGAGTCGGGCCCGATCAGACAGTGCTCGGCGGGCGGGAACGACGTTCCGGCGGTCGCGGCGAGCTCCTCGACGGTCTCGAGGAGCGTTGCGGACGGCGTTTCGTCCACGGCGGCGGCGCCGGCGAGGACGGCGAGTTCGAGGACGTCGCGCTCGAGGTTCGCGTCGTGGCTCGCCGGATCGACGACGTCGCCGCTGTCATCACGGTCGTCGAGGCGGTGAGTCTGGTCCTGGCCGAACGCCTGGACCGTCCGGACCGCCTTGCCGGCGGCGTCGGTGCGAGCGAGGAGGTAGAATCCGCGGGCGACGAGGATATCCGCAGCCAGGATCTCGAGGTCGCCGTCGATGTCCTGGCCGCCGTCGGTCCACGGCTCGGAGTGGGCCAGTGATCGCGTGAGGCGGAGTCCTTCGTAGATGAGCTGGACGCCGGCCGCGTGCGTGACGACGCCGTCGGTCTCGGCGGAGTCGCGTTCGTCCGTCTCGTCGCGTACGGTGGTCGCCTCGGACGCGACCGCTGTGGCGCTCTCGAGTGCGAGTGCACCAGGAAGCATCGATGCGTCATCGAGCGTCGATTCGATGAAGTCGTGCAACCGCGGTGGTTCGACGTCCGCGACAGCCTCGACGGCCGCCCGCCGACATCTGTCGGCCTGTTCCATCATGGGGCCGTTACGAGGGAGGAGGCAAAGACCTTTGGAAACGCCCGGTAGAGTCGTGGCATGATCGACGCTGACGACGACGGCTCGTTCCGGATCGTCACGATCGAGCGGCCTGCGCGGCGAAACGCGCTGACGGTCGGAACGCTCGAGTCACTCGAGGCGGCGATCGCCGAGGCCGAGGAGCCGGTGATCGCTCTCCGCGGAGCGGGGCCGGCGTTCTGTGCCGGCGCCGATCTCGCGGAGGTCGCCGATCTCGACCGAGGAGAGGCCGAGGAGTTCGCTCGGCTCGGACAACGCGTCGCCCGGACGATCGAGGAGAGTTCGGCCGTCGTCGTCGCCGAGATCGACGGCCCGGCGCGCGGCGGCGGGCTCGAGCTCGCGCTCGCCTGCGACGTCCGCGTCGGCACGCCCGATTCGACCTACGGCGAGCCCGGCGTCACTTTCGGACTGTTCGGCGCCTGGGGCGGGACGGTCAGGCTCCCACGGATCGTCGGCGAGGGCGACGCGCTCGAACTCGCCTGTTCCGGGCGGGTCGCCGACGCCGAAGAGGCGCTGCGGATGGGGCTGATCTCGCGACTCGAGGACGACCCGCGGACGGTGACGGAGGAGATCGCCGCGAACGCGGCCGACGCGTTGTCCGTCCTGAAACGTCGCCTCCGGGACGATCGCGACCGAGAGACGCAGGAACGACTCGAGGCCGAGGTCTTCGGCGACCTCGTCGCCTCGCACGCCGCGGATCTCGACGCGGTTCTCGACTAACGCGCCACTGATTGCCACACCGCCGAACGATTTTTCGACCGGCGCGAGAGAGAAGCGAGCGATGCCCGGACCCGCGTTCCTGCTCGGCGACGACGTGACGCTCCGGACGATCGAGGAGGCGGACCTCGAGTTCCTGCAGACGGCGGTCAACGATCCGCGGATCTGGCGGCCGATCGGCCGATCGACGCCCATCAACGCCGAGCAGGAGCGCGAGTTCTTCGAGAACGTCGTCTGTGACGACGACGGCGTCCACCTCCTGATCGCCGCCGACTCGGAGTCGGTGGGGACGATCGGCCTCGACTCGATCGACTGGGAGGCGCGGCAGGCGGAGCTCGGCTACTGGATCGCGCCCGAACACCATGGGCGGGGGTACGGCACCGAAGCCGCTGCACTGCTCGTCGAGCACGGCTTCGACCAGCTCGGGCTCCACAAGATCTCCGCGCGCGTGTTCGAGTTCAACGACGCCTCGCGGCGACTGCTCGAGTCGGTCGGCTTCACCGAGGAGGGGGTCCACCGGGACACCGAGTTCATCGACGGCGAGTTCCAGGACACACACTGGTACGGACTCCTCGAGGACGAGTGGCGGGCCGAGTGAGAGCCGAGCGTGTTAGTCGAGCGGCTCCGGGGCCGGCGGCACCCGGCGCTTGTGCGCGCTGCGCTCGTACATTCCGCGAATCCGTTCGACGGTCTCCGGCTCGATCTCGAGCTCTCGAGCCGTCGCGTCGACCGACAGCGGCCCGTCGACGTGGGTCGCGAGGATCGAGTCGAGCGTCTCGTAGCCGATCCCCATCTCCTCCTCGTCGGTCTGATCGGCCCACAGCTCCGCGGTGGGGGTCTTGGTCACCAGATCGTCGGGGACACCCGCGTGACGGGCGAGCTGGCGCACCTGTGCCTTGTAGAGGTTACCGATCGGGTGACAGTCGACCGCTCCGTCGCCGTACTTGGTGAAGTAGCCGACGGCGGCCTCGCTGCGGTTGCCCGTTCCGAGCACGACTCGATTCTCGTGGTTCGCCACCAGGTAGTTCAGCACGGCCCGAACGCGCGCTCGAGCGTTGCCGACCGCCTCGTGGTCGCTCTCCGCTTCGGGATAGGCGCCGAGCAGCGAGTCGACGATCGGCTCGATCTCGATCACGTCGTGGGTGATCTCGAGGTTTCGCGCGACGCGCTCGGCGTCGCTCATGTTCTCGTCGCCGCTGACGCGTGCGGGCAGGACGAGCCCGTGGACGTTCTCGGCGCCGAGCGCGTCGACTGAGAGGTTGGCGACGAGGGTGCTATCGATCCCGCCGGAGAGTCCGAGGACGGCGCCGTCTACGCCCGCCGCGTCGATCTGCCCGCGGATGAACTTCGTAATGTGGTCGTGTCGTCGTTCCAGTTCCGCGTCCGAAAACCGAAGGTCGATCATCGGCCGAGTGTACGTATGGATCGGCCTAATAGGCTCCCCTCGACCGAAAAAAGTGGACGGCCGGTCGATTCTCGAGGATTCGTGCGGAACGCTACGTTGAAGTGTAATCGGCAGCTACGTTCGGGTGACGAAAGCGTCGCGCGCCGGCGGTGAGCGATTTCGCAGGAATCGCGATCCGCGGGGCAGACGAACGAAGTGAGTCTGCGCCGGTGGTGAGCAAATCCTCCGAATTTGCGAGCCTCGGCGCGTGAAGAGTACAGCGACGAACGCGCCGGTGGTCTAGTGGCAGGACATAAGCTTCCCAAGCTTATAGCCCGGGTTCAACTCCCGGTCGGCGCACTTTTGCGGCGAACAAGAGCGCGAGCCGCACTTGCGGTCGAGGGGAGTGAGCCCTGCCAGTCGAAGCGGACGAGCGGAGCGGGGTCGAGCGCCTGGCTCTCGTTCGACTCCCGGGTCGGTGCATCCTTCTCGAGCAGCCACTCACAACCGCTCAGTCCCCGGCAAGTTCTCGGCTGACCGTCGCGAACAGCACGGCGTCACACGAGTAACAGGTGAACACGTCGGGTTCGATCCTTCGACTGCTTGTCCCCTCGTGAACGATCACCGATTCGGGTTCGACGGCGAGTTCCAGCGGCTCGTTACAGTGTGGACAGGTTTCCATACCGGTCCTACGGCCGTGCGGACCGTATACCGACTGCTCGCACGTGTTCCTCGAGAGGACAAGACCGGACGGCGAAGAGCCGAAACCGCTACAGGTAGCCGAACAGGATCCCGACGAGCACCAGCACCCACATAGCGACGCCGGCGAGCAGTAGGTCGTTGAATCGGGACTCTCGAGTCGCCCGTTTGGCCGCACCGGCGGCGATCAGCCCGAGAGCGATGACGACGAGCATCCGTTGGAGGACAACGTCGAGCGGGATCGCGTCGACACCGAGCAGCCCGTAGTCGAGCCAGATGGCCAGTGACAGCGAACCGGCGGCGACGATCGCAGCGTCGAGCCGTCGAGTGAGCCCGCGCGCGATCAGATAGGTCGCGGTCGGGATTCCGACCGCAATCACCGGGTAGAGCAGTGCCGCGATCATGTGTGGGGTGAGGAAGTGAGTGCGCCGCTCGAGGAGCAGTCCGCCCATCCGAACGCCGAGCAACAGCGCGAGGATGGTAAACAACAGGATAACGTGGCCGGCCTCGAGCCGACCGGCGGCGGCCGCGATCCGCTGGCGATCGTGGTCGGTCAGGCGACCGCCGAGCCCGCTCGACTCGCGCTCGGCCGGTCGTTCCTCGAGGGTTTCTCCGGCACTGCTGGCGCGTCGAACGCGACGGTTGGCTACCAGTCCGGCTCCCGCGGGGAGTACAACCATCCCCGTCAGGTCGACGACGGTCGCCCAGCCGTTGGCGTCCGACGGGCCGGCGTTGTCGAGATAGATCCGGCGAACGTCCTCTTCCGTGTCGACGCGGGGATGATCCATGAAGTCCGTCTCGACTTTCGACTGGGCGGCTTCGACGCCGTCGACGCGGTGACGGAGGGTGAACCAGTCGAAGTGTTCGGTGTGGGCCTGCATGGCGAGCCACTCGTCGTCCTCGTTCGGGCTCTCGTAGAGCCGGATGTGGTAGCGCTGGCCGTAGTAGTCGCCGTCCTCGAACTGGAGCGACTCGGTCGCCCAGTAGCCGTCCTCGCCCGGGCCAGGGTCGATCCAGGCGTAGCGAGTCGCCCCCGTGGCCTCACCCCAGGCGATACCGGTCGCGTGGCGACCGTCCTCCTCGAGGACCGTGGTATTCTCGAGGACGGTATTGTTCTCGAGAATCGTGTCGTTCCCGGGGCCATCCTCGGCTTCCTCTTCTTTCTCTTCGACCTCTTCCCAGTCGCCGTCTCCCCGTTCGCTCATCGCCCAGAGCACGTCGTCGGTCTCACCGCGGACGATGACGTTTACTGGGCTCCGCTCCTGGAAGCGTTCCTGCGGGCTGAGGAACCGCCAGAACTCGCTCTCGGAGTCCTCCAGCGAGACCAGTTCCGGCGTCTCCTGTGCGTCCTCGGTCGGTTCGTCGATCGAACTCGAGAACAACAGCGAGGGACCGCCGATGAAGAGAAACGCGGCTGCGATGAGGACGACTGCGACCACGTGCGAACGGCGCATTCTCTTCCCTGTTGTGGGAGACGATATATCAATATGCGCGTTGGTACGGCAAGGTTACCGGGCGTAGCGCCGGTCGATCTACACGCCGGGCACGCCGAGCACTTCGGGTGCGATGATGCCGACCATCGCAAACGCGTAGACGATACCGACGGCGACGAGCCAGGCGACGAATCCGATCGCGACCGCCGTCCCCCAGCCACCGGGATACCGCCAGTTTACCACGCCGATCCAGACGACGAGCATCACCAGCACGCCCAGAATCGGAATCCAGCCGACGAAGTAACTCGCGAGGGCCCACGCGAGTGCGCCGATCAGCGCCGTCAGCGCGGCGTTTGGAACCCCCGCGTCCGTGTCGAGTACCAGTCGCGCCCCGGCGAGGATGGCGACCGTCCCCACCAGCAGACTGAGAACGAAGACCAGTACGGCGTCCTCGGCCGACATTTCAGGGTTTCCAACTCAGTTCGATGGCGATGGTTTCGCGTTCCCCCCGGAGTATCGACGAGCGCTCCACGACGTCGACCGAGACGTTGACGTTCTCCGGTGGACTGAGGGAGACGGTTTTGTTGCCGACGGCGACGGCGATCTCTTCGCTTCCGTCGTCGAACTCCTGGGCGAGACTCGAGAGGTACGACGCGAGTTCGGCCCGAGTCATCACGTCGTCGCTTGTCGTCCGTTCCGCCATACCGGTCCGGTCACGGGTCGGCCGCAAAAGTATGGACCGCGAACGCGCGATCAATCCGGATTTACTCGCGAGAACGCGTTGAAACGGGTCGCTACTGACGGCGGCGTCTGATCGGCCGACAGCCGACGGGACGCATGACTTTTTGTCCGCGGACGGCTAGCCGCCGACGATGGACGTCGCCGTCGGAATCGTCGCACAACGTGACAACGAGCGGGCACAGGAACTCGCCGCGACGCTGGTCGAGACGCTCGAGCGAGCGGACGACACCGTCGCGGTCGTCGACGAGGAAACTGGGACTGCGATCGACAGCGATCACGTCCCGGTCGCGGCGATGGCCGACCGCGATCTCGTCGTGAGTATCGGCGGCGACGGTACGCTCCTGTTCGTCGCCCGCGAGGTCGGCAGCGCGCCGATCCTCGGCGTCAACCTCGGCGAGGTCGGCTTTCTCAACGCCGTCGCACCGGAGGCCGCCGTTGCCGCCGTCAGGGACCTCGTCGCGACGCTCCGGGAAACCGGCGACGTCGAGAGCCGAAAGCTCGCTCGGCTCCGGGCGAGCGGCGACGACTGGACGCTCGACCCGGCGCTCAACGAGATTCTCGTCCACGGCCCGCGGCGGGGCCGCGGCGGCGGCGTCACCGTCGAGATCCGCGTCGACGGCGAGCGATACGCCGAGAGCCACGCCGACGGCGTTCTCGTCGCCACGCCCACGGGGTCGACCGCGTACAACCTGAGCGAACGGGGACCGCTCGTCCACCCCACGGCCGACGCGTTAGTCGTGACACAGATGGCCGCGATCGATTCGATGCCGCCGCTGGTCGTGGATTCCGACGCAGAGATCACGCTTACCGTCTCCGGAGCCGAGACTGCGTACGCGATCAGCGACGGCCGCAACCGGCAGGAACTCGAGCCGCCGGCGACGGTCGAGGTTTCGGTCGCCGACGACCCCGTTACGCTCGTCGGCCCGCAGGCCAGCTTCTTCGACGGGCTCGAGAAACTCGAGTGATCAGTCGTCGCCGTCGATCAGGCGCTCGAGCTGCGCCGGCGGCACCGCACCGCGGGCCGCGTACCCGTCGTGGACGAACGTCGGCACGCCGGTGACTCCCTGCTGCTGGGCGTCGGTGAACCGATCCTCGAGCTCCGCCCGAAGCCCGTCGTCCTCGATCGCCTCCCGAATTTCGTCCTCTGGCAGGTCGGCGTCGGTAGCGAGGGCGGTCAGCACGTCGGGATCGCCGATGTCGCGTCCGTCCTGCCAGAGGGCCTCGTAGATCGCCGCGTCGAAGTCGGCCCACCGGTCCGGGTAGGTTCCCGAGACGTACCACGAGGCGAGCTGTGCGTTCAGCGAGTCGACCTCGATCGCCAGCTCCTGGGCCATCTCGACGTCGTACTCCTCCCGGAGTCGACGGACGTTCTCCCGCGCCTGCTCGAAGTAATCGTCGTCTTTCCCGTCGTCGGCCGAGTGATCGATCGAACCGTCGTCGTTTCGCTTCCCCCGCCGCAGGTCGAACGGGTGCCACTCGACCTCGAGTGACCCGTCTCGTTCGTCGCGGTACCGCTCGAGCGACTGTTTGCCCAGGTAACAGAAGGGACAGACGTAGTCGGCATAGAGCGTGAGTCGATCGATCTGCTCCGTGTCGGACATGCTCGCGGTAGGTGTTCGCGACGGAAAAGCCACCGGTCACCGGCAGTTGGCTCGGGAACCGGGCGAGCCTGAAGTTCGAGTGAGCTCCCTCGAGCAGCGGCCCTTCGGCCGGGTTACTCGCCGGCGTCGTCGGTCTCGGAGTCGCCAGTCGCGTCGCTCGACTCCTCGTCGGTGCGGGCCTCGAGGCTCGGCAGGTTCGGGTCCCGGTAGGGGTTACGGCCGTAGGCCGGGAGTTCGTCCTCGAGTTGCGATTTCAGCACTCGACGGAGGCGGTTCAGATTCGTCGTGTCGAGGCCGTACTGGGCCGCGAGTCGCTTGAACGCCTCCTCGTCCGTGATATCGTGGGCGCGGTACTGGCCGAACAGCTCGTCCATCCGGTCGGGTGACAGCGCCGAGGCGTCGATATCGTCGAGGCCGAAGTACGCCTGGCGGTCGACGTCGACCACGTGGCGGATGACGACCAGGGCGACCTTCGGAATCGCGCGCTGGCTGCCGAACTCGGTGAGGTCGATCTCGTCCATCACGCCGAGCGCGAGGTCTCGCTGCCACGGCGTCAGATCGAGGGCGTTACACAGCGCCTGGGTCGTCCGCAGGCGGTCGAGTCGGTGGGCGCGCTCGCTGTATCCCGGCGTCGCGCCGTGTTGTTCGTCGTGGAGCCGCCGGACGCTCTCCGGGAGCTCCTCGTCGGGCGACTCAGCGCGACCGATGACGGTCGCGCTCGGCGTGACGACGCCCCACTGGCGGACGGTCGAATCGCGCTGGACGTCTGCTCGGGAGAGTGACCCGGAGCCGGGGCGCGTCTCGAGGCGGCGGTCACCGTCCCGGCCGTCGGGATCGGGGTCCCGCTGGAGGGCTGGCCCGGAGTCAACACCGTCGTCGTACATCGTGTGTCGCTCAGACCGGGAGACGGAAAAAGACTTGCTCGTTTTGCCGCCGTTGGGACTGCTAAACCGATTAACACGTCGTTCAGAAGTACAATCGCCCGATACAATCAGGTGCGAAAAAGCCCTTCGTAGCTCTACTTTGTGACCAGAACTACTCAAAGGAAACCGGCCCCTCGATTAACGACAGTCGCCCGGCTGGAGCGTCCGAGAACGGTAGAACGACCGACTACCCGTCATAGCTCTACCTTGTAACCAGAGATACTTAAAACGAAAACGGCTCGAGTGAGAACACCAGTGCCGAAGTGGGATACCGGACGCGTCGCTGAGGAACGATCGAAACCAGTCGAACGGATAACTTCCCGTCGTATCTCTACCTTGTGACCAGAGACACTTAAAGAACGGACGGGCGGTGCGCCGCCGCGACCCGCGTCACCGTACCGTCTCGAGCATCTCGTCGATGAACTCGTCCAGTCGTTTCCGACTGGGTCCGTCTCGAGCGTGAATCTCGGGATCGATCCGTTTCGACGGGTGGGCGAACGCCCGACCCACCGCGTCGCCGACCCGAACGTCGCCCTCACCATCCCGCTTTCGCTCGAGTAGCGCTCGAGCGCGGTCGATTCGGGCCGCGTCGAACGCCGACGGAGCCTGTTGGTCGAGGAACGTCTCGAACTCGAGCGCCGGGAGCTCGTGGTCGCCGCGTTCGCCGGTCGCTCGCAGGTAGCGCGCGGCCATCGCGGCGCGGCAGACCGTCAGGTTTCGTTTGACCGTCAGCCTCGTCCGCGTCTCGGTGAACCGTTCGTCGTCCGCAGAAACGGTCGTCGTCCCGTCGTCGTCCTCGACGACGTACTCGTCTGCGCGCGCCTCGAGGATCGGAAAGAGCCGACCGTCGCTCCGAACCAGGTGCTCGGAGAGGTACTTGCGGTAGTTGTTCGCGGCGATCCCTCGCCACGCGTGGTAGAGGTCGATGGGGTTGTACGTTCGCTCGACGTACGCGGCCAGTTCGTCGGGGTCGTACGCGGCGCGGTATCGGATCGGACTCCGGAGGAGATCGATCGCACCGTCGTTCGAGTCGGCGAGCAACGCCGCGAACTTGCGGACGTCCCAGCCCTGGTACTCGAACGCGTCGCGCTCCGCGAGGGTAACGTCGTCGACGCCCTCGAGGTGGGCGTACCGCCGCAGGTCCGTCGGCGCGTAGACGAAGCCGACATCGTAGTCGCTCGCCGGACTCGCCGCGCCCCAGGCGTGACTCCCGCGGGCGACCGCCAACACGACCGACACTTCGTGGGCGCGTTCGATCTCGGCGAGTTGATCGTCGACCGTTTCGCGCACGTGAGCGGGGACCGATCCCATCGTTACCGTCGTCCGCTACGTTTCGAGAGTGGACAAGTGCTCCGGCCCTCGTCCTCGCTCGAGGGCGTACCACACGCGTCGCTCGAACGGAGTTGAGTGCGGTAGAACGGACGACTTCCCGTCATAGCTCTACCTTGTGACCAGAGACACTTAAAGAGCGAGCGGGTGATCGAAGCGAAGAGATCCTTGAGTCGACGAGCGATGGCTGCAGCGCTCACCGTTTGTAGGACACCCCGAGAACGGACGACTTCCCGTCATAGCTCCACCTTGTGACCAGAGACACTTAAAGAAACGAGCGTTCCCGAACACCACCCGCTGCCGGAGGTTCCGGCACGAGCGTGTTCGTTCGACACCGAAACTCACGTCGAAGGAGGGAGTACCGGTTCCGAAAGGTCTAATCGCACGCTACCCTGAATACGGACAATGAGTCAACAGCTTCCGGACGTGCAGGCGTCGTCCCCCGACGTTACCGTCGGCCTGAGTCAGGTTGGCGTCACCGGCGTCGAGAAACTCGTCAAGATCGCCCGCGAGGACAAACGACCGATCGTGCTGACGGCCGAGTTCGAGGTCTTCGTCGACCTCCCCGCCTGGCGAAAGGGCGCGGACATGAGCCGCAACATGGAGGTCATCGACGAGATCCTCGAGGACGCCACCAGGGACGAGGCCTACCGCGTCGAGGAGGTCTGCGGCGAGGTCGCCGAACGACTCCTCGGCAAACACGACTACACTTCGCGCGCAGAGGTCTCGATGGAGGCGGAGTTCATGCGCCGCGAGCAGACGCCCGCGAGCGACCGCGAAACCCAGCACACGGTCGACATCATCGCGGCCGCCTCGGCGACCGAGGAGGGTACCCGCGAGGAGATCGGCGCGAAGGTCGTCGGAATGACGGTCTGTCCCTGCTCGCAGGGGATGTCCGCCGCGCGCGCGAAACAGACGCTCGAGGACCTGGGCGTCGAGGAGGAGACGATCACGGAGTTTCTCGACCAGGTGCCACAGCCGGGTCACTCCCAGCGCGGGCACGCGACGCTGACCGTCGAAGCGAACGGCGATCCGGACGTCGACCTCAACGACGTCATCGACATCGCCCGCGACTCGATGAGCGCGCGGATCTACAACCTCGCAAAGCGACCCGACGAGGATCACATGACGTACGCGGCCCACGCGGACGCGAAGTTCGTCGAGGACTGCGTGCGGTCGATGGCCGAGGGGGTCGTCGACGAGTTCGATCACCTGCCGGACGACGCCGTGGTCACGATGAAACAGTCGAACGACGAGTCGATTCACCAGCACAACGCTCACGCCGAACGAATCGTCGAGATGGATCAGTTGCGTTCGGAAGTCGACGACTAGCGAGGCGACTGTAGCCATTGGTGTGCCGACTGCACGGCGAGAGGAAGATCGGCGCTGTCGAATCGAGTCAGGACCGATCTTCAGTTGCCGCTGTCGAGTACGAGCTGCTCTGCCTCTTCCCACCGCGGAACGAACTCGGAGTTGACCTTCGCGGCGAACTCCGGATCCTTGAGATCGATCATCCCGAACGCGTCGCCCGACGAGAGCGGGTTCGGAACCTGGATGCAGACTTCGACGCTGTCGATAACGTTGAACGAGCCGGTAACGGCGTCGTTGGTTCGGACGTCGTAGTTGTCGCGCGTCTGTAACACGTCCCGATAGCGCTCGCCGACCTTCGGAGAGAGCGAGTTGACCATCTCTCGTGTCATCAGAATGTCGACTGCCACGCCGCGGTCGAGCGCGTTCTCGATCTCCGCGTGGATCTCCTCGCTGACGACCTGTATATCTCGCGCGGGAACGGGATCGGCAAAGACCATCACGATGTGCTCGTCCGCGGCCGCCAGCCGCTCCAGCAACAGATCCACCGTCTCCTCCGGGCCGACGGCGGCGGTCCAGAACTGCTCCTCGACGGGGTCCGCCGCGTCGAGTTCGCTGGCGAGGTTATCGACGATCGACTCGTACTGCTCCGCCTTCTCCTCGAGTTCGCGCTTCTTGTCGTCGAGCAGGCGATCCAGCGCGGTCGAGGGTTCGACGGCGACGTACTTCTTCGGCCGACTCGCGGTCTGGCTGCGGACGAGATTGTACTGTTCGATGCTGTTGAGCACGTCGTAGATCCGCCCCATCGGCACGTCGCTCGCGCGCGATAGCTCCTTGGCGGTCGTGGGACCGGTGTTCAGCAGTGCTCGGTACGCTCGAGCCTCGTACTCGGAGAGCCCGAGATCCCTGAGACTGGCCATACGAACAGAGGTTCACCCGAGAAACAAAAACGCTGTGGTAGTTTGCTGAATTTCTGACCTGCGGCGTCTTACCCCCGTAGCTCACTCGAGAACTGTCCGGACTCGATCGCTCAACTTCTCCGGAGTTTCGGCCGGCGGTGAGACCTGATCGCCGCGTTCGACGCGTGCGGTACCGGATTCCAGCCCGTCGGCTCCCGGGACGACGACCTTCTCGTGATCCGCGAGGCGCAACGCCGCGCGATGGAGGTCCGAACCGGGATCGTCACCGACACGGAGCACGAGCGGCCCCTCGAGCAGCCGGGAGACGACCGTCGCGTACTGGGCTATCTGGACGCCGAAGCGGTCACTGGCGCCGGCAAAGTCCTCGAGCGTCTCTCTGGCGATCCGTCGGTATCGATCCTCGCCAGTGAGCACCGCGAGCTCGGCCAGTCCGTCGGCGAGGGCGACGTTCGCGTCCAGCGGTCGCAGCGGTCGGTCGCACAGTCCGACGCCGTCGGCCGCGCTGTCGACGAACGAGTCCCCCTCACGGAGCCGGTCGATCGTCGCGTCGGCGATCGCCGTCGCATCTGCGAGGACGTCCGTCTCGAGCGTGCTCCCGGCCGTCGTCAGGGCGGCGAGCCCGCGGGCCTGGTTCGAGAGCAGGCACACCGGTTCGTCGGCGGTGTCGCCGTCCTCGAGTGCGTGTGCGACGACGCCGTCGACGAGCAGTTCCTCCCGGAGCGTCGCGAGCGCGCGCTCGGCGTACCGCCGTGCCCGCTCGTCGTCCGTGTAGGCGTAGTAGGTGAGCAGCCCTTCGATCGCCAGCGCGTTCGGGCCGGCGAAGACGCCCTCGTCGACCGGCGGATCGTCGGCAGCCTCGCGCTCGGAGGGCTCGAGGCTGTAGCTCGCCGCGTCTCCGGGGGCCTGACTGTTCGCGAACGCGTCGGCGTCGGCGTTCCACAGCGTCGTCGTCAGGAACTCGATAGTGCGTTCGGCGGGGTCGCGGTACTCGTCTTTCCCCGTGTGGAGGTAGGCGTTCGCGAACGCGCGTACGAGCGCGGCGTTGGAGTCGAGCAGCTTCTCGTGCTGGAGCCCCGACCAGTCGCGTTCGGTCGCGAACCGGTAGAAGCCGCCCTCGTACTCGTCGAGCAGGTTCGCGCTGACAGCGTCGAACGAGCGCAGCGCCATCTCGCGGTCGCGCTTGAGCGCGAACTCGAGCGCGTCGGGCAGCGGGAACTTCGGTCCCGACCCCCAGCCCCCGGCAACCTCGTCGTAGGCCTCGGTAAGCTGGCCGAGCATCGACGCCTCGTCGTCGCTCGAGAGCGCGCCGGCCGGCGGCTCGTCCTCTCGAAGCGCCCGGGGGACGCGAGCGGCGCCGCTGCCTTTCGTCTCCCACATCGTGCGGACGCTGTCGAGCACCTGGCGCATCCCGTCCGGGCCGAGGTAGCCGGCGCCGGTCAGGACGTTCCCGTCCGGGGCGAGAAAGACCGTCGACGGAAAGCCGCCCATGTTGTACCGATCGCGCACGCGCGGATGACGGTCGACGTCGACTCGAACCGGGACGAAGCCGTCGTTGACGTGTGCCGCGATCCGCGGCTCCGCGTAGGTCTCCGCATCCATCTCGTGGCAGTGATCGCACCACGCTGCGGTGAGCGAACACAGAACTGGGACGTCGGCCGAAGCGGCCTCGTCGAAGGCGTCCTGGCCCCACTCGCGCCACTCGACGCGCGTTTGATCGTTCATACTGGTCCGTTGGCCGTCCGCGGCCTAAGAGCTTCGTTCGGGTTCGAGCGGACGGACGGATCGATCCGCTCCGCCGCGAACGTCCGCGTCGCGAAACGAGTGTAAAGGGTTTTCACCCGGCAACGGCTATATTGCGGTATGCTCCGGTGGATCCTTGCGCTACTGCTGATCCCGTTTCTCGATGCGGTGCTCCTCGGGTTCGTCGCGACCGCCTACACCGGCTGGACGCTGATGGTCCTGCTGGTCGTGTTGACCGGTCTCGTCGGAATGTTGCTCGTGCGGGCCGAGGGACGGCGGACGATCCGAAAGATGCAGCGGTCGCTCGCCGAGGGGAGACCGCCGACCAACGAGTTGCTCGACGGCGGGTTCCTGATCGCCTCCGGAGCGTTTCTGCTCACGCCGGGTCTGGTCACGGACCTGATCGGCTTCCTGCTGGTCGTTCCGCTGACCCGGATCCCGATCCGAACCGCGCTCAAACGCTACGTGATCGTCCCGTACGCGGACAAGAAGACTGGCGGCTTCGCCAGCGGCAAGGTCTGGACGTTCGGCTTCCCGGACGAGAACGAATCGGGGGCGAGCCGAACCGAATCGACCGATGGCGGGACCTACGACCTCGGCAAGGACGCCTACTCGGTCGATTCGAACGACGAGGACTCGTACACGATCGAGTTCGGCGACGAGGAGACGGACTCGAGCGACGATAGCGACGACCCCTTCGCTCGGTAGCGGTTCGCACGGGTCCGAGAGAAAGAAACGCTTAAACATATAACCGCACAACTGACTGATGCGGACGCGGGCCAATAGCTCAATTAGGTCGAGCGCCACTCTGATAAGGTGGAGGTTCTCGGTTCAAATCCGAGTTGGCCCACTCAGCTTCTGAACGCTTCTTAGACACTCGGAAACGCCAGGTTTAGCGTTCAACGGTTCCGTTCACGGCGTTCGAGGGAACCGATGTCCCCTCGATTTCGCCGCTTAGTTGATTCACTTCTGAACGCGGGTCGCCTCCGTCTTGGGATTCCAATTAGCCCAAACGGTTGTATAGTTGATAAAATTTTGGGTGGTCAGACATCGTATTTCTAAATCAAAACGCATCTTTGGCATTACTCGAAGAGAGGCGCAGACGTGTCGAACCCGATTGGTCGTTCCCCCTCCCAGTTGACGGCGAGGATCGCATCTCGAAACGATTTGATTCTCTGCTCAACGACGTCGAGCGGATGCGTGTCGATGAATTGCGCTTGTTCGTGAGCGACGACCGTCGAGCCGTCGTTCACTTGCAAGTGTACCGGTCCGAGGTCGTGGTGAGTGTCATCTTGGTGCCAGCTGACCAGCAGACTTCGGTCCGGCTCAATCCAGTTGATCCTGTAGTGCTCATACGGATCGCTCGTTCGTAGCTGGAACCCGACCTCGACCCGAGCGCCTGTCGCTGGATACTCGTCATCGTCGAGAAACTGTCGCGGATTCACGTCGCCAATGACATAATACGGGCCAGCTTCGCGCGGCTCAGCACGCCGTCGTCGAACGTTGTCACAGTCAGCACTGAGCCGTTGCTGGATACGGTCGTGGAGCCGTTTGCTCTGCAAGTTCGCCCGATTAGCGAGAAATACAACCATTAAGCGAACGACGAACGCGAGTCGGTTCGGGACGAGGAGAGTTCGACGACATCTCCGTACAGCTGGAGCGCATGCTTTACGAGCCCGAGTTCCGTGTTGATCGCTTCCCATGTAGCGATCACGTTGCGATGCTCTCTAAGCTCTTCAGCCGACAACTCGTCCGTAGCGAGTCGCTCTCGGAACTCCGTGAGCGATCCAACGTTGTACTCCGCCGCGAGCTCTTCTTGCTCCGCTTTCAGCTCCGTGAGTTGGCTTTCTAACTCGTCGCGCTGTTGCTCCTCCGGCGGGACCTGCGGGACCATGACTTTGGTGTGCAGGTCCGGATCGACCGCCTCGATCGATCCGCACCAGCGGAGGAACACGCGGATCGTACACATCTGCGTCTGGAGCGAGACGGTGTTGAGGTCGCCGTCCTCCTTCCGCCAGAGACGGTACTCGTGTACGTGCCGCCCCGTGAGGTCGTTCATGTTGTCGATGTCTTTCTCGTCGCACCAGCGGACGAAGTGGTTCGTCCGGTAGCGGTGGCCGCGAACGGTCCACTCCATCGATTGCGTCTCCTTGTGGTCGAGGTAGAGTTGCTGCGCGGTGCGCGGATCGATCGGTTCGAGATTATCATTTCCGTGATTGGATATGGCTTTCCCCGGAATCCCAACTTGAAGGAAACCACCTGACAGCGTCCGATTATCAGAAGCATTCAGACGCTGAACGGAACTGTAAGGTCAACGAACCATTTCCGAGTTGGCCCACTTTTCGTTGCGACTATACCGTGAGCAGCGAGTACGTGCTGCCACGAGGATTTGAAGTAACGAAGTCGCAGCCCAGGACGAATACGAAATCTGGACCGACAACACGCATGCTGAACGGAACTTCGACGTTCAGTAGTTGTCTCACGTCGCATCACCACGTTTAACCACTTCCAAAGAAGGCTGCGATCGGTTCAAATTTCGACCGCGCCGATCCACCGTTCCGTCCCGTGCACTGGACAGAACGATTGGTGGTTCCGTTTGCAGTTCGGATCCATACACCACCCGCATTCACACCACCGCTGCAGTGACCGGTTCGGGATGACTTGCCTGCAGAGCGTACACCTGGACTTCATATACTATGGTATGCTTTACCACCTCATAGTTCTATGCGTCGAGAAGGGTGTTTTTCACGCTAACGTCCGCGCTAATGGCTGGAACGGAATTTCGTCGCTGTATTTCCGTTTCGGCCGGGTGGTCGTGCGTTCGAGCCGAACGGTCTCGAGGAAGCGGTCACGAGACGGCTTGACCGAGACACTCGTCGTGTGAACGGGGAACTACGGCCTCCAAATCGCGCGGGAACGCCGTTCGGACGCCCGCACACCTTTTCGTCCGTCGGCGTCGAAGCCGTCGACATGGACGTGACCGTTCTCGGTACCGGCGGCACCATCGCGAGCACCGACGCGACCGGCGGTGCGACGCCGACACGAACGGGTGAACAACTCCTCGAGGCCGTTCCCGAACTCGAGGACTACGGCACGCTCACCGTCGAAGAAGTCGCTCACATTCCGAGCTACGAGATGGACGCGGCGACGCTCGAAACAGTCGGCGAGCGGGTGCGAGCGCTCGACGACGATCCGACGGTCGACGCCGTCGTCGTCACGCACGGAACGGACACGATAGAGGAGGCGGCCTACTACCTCGACGTTACCGTCCAGCCGGATACGCCGGTGTTTCTGACGGGCGCCCAGCGCCGCCCGGACGAGGTGAGCCCGGACGGGCCGAGCAACCTGCTGTCGGCGGTCCGTGCCGGACGCGCGTTCGCCAAGCGTGGCGCCGGCGGTACGTTCGTCGCGTTCAACGAGTCGGTTCACGCCGCGCGATCGGTGACGAAGACGCACACGTCGGCCCTCGAGACGTTTCGATCCGTGAACGCCGGGCCGGTCGCGACCCTCGACCGAGACGGCGTCGCGGTCCACCGTGCTCCTCGAGCCGAGACCCGACCGCTCGCGGCGACGTCGCTCGCCGCGACCGTCTTCACGATCAAGAGCGGGAGCTGCGTCACCGGCGGTCTGCTCGAAGCCGCACTGGAGCGCGACGCGGACGGGATCGTCGTCGAGGGCACCGGGCTGGGGAACGCGACCGCAGGTATCGCCGAGGCCGCCCGCGAGGCGATCGACGACGGGGTGCCGGTCGTCGTCGCGTCGCGCTGTCTCGAGGGACGAGTAACGCCGGTGTACGGCGGCGACGGCGGCGGCGAACGCCTTCGGGAGTACGGCGCCATCTTCGCCGGCGACCTTCCCGCGCAGAAGGCCCGGATCCGACTCGCGCTCGCGCTCGAGGCGTACGACGACGAGACGGGGATTCGGGACGCGTTCGCCGAGTAGTTAGCAGTCGATAGGGACGATTCGGTAATTGCGTGTGCATACTGAACAACCGCCGTTGAGACCGCAGTGCCGATCGGCCGCTGCCGGGCGGGACTGAAAGGGGCCAGGGACTTTCGCAGTGACAACTACGGGACCAGGTCCCGCTCGCACGAACACACGGGATGGCCACACCCTCCCCAGCCGACTCACTCGCTGCGCTCGTTCGTCCCTCGCACAATGTTGTCGACCGCCCTCACTGGCGTTCGGCCGGTCGACAGCGCGCGCCACTGCAGGAGAGGGATCGGACCGAAGTGATACGTAGTTCCCTTGTACGTACCACGAAGTTTCACGTGAGGGTCTGAGTAAGAAACAGCAGTACCAACTACCGTTAGACGTAGTCGCTCTCGCTCTCGTAGACCGACGGATCGTCCCTGTACTTCTCGGCAACGGTCTCGAGGGTGACGAACTGTGCGTTCTCGTGGCCCTTGACGTACCGGATGAACTCCTCGAACAGCGGGATCATGTGCGGCAGGCCGTGGATGTCCGGGTGGATCGTGAACGTGTAGACGCCGGCACCTCGCCGGTCGTACAGGAAGTCGAACTGGCGCTTGTAGTACTGTTCGTACATCATCTCCGGATTCTTGTAGCCGGCGTGGTAGATCGGCTGTTTGATAAACAGCATCGGCGGGATGTCGTCCCGGTACCAGCTGATCGGAATCTCGACGACGTCGGTTTCCTCGCCGTACTGATACGGCCCCATCCACGTCTCCGGATCCTCGTCGTACTGGATCTTCTCCCAGCTATCTCCCTTGCGCATCCAACCGGGCTCGAACTGGCGCTCCATCAGACTGCTGTCGTAATCGAAGCCGTGCTTCTCGACCAGATCCGGCGTATTCTCGCTGAACTCCCACCAGCTGGCGCGGTGGCCGACGGGCTCCGAGCCGGTGATGTCCTCGATGAGGTCGATCGACACCTCGAGGATCTCGTCCTCCTGTTCCCGCGAGAGGTCGGTCGGATTTTCGTGCGAGTAGCCGTGGACGCCGAGTTCGTGTCCGGCGGCTGCAACCGCCTCGATCTCGTCGCGGAAGGTCTCGATCGTGTGACCGGGGACGTACCAGGACGTCTCGATGTCCGCGTCCTCGAAGAGCGCGAGCATCCGCGGAATGCCCTCGTTTCCGGCGGACAACCCTCGAGAGAGGTCCGCGGGCGAGTCCTCGCCGCCGTAGGAGCCGAGCCAGCCGGCGACACAGTCCGCGTCGACGCCGATCGCAACGTCAATGTCACCCATAGTGTATCCGAGACGGCCACCGACCAGCCTAAAGAAGGCTATCACCCCTATCCGTGACTGTGTTCCGAGAGCGACCGTTCGCGGCGACACACGCATACGGCTTCGGCCGAACGTTTCGATATGACACGGACGAGCGACGGGTCGACGGAACCGGCGCTGCTCGAGGGCGCGCCCCTCGAGATACCCGACGCGACGGAGACGGCGACGTTCGGAATGGGCTGTTTCTGGGGTCCCGACGCCCGGTTCGGCGCGCTCTACGGCGTCGCCCGGACGCGCGTCGGCTACGCGGGCGGGACCGAGCCCGATCCAACCTACTTCTCGCTCGGCGACCACACGGAGGTCGTCCAAGTTGCGTACGATCCCGCGGAGCTGTCCTACGAGGACCTGCTCGAGGTGTTCTGGACGAACCACGACTGGAGCACGTCGGCACCCAAACGGCAGTATCGCAGCGTCGTCCTCGCTCACGACGACGACCAGTACGAGGCGGCGTGCGGTGAACGGGCCGCGCTCGCGGAACGGACCGGTCGGTCGGTGACGACCGACGTCGAACGACTCGAGGGATTCACCCCTGCAGAGGAGTTTCACCAGAAGTACGAACTGCAGTCGACGCCGGTCGTCGGGGACGAACTCGAGCGCCTGTACGGCGACGGGTTCGTCGATTCGACGGTCGTCGCGCGACTCAACGGGTTCGTGGCCGGTCACGGAGCGCCGGCACAGCGCGACGAAGTGCTGGCTGCGCTGGACCTTCCGATGCCGGTTCTCGCGGAACTCCGCCGTCGCCTCTGAGTCGGCTGTTCTGGATCACCCGCGCGGCCGATCGACATCTAAACCTATTCATACGATGCAGCGAGTAGCCGTACGTGTGGGAGAAGTAACATGAGTTCGTGGAAGCGAGACTTCGGGAGGGGGCTCATCGTTCTCGTTCCGATCCTCGTTACGCTGTTCATCGTGTCCGTGCTCTACTCGTTCGTCGCGAGCGTCACCCCGGCAGTGATGCTCGACGGCGACGTACTCGGCACGGTGCTCGTCGGCGTCAACGAGGAGACTCTCGAGCACCTCGCGGGTGTGATTCGCGTCCTCGTTTTGCTCTCGATCGTCGGGCTGTTGATGTACGGAATTGGGGGCCTCGCGCGAACGACGATCGGCGAACTGTTCGAAGCCTGGCTCGATCACGCGGCGAATCGCGTTCCCGGGTTGCGTCTCGTCTACAACGCGTCGAAAACCACGACTGAGGTAACGGTCGGGACGGATGCGGTACAGAGCCCGGTCAAAATTGAGCTCTGGGAAGGGCTTCGAATGACTGCGTTCAAGACCGGCCACCGAACCACGGACGGGCGCGTGCTCCTCTTCCTGCCGACGGCGCCGAACATTACCACGGGATTCGTTCTCGAGGCGGATCCCGACGACATCACGGAGCTAGACGAGAGCGCGGAAGCGGCGCTCACGCGGATCATCAGCGCCGGCTTCGGCGACGCGACGCGCTCTCGAGGCGAGAGTAGCGCCGAACAGCTGATCGACGGCGTGGACGATCGGTCGTCCCGTCGGCCGGACTCGTAGGGAGGAGACGCCGCAGACACAATCTCGGTGCTCGAGCCATCCTTCCGTCGGCCATCTGGCGCACCCTGGCGGAACCGGGCTGGAGCCGACGCGGGCACTGTTAGCTTCAAGCCCGTGGTCGACGAACTGTGCGAACGAATGTCTGACCACGGAACCATCACCTTCGTCCCCAGCGTCCACTTCTCGAGGACTCACCGACAGCGAACGCGCGAAACGATCCGAACCGTCGAACCCGACGTCGTCGCCGTCGAACTCGACGAGCGCCGGTTCGAGAACTTCCAGCAGGGCCGGCGACCGAACCCGGTCGAACTGGCTCGCGACCTCCCGCCGCCGGTGGCGGCCGGATACGTGGTGTTGCGAGCGATACAGCAGACCGTCGTCCGACTGTCGGGTCTCGATCCCACGAAAACGGACATGGAGACGGCGATCGAGACGGCCGCCGAACTCGACACCGAGGTCGCCCTCATCGACGAACCGCTGTCGGAGACCGTTACCGCCCTCACGAATCGCGTCGGCCTCGAGACGCTGCCGAGACTGCTGTTCCGCACCCAGATGCTGGGCCCCGAGGAGTACGCCCGGCAGATGGAGGTGGTGGCGACCCCGTTCTCGGCGATCGATCACGGCGACGACGTCCAGCCGGTGATCGACAACATGCGACGGCTGCTTCCCGAAGTAGCGGAGGTCCTGATCGATCGGCGCGATCGAGCGATGGCCGAACGCCTCCACCGGCTTCGACGCGCGGGATACGACGTCGTCGCGATCATCGGTGCCGGACACCACAACGGAATTCGTCGCGCACTCGAGGAACTCGAGACCGAGTCCGCGGATCCCGACGTGCGCGTCCCTCTCGAGCGACCGGTGCGCAAGGTAACGCGGATCCCCATCGACTGACGAGTAGAATCGTCGATGTCGCCGGCCGCCCGCAAGCGACGATTGAGTGTTTCCGGAACGAGCGTCAGTTCCGCCCGCTGCGACCGGTGCTTTCCGGCTTCTTCGGCAGGTGCTGGTACCTGTAGAGCTCTCCGCTCTTGATCAGGACCACGAGAACGTCCCGCTCTTCGACACTGTCGAACTCGTCGACGTCGAGGACGAGTTGGTCGACCACCTGGTTGTCCTCCTCGAGTAAGAGTACGACGTGCCGTCCATCGACGATTCGATCGACGACGCCGATATACCGGTCAGCATCCTCGGGAGGGGCGGATCGTGCACCGACCGTAACCGATGCAGCGACCGTCGAGACGCCTAGGGCGCCGATCGTTCGGAGTGCGACTCGTCGTGACAGTTGATTGGATGCTGTCATACCCCGGTTGGGCGCGGTCTGGTATATAAAATCGCGGACCGACGGAAACGGCACCGCTCAGAGAGGGCTGAGTAGCGTACCGTCTGGCTCGAGCGCCGACGCCAAGGCCCGGTAGTCTCGCTGGTACTACTCGTGATCTTCGATTAGGGTTCGCGGAGCGGAGGTAACACGACACGGATCGTTCGATCGAGCACCTGTCTTCGTTGAGCAGAAACAATCACACACAGATACTACTCTAGAATTAGAGTGATCGAGCCGAACGGCTCGACCGATCGTTGGTGATCGTCTACGGAAGATCGATCGGCGGCCGGCGGTTGGAACGCAACCGAATCGCACACTGCGGTCGCGAATCTGCCACCCTGTCTGAAAACAGGCGCTACTAACGGTACACTATAGTAACCACTGAAAGTCAGTGCACACCCGATCGCACGACAGGAGCGCGGTTCTCGCTTGCTTCGCTCGCTCCGAACCGCGCACAGTGCGATTCTCCCTACTGCGAACGGCAGCAGCTCCCGATGCTCCTCGGTAACCTTCGAAAATAGCGTCTGTGGTATCATGCATCGTCGTACTGACACTGCTGAACTGCGGCCTCCGGCGGCGAAACTAGCACAGTGGGTTACCGCTCTTTCTTCCGGTCGCTGGTCCCGTGGTCCGACTATTCTCAATTCGATAACTGTGGATCACCTTTCGTATCCAACTGTGAGCTATCTACTACCCGATCGGATACAGAAACTCTCTAAGATATTATGACTGCTATCCCTATTGAAGCGAGTAACGGTTCACACTTCAATTATATTTATTCGGTACCCTCGTTCGTGACAGATTCCGCGTACGTAGAACTCGGTGTACCGGACGTGATCAACGCCACGGGAACGAAGACGCGAATCGGGCCGGAAGCCGCCGAGACCGTGAACAGGCCTTCCTCCGGCTTCGCCCGGGTCTCGGACCTCCAGGAACGGGCGTCGAAACACGACCCGGAGCCACGCACGCTACTGAGTCCGCTATACGGAACGGGCTCGCCGGTCGCTTCGCGCGGAATATATGAGATATTAAATAACTTTGCAGAATTAAACGAAAACTATCATACTCTCCCCGCCGGCTACCGCTTACAGTCGCTTCCTCGGATCGATTCCGATAGCTGTCAGCGAGCCCGCCCGATACCGGCGAAACCGGACGAAACGACGATTAACCGCTCTCGTCCTGATCGCTCGAGGTCGAACTCTTCTATCGGCACCGCTGACCACGAAACCGCGCTATCTGTCCGCTACTCGAAGGTATCGACCGATGATTCGAACTTCGAGTGTTCAGTAACGAGCCTCGCCGATCTCCCATTTATGTCTGGTACGTTCTTATTATCTATTTCAGCTATGTCTGTGAAAGTTCCGGCAGTACCGTTACGAGCATACGTTCGTAAATGACGCTCGCTCTCGGAATCCTTTTTGCGGACCGGGTTCATCGCTCTGGTAGTGACCGATCGTAGTGATTCCGCGGACCAGCGCGCGGCGTGTTGTAAGCTCGGGCGAGTTGCGGGCGAGTACGACCTCTCGAGGCTCGACGACGACCTCGTCGCGTACTGGACCGGAGACGGCGACGAACAGCACAGCACGCGGGAACTCGCGACGCTCGTGAACCAGCGCGTGCTCGAGGCGGCCCTCCGGGAGGCCGGCGTCTCGTACAAGGAAGGTGAGATCGAGAACACCTACCGGTTGCTCACCGACGACGACGTCACCAGCGGGACCCGGGTCCAGACCCGGAACGAACTCGAGCGCGACGGCGTCCCGGTCGAGGCGGTCGAATCCGACTTCGTCTCCCATCAGACCGTTTACAATCACCTGACCAAGTGTCTCGAGGCGTCCCTCGAGGCGCCGGACGACGAGGAGCGCCTCGAGCGCGGGGCGGAGAAACTCGGGGCACTCCAGAACCGGACCGAGGCGGTGACGGTCGATACGATCGCCCAGCTGCGGCGCAACGACGTGATCGACGTCGGCGAGTTCGACGTGCTCGTCTCGGTGACGGTGACCTGCGAGGAGTGCCACCAGCAGTTTACCGTCCGGGAACTCCTCGACGAGCGAACCTGCGGCTGTGCGGACTGACGACGCCGCGATAAAACTGCTTTCGACGGACCGGCCGATGTGATAATACCTATCTGTACGGACCCGTTATCGGGGTGTATGAGCACGAACCAGAACGTAGAGAACCGCGAAACTCCCGAGCAGACGACGCTCTCGGTCACCAACATCGGTGGAATCGAGGAGACGACCGTTTCGTTCCAGCAAGGAATCACCGTACTCTCCGGCCGAAACGCGACGAATCGCACGTCGCTGCTCCAGGGAATCATGGCCGCGCTCGGGAGCGACCGGGCGAGTCTCAAGGCCGACGCCGACGAGGGGTCGGCGATTCTCGATTTCGACGACGAGACGTACCGACAGACGCTCCGTCGGCAGAACGGGACGATCGTCACCGAGGGTGAGCCGTACCTCGAGGATCCGGAACTCGCGGATCTGTTCGCGTTCCTGCTCGAGTCGAACGAGGCGCGCCGGGCCGTCGCGCGCGGCGACGAACTCCGGGACCTGATCATGCGCCCGGTCGACACCGACGCGATTAAAGCGGAGATCCGACAGCTCGAACAGCGGAAACAGCGTCTCGACGACCAGCTCGGCGAACTCGACGATCTCGAGGATCGCCTCCCCGATCTCGAGGCGAAGCGGACGCGGCTGGCCGACGAGATCGAGGAGCTCCGCGAGGAACTCGAAACGGCCGAGGAGGCTCTCGAGTCGACGAACGTCGACGTCGAGACCCGACGCGAGGAACGATCGGAACTCGAGACGAAACTGGACGAACTCCGCGACACCCGTTCGGAGCTCGAACGCACTCGCGACCGGATCGACACCGAGCGCGAGAGCATCGAAGCGCTCGAGGCGGAACGCGATGAGGTGGAGGCACAGCTCGACGAGCTCTCGACGGGCGAGGAAGCCGATATCGATCGTCTGGAGGCGGAAATCGACACACTGCAGGATCAGAAGGATGGTCTCAACGAGGAAATCTCGCAACTGCAGCGCACGATCCAGTTCAACGAGCGGCTGCTCGAGGATCCGGGCGAGTTCCTCGCGGGCGACGATGGCGGCGCCGGGGGCGACGGCGCCGTTACCGACCAGCTGCTGCCGGACGACGATTCGGAGACGGTCACCTGCTGGACCTGCGGCTCGTCGGTCGCCACGGAACAGATCGAAACCACGATCGAACAGCTTCGGACGGCACACCAGGACCGACTCGAGGAGCGGTCGGCGGTTAACGCCGACCTCGACGAGAAGCGAGAGACGCTCACCGAGATCAACGAGAACCGGACGGAGTACCGGCAGGCCACTCGTCGCATCGAGTCGATCGACGACGAGATCGACCGCCGCCGCGACCGAATCGACGAACTCACGAGCGAGCGCGAGTCGCTGACCGACGAGATCGACGACCTCGAGGGCGAGATCGACGACCTCGAGAGCGACGGCTCGGAGGACATCCTCGAGAAACATCGGGAGGTCAACCAGCTCGAGTTCGAACTCGAGCGGAAGGAACGCGAGCGCGACGAGATCGAGGACGAAATCGCATCAGTCGAGGATCGACTCGGCGACCGCGAGGGGCTCGAGGCGCGCCGCGAGGAGGCCACCGAGGAGCTCACCGGCCTGCGCACCCGCATCGATCGGATCGAGGAGGACGCTGTCGAGGCGTTCAACGAGCACATGGCGAACCTCCTCGAGACGCTCGGCTACGACAACCTGGACCGGATCTGGATCGATCGGACGACCCGCGACGTCCGCGAGGGACGCCGAAAGGTGTCGAAGTCCTCGTTCGACCTCAAGATCGTCCGGAGCACCGACGAGGGTGCGGCCTACGAGGACGCGATCGAGCACCTGAGCGAGAGCGAGCGCGAGGTGACCGGACTCGTATTCGCGCTGGCGGGCTATCTCGTCCACGACGTCTACGAGACGGTGCCGTTCATGCTGCTCGACTCGCTCGAGGCGATCGACGCCGAGCGAATCGCGGCGCTCGTCGAGTACTTCGAATCGTACGCGCCCTACCTCGTCGTCGCGCTGCTTGAGGAGGACGCCGAGGCACTCGCCGAGCAACACGACGTCGTCACCGAAATCTGACGGCACCTGCCGAGTTCCGGGGCTGTACCGTTTTCCAATCGTACTCGCCGTCGCGTTCCAGTGTGCGGACTCCGAGAACGCTCGCTGCAACCTCGCGACCCGTCGCCGGTTCAGCCGTGATTCTGCCGTGGTTTAGCCGTACGCGAGCGTCACCCTGATCTCGCCCGCCTTGTCCCGGAGTAGGTTCACGAACTCCTCGTGGACGTCCTCCGTGAATCGGCTCGCCGGACCGAACAGCCCCAGTGCGCCGAGGAGTTCGTCGTCGGGCGTGTGAACCGGAACGGCGACGCCACAGAGACCGTCCATGTACTCCTCGTCGTTGATCGCGTAGCCGCGGTCCCGTACCCGGTCGAGTTCCTCGGAGAGCGCGTCCGGGTCGGTGATCGTGTTGCTCGTGTGCCTCTCGAGCCCCTTCGTCTCGACGAAGTCGGCGACCGCCTCGTCGTCCCACTCCGCGAGAATCACCTTTCCGGAGGCCAGCGAGTGCAGCGGGCGTCGCTTCCCGATCATCGTGTCGGAGAGGCTCCCGTACCGGTGGAGGTAGACGGCGTCGTACTCCTCCTCGACGACGAACAGCGATCGCTCGTCGGTCTCCTGTCCCAGTTCGAACACCTTGCGTTTCGCGGCGGTGTACCCCGTCTTCCGGTTTCGGGTCTGCTCGCTGATCTCGAGCAGTCGGAGGCCGATGTAGTACCCCCCCTCGCGTTCGATGACGTACCCCATGTCGGTGAGCGTCGCGAGGTGACGGTAGACCGTGCTCTTCGGCAGTTCCGTCCGCTCGGTGATCTCGGTGATCGTCAGCCCCTCCTCGGACTTGAGCGCCTCGAGGATCGCGAACGTCTTTCTGGTCGTCGAGACGCCCGTGTTGGCCCCGCCGTCCCGTTCTGCGGTCATATCTACTCGTCTCCCGATATCCCCATCAATGTTCCGGATAGCAAAACGCGAACGCCATCATACGAAACGAATGCCGCGAACGTCACGGACAGCGGGGCGGCAGGTCACTATGCGGAACGCGAGTTCGAGTGCCGGATCGTCCTCGAGTCTCCTCGGTTGGTTCCGTCGACGGTCGCACCGCGGCTCGGTAGCGTGACTCGTCGGATCGGAGCCCTCGTGTGCGAGAGAATTACGAGTTTTCGGCGCGGTCGCCGTCGGCGCGACCTACTGGTAGGCCTGGAGGCCGGTGAGGTCCTCGCCGAGGACGAGCGTGTGGATGTCGTGGGTCCCCTCGTAGGTGTAGACGGTCTCCATGTTCGCCATGTGGCGCATCGGCGAGTAGTCGGTCGTGATGCCGTTGCCGCCGAGCATCTCGCGGGCGACCTTCGACTGCTCGCGGGCCATCCGGACGTTGTTCCGCTTGGCCATCGAGACGTGTTGGGGGCGCATCTCGCCGCGCTCTTTGAGATCGGCCAGCCGGTAGGCCAGCAGCTGGGCGAGCGTGATCTGGGTCGCCATCTCCGCGAGCTTCTGCTGTTGAAGCTGGAACCGACCGATCGGGCCGCCGAACTGCTCGCGATCGATCGCGTACTGGCGGGCCTCCTCGAAGCAGTCCCGCGCGGCGCCGACGGCCCCCCAGGCGATGCCGTATCGCGCCTGGGTGAGACAGGAGAGCGGCCCCTTCATCCCGGAGACGCCCGGCAACACGTTCTCTTCGGGGACGTAGACGCCGTTCAGCCCGATCTCGCCGGTGATCGACGCTCGCAGCGAGAGCTTTTCGGTGATCTTGTTCGTGGAGACGCCGTCGCGGTCGGTTTCGACGAGAAATCCGCGAACGGGGTCGTCCTCTGCCGAGCGGTCGCGCGCCCAGACGACGGCGACGTCGGCGATCGGCGAGTTCGTGATCCACGTCTTCGAGCCGTTGAGGACGTAGCCGTCGCCGTCTTCCTCCGCATAGGTCTCCATCGCCGACGGGTTCGAGCCGTGTTCGGGTTCGGTGAGGCCGAAACAGCCGATCGCTTCACCCCGGCCCATCGCCGGGAGCCACTCTTCTTTCTGATCCTCGCTCCCGTACGCGTGGATCGGGTACATGACGAGCGCGCCCTGGACCGACGCCATCGAGCGCAGCCCCGAGTCGCCCGCCTCGAGTTCCTGCATCAGCAGTCCGTAGGCGGTCTCCGAGACGTTCGGCGAGCCGTACCCCTCGAGGTTCGGCGCGTAGAAGCCGAGTTCACCCATCTTCGGGATGAGCTCCTTCGGAAACGTCCCCGCTTCGAAGTGGTCGCCGACGTCGGGTTTGACGCGTTCTTCGACGAACTCTCGGGCGGTGTCCCGGATCATCCGCTCCTCCTGGTCGAGGTCTCCCTCGAGCTGAACGAAATCCAGCATACCCGCTAGTACGCAATTGCCCCCATAGGTATTGTGGTATATCTATCGTGGCAGTGATCGTTTCGGATCGATTGCCGTTCGTCTCACCTCGAGAGTAGAACATCGCTCGTTCTGCACGGCGAAACGCGTCCTCCTAATCGGAGTCGCTCGATCGGCTTTGCCGCGGCGAGTTTGCTATGTGAAACGCGATAGGGCCGGGACGGAACGCCGCGCTCTCGCCGACTTGCCGCGCGTACCGTCGCTCGGCCGTCCGCTCAGACGGTGCTTACGGAGTTCGGAAAGCGGAACGCACGCCTTGCGTTGTAAGCGTCTCGGACGATTAACGATAACATTATGTGCGATCGCTATGGATCACCGTACCATGCCGACCAGAGAGACTTCCGGTTACGTCCAGAACCGTCGCTCGTTCCTCGCTGCCGCCGGTGGCGGCGCGACTGCAGCGGTTGCGGGCTGTCTCGGCGATATCGAGGGTGCGCTGGAAGACGACGAACAGCAGAACCTCCGGATGCGCACTGCTGCCGCGGAGACGGCGGCCTACGGCGCGAACGAGGGGATCGCCAGCGTCGTCAACGACCGGACGGACGAGATCTACGTCGAGGCGCAGACGAGTTCGGGAACGGAGGCCAACATCGGCGCACTCGACGACGAGAGCGCCGAGATGGTTTACATCCAGAACTGGTCGGCGCGAGAGGTCGCGGAGGGCGTCGAGCCGTTCGACGACCTCGACTTCGAGATGGCGCAGGTGTTCCACTTCTACGACCTGCCGTGGTTCTTCTGTAGCGCGGACGAGGAGCTCGAAACCCTCTCGGATATCGACTCGGAGACGGCAGTTTCGCCGACACCGGAGGGGTCGGGCACCGCACCCGCCCTCGAGCACGCCCTGGAACGGGTCGGCGACTACGACCGCGTCAGTTACAGCTACGGCGAGCAGGGGAGCGCGATGAACGAGGGACAGCTCGACGTCAGCGTCGGGACGTACATGAACTTCCAGATCGTGCCGGGATGGCTCCAGGAGATGATGGGTACCGTCGACCTGAACGTTCTCGGCGTCGACGACGACACCCTCGAGGACTGGCGGGACGACGACAAACTGCTGATCGACTCCTTCGACGGCGGCGACCTCGAGGAGGCGACGTCGACGCCCGAGGAGGTCCACTGCCCGACGTTCGCGTACAACTTCGTCTGTCGTGACGACCTCGACTACGACACCGTCTACGCGTTCCTCGAGACGACGTACGACCACCGCGAGGAACTCGAGGAGTACAGCGCGTTGCTCGACCAGCTCGCAGACGACGAGTTCTGGGTCGAGAACATGTACGACGGCGTCCCGTTCCACGACGCGGCCGCCGACTTCTACGAGGAGATCGGGATCTGGTCCGACGAGTTCGAACGCGTCGACGACGCCTGACGGACGATGGCGACGAACAGTCAGTCCGACGTGCGGCGGAACCCGCTGTGGGTGCTGGACGGCGCAGCCTACGCGCTGGGGGCGTTCCTGACGCTGTTGACGCTCGGCTACGCGACGGTGTTGGGGTTCGGCCTCCCGCGGGTCGGTATCTACGCCCAGTCGGAGCTGTACGTGAACGTCTTCCTCGGGGTCGGGTTGGCGGCGTACTACGCCGACTACGCGCGGTCGCAACTGCGCGACGTCGCGGAGCAGTCGGAGCTACACGACGGAGCGGCGGACGCCGACGAGCCCGGTGATGGGACCGCTGACGCTCGGTCCCGCCGTGTTCGCGATCGACTCCGGGCCAGGTACGCGCGGATCGATCCGGCGATCTCCATCGCGCTCGCGGGCGTCGCACTCGCCTCGACGGCGTACGTTCACGTCAACTTCGCGCGCCTCTTCGAGGACGCCCACCTCGCCGGCTACACTCCCGTCGACATCGTCGTGGGAACCGTCCTCATCTTCCTCGCGGTCGACGCGACGCGACGCGCGTTCGGCTGGGTGATCGCCGCGGTCGCCGTGCTGTCGGTGCTGTACGCACACTGGCTGGTGATCGGCCTCGTGTTCCTGGCGTCGAACGCGGTTCCCGTCGTCGACGTTCCCGGGCTATTTCGTCACACCGGCATGAGCTGGACCGACATCGCTCGCGACGGAGCGATCAGCATCAACGGCGTTTACGACCCCCAACTCATGGGAATCGGCTCGACGTGGGTCGCGATCTTCATCATGTTCGCCGGCATCGCGAAGGCGTTCGGCCTGATGGACTTCATCCTCGCGGTCGGCCGCGAACTCGGCACCAGCCTTCGAACGGGGGTCGTCCAGATCGCCGTCATCTCGAGTATGATCATGGGGTCGATCACCGGGAGCGCGGCCGCGAACACGGCGACGACGGGGAGTTTCACCATTCCGATGCTGAAGGAACAGGGCGTTCGCGACGACTTCGCCGCGTCGATCGAGGCGGTCGCCTCCGCCGGCGGACAGATGCTGCCGCCGGTGATGGGCGTCGCCGCCTTCCTCATGGCGGACATCCTCGGCGTCAGCTACGTGCAGATCATCCAGGCGGGTACGATCCCGGCGGCGCTGTTCTACCTCTCGGTCTGCATCGCCGTTCACTTCACGGTTCTCAAGTTCGGCTGGATCTCGAGCGACCTCTCGTCGTTCGACTGGCGGCTCCTGCTGGGCGGCGTTCACTTCGCGATTCCGCTGTTCGTCCTGCTGTACACGCTGATCTATCTCCGGTACACGCCGCTGTCGTCGGGCCTGTACACGATCCTCTCGATCTTCGGCGTGATGATCGTCAAGAACGTCTACGAGGACGGTCCCGACCTCGAGACCGCTCGAGCGACGGGCAGGCAAACCCTCGACGGCCTCTCCCAGGGCGGGCTCGAGATGGCCCCGCTCGTCGGCGTGCTCGCAGCGATGGGGCTGATCGTCGAACTGCTCGAGGGCACCGGACTGACTCAGGGCGTCGCGACGACGATCGTCGGCCTCGGCGGCGGACTGCTCGTCGTCGTGCTGGCGCTCGCGATGCTGGCGAGCATCCTGTTCGGGCTGGGGATGCCGACGCCGGCGGCGTACATCCTCGTCGTCGTGCTGGTCGCCCCCGGCGTCATCGGGATGGGCGTGCCCGAACTCACGACCCACATGTTCGTCTTCTACTTCGCCATGCTGTCGGCGATCACGCCGCCGGTCGCGATCTCGGTCGCGATCGGCTCGCGCATCGCCGGGACGAGCTTCACGAAATCCTGTCTGCAGGCGCTGCGGATCGGCGCGCCCGGGTTCGTCATTCCGTTCGCGTTCGTCACGAACAACAGCCTCATCTACTGGGCCCCGGAGACGCTGTTCGCGTTCCCGGTCGTCCTCCTCGGAACGGTCGGGCTCATCGTCGCGACCGTCGGATTCGACGGGGCGCACGACCTCGACTACCCGTGGCGGGCGCTCTACGCGGTCGCCGCGTTCGCCGCGATGTTCGGTGCCGTCGAACACGTCGCCTTCCAGGTGGTCGGCGCCGTCATCATCGCCGCCGGACTGGTGTACGCGAACGTGATCGTCGGTTACAGCGCCGACTCCCGCCGGAGCGTCGACGAGTCGACGCTCGAGTGAGCCCTCGCCGCTCCCTTTTCACCGCGCTCGCTCGAACCGGAGTAACAACGTTTTTGTATTGTTCACATGACGCATGCACAAGGAATGACGAATCTCGTCACAGCAGTCGCTGCGACCGTCGATTCGAACCCGGAGTCGCCCGCGATCGCGTTCGACGGCGATCGAGTGAGCTACGAGGCGTTCTGGGACCGGGCCGGACGATTCGCGAAGGCGCTCGACGAGCGAGGGGTCGGCGAGGGCGACCGGGTCGGAATCTACCTCCCGAACCTGCCGCAGTTCGTCACGGCGTTCTACGGCACGCTCCGGGCCGGCGGCATCGTCGTCCCGATGAACCCGCAGTACAAGGCCCGCGAACTCAGTCACCTGCTCGGCGACAGCGGCGCGAAGGCGGTCGTCTCGCTCGGCGCGAACGTCGACGAAGTCGGCTCGGTGCTCGAGGACACCGCCGTCGAACACGTGATCGCCGTCGGCGACACCGAGGATTCGGCGGCGGTCGGCTTCGAGGAGTTCCTCGCCGACGAGACGCTCGAGATCGTCGACCGCGCGGACGGAGACGTCGCCGTCCAGCCCTACACCTCGGGGACGACCGGCACGCCGAAGGGCGTCCTGCTCACCCACCGCAACCTCGCCTGGACGACGCGGGCGAACGCCGACGTCCCGCCGGGGGGATTTCAGGAGTCGGATCGACTGGTCGGCACGCTCCCGCTCTTTCACATCTACGGGATGTCCGTCGTGATGAACGGCGCCATGTACAGCGGCGGTACCTACTACCCCGTTTCCGAGTGGGACGCACCGACGGTGATGGACCTGCTCGAGGACGCGGAGATCTCGATCATGTTCGGCGTCCCGGCGATGTTCAACGACGTGATCAACCAGCCCGAGGCCGACGCCTACGAGTTCGACTCCCTGCGGTTCGTCAACTCGGGCGGGGCCAGTCTCCCGATCGAGGTGCTCGAACGCTTCGAGACGCTGTACGGCGTCCAGTTGAACGAGGGGTACGGGCTCACGGAGACGAGTCCGGTTACCCACGCCAACACGGCCGACTCGCGGCGAAAGGGTAGCATCGGGCAGCCCCTCGACGGCGTCGAGGCGAAGGTCGTAGACGAGGAGTTCGAGGAAGTGCCTCGAGTCCCGGAGGGGCCGGTGAACGAGGAGAGCGTTGCGTCGACGACGCAACGGAACGGAGGCGGCGAAGCCGCCGACGCCTCCCTCCACGAGATCACGGGAGAACTCGTCGTCGCCGGTCCGAACGTGATGAAGGGGTACTACGGACTGCCGGAAGCGAACGTGGAGGCCTTCACCGAGGAGGGCGGCACGCGCTGGTTCCACACCGGCGACGTCTGTTACTGGGACGAGGACGACTTCTTCTTCGTCGTCGACCGCGAGAAACACATGATCGTCACCGGCGGCTACAACGTCTATCCGCGAGAGATAGAGGAACTTCTCTTCGAGCACGAGGCCGTCGCGGACGCCGCCGTCGTCGGCGTGCCGGACGACCGTCGCGGCGAGACCGTGAAGGCGCTGGTCGTGCCGGTTCCCGACGCTGACGTGACGCCCGAGGAGATCAAACGGTACTGCCTGGACGGCCTGGCGGAGTACAAACACCCGCGGGAGGTCCAGTTCGTCGAGGAACTGCCCCGAACGACGACCGGGAAGGTCCAGAAGTTCAAGATCTGAGACGGAGACGAGTAACGTTCGAACGCTACGAACCCCTCGAGTCGCCGTCGTTCGCCGACAGTCGGATTCGCGCTTCCGTCCGAGAGCGGCGACTGTATTTACATTGTTCACTATATACGATAATATACTTACACTGTTAGACACAACCGAAGCTATTTTGTACGAGTATTCCGATGGTACGGTATGGCATTCGCTCTGTCCGACGAGCACCGCGCAATCCGCGAGGCCGTTCGCGAGTTCGGCGAAAACGAGATGAAACCGGTGGCCGAAGAGTACGACCGGGAGGGAACGTATCCCGAAGAGATCCGCAGGGAGGCGGCGCAGTACGACTTCGTCGCGCCGGGGATTCCCCTGGAGTACGACGGTGCCGGGATGGACAAGATCTCCTCGACGATCGTCACCGAAGAGCTGTGGCGGGCCGATCCCGGGATCGGCTCGGCCGTCGGCAGCGCCGGCTTCGGGACGAACATGATCCTCGAGTTCGGCGACGAGTGGATGAAAGAGGAGTGGCTCCCGAAGATCGCCAACGGCGAGACCGCCTCCTGTTCGATGATCTCCGAACCCGCACACGGCTCGAACGTCGCCGGCATCGAGACCGTGGCGGAGCGCGAGGCGCAGGGCGCCTCGGAACGAAGCGGTGCAGCCGCTGAGAAGGACGGCGACGGCTACGTGCTCAACGGGAACAAGATGTGGATCACGAACGGGACCGTCGCCGACGTCGGCGTCCTGATGGCCAAGACCAGCCCCGACGAGGGCCACCGCGGGATCACCGCGTTCCTCGTCGAGATGGACGCCGACGGCGTCCGGACCGAGAAGATCGACAACAAGCTCGGCATCCGCGCCTCCGACCTCGCCGAGGTCATCGTCGACGACGTCCGCGTGCCCGAGGAGAACGTCATCGGCGAGGTCGATCAGGGATTCTACCAGCTGATGGAGTTCTTCGCCTCCGGCCGCACCAGCGTCGCCGCCCAGGCCGTCGGCGCCGCCCAGGGTGCCCTCGACGCGGCGCTCGACTACGCCAATCAGCGTGAGCAGTTCGGCCAGAAGATCAAGGAATTCCAGGCTATCGAGCACAAACTCGCCGAGATGGCGACGAAAGTCGAGGCCGCTCGATCGCTGACCTACCGCGCCGCGACCCAGGTCGAGCGGAACAACCAGGACGTCGCCGCGCAGTTCTCGAGCATGGCGAAGCTGTTCGCCAGCGAAATCTCGGTCGAAGTCGCCGACGAAGGGGTTCAGGTCCACGGCGGTTCGGGCTACGTCACGGACTACCCGGCCGAACGCTACTACCGCGACGCCCGCATCACGAAGATCTACGAGGGAACGAGCGAGATTCAGAAGAACATCATCGCCGACCAGTTGCTGTAGGCGCTCTTCTCTCCGCTACCTCCCGTCCGGAACGCGGAACTCGACCGCGGCGCCCTGTCCGTAGCCGACGCACATCGTCGACAGGCCGAGACCGCCGCCGCGTCGCCGCAGTTCGTGGACGAGCGTTACGGGCAACCGAGCGCCCGACGCCCCGAGCGGATGTCCAAGGGCGATGGCGCCGCCGTTGACGTTGAAAATCTCGTCGTCGAAACCGAGTTCGTCCCTGCAGTACAGCGTTTGGCTGGCGAACGCCTCGTTGAGTTCGACGAGATCGTAGTCGTCGGCCGAGCGGCCGTTTCGCTCCCAGATGCCCCGGACTGCCGGAACCGGGCCGATCCCCATCAGTTCGGGATCGACGCCGGCGACGTTGTGATCCTCGATTTTCGCCATGATCTCGAGGCCGCGCTCCTCGGCGAATGCCCTGCTCGTGATCAGGACTCCTGCGGCCCCGTCGGAGACCTGGGAGGCGTTGGCGGCGGTGACGGTGCCGTCCTCCTCGAACGCCGGCGGGAGGCCCGATATTTTCTCCGTCGTGGTACCGGGACGCAGGCCCTCGTCTTCCTCGACGACCCGTTCGTCCGTCTCGATGGGGACGATCTCGTCGTCGAATCTGCCCGCGTCGGTCGCCTCGACCGCACGCTGCTGGCTGCGAGCGCCGTACTCGTCCTGGCGCTCGCGAGGGATGTCGTACTCTCGGGCGACCGTTTCGGCCGTCTGACCCATCCGGAGGCCGGCGACGTCGTACTGTTCGGCGATGCCGTCGTAGGAGCCGATCCCCTTCCGGCGCTCGTTTCGGCTCATGTTCTCGACGCCGCCCGCGATAACGACCTCGCGCTGGCCGGCCCGAACGGCGTCGCTCGCGCTCGTGATCGCCTCGGTCGAGGACGCGCAGAGGCGATCGATCGTGGTTCCCGGCACGCTCTCGCCCAGTTCCGAGCAGAGCGCGATCACGCGGGCGAGGTTGTTGCTCTGTTCGTTCACCTGCTTGGCACAGCCCCAGCGGATGTCGTCGATATCGGCGCCGGAGAGTCCCGTCCGCTCGAGCATCGTATCGACGAGCGGGACCGAGAGCCCCTCGCTTCCCGTCTCGGCGAAGACGCCGCCCCGTTTCCCCTGCGGAGTTCGCACTGCCTGGACCACGACTGGCTGCTGATCGGACATTGGGATCCGGTCTCACTCCGTCGATATAGGTGCTGCGCTCTCGGGGATCCCACCGCGCGAAGGAGAACGTTTTTGATGATCAATCGGCTGCATTAGCACATGCAAATCGCAGTTCTCGGTGCCGGCAGCATGGGGCACGGAATCGCCCAGGTGTCCGCGATGGCGGGCCACGACGTCGTCCTGCGGGACGTCGAATCGGAGTTCGTCGAGAGCGGTCTCGAGGGAATCCGCGAGAACCTCCAGGGGGGCGTCGACCGGGACAAACTCACGGAGACGGAGATGGAGGAGACGATCGCGCGGATCGAGGGGACGACCGACCTCACGGACGCCGTCGGCGACGCCGACCTCGTGGTCGAGGCGGTCCCCGAGGACATGAACCTGAAACGGGACGTCTTCTCCGACGTCGAGGATGCCGCGAGCGAGGAGACGGTCATCGCCTCGAACACCTCCTCGCTCTCCGTGACGGAGATGGCCAGCGCGCTCGAGCACCCCGAACGCGCGATCGGGCTCCACTTTTTCAACCCGCCGCACCTGATGGATCTGGTCGAGATCGTGATCGCCGAACAGACCGACGACCGTACCGAAGCATTCGCCGTCGACTACGTCCGCGAGATCGAGAAGGAGGACGTCGTCGTCCGCGACAGCGCCGGCTTCGCCACCTCGCGGCTCGGTCTCGTGACGGGGCTCGAGGCGATCCGGATGGTCGAGGAGGGCGTCGCGAGCCCGGCGGACATCGACGAGGCGATGAAACTCGGCTACGGCTACCCGATGGGCCCGATCGAACTCGGCGACCACGTCGGTCTCGACGTTCGCCTGCACATCGCCGAACACCTCCGCGAGGAGCTCGGCGAGCGGTTCAAGCCGCCGCAGGCGCTGCGCCGAAAGGTTCGGGCGGGCAAACTCGGCAAGAAGTCCGGCGAGGGGTTCTACGTCTGGGAGGACGGCGAACGCGCCGGGATGAGCGGCGAGTGGGGTGACGCGGATGAGTGAGCTAACCGACGAGTACGAGGTGCTCTCGGTCGAGGTCGGCGAGCACGCCGACCGCGTCGCGACGGTCGCCATCGAGCGCCCGGACGCCCGCAACGCGCTCAACGGGCAGGTCCGAACCGAGCTGAAGGACGCGGTCGCCGCCGCGGAGGCGGACGACGACGTCCGCGTGCTCGTCCTCACGGGCGGGGAGGGCTCGGGTGCGTTCGTCGCCGGCGCGGACGTCACCGAGTTCCAGGATCGCGGTCTCGTCGAACAGCGCGAGGCCAGCCAGCGACCCCGCGTCTACGAGACCGTCGACGACGCCTCGATTCCGGTCATCGCCCGGGTCAACGGTCACGCGCTCGGCGGCGGCTGCGAACTCGCGCAGGCCTGCGACGTCCGGATCGCCGAGTCGGGCGCGAAGCTCGGCCAGCCCGAGATCAACCTCGGACTCATCCCCGGCGGCGGCGGCACGCAGCGTCTCACCCGCCTCGTCGGCGAGGGCCAGGCGATGCGCCTCGTCCTGTCGGGCGAACTGATCGACGCCGCGGAGGCGAAGGCGATCGGCCTCGTGGACGACGTCTACGACGCCGAGGACCTCGACGAGGGCGTCTACGGCCTCGCGGAATCGATGGCCGAGAAGAGTCCCATCGCCCTCGAGTTCGGCAAGAAGGCGGTCAAGGCGGGCTCTCGAATGGGACTCGAGGAGGGCCTCGAGTACGAGTCCGAACTGTTCGTCCAGCTCTTCGCCACCGAGGACAAGGACGAGGGGATCGGCGCGTTCCTCGAAGGACGGGAGCCGAAGTTCGAGGGGAAGTGAGGCGGCTCTGCTGAACCGACAGACCGTTCGACGAGAGCGTAACTCAACAAACTGTCCTTTTCTCCGCCCTTTCGAATATCAAACAGGTATGTCCAGTTTCGTCTGTCGGGTGTCCCGGAAGCTGTTACCGCCGGAGAAATCGCCCGCTCGAGCAATTTAACTGGCTACCGAGCGATGAGAGATCGAATGACCCGTCGAACCCGTCGAAATCGGCTCTGTCTCGAAACAGCCCTGAGATCCCTTCGAACGGGCGAGAGGGGCAATCTGCTGTTTGCCCGGCTTCGTGCTTCTCCCTGACGGATACGCGATGTATCATCTGCGAGTGATTCTTCAAATTTGTCAATTTACCGCTGACCGTTCCGACCGCGACGTGCCGGATCGAGCACCTCGACCGGGTGCGTCGCGTCGCGCTCGAGCAGCGCACCCAGTTGCTCCTCGCAGGAGGTTCCGCTGGCGACGACCAGTCTGTCTCGCGCCGTCGGCGTCGTAAACTGGTCGCGGAGGCGGTCGCCGACGTCCATACTGAGTTCGTAGTACTCCGACTTGTAGCCGAAGCTGCCGGCCATCCCGCAGCACTCGACGTCGCTCTCGAGGACGTCGGCGCCGAGGCGGTCGAGCACCGCCGTCGTGTAGCGCTCGAGGCCGAGCGTCCGCTGCTGGCAGTGAGCGTGGTAGGCGACCGGTCGCTCGGGCGCGCGGAGCGCCGAGGAGTCGGCGCCGTTCTCGAGACGGCCGTAGACGTACTCGAGGATCTCGTAGCTCCCCTCTCGAAGCCGCTCGAACGACCGCTCCGGGAGCAGTTTTTCGTACTCGCGGTGGAACATCGCCAGGTCGGAAGGTTCGATAACGACGACGTCTCGGCCGGCGTCGAGGTGTTCGGCGAGCGCCGCGTACACCCGGCTCGCCCGCTCGTCGGCGGTGTCGATCATCCCCTGCGAGAGGGGGGCGCGTCCGCTCTCGCCCACTGGGGGAATCCGGACGTGGACGTCCAGCGCCTCGAGCACCCGGACCGCGGCTTTTCCGCGGTCGACGTCGACGTAATTGGTGTAGGTGTCGGGATAGAGGACGGCCTCGCGGCTGGCGTCCGCTTGCGAGACGCCCGGTCCCCGCGCGCTATGCCAGCCCCGCAGCGTCTCACGTTCGAACTCGGGGAGCGACCGCCGCTCGTCGACGCCGAGGGTTCGATCGAGGAGTGTCCTGACCGGACCCAGGTCGGCAACCCAGTTCGATACCGGCGCGGTCGCGCTGCCCAGTTTCGCGAGCGTCTCGTAGTTGCCGAACAGCCGCTTCTGGGGATCGATCCCGCTCGGCTCCTCGTCGGGAACCAGTTCGTCGTAGACGAACTCGAACTGACTATCGTCGCCCTCGCGGTTGAGCCGGTCGCGGACCACGGTGTTGATCCAGGGGATGTCGATCTTGACCGGGCAGGCGTTGACGCAGCGCGAGCAGCCCGTACAAAGGTCGTTGAACTCGGCGGCGCTGTCGGAGCCGTGGACGCCGGTCTCCCAGCCCGTCGCGATGCCGCCGGAGTAGGTTTCCCCGCCGAAGGCGTGGCCGCCGACGGACTGGAAGTTGGCACACGAGTTCGCACAGGCCGAACAGCGGATGCAGTACAGCGTCTCCCGGAGCTGATCGTCCTCGCGCATGTCCATGCGGCCGTTGTCGACGAGCACGAGGTGGAAATCGCGGTCGTCCGCGGTCGCCGAGGAGAGCGGTGCGTCGGGATCCCGGTCGAGCGACGGCGCGTCGACCGGCGGCGTCAGCACGGAGACGTAGGAGGTGATGTCCTGGCCCGTTCCCGATTTGCCGATGAGTTCGACGAACGGGTGGAGGTCCTCGACCGTCGGGATAATTTTCTCGACCCCGGCGACGGCGATCTGGGTGTCCGTCGCAGTCACCGTCTTCCGGGCGTTGCCCTCGCTGGTGACGAGCGCGATCGATCCCGAGTCCGCGGTGACGAAGTTCGCACCGGTCATCCCGACGTCTGCCTCGCGGATGCGCTCGCCGAGGAACTCGCGGGCGAACACCGTGAGGTCCTCGGCGGTCTCGAGCGGGGTGTCCGGATCGAACCGCTCGCGAAACAGCTCGGCGATACCCTCGCGGGACTTGTGGATCGCCGGCGCGACGATGTGCGATGGTGCTTCGTCGGCAACCTGGAGGACGAACTCTCCGAGGTCGGTCTCCCAGACGTCGATATCGTCGCGCTCGAGCGCGTCGTTGACCTCGAGCTCTTCGGTGGTCATCGACTTCGACTTGACCACCGTCTCGGCCTCGGCGTCGGCGACGACCTCTCGGACGTAGCGGTTCGCGTCCGCGGCGTCGTCGGCGAGGTAGACCGTCCCGCCGTTTGCCTCGACGGACGCGGTGACCTCGTCGATCAGTTCGGGCAGATTCTCGATGGCGTCCTCCTTGATCTCGCGGGCCCGATTCCGGTACGCCTCGGCGGCCTCGAGGTCGCCGATGGCGTCGTACCGCCCCCGGTTGAACGTCTGCGTGTTTCGCTCGACGGCGTCGCCCTCGGTCCGCAGCAGGTGGTGAATGCGGCTCGCTTTCGCCTCGCGCGAATCGGAGCTCATCGGTCCTCGATCACCACCGCGCGAACCGCCTTCGGCCCGTGTGCGCCCGTGACGAGCGCCCCCATGTCGGCCGTCGCGCTCGGTCCCGTCGCGAGTACGGTGTCGGCACCACCGCCTCTGGTGTCGGTTCCGAGTCGCTCGAACGCCGCTTCCATGTCGGGAAGCACGTCGCTCGCGGCGACGATCGCGACGTGGACATCTGCGTAGAGGCTGCTCGGCTCCTCGCCAGTTGGCGAGGACCTGATCGCGACGGAGCCGTAGTCCGCGACGGCGAACTCGACGGCCGTGATCCCCGTCGTCGCGGCCTCGAGTTCGTTCGGCGTCGGCTCCGTCTCGACCCCCTCGGGCAGCGAGACGCCGTCGAACGGAAGGGGAGTGCCGACGGCCGGGGGCTCGAGGATGTCCGCTACTGCGTCCCGAGCCTCGGCCGCGATCGTTCGCTCCAGCCTGACGTCGACCCCCCGGAGGGCCGATTCGAACGTCCCGATTGCGTCGCTTTCCATTAGTGGTGTGTTGCCGGAGCGCACAGTAGGGTGTTTCGTCTCCACTCGTCTCGTGTGACGGCCTCGAGTCGGGTCGATCGACCCGACTCGAGCGCCGCGCTCGTTCCGTCAGTAGACGTCGAACACCGCCGGCAGCACGTCGGGCATGACGTAGACGAACAACAGTGCCAGCAGCCCGACCAACACCGCGTAGTAGAGCAGCGGGATCAAATTCAGCCGGATGACTCTCCCTTCCTGGCCGACGAGGCCGACCGTCGCCAGCGCCGCGACGACGTTGTGGATCGCCACGAGGTTGCCGACCGCGCCGCCGACGGCCTGCGTGCCGACCATGATCTGGCTCGAGAGACCGAGTTCGTGGGCGGCGGTGAACTGGAAGCCGCCGAACGTGATGTTCGAGACGGTGTTCGAACCGGCCATCGCCGCCCCGAGGCCGCCGATGAGCGCCGCGATGAACGGGTACACCGGCCCGACGACGTTCGCGGTGGTGATCGCGAGCAGTTCGATCATACTCTGGTCGAACGCCGCGCCGGGGGCGCCGCCCGAGAGGAGCATCACCTGTACCATCGCGATGACGAACACGAGCGCGATGAACGGCGAGACGAGCTTTTCGCCGGCCTCGAGCCAGGCGGCTTTGATCTGCGTGGCGTTCATCCCGAACAGCGGAATCGCGACGAGCGCGCTCAGGACCAACCAGAAACCGGGAACGTTGACCCAGGCGATCTCGGCCCCCAGCCCCTGTCCGAGGATGTCGCTCCACGCGAGGACGATGCCGACCGTGAACTCGCCGACGGGAGTGGCGACGTCCACGCCGATATCCGCGTCGGTGATGAACGCGGCGATCGGTTCCCAGACGCGAGTGAGCACGAGCAACGCGACGAGGACAACGTACGGCGACCACGCCTTGAACAGCGACATCGACGAGCTGTCGGTCCCGTCGGCGCCGTTGATCTCCTCGGCGTCGGGTTCGATCGTTCCCACCCAGTGGGCGGGCCACTCCTCGCGCGGCGGGAAGTCCCACGTCTCCTCGGGCAGGAAGTAGCCGGCGCGGAGCATCGCGACGGTGATCGCGCCGCCGACCATCGCCCCGATCAGCGACGGAAACTCGGCGGTGAGGAACCACGCCGAGATCCAGTAGGGGACCGCGAACGCGATCCCGGCGAACAGGCACAGCGGCGCGACCTCGAGCGCCGGCCGGATCGACCGCTCCTCGCGCGGCCCGAAGAAGTAGACGACCATCCCGACGGCGAACAGCGGCATGACGAAGCCGACCAGCGCGTGGTAGGTCGCCGCCCACGCCGCGACCTCGTTCGAGTACTGGGTGACGGACATCCCGCCCTCGGAGACGATCCGGTCCTCGTAGATGGTGAGCGGTTCGCGGATGCCGACGATGATGGGCGTCCCGACCGCGCCGTACGTGACGGCGATGATGTGGCCGATCAGCGCCGCGATCACGGCCGCCAGCGCCGGAAAGCCGAGCGCGAGCAACAGCGGCGCGACGACCGCCGCGGGCGTGCCGAACCCCGCGGCTCCCTCGATGAACGTGGCGAGGAAGAACGCGAGCAGGACGATCTGGACCCGCCGGTCGTCGGAGACGGACGCGAAGCCCCTGTTGATCCGGTCGAACGCGCCGGCCTGCATCAGCGTATAGAGCAACACCAGTGCGCCGAAGACGATCCACAGGATCTCGAGTGCGGTCATCACGCCGACGATCGACGCTCCCGCGAGGTACCCCGGCGGGTTGTTCCACCAGACGAACCCGACGATGAGGGCAGTCACCCAGGCGATCGGCATCGCTCGCGTCGCCGGCCACAGCAACCCGACGAGCAACACCGCGACCACCAGCAGCGGAAGCGCCGCCGCGACGACGTCCATCACCACGCTCCCCCACCTCCGCGATACCGCTCGAGTAACCGTACCCCTCTCTTGTTCACTGTGAACATCTACCACTACACCGTTCCTGATGAATAATAAGCGTATTTTCGAGTTGTATCTCCTGAGAATCGGACGCTCGGGATCGGTCGGCCCGAAATCGAACGCGTCCCCGGCGCGTCAGCGCGCCGGGAATCACCGGATTTCGGACGACCCGTTCCGAAACCACCCGACGCCGAACCGGTCTTTAATACGCTCCGGCAACATCTCTTCAACCAGCACCTGCGAGGCTCAACGTCACATGACAGCGCACATCTCTCCGTCTCACGGCGATCCGGCAGTCGACGACCGGGCGAACTACGACTACTGCAGCGACGACGTCGACCGTCCCGCGCTCGTCTCCGACCTCGAGGCCCTCGTCGACTGTGACGTTCGATTCGACTCCTACTCCCGCCAGCTGTACGCGACCGACGCGAGCGCCTACGAGGTGACGCCGATCGGGGTCGTCCTCCCCGAGTCGACGGCCGACGTGGTGGGCGTCGTCGAGTACTGCGCCGAGCGCGAGATTCCGGTCCTCCCGCGGGGCGGCGGGACGAGTCTCGCCGGCCAGAGCGTCAATCGCGCGGTCGTCCTGGATTTCACGCGGCACACGAACGAGATCCTCGAGATCGATCCCGACGGTCGAACCGCGACCGTCCAACCGGGGACGATCCTCGGGACGCTGAACGAGGCGCTCGCACCCCACGACCTCAAGTTCGCGCCGGATCCCGCCTGGGGGGACAAGAGCGCGATCGGCGGCGCCATCGGCAACAACTCGACCGGCGCCCACTCGCTGCAGTACGGCAAGACCGACGCCTACGTCGAGTCCTGCGAGGTCGTCCTCGCCGACGGCACCGTCACCGAGTTCGGGGAGGTCACCCTCGACGAGATCGACGAGCGCGCCGACCCCGACGGCGACCTCGAGGGGCGGATCTACGCCGAGGTCCGGCGCATCCTCGAGGAGGAGGCGGACGTCGTCGAGGACGCCTATCCGAACCTCAAGCGGAACGTCTCGGGTTACAACCTCGATCGGCTCGTCGCGGAGGCCCGCGGCGAGACGCTTCCGGGTGGCGAGGAGACGGGCGAGACGGGAACCGTCAACCTCGCGCGTCTGCTGGCCGGCAGCGAGGGGACCCTCGCGATCGTCACCGAGGTGACGGTGTCGCTCGAGCCCGTTCCCGAGACGAAGGCGGTCTCCCTGCTCTGTTACCGGGATCTCCACGAGGCGATGGCCGACGTCGAGCCGATCCTCGCCCACGACCCCGCCGCGGTCGAGGTGTTAGACGACGTGCTGATCGACCTGGCGCGGGATACCGCCGAGTTCGGCCCCGTCACCGGGATGCTGCCCGACGGGACCAACGCCGTTCTGCTGGTCGAGTTCTACGCCGACGACGCGGCCCACGGGAAGGAACAGGTCGCCGGCCTGCTGGCCGACCGCTGCCCGAGCGCGACGGCCGAGGGCGACCCGGCCGCGGATATCCCCCGGACGGATGCCGAACCGATCGCGATCGAGGCGCTCGAGGCCTACGAGAAGGCCGAGCGCACACAGCTCTGGAAGCTCCGCAAATCGGGGCTCCCGATCCTGCTCTCGCGGACGACCGACGAGAAGCACATCTCTTTCATCGAGGACACCGGCATCCCACCGGAGCGGCTGCCGGAGTTCGTCGAGGAGTTCGAGGCGATCCTCGAGGACCACGACACCTACGCCAGCTTCTACGCCCACGCCGGCCCCGGCGTCCTCCACGTCCGACCGCTCGTCAACACGAAGACGGACGTGGGACTCGACCAACTTCACGGCATCGCCGACGACGTCACCGACCTCGTGGTCGAACTCGGCGGCTCCGTCTCGGGCGAGCACGGCGACGGCCGCGCGCGCACCCAGTGGAACCACAAGCTCTACGGCGATCGGATCTGGGAGACGTTCCAGGATCTCAAGACCGCGTTCGACCCCAACTGGCTCCTCAACCCCGGGCAGGTCGTCTTCCGCGAGGGGGAGCCGACGGATCTGCGCGAGCACCTCCGATTCGATCCCGACTACTCGTTCGAGGAGGGATTCGAGCCCGCACTCGAGTGGGAGAACGACAACGGGTTCCGGGGGATGGCCGAGCTCTGCCACGGCTGTGGCGGCTGTCGCGGCGAGCAGGAGACGACCGGCGGCGTGATGTGCCCGACCTTCCGGGCGAGCCGCGAGGAGATCACCAGCACGCGCGGCCGGGCGAACGCGCTCCGGCAGGCGATGAGCGGCGATCTCGATCCGGGCGAGGCGTTCTCCGACGAGTTCGTCGAGGAGGTGATGGGGCTCTGTATCGGCTGCAAGGGCTGTGCCATCGACTGTCCGAGCGAGGTCGACATGGCGAAGCTCAAAGCCGAGGTAACCCACGAGTACCACGAACGAAACGGGGCGACGCTCCGCGATCGGCTCTTCGCCAACGTCGCGACGCTCTCGCGGTGGGGCTCCAAACTCGCGCCGTTCTCGAACGCGTTCCCGAAGCTGCCGGGCGCCCGAGCGCTGCTCGAGACGACGCTCGGAATCGACTCGAGCCGCCCGCTCCCGACGTTTCATCCGGAAACGTTCCAGAGCTGGTTCGAACGGCGCGGCGGGGCTCGTGTCCCCGAGGACGCCGCCGACCGGAAGGCCGTCGTCTACCCCGACCCGTACACGAACTACAGCCACCCCGAGGCGGGGAAGGCCGCGGTTCGCGTGCTCGAGGCCGCGGGCGTCCACGTCACGGTCCCGGACGACCTCGACGACACGGGCCGGCCGGCGTTCTCGAAGGGCTTTCTCGAACGGGCCAGGGAGACGGCCCGGGAGAACGTCCGCTCGCTCGCCCCGCTCGTCGAGGAGGGGTGGGACGTGGTCGTCATCGAACCTTCGGACGCGGTCATGTTCCAGTCCGATTACCTCGATCTACTGTCGGACGGGGGCGCAGCGACGCTGGCGGACGCCACGTACGGCGTCTGCGAGTACGTTGACGTCTTCCGGCTGGACGAACGGATGGGGTTCGACGCGGATCGGGCGAACGCGGACCTGACCTATCACGGCCACTGCCACCAGAAGGCGACGGCGAAAGACCACCACGCCGTCGGCGTGCTCCGCCGGGCAGGTTATCGCGTCGATCCGCTCGATTCGGGTTGCTGCGGGATGGCCGGCAGCTTCGGCTACGAGGCAGAACACGCCTCGATGAGCGACGCCATCGCGAAGATTCTGTACGAGCAGGTCGACGAGAGCGACGGGGGGCGGGTCGTCGCTCCCGGCGCGTCCTGTCGCACCCAACTCGAGAACCGCTCTCGACGCGCCGAGCAGCCGCCGACGCCGATCGAACTCGTCGCCGAGGCGCTCGAGTAGTCCCTTCTCGAGGCAACCGCTGATTTCCGAGAGTTCTGTAGTACCGACTGAAACGGTTTACACGCCGACCGCACGGATCCCTCGCAGGCTGTACAATCATCGTGCTCGCTCGAGAGCGATCGAGACGAACCTCGCAGAAAAAGGCCGGAAGACGGGTTCCCGTCCCCTCGCGCTTCGGTCCTGCTCGCCGGCGTGAGCGACCGCATTTCCGGACCGGGTCGTCAGCAGTCCACGGGCTCGACCCACTCCGTCGCCGGCTCTCCGTCGGGGATTCCCAGGAAGGTGACGTGTGCGAGCGCGCCGCCCTCGCTGTCCGCCTTGTGGACGTGGCCGGGGTCGATCCACGCGTCGCTCGCCGAGTACGTCCGCGGGACGCAGTCGTCTTCCATCATGTGCTCGATTTCGCCCTCGAGCATGCGGACAATGGACATCCCGGGGTGGCGGTGCCACCCGGACTCCGCTCCCTCCTCCCACGTCGCCTCGGCGAGGATGACGGTCGAGGCGTCGTCGAGGTCGACGACGATCGGTTCGTCGGCGTCGTCGTAGGTCACCTCGAACGTCGCGGCCACGTCGTCGGCGAAGGCCGCGTGCTCGGCGATCACCTCCACGTCGAAGCCCTCGGGTTCGTCCACGTCGGCCTCCTCGTCGTAGTCATCGTCTTCCTCCTCCTCATCGTTGTGCTCGTCGGCGGTAGCGGGCGTGCTTACGGCGAGCGCGCCCGCTGCGACTGCGCCGGCTTTCAGAACTGTTCTGCGTAACACGCCGCCAATCGATTCGGTGTCGGCAGTCGTAGTACGGCTCTCGCTCGTATCGTCGATCATAGTCGTGTATTCCTCCCAGCAGGAGGAGCTACGAGAACGGTGATCGAGTAGTTACCCGGTGATACTGCGCTACTCGGTGACGGTTTTGCAGCCGCTGACTACCGCTCAACGGGTGCAAGGTTCACTCAATACGAGCCGAATCTGATGCGAACAGCGCCGCACGCTCGGCACGCCTGAATCGATCCGGGACGCTCGCAGGTCACGCTGCCGTCAGGTGCCGACGATATCGTCGTACCGCGCGCCGGTCTGTTTCAGCGTCTCCGTTGAGTAGAGTTTCTCGTGGTCGACGGGGAGGTACTCCGTCGCCAGCTCGTCCACCTTCGCGTCGACGGCCTCGGAATCGCGACCGTGGATCATCGTGAACAGGTTGTACGGCCAGTCCTGGTCGGTCCGGCGCGGGCGGTGATAGCAGAGCGTGACGTACGGCAGGCCGCCCGCTCGCTCGCCGCGGGCGTCGAGTTCGTCGTCCGGCACGTTCCAGACGACCATGCAGTTCGAATCGAAGCCGGTGACGACGTGGTTGACGACGCAGCCGATCCGTTTGATACAGCCGTTCGCCCGCAACCGGTCGATGCGCTCGAGCACCGAATCGACGTCCGCCTCGAGCGCGTCGGCGACGTCCCGGTACGGCGTCTTCGTGAGGGGGAATCCACCCTGGATCTCGAGCAGCAGTTCGGCGTCGAACGGCGAGAGGTCCTCGGCCGCGTCCTCGCTGATTCGGGTCGCCGAGGCGTCCGTTCCCGCCTCCAGCGGGTTCGGGATCGCAGCGTCGTCGGTCTCCGACTCCGGGGCCACGGGAACCGTGCTCTCCCGTGCGAACCGATCGGCGTTGACGACCGGGAACTCGAGGTCGATGTAGTAGTCGGTGAGCATCGGTAGCACGAGGACTTCACAGCCGGTTCGGCGCTCGATCTCGTCGATGATCTCGTCGCGCGTCGTCCGCGATCCCGCGGTGACGACGAACCACATGTTCCACTCGTGATCCCGGGCGTAGTTGTGGTTGACCTGTCGGTACTCGTTGACGATCGACGCGACCTCCTCGAATCGATCCCCGGGAGCCTGCACCGCCGCGAGCGTCGAGGAACCGATCACGGGTGGGTTGAGGACGGCACCGAACCGACGGACGATCCCGTCGTCGTAGAGGCGCGAGACGCGCTCGAGGACCTCGTCTTCGTCGATCCCCAGCGAGTCGCCGACGCGGCGAAACGGCCGTTCTTCGATCGGCACGCCGCTCTGGTAGCCGTCGATGATGGCCGCGTCCGCGTCGTCGATGGCCTCGCGCCAGTCCTCCGACAGGATGCTCATTGGTGAATCTAGGGAGAACGCCACCGTATCGTTTTCGGGTCCGTCCGCGAGGCGGTAGCGACGCGAGTTCGTCGCTCACGACAGGTCTGAGATCTTCGTCTTGCGGTTCTGTCACGGCCGACAGCACAGCCAGTGGGCGACGAGCGAGATTCGGCGAACGACTGGTAACTGCGTCGTTACGCCGATCCGACTATAACGATTATTACTGTGGGTGCCGTTAGCACTATTCATGGGAATGACTGAACCGATCTCGATCGAGGAGGACGACCGAACGAGTATCTACGAGTACGTCGAGGCCCACGGCGCGGTCGACCGGGACCGGGCTCGAGCGGAACTGCTTCCGCCGGACCCGCCGGGAGAGCCACAGCACTCGCGAGCGTTCCGGCACAACCTCGCGATTCTCAAGCGAGACGGCTACCTCGAGGAGGACGAGAACGGGACGCTGCGCATCGCGGTCGACGCGGCCGACGACGAGGAGTTCACCGCCGACGACGTGGCGGTCACCATCAGATCGGCGCGACAGGAGGACCTCTCGGGGATCGTCGGCGCGATGCGTCGCGTCGTCGAGGAGATGACCTACATCGAGGCGGAGACCATCGCGGACGAACTCGACCACGAGGACGTCCTGCTCCGACACAACGAGTTCGAGTCTCGGATGTTCTTCGTCGCGACCGTCGACGACGAGGTCGTCGGCTGGGCGCACCTCCACACCCCGAATCTCGAGAAGCTCTCCCACACGGCGGAGCTCACGGTCGGCGTGCTCGAGGAGTACCGCGGGGTGGGAATCGGCAGCCAGCTCCTCGACCGTACGCTCGAGTGGGTGCGCTCGAGGAACCACGAGAAGGTGTACCAGAGCGTCCCCTCGACCAACGAGGAAGCGATCGAGTTCTTCGAGGGCCGGGGCTGGGAGACCGAGGCCGTCCGCGAGAACCACTACAAACTCGAGGACGAGTACATCGACGAGGTGATGATGGCGATCGAGCTGTAACTCGCCGTTCGCCGGCAAATCCCGGGCGCGACGTCGACCGGAACCGGTCTCCCGGCAGCCACTCGCCGAGCGACGCGCCCCTCATTTGCAGGGCGTGGAGATGCCCGAAAACGGGAGCCTTTTGCGCCCGCCTTCCCAACGACTGTCCATGGCGCAGACATCCCAGGAGTTCGGCGAGTGGCCGCTCAAACGGCTGATGACCGAGGTCGTCGGATCGGGTCCGAAGTCGGCCGACGACATGACCCACGAACAGGCACGCGAGGCCTTCCAGCGCATCCTCGCGGGCGAGCCCGACGGGACGACCCTCGGCGCGTTCTGGCTGGCGAACCGCTGGAAGCGCAACAACCCCGAGGAGCTCGCGGCCTACACCGACGTCATGCGCGAGGAGTCGGTCGTTACCGCCGAACCGGACGCCGACCCGGTCGACTGCGGGGCGAACTACGACGGTAAGCACACCTCCGCCCTGCTCGGCGTCGGTGCGGGACTCGTCGCCGCCGCGGCCGGAACGCCCGTCGTCGTCCACTCCGGCGACGGCGTCCCGACCCAGAAGGAGACGGCCTACAAGCACGTCCTCGACGAACTGGGCGTCCGGACCGAACTCGAGCCCGCGGAGAGCGCCGACATGGTCGACGAAACGGGCTTCGGCTTCTACTACCAGCCCGCGTTCAACCCCGGGATCGACGACCTGTTCGACCGGCGCGATCAGATGGGCGTTCGAACGTTCGTCAACACCATCGAGACGGTCGCCAACCCCGCGAACGCCGACGTCCACCTCGGCTCGTTCTACCACCTCGCGTTCGCGAAGAAGCTGACCGACCTCATCAAGGGAAGCGAGCGACTCGACTACTCCCGGGCGATCTTCTTCCAGGGGATGGAGGGCTACGACGACATCCGACCCGGTTACACGAAGGTCGCCGAGTGGGACCGCGAGGGCGACGACGGCGAGGAGTCCTTCGAGGACTACGAGATCGAGACCGCCGAGTACGGCATGGAGATGGAGAGCGAGGATCTGGAAGTCGAGGACGTGACTACTGACTCCGCGACGATCACCGAGGAGGTGCTCGCCGGCGAACGCGACGACCACTTCGCCGACGCCATCGCGCTCAACGGCGCGTTTCGGATGTACGCTCGTCAGGACGTCGACTCGCTCGAGGACGGCCTCGAGCGGGCCCGTGCGGTTATCGACGACGGTAGCGCCGAATCCGTGCTCGAGGAACTCCGGGACTTTTGAGAGCGATTCCCGCCTCGAGACCGCAACGAGGCGGCGGATTCGACGACCGGCCCGATTTACCGATCCTCAATACTTTTTACCTGGCCGACAGTACTCGATCGCATGGTTCCCGACACCTCCGCGCCCTCGAGGGTCGACGACGCAACCGCCGGCGACAGCTCTAACACCGTTATCAACGCGTTCATCGGCGGAATCGCCGGCGTGATCCTCTCGTTCGTGCCGCTGTCGACGGTCCTCGGCGGTGCGATCGCCGGCTATCTCGAGGGCGGCACGTCGGAGGACGGGCTGAAAGTCGGGGCGCTCGCCGGCGTCGTCATGCTGGTCCCGTTCGTGGTTCTCGCCGGCTTCTTCTTCCTCGTTTTCGCGCCGCCGGGAACGCCGATCGGGTTCGGGCTGCTCGGATTCGTCGTCCTGTTCTTCGGGATGCTCTACACCGTCGCGCTCGGCGTTCTCGGCGGCTATCTCGGAGTCTACGTGAAGAACGAGTTCTAACGACGACCGGCGGGGGCTCTTACCACTGTTCGGTAGGCGGACTATTTCTATAAACATCGTCTCTAATCAAGCGTAAAACCATGAACGAACTTATGTAGTCTCCCTCCGAGTATCGTGCTATGCGACTCGAGAACGAGACGGCCCTCATCACGGGTGCGGCCTCAGGCATCGGACGGGCGACCGCCGAACGGTTTGCGGCGGAAGGCGCGCGCGTCATCGTCACCGACATCGACAGCGACGGCGGGGAAACGGTCGCCACCGCCCTCGATGACGACGGTGCCGACGCGGAGTTTCACGACCTCGACGTCACCGACAGCGAGGAGTTCCACGCCGTCGTCGACGCCGTCGCGGAGGAGTACGGTCTCGACATCATCGTCAACAACGCCGGGACCGGCCACCCCTCCTCTCGGCTCGAGGAGACCGACGACTCGATTCGCGATTTCGTCATCGACGTCAACGTGAAGGGCGTCTGGAACGGCTGCCACGCCGCCTTACCCCACATGAAAGAGCAGGGCCACGGCGCGATCGTCAACGTCGGTTCGCTGGCGAGCATCCTCGGCCTTCCCAAGCAGGCGGCCTACTCGCTGAGCAAGGGCGCCGTTCTGAATCTCACTCGAGCGGTGGCCGCCGAGGCCGGACCCTACGGCGTCCGCGCCAACACCGTCTGTCCGGGCTTCACCGACACGGCGCTGCTCGAGCAGTACCTGGCGGTGCAGGACGACCCCGAGGCGGCCCGCGAGGAGATGGCCGCGGAGTACCCGCTCAAGCGACTCGGCGAAGCCGAGGAGGTCGCCGACTCGATCCTGTTCCTCGCGAGCGACGAGGCTTCCTTCGTCAGCGGCCACGGACTGGTCGTCGACGGCGGGTTCTCGACCTGCTGACGGCTTCGAACCGGTTCGGATTCTCCCGACTCATCGCGGGCTCGTCGAACCGAAACGATCAATTATCCGTTCTGACATCTTCGGCACGTGAGCACCTACGACGCGATCCTCTTCGACAGCGACGGCGTGCTGGTCGAGCCGCCCACCGCCGAAACCCAGACCGAAGCGACGCGTGCGGCGTTCCGGGCGGTGGGCGTCGAGGACGTCGATCAGCGGTCGCTCGACGACGTCGTGAACGGCGTCACCGTCGGGCGGCTCCGCGAGATCTGTACGAGCTACGACCTCGAGCCGGTGGAGTTCTGGCGAGCGCGCGAACACCACGACGAGCGCTCGCAGTTCGAGCAGTTCGACGCCGGCAACCGCGACCGGTACGCGGACGTCGCCGCGATCGGGGACCTCGAGCAGCCCCGCGGCGTCGTGAGCAACAACCACCACAGCACGATCGAGTTCGTCCTGGACGCGTTCGACCTCGCGCCCCTGTTCGACACCTACTACGGTCGGCCGAAGACGATCGAGAGCCTCGAGCGGAAGAAACCGAATCCGCACTACCTCGAGCGCGCGCTCGAGGACCTCGGCTGCGAGACGGCGCTGTACGTCGGCGACGGCGAGAGCGACGTGATCGCGGCCGACCGGGCCGGGATCGATTCGGCGTTCGTCCGTCGGCCTCACTGCGCGGACGTTACCCTGTCGGCGGCCCCGACCTACGACGTCGAGACGCTGGACGACGTCGCCGAAGTCGTCGCCGAGTGACGGTCACTCCTCGCGAATCAGGGCCACGCTCCCGAGTTTCCCCCCTGCGGTGACGGTCGCTTCCCGCGTGAGCGTGTACAGCAGCCCCTCGCGATCCGCGACGGCCTCCTGGAGAACCTCGTAGGTCGTCGGATCGTAGACCGTTCCGAGCGCCGCCCCCTCCGAGACGAACTGGCCGACCTCGAGCGACGGCTTCGGCCGAAATAGGCCGGAATCGTCGGCGATGACCTGGCCGAGGTGGTTCCGGGCGAGGGTCTGTTCGCGTTCGGGAGCGTCGCCGGGGAGCAATCCGAGGTAGCGACAGACGCCGAGCAGTCCGTCGACCCCCTCCTCGACGGCGCCCTCGACGATCTGCTTGTTGTAGGCGAGTTCGGGCGTGATCGAGGGAATTCCCTCGTTCGCGGCCGCGACGCGGAGCTTTCCGGCGAAACCGCGGCGGTGCCACTCCTCCGAGGCGTCGTCGTCGGCCTCCTCGGAGAGCAGCAGGTCGGTGCCGAACGCCTCGGCGAGCGCGCGGGATCGCTCGTCACCCTCGAGGAAGACGACGTGCGGGAGCATATTCGGACTCCCCGTGTGCAGGTCGACGAGGGCGTCGGCCTCGGCGACGTACTCCCAGAGGCGGGCGGCCATCCGCTGGTGGAGGCTCCCGTCGGCGTCGCCGGGCCAGACCCGGTTCATGTTCGGGTTGACGCTGTCGAGCACTTCCGGCGTCGTGTAGGTGATATGGTCGAACGTCAGGGGGTTCGCGACGGGGACGGCGACGATCGTTCCCGACAGCGAGTTCAGCGGGAGTCGCTCGTGGAATCGGCGAAGGGTCTCGGTGCCGTTGATCTCGCGGCCGTGCTGGGCGGCCTGCACGTAGAGCGTCGGTCCGTCGCCGTCGCCTCGGTAGGTGTGTACCGTCGTCGTGATCGCGACGCCCGACGGCAATTGCGCGAGCGTCACCGTCTCGGCCGTATGGGTCCCGCCAGTCATGGTCGGCCGTACCACGTCCGCCGGTATGTACCTGCGGCCTGTCGGCGCTCGAGGTGTTCCGTCGCGGCCCTCCCTCGGTCGTCCGATCGGCCCGTCGATCGGGTTTGCCTGCCCGAGACCACTAGGGTTTTCACCCGTCCCGACGACGCCGACGTATGGGCAACGTTACTGCGACCCTGCACACCACGAAGGGCGATATCGAGGTCGAACTCTACGACGAGCGCGCGCCGCGAACCGTCGACAACTTCGTCGGGTTGGCTACGGGCGGTAAAACCTGGACCGACCCCGAGACGGGCGAGGAGGTCGAGGGCGAACCGCTGTACGACGACGTTGCATTCCACCGTATCATCGAGGACTTCATGATCCAGGGCGGCGACCCGACCGAGACCGGTCGCGGCGGCCCCGGCTACCAGTTCGACGACGAGTTCCACGACGAACTGGGCCACGACGACGCGGGTATCCTGAGCATGGCCAACTCCGGACCCGACACCAACGGCTCGCAGTTCTTCATCACGCTGGACGCACAGCCGCACCTCGACGGCCGCCACTCGGTCTTCGGCGAGGTCACCGACGGGATGGACGTCGTCCGCGAGATCGGGAGCGTCGACACCGGCCCGAACGACGAGCCGAAAGAGGACGTGGTGCTCGAGTCGGTCGACGTCGACTACGAGTAGCGACGTTCACGGACTCCTGCGCGTTTCGACCGGCCCGCTTTTTCGTCGCTTCACTCCCCGATCTGCTCTCGTACTCGAGACGCAGTTCGCGTTTTTATCGCTCGCTCGAGCCAGCGGGCCGAGACGGTTTCCTTCTCGATAACGGCGAATAGCTCATCGTTCTGTCGGGTTATAACAGGAACAGTAGGTGCATGAGAAATACTTTCATCGATGATTTTCTACTGTAGACTGATGTCTCCCGACCAGTCAGACTGCGGACGGCGAACGGCCGTCCGACCGACGCGAGGCGAACCGGCGGCGGACCGAAGTCAGGTGTACGCGATCGACGACGGCGAACTTCGAGCCAGGGATCCGTCGGAGGTCGACCGGGACTGCGGCTGCGGACGGACGCACACGCGTCGAACGTTCATGGGTGCGACCGCAGCCGGCGTGGCGGGACTGACACTCGGTTCTCAGGTCCCCAGCGTCGCGGCCGAGGAACCGGAGGGTGACACCGTCACGATCGTCCACGACCTCCACTCGCACAGCGAGATCGGCGAACCCGGTGAGCCGAACATCGCGCGCTACCAGCGGGTCGTCCAGGAACAACTCGCGGACCGCGACGACGCGGTCTTCCTCGCGAACGGGGACGAACTCGGCTCGTCGACGATCTCCTTTTTCACCGAGGGGGCGCACAAGATCGACTTCATGAACGACATGAACCTCACCGCCGCGGGCGTCGGCAACCACGACTTCGACTACGGCGTCGACGTCGCCGAGCGGCGGTTCAGAGACAGCGAGTTCCCGTGGCTGAACTCGGCGCTGTACACCCCCGACGGCGAGCTGTTCCCGGGCACCGAGCGGTACACGACGCTCGAGATCGGCGACCTCACGGTCGGTCTCTTCAACGTCGTCCTCCGGGACTTCCACGGGATCACCGACTACCCCGACGAGTACGAGCAGCGGGATCCGGTCGAGACCGCCCGGGAAATGACCGACCTCCTCCGGGAGGAGGAGGGCGCGGACGTCGTCGTCTGCTCGTCGCACACGCCCCACGAGACCCACTTCGAACTCGCCGAGGAGGTCGACGGCCTCGACGCGATCTTCGGCTCGCACTCCCACTACACGATGGACGCGGCGGAGATCCACGAGGGGACCGTCATCAGCGAGGTCGGCTACGCCTACTTCCACCTGGGCGTGATGACTCTCGACGCGGACGGCGACCTCGTGAGCTGGGAGCGGATCGACCTGGACGGGGACGTCGAGCCCGATCCGGAGTTCGAGGAACGGATCGAGGCCCAGTACGACGAACTCGAGGAGGAACTCGCCGAGCCGGTCGGCGAGACGGCCGTCGAACTCACCTCGTCCGGCGCCGTCAACTACGCCCGCGAGAGCCGGCTCGGGAACCTCATCACGGACGCGATGCTCGACGTGCACGACGAGGCCGAGGTCTCGTTCCAGAACGCCGGCGGCATCCGGACGAACACCACCTACGGGCCGGGCGAACTCACCGCAGGGGACGTCCTGAGCGTTCTCCCGTTCGGGAACGAGGTCGTCGTCTTCGAGGCGACCGGCGAGGAGATTCGGCAGGTGCTCGAGAACCGGGTCGACGTCCTGCCCGACAACGCCTTCGGCGCCCAGCAGGCTCAGCAGGTCGGCGGCCTCCAGTTCGAGTGGAGCGGTCACGAGACGGACGAGATCCACGACGTCTACGTCGACGGCGACCCCCTCGAGCCCGACGAGACGTACGTCGTCTCGATGACGGACTACCTGAAGGACGTCGCGGGCGCCTACGAGCCGTTCCGCGACGCGGAGCTCATCTGGGACGCCGGGATCGTCCTCGGTCCGGCCGTCATGGAGTACATCGAGGAGCACAGCCCCGTCGAACCGACGCTCGAGAACCGCATTTTGCGGGTCGACGAGGACGTCGGGAGCCAGCGAGAGGTTGCCCGCCGACGCGGTCGCACGATGCTCCGGTTCGACGTTCCCGAGGGCGCGACCGAAATCGCCGACGAGGAGACGTTCTACGGCCTCGTCTGGGACGACGGCTTCGACCCGGATCCGGAGTACGTCGAGGTCGACGGCGACGAGCTCTGGATCGGCTACGACACCGACGAGTTCCAGCGCTTCCTCGCGGAGACCGACGCCGAGGAGATCCGGATCTTCGGCGGATTCTCCCCCGACGAGGAGCACTACGGCTACACTGGCCCCGACGGAAACCTCCTCGAGCTTCCCGTCGCGGTCGCGTACGACCGCTTCAAGCTGAAGGCGACGATCGACGCGACCTCGCCGTCGCTTCGTTCGGACTGAGGAGACGACAGGGTGCTGCGAGACCGCGCGGCTCTCCTGCAGATCCCCGCGACGGCGTTTAGGACGCCGCAGTTCGCACCTCGCGTACGGAACGGGCGGCTGCGGACGTTTCCGACCAGCGCGGCCGGAGGATCGTCGTCACGGGCGCGAACAGCGGCATCGGTCTCGAGACGGCCCGCGAACTCGCACGCAACGGCGCGACGGTGATCGTAGCCTGCCGCAGCGAGAACCTGCGTCGGGACGCCGGCGGCCGAGCGTCGCGGGTCGTCACCGTCTCGAGCGAACTCCACGAGCGCAGCGAGATCGACTTCGACGACCTGCCGGCGGCGATCCGCGCCGTCGAGTGACGCTCGAACGGGACGATCGACGTCCCGGTTCGACGCGATCCGACCGTAACGCGAAAGGCCGCTCGCGCGAAGCCCTACGTAATGAGCGACGACGGCATTCAGCGTGCGAGCGAGGTCGGCTCGTCGGACGCGCCGCCGGTCGAGGAGAAGCCGTACAAGATCATCTTCGAGGCCAACAAGTGCTTCGGCGCGGGCAAGTGCGCGGAGGTCAGCGACAACTGGGAGATGTCCATCGCTTCCGGGATCGCCAAACCGAAAGCGTATTTCTTCGGCGAGGAGGCCCTCGAGCACAACGTCCGCGCCGCGGAGGTCTGCCCGGCGAAGAAGGACGAGGGCTGTATCCACGTGATCGACCGTCGGACGGACGAGGAGATCGCGCCGGATCCACACGGGGACGGGACGCTGAGCGTCGACTGGTAACGGGTCGATCGAACACCGAAACGCACATCCCAGAATAGCGGCTATCATCGAGTGCCTTTCTGTGCGAGGGTAGCCAAGCAGGCCAACGGCGGTGGGCTTAAGACCCGCTCCCGTAGGGGTCCGAGGGTTCAAATCCCTTCCCTCGCATCGCTGTCGCGAGCAATCCGCGAGCGACAGCGATCGAACGGAAGGATTTGAATCAGGGAGTGGAGCGAAGCGGAACGACCGTGGTTCAAATCCCTTCCCTCGCATGTCGCCGCGAACAACTCGTGAGCGGCGACTACGTAACGGAGGGATTTGAATGAGACCGAGGTTCTGCGAGCGAAGCGAGCAGGTTCTCGGACGCGGTTCAAATCCCTTCCCTCGCATACCGACTCGAACGAACGCGAGAGTCGCGTACTCGGGGTAACCAACTGCCCGGTCCGGGAAGATGGTCTCACACGTCTACGACTCCTCGACCGCGGGAAGCGTGAACGAGAACGTCGCCCCCTCGCCCGGTTCGGAATCGACCCAGATGCGTCCACCGTGGCGTTCGATAATACGCTGACAGAGCGCCAGGCCGATCCCAGTGCCGGAGTGCTCCTCGCGAGTTTGGAGTCGCTGGAACACCTCGAAGACGCGCTCCTGGTCGGCGGGGTCGATACCGACACCGTCGTCGTGAACCGAGATCTTCCACGCTCTCCGTTGGCAATCGGCTTCGACGTGAACCCGTGGTTGCTCGTCGCCGCTGTATGCGATCGCGTTACTGAGAAGATTTTGGAAGACCTGTCGCAACTGGCTGTCATCACCTTCTACGCGAGGAAGATCGTCGGTCGTGATTTCGGCGTTGCTCTCGTTGATCTGCACCTGCAGGTCTTCCCGTACTTCCTCGAAGAGACAATCCAGATCGATCGGCTCGAGCGGGTCTCCCTGCGTATCCACTCGCGAATACGCGAGGAGACCGTCGATCATGTCGCGCATTCGATCGGCACCGTCGACGGCGAACGCGAGGAACTCCTCACCGTCCTCGTCGAGGTCGTCCTCGTACCGACGGTCGAGGAGCTGAAGATAGCTCGAGACCATTCGAAGCGGCTCCTGGAGGTCGTGCGAGGCCGCATACGCGAACTGTTCGAGGCGCTCGTTGGACTCCTCGAGCTGGCGCTTGCGTTCCTTGAGTTCGGATTCCAGGCGCTTGCGCTCGGTGATATCGGAGATGATTCCCTCGACGTCGATGACGCCCTCCCCGTTGTCGACGACGCTGCGGCCGTAATCTCTGACCCACCGCACGTCACCGTCAGCGGTTTTGATGCGGTAGGTTTCGGAGAAGGGCTCTCCTTTCGCCGCCTGCCGGTGGATCGTCTCCCTCAGTTTTTCGCGGTCCTCCTGAATCATGACGTCCTCGCCCCATCCGATATCGCCGCTCTCGAGGGTGACAGGGTCGTAACCGGTCAGTTCTTTGCACGCATCGCTGACGAACTCCATGGGCCAGCCGCGCTCGTTCTTACAGCGATAGACCATTCCGGGAACGTTGGCCACCAACGTCGAGAGGCGTCGCTCGCGCATCTCGAGCGTTCGTTCGCGCTCCTTGCGCTCGGTAACGTCGCGATCCGAGACGATTATGGACACGATATCACCGTCGTCGTTCCTGACTGGCCTGAAATAGCCGCTGAGCGTGTATCGCTCTCCGTTCGGTCGAGTAAGGTCGGTCTCGAAATCGACGTACTCGCCGGCCGCTGCTCGCTTCGTCCATTCTTTCACCTCGGTCTGAACCTCGTCTTCTTCTTCCCACCACGGCGTCTCCCAGAACGGTTCGCCCGTCACGTCGCTGAGGTCGTCGTCGATGTACTCCATCGCCGTCTGATTGATATCCACTACCGTCCCGTCCGGCTCGAGCAGTCCGACGAGGATGTTCGGATCTTCGAAAATCGCCTCGAATCGTCGCTCCGTCTGCGTGTTTTCGATCGCTGACGCGAGAACGTTAGCGACGCTCTGGACGAAGTTGGCGTCGTGTTCCGTAAACTCCCGCCTCTCGGTCGTATGCGTTCCCAGGACGCCCCACGGCTCTTCGACCGAGCCGATGATGACGCTGATGCCGCTGACGACGTCGTGACTGGTGAGCAGTTCGGGACCGGAAAACCGTTCCTCGGTGCGGAGATCGTCGACGACGATCGGTTCCTCGGAGAGCAGCGTGTACCCCGCCTGCGAGTCCACGTCGGTCGGCACCGTCGCGTTCCCGACGAGGCCGTCGCGCCAACCGACACCCTGTCGAAGGAAGACTTCGTCGCCGCCGGGGAGCAACTCGAGCACCTTGGCGTACTCGTTGTCGAGCGTTTCCGCGACCGCGACCGAGGTATCGTGCATCAACTGGTCGAGATCGTCAGTCTCGAGCGCCTGCTGTCCGAGTTCGGCGACGACCTCCTGCTGACGGATGCGGGTGTGAACCGCCGCGTCCACATCCGTCTGAGGAGAGTTATTCATTCAGAACAAATACTATCGGAAGCAGTATAATAGCTTCCCCAGAATTACCGCTGCGAACAACTCGCGAGCGTCGGCGATCGAAGAACGGGTCCGAGGCTCTGCGAGCAAACGGAGCAGGGTCTCGGACGTGATCTACTCCCGTTCCTCGCACTCACGACGACCGGGCTGGAACAGGAGTACCGGAGCGGCTACAGCGGGATTGCTCCCAGAAGCAGCGCGACGACGAGGATCACCGACGACGGGATCACCATCAGCGGGAGGGTGAACTTGATGTGCTCCCCGAGTTCGATTCCCGCCAATCCGATGAGGAGGTAGGTCGCGCCGGTGAACGGCGACACCGGGAAGCCGACGGTCTGTCCGACCAGCGAGGCGCGAACGACCGCGACCGGATCGTGTCCGTACGCCGCACTCGTCTCGGCGAGGACGGGCAACACGCCGAAGTAGAACGCGTCCGGGCTAAACAGCAGTCGAGCGGGCAACGACAGAACGGCGACGACGATCGGCAGGCGAGCGCCGAGCACGTCGGGGATGAGCAGGACCATGATGTTCGCCATCTCCGTTACCATGCCGCTCTCCTCGAGAACCCCGATGAGTACGCCCGCGGCGAAGAGAATGCCGACGTAGGTCATCACGTCCGGCGCGTAAGACTCGAGGACGTCCTTTTGTCTCTCGTAGTCGGGCACGTTGACGATCAGCGCGATGACGACGCCGAGCATGAACGAAACCTCCGGTGACGTGACTCCAGCGATGAGCGCGCCGAGCACCGCGATCGTCAGGAGGAGGTTGAACGCCCACTTCCGGTCCGTCTCGATGTCGCGTCCGTCGGTCGCCTCCTCGACGAGTGACTCCTCGTCGACCCCGTCGAAGGCGGTTACCGTGTCCAGATCCTGACGAATCTGTCTGCCGTAGTAGCCGCTGATCGCGAACACGGACAGCATCCCGGCGGCCTGCGCGGGGATCATCGGGTTGAACACGTTCGAGATCGTCGCGGGATCGATCGCGGCGACGCCGCGGACGACCTGTCCGCCCCACGGGACCATGTTCATCGTTCCGGCGGTGAGCGCGACGAGCGCTGCGAGGATCTTTCGGTCGACGTCGAGGGCGTCGTACAGCGGGAGCAACGCCGGGATCGTGATCAGCATCGTCGTCGCGCCGGCTCCGTCCAGGTGCGTCACCATCGCGAGTCCGACGGTTCCGACCGTGAGCAGCGCCGGTTTACTGATGATATTGTCGACGATTCGGACGATGAACGGATCAAACATCCCGCTGTCGCGCATGATGCTGAAGTACCAGACCGCGAACGCGAACATCGCCGTGATTCCGACGATTCCCTGCAGTCCCTCTTCGGCGAACGACGCGATCTGTTCCGGAGAAAACCCCGCGACCAGCGCGGCGACGATCGGAACGATGATCAGCGTCGGGACGACGTACAGTCGTTTTCCGATGACCAGAAACAGGATGAGGAAGATCGCTCCGTACCCGATCAGTCCGAGTGATAAGCCAGATCCTAGCACGAATCGATGATTTCCGACCTGCCTTAAAAATCGTAATGTCCGGTCTGCTATATACGGTGTTCGGTTCGGGTAATTTTGGACCGAAGTCACGATTCTCGAGCGGTCGTCGGGTTCGCTGCGGTGCGCCACCGGATCGGGCGCGCCCTGCCGGAGGGTGCAGGTACAACCGTTTCACGCATCCGCTTCCTGTATCGAACCAATGGAAGATCTGGAGAGCGACGGGTCGCGAATCGCCAACAACCGGCTGGCGGTCGCCGTCGTCGTCGGCTCGCTCTGTCTCGTCGTCGGGGCCTGGTTACTGATACAGGCGGGGCTACTGGACGACCTCATCCCCGCGCACGGCCCCGCGGCCGACGCGGTGCCGCTGTATCTGCTGGTCGGACTCGTTCTCGTCGGACTCGTCGTCTGGAGCTGGCAGCGGTTCCTCTCGCTTTTCGAGTAAGGACGAGAACGCCACTCCGTCAGAACACGTCAGAACGGGTAATCCCGCGGCTCGCGCTGGACCGAGATCCACTTCGTCGTCGTCAGTTCGTCGAGGATCGACTCGCCGTTGTACCGACCCAGCCCGGACTGTTTCATCCCGCCGAAGGGGACGTGCGGTTCGTCGTTGATCGGCTGATCGTTGATGTGGATCATGCCCGTCTCGATCCCGTCGGCGATCGTCCGGGCCTGCTCTATATCCTCGCTGTGGACCGATCCCGACAGCCCGTGGATCGTGTCGTTGGCCAGCTCGATCGCCTCCTCGTCGCTCGAGTACGGGATCACGGGGGCGATCGGACCAAAGTGCTCGTTACAGGCGGCGGCCATGTCGTTGTCGGCGTCGGAGATCACCGTCGGCTCGACGACGAGGCCGTCCGCCTCGCCGCCGGTCTCGAGCGTCGCGCCCGCGTCGAGGGTGTCCTCGACGAACTCGAGCATCGTATCGCGCTGGGTCTCGTCGATGACCGGCCCGATGACCGTGTCGCCGTCCTTCGGATCGCCGATCGGCAGGTTCGCCGCTCGCTCGGTCAGCGTCCCGACGTAGTCGTCGTACAGCGACTCGTGGACCAGGTGGCGGTTGATCGAGATGCAGGCCTGCCCCTGGTGAAGAAAGGAGCCGAAGACGCCGCCGTCGACGGCTCGCTCGAGGTCCGCGTTCTCGGTGACGACGTGAACGTTGTTGCCGCCGAGTTCGAGGGCGGGCAGCGCGCAGTTGCCGGCGGCCTGCTTCGCGACCCGCTGGCCGATCTCGGTCGAACCGGTGAAGGCGAGCACCCGCGGAATCTCGTGGTCGGCCATCGAGTCGCCGATCTCGGAGCCGCGACCGGGAACGACGCCGAGTAGTCCCTCGGGAACGCCGGCCTCTTCGAAGATGCGCGCGAGCAGTAGCCCGCCGGTGAGCGGCGTGTTCGAGGCGGGTTTGAGCACGACCCCGTTTCCGGCCGCGAGGGCGGGTGCGACGGCTCGCATCGACAGGTGGAACGGGAAGTTCCACGGCGAAATGACGCCGACGACGCCCGCCGGGACGCGCTCGACGACGTTCTCCTTGCCGGGGACGATCGACTCCGCGTGCTGGCCCTTCATCCGGAAGGGGTAGCTCGCGGCCTCCTGCATCATCCCGCGAGCGGTCTGGATCTCGGCGTCGCTCTTGACTTCCGTGCTGCCGGACTCGAGGGCGAGCAACTCGACGATCTCCTCGCGGTGCCCGCGGACGAACTCGAGGGCGGCCGTGACGAGTCCGGCCCGTCGCTGCGGCGGCTGTCGTGCCCACGACTCCTGGGCCTCGCGGGCCGCCTCGTACGCTTTGTCGACGTCGTCTGGCGTCCCCGCGGGGACGGTCGCGATCTCCTCGCGGGTGTAGGGGTTCTCCACTGCGATCGACTCCCGGTCGCCGGGGCCGGTCCACTCGCCGCCGAGATACAGGGCGTTCCAGCCCGAGTCGGGCGTCAGCGGAAGCTCGTCGGTCATACGGAGACGGTACTCCGGTGGCGCGAATAAGAAACACACGTGCACTTGCAACGACCCTCGCGGATTGGGAGTGCGCTGCTCTTTCGAGCGGTTCGCGGCCGGTCTTCAGTCGTCGGTCACCGACGCGTCCGGCTTCGCCTCGACGATGTACTCGGGCGGCACGCGATCGGTCGTGTACGTCTTGGTCCCCCGCTTCGCGATCCGATCGCCGTCCGCGAGCATTCCGGCCGCGTCGATGATGAGAATAATCGGGTTGCTCGTGTGCCGGTTCGCGACGCGGCGCGCCTCCTCGCGGCTCTCCGAGAGGTGGACGTGCTGGCGGGACATCGGCTGCAGACCGTCCTCGAGGATCGACGCCACGTTCTCCGGCGCGGTTCCGTGATACAACTCGCCCGGGACCGGCGTATCCGTCGGCTCGAGCGAAACGTCGACGGAGTGACCGTAGGCGGCCCGGACGAGCTCGTCCGACTCGTCGGCCGACGCGTTCCCGGCGGTCCGCTCGAACCGCCCCTTCGGATCGGTCGCGATCACCGCCGCGACGTGCTCGGCGGTCGCCCACTCGTACGTCCGTTCGACCGCTTCGACGAGTGCGCCGTAGCCCGTCCAGCCCCGGTCGTCGAGCGCGAGACCGGCGTCGCCGGGGAAGTGTCGGAGCGCGCCGCTCGCGAACTTCGAGAGTCGGCGCCGTCGATCGCCCGAGAGGAGCACCGTCCCGCGTGCGTCACAGAAGGGACACACCCCGCTGTCGGTCGCGAATACGCCGTGGTCGTCGCATATGCGAATTGGCTCCGTCACGGCAGTCAGTGATCGCTCGAGGAAGAAAAGTTCGAACGGTGACTGCGCAGCCCGGATCCGCGCGGTTTGTTACCCGCCGGTCCGGAACGACAGATCGAGCGACGGGGCCGAGTGCGTCAGCGATCCCATCGAGATTACGTCGACGCCGGTCGCGGCGTAGTCGGCGACGGTCTCGAGCGCGATCCCGCCGCTCGCTTCCGCCAGCACGTTCTCGTAGTCGGCGAGCAGGTCGACGGCGGCCGCCGTCTCTTCGGGTGTCATGTTGTCGAGCAAGACGATATCCGCGCCGGCGTCGGCCGCCCGCGGGGCGTCCTCGACCGCCTCCACCTCCACGTCGAGTTTCGTCGCGAACGAGGTCCGCTCGCGGAACTGCGAAACAGCGCCCTCGAGCCCCAGTTCGGCCACGTGGTTGTCCTTCACCATCACCATGTGCGAGAGGTCGAGCCGGTGGGTGTCGCCCCCGCCGGCGACGACGGCGCGTTTCTCGAGGCCGCGCAGGCCGGGCGTGGTCTTCCTGGTCGCGGCGATCCGCACGTAATCCGATTCCGCTCTGGCTGCATCAACTGCCGCTCGCGTCCGGGTCGCGATCCCCGACGCGTGCCCGACCAGATTCACGGCGACGCGTTCGCCCCGGAGCACCTCGCGTGCCGGTCCCTCGACGCGGAGGACCTCGTCTCCGGGGTCGACGGCGGTTCCGGCCTCGAGCGTCTCGAGGACGTCCGCGCCGAGATAGTCGAAGACGGCGCTCGCGGCCTCGAGTCCGGCGGCGACGCCGGACTCCTTCGCAACGAGTCGACCGGCCGTCTCGCCGGGAACCTGGTTCGTGACGTCGTGGTGGCCGACGTCCTCCCGAAGCCAGCGTTCGATCTGTGAGTTCGTGATCATGGCTGCTCAGTCGTCCACCGCGGATTCGATCGTCGTCTCGTCCGTCACGAGGTGGTGACAGCCCCGCGACTCGGCGTTCTCGCTCGCCGCCCGCGCGATCAACAGCGCGGTGACGCTGGCGTTTCGAAGTTCGTAGAGGTCGCGAGCCGTCCGCGTCCGGGTGTAGGCGTCGACCTCGCCCTTGAGTCGGCGAAGGACGGCGCTCGCGCGGGCGATTTCGTCCGGGTCGCGCTCGAGGCCCAGGTACTCGTCCATCGTCCGCCGGAGGCGAGTGAACTTCTCGGCGGCGAAGCGCTCGGGCAGATCGGGGTCGCTGTCGCGGAGTTCGGGTGCGTCGACGACCTCGGGTTCCGCTCCGACGGCATCCTCGCCGGCGCGCAGCCCCCAGACGAGGCCCTCGAGCAGGCTCGTACTGGCGAGTCGGTTCGCGCCGTGGACGCCCGTCCGGGCGCACTCGCCGACGGCGTAGAGTCGGTCGAGCGAGGTGCGCCCGTTCTCGTCGACGTCAATCCCGCCGCACAGGAAGTGCTCGCAGGGGGCGACCGGGATCTCGTCGGTCTCGATGCCCCGATCACGGCACTTCTCGGCGATGGCGGGGTACTCGTCGTCGAACTCGAGCGGACTGACGTCCAGGACGACTTCGCCGGTCGCCTCGCGTTCGGCGCCAACGGCGCGGGCGACGACGTCCCGCGGGGCGAGGTCGCCCTGCGGGTGGTACTCCTCCATGAACCGTTCACCGTTGCCGTTGCGGAGCACTGCGCCCTCTCCGCGCAGCGCTTCCGAGAGCAGGAACGGATCGTCGCCTGCATAGGCCGTCGGGTGAAACTGAACGTACTCCACGTCCGCCACGTTCGCTCCCGCGAGCGCGGCCATGGCGATCCCGTCGCCGGTCGCGTCGTCGGGGTTGGTCGAGCGCGTGTAGAGCGCGCCGATCCCACCGGTCGCGAGGATCGTCGTACCGGCGAAGACGGGATGCCCACTCGTTTCCTCGTCACTGACGATACCGTGGACGCGTCCCTCGTGCGTAACGAGGTCGAGCGCGGCGGTACCCTGTCTCACCTCGATGCGTTCGTGGTCGTCGACGTAGTTCAGGAACGGCCGCAGGATGTGGGTGCCCGTTGCGGCGTCGACGTGGAGGATGCGGAACTCGGAGTGGGCCGCCTCCCGCGTGTAGTCGAACTCGCCGTCGACAGTCTCGTCGAACTCGATCCCGAGCGCGTCGAGCAGGACGTCCTCGACCGCGTCGTCGGCGTTTTCGACGAGCACGTCGACTGCCTCGGGGTCTGCAGTGCCGTCGCTGGCCTCGAGGACGTCCCGTTTGAGACTCGCCGGATCGTCGCGAGTCGTCGAAATCCCGCCCTGTGCCCAGTCGGTGCTGGCGTCGCCGGGTTTCGTGGCTTTCGTCAGCAAGAGCACGTCGGCTCCCTCGCGCGCCGCTGCGAGAGCGGCCGCACAGCCCGCGATGCCGCTGCCGACGACGAGGACGTCCGCCGTTTCCGGAGTAGTGGCTGTTTCGGTCATACTTCTCGATTATATCTCGAGCATGCGGTCGAGGGCGACGCCCGCGAGTTCCTTCTCCTCGGGTGCGACCTCGATCACGTTGCGTTCGCGACCCGCGACGAGTTCCTCGAGCACCCAGGTGAGGTAGTTGGGGTCGATCTGGCGCATGGCGTTGCAGTCCATGCAGGCGTCGCCACAGAGCGGGAGGACGTTCACCTCGGGGTGCCAGCGCTGGAGGTGGTTCGTGAGGTGGATCTCGGTCCCGACGGCCCACGTGTCGCCGGGATCGGCGTTCTCGACTGTCTCACAGATCGCCGCGGTACTCCCCGCTCTGTCGGCGGCCTCGACGACCTCGCGGCGGCACTCGGGGTGGACGATAACGTTCGCGCCCTCGTGGTCGGCCCGAACCCGGTCGATGTGATCCACGCGGAACCGCTCGTGGACCTGGCAGTAGCCGTCCCAGAGGATGATGTCGCTCTCGGCGACCTCGTCGGCGTCTTTTCCGTCGGGATCCCACGGATCCCACTCGGCGATCCGGTCTTCCATACCCAGCCGGTGAGACGTATTCTCCCCGAGGTGCTTGTCCGGCAAGAAGAGGACCTTGTCGCCCCGTTCGAAGGCGTACTCGAAGGCTCTGTGGGCGTTCGACGACGTGCAGACGAGTCCGCCCTGGCTCGCACAGAAGGCCTTCAGGTCCGCGTAGGAGTTCATGTAGGTGATCGGGATGATCTCGGCGCCGGGAGCGACCGCGGTGATCTCCGCCCACGCGCTGTCGACCTGGAGCGCCTCGGCCATCCCCGCCATCGGGCAGGAGGCCTCCATACTCGGGAGGATGACGGTCTGGTCGTCGTCGGTGATGATGTCCGCGCTCTCGGCCATGAACGTGACGCCGCCGAAGATCACGTACTCGGCATCCGCGCTGGCGGCTTCCTTCGAAAGCTGGTAGGAGTCACCGACGAAGTCGGCGTGCTCGACGATCTCTCGCCGCTGGTAGTTGTGCCCGAGGATGACGACGTCGTCGCCGAGGGTCTCGAGCGCGGCCTCGATTCGCTCCGTTCGCTCCGATTCTTCGAGCGTGCGGTATTCGGATGGGAGTTGCTCAAGATTATCGTACTTGAACAGGCTTAGATCGGTTTCAAGTTCTGTGGTTTGCATCTTCACCATTCGACTCACCCGTGGTTAATAGCATACCATAGCGCACTCTTGAATAACTTTTTCCTTCGATAGCCGAAGCTGAGTACGCACCACCGGCTGATACAACGGCAGAAAACAACTCGACAGTTGTTCGGCAGCACCGGCAGATCGCGTCGGCGGGAGTTTGGCGATCGTGGAGTACGCCCTTCTTTCTCTGGAGCGTATCCGTACGTATGCGACTCGAGGACACGTTCGCGGACTTCGCGCGCCGCGACTGGGAACGCGAATCGGTCGACGGGACGGTTCGGATCGCCGTCGTCGGTACCGGCGGCTTCGCACGCAATCGCGCCCTGCCGGCGATCGCGGACGGGAACTACTGCGAGACGACGGTTCTGGTCACGAGCGCACCCGATCGCGCGCGGTCGCTCGCCGAGGTGTTCGGCGCGTCTCACGTGATCGACTACGACGCGTTCGTTGCGGGCGACCGCGCCGACGCCTACGACGCAGTTTACGTCGCGACGCCGAACGCCACCCACGGCGAGTACGCGGTCGCCGCGGCCGAGCACGGCAAACACGTCCTCTGCGAGAAACCGCTCGAGACGACGGTCGAGCGCACCCGCGAGATCATCGACGCCTGTGCGGAGGCCGACGTGACGCTGATGACGGCCTATCGGCTCCGGACCGAACCGACGGTTCGTCGAACCCGCGAACTCGTCCGGAACGGTGTCATCGGCGAGGTCGTGCAGGTTCACGGCGGGTTCTCGCACCCGCTGCTCGAGCACTCGGGACCCGACACGTGGCGACTCGACCCCGCTCTCGCCGGCGGCGGCGCGCTGGTCGATCTCGGGGTCTATCCGCTGAACACGATCCGGTATCTGCTCGACTGCGACCCGGTGAGCGTCTACGCGACGACGCACTCGAACGGCGAGCCGTTCGAGGCGGTGGACGAACACGTCGCGTTCCAGCTCGAGTTCCCGACGGGCGCGACGGCCTCGTGTACGGCGAGCTTCGACGCCCACGGGAACAGTCGCCTCGAACTGATCGGCACCGACGGGATGATCTCGATCGCGTCGCCGTTCGGCGGAGTCGTCCCGCAGGAGATCGTCGTCGAGAGCGGCGACGTCCGCGCGGAGTACACCGGCCCGCCGGTCGACGAGGTCCGCGAGGAGTTCGACTACTTCGGCTACTGCGTACTCACGGGGACGACGCCCGGACCCGACGGGGAGGACGGACTCACGGACCTGCGCGCCATCGAGGCGGCCTACGAGTCCGCCGAGACGAGACGGCGGGTGTCGCTGTAGCTACGCCGTGGGAGCGAGGGCTTCGATCGTCCGCTCCGCAACCTCGTCTGCGGCCGGATCCGGAACCACGACGATCGGGTGATCGATCCCCGCCACCCTGACGAGTCGCTCGAGTTGCTCGCGCGCCTCGTCGGGCGTTCCCGCCACGCCCAGGTCGTCGACCATCTCGTCGGTGACTGCGCTCGCCGCCGCCCCTCGGTCGCCGTCTCGCCACGCTTCGGCGATCCGGCTAGCTTCGTCGGGAAAACGCGTGCCGACCGCCCGGCGGTATCCCTCGCCGCTGCCGACGTAGTAAGCGAGGTGGCGACGAAGGACGTCGCGGGCCTCCTCGGGGTCCTCGCTGACGGCCGACGGGACGTACGGCGCGACGGTGATCTCGTCCGGGTCGCGGTCCCGCTCTCGCGCCGCCTCGGCGACGACCTCGAAGGCCTCTTCGAGCCGGGAGAACGGAATATTGTGGGGGATCCAGCCGTCGCAGAGCCGCCCGACGACCCGGCGGTTTGCCCGCCCGAGCCCTGCGTTGTAGATCGGCGTCGGCGCGTCGAGCGACGGGAAGTCGGCCACCTCGAGCAGTTCGCCATCGTACGCGACGGGGCCGTCGCCGGCGGTGAACGCCCTGACGAGTTCGATCGTCTCGTGAGCGCGCCGCACGGGCCGGTCGAACGCCATCCCGTGGAGGTCTTCGATCGCCTTCGGCGTGCTCGTCCCGAGACCGAGCGTGAACCGGCCGTCCGAGACGCGCCGGAGCGAGGCCGCCGTCGACGCGAGCACGGCCGGCGATCTCGAGTAGACGTTCAGGATCGCCGTCCCGATCCCGATCTCGTCCGTTCTGGCGGCGATCTCGGTCGCCCGGACGACGCCGCTTTCGCCCCAGAGTTCGCCGAGCCAGACCGCGTCGTAGCCCAGTTCTTCCGCGCGCACGGCGACGTCCGCCTGATCGTCGTCGCCGAATCCCGGTGCGATGAGTCCGACGTTCATGGTTCTGAATGGTCGGGGGACGACAAAAATTCCGGTGGCGTCTTTCACGAGCCGTCTCGAGCACTCGGCCGGCGGTGCTCACGTCCCGAATCGTCTCTCGAGCGGCGCGACGGAGCTACTCGTCCCGGCGCAGAGCCTCGCAGCCCTCGAAGACGACCTCGCCGTCGACCAGCGTCATCGATACGTCGATCTCGTCGATCCGTTCGGGGCGGTCCCACGGTGACTCCTCGAGCACCACCAGATCCGCTCGCTTTCCGACCTCGAGGGTTCCCAGCCGATCCTCGTCGAAGCCGGCGTAGGCCGCTCCGTGCGTGTAGGCGCGGATCGCCTCCGTGACCGACAGCCGCTGCGCGTCGGTCGGCGCGTTGACCGCGTGGTGGATCCCCAGCAGCGGGTCGAGCGGCATGCAGTCCGAGCCGAACGCGAGGGGGATATCGTGCTCGAGCACCCGTCGGAAGCGGTTCGTCCGGTTCCGGCGTTCGGTGCCGAGTCGCTGATCGTAGAGCCCGCCCTCGCCGGCCCACTGGTGGAAGTTCGGTTGCATCGAGGCGACGATGCCGGCCTCGGCCATCCGCTCGAGTTGGCCGTCGGTCGCGAGTTCGACGTGTTCGATCCGGTGGCGCGAGCCGGCGGGATCGTCCGTGGTCTCGAGGGCCGACAGCGCCTCCTCGATCGCCTCGTCGCCGATGGCGTGAGCCGTCACCTGAAATCCGGCGCCGTCGGCCTGTTCGACGATCCCCTCGAGTTCCTCGGGAGTAATAACCCACTCTCCGTCGTCCCCGGAATCGGGAACCGACGCCTCGCCGTCGCTCTCGTAGGGCTCGAACAGTTTCGCCGTCCGCGCCCCGATGCTGCCGTCGGTGTACGTCTTGATCGCGCCCGTTCGAACGCGGTCGCTCCCCGAGTTCGTCGTGAGGCCGACCTCGATCACGCTGTCGGCGTGGTCGGCCCAGTAGTTGATCCGCACCCGGGTCGGGAGTTCGCCCGCCGCCTCGAGGTCGCGGTAGACCTGCGGCGAGCGCGAGTGACGGACCATGTCGTGGACGGCCGTCACGCCCTTCGCGGCGGCGTGCTCGAGACCGGCGGTGACGAGTTCCCGGGTCTCGTCGTAGCCGGGTGCGATCCGAGAGCGGACGATTTCGGCCGCGTCCTCGACGACGACGCCGGTCGGCTCGCCGGCGGGCGATCGGCGGACGTCGCCCTCGGGGAGGTCGTCGGCGAGGCGCTCGAGCGCGACGGAGTTCAGCGACGCGGCGTGCATGTCGATCCGCAGGGCGACGACGGGTCGCTCGTCGCTCACCCGATCGAGGCGGTCACGTGTGAGGTATGCGCGGTCGTCGCCCGTCCACTCGCTCTCGTCGTAGCCGAAGCCCTGGACCCACTCACTGTCGCTCTCCTCGGCCCTCGCCGAGAGGCGCTCGATACACTCCCCGGAGCCGGACGCGCCGGTGAGGTCCGCGTGGACCAGGAACCGACCCGTGTTCTCGACGTGGGTGTGTGCGTCGACGAATCCGGGCAGGACGACCCGTCCCTCGCAGTCGATCGCGTCGGTCTCGACGCCCTCGAGGAACTCGATCTCGTAGGCTTTCCCCACCCGGACGATCTCGCCGTCCCGGACGGCGAGCGCTTCCTTCGGGTCGTCGTCTCCCTCGGCGAGCGAGTGGACCCACGCGTTCGTCAGCACCAGATCGGCGGCCTCGGTCATAGGTGAGACCCCACGCGCGAGGTGCAAAATCGTAGCGGTCGTCGCTTTGCCGTCCCGGGGCACCCCATTACTATCAGATCAGAAACTATTAGCGCGCCGCGATCGAAGGATCTCCCATGCTGAGCCGTGAGAACCGGGCGATCCTCGCCTCGTTCGGAATATTCGTGCTCGCCCTCGCCGGAGTCGCGCTCCTCGAGGGGACGCTGGGCGTTCCGGCGGGCGACGGGCCGATCGCCGCGCTGGCCTTCGCCGTCGCGATCGTCCTCCCGCAGGTGTATCTCGCGCAGACCGACGACGAGATCGCACCCCGGACCAGACTGGGGGTCGCCGCCGTCCTCGCGGGACTGTTCGCGCTCGGGTTCGTCGCGGCACCGACCGGAACGCTGTCACTGCTCCTGTTCGGGGTTGCGGGGATCGCGCTGCTGGCCGCCTGCTGGTCCGAGATCCGCGCAGCCTACCGGGAGTCGATCGCGAACGGCGACCCCACCTGAATCAGCAATCCTTAGGGCGAGCCCGCGTCTTGGCTGACTCATGACAGACCCCGCGTCCCTCGCAGACCGCGTCCAGGAGGGGGAGCTTCGCATCCACGAACTCGAGGCCGAGGCCGACTTCGACACCGCAGCCGAGGCGCGTCGGCTGCTGATCGAGCGCGAAACTGACACGGATCTCGAGATGATCGGCGACTACGCCTTCCCCGCCGAGCGGGCGGAGCCCAATATCGAGAACATGATCGGCGCGGCCCAGGTGCCGCTGGGTGTCGTCGGCCCCGTCGCCGTAGAAGGGGGTGCCGCCGACGGCGAGCACTACCTCCCGCTCGCGACGACCGAAGGTGCGCTGCTCGCGTCCGTGAATCGCGGCCTCTCGGTGATCCGCTCCGCGGGCGGCGCCGACGCCCGCGTTACGAAGAACGGGATGACCCGCGCCCCCGTGTTTCGGGTCCAGGGCGTCGCCGAAGCCGCCGAGACGGTCGACTGGGTCGAAGACAACCTCGAGTCGCTGCGGGAGGCCGCCGAATCCACGACGGGCCACGGCGAACTGCTGGGGGTCGAGCCCTACGTCGTCGGCGACTCCGTCTACCTGCGCTTCGCCTACGACACGAAGGACGCGATGGGGATGAACATGGCCACGATCGCGACCGAGGCCGCTTGCGAGGTCGTCGAGAGCGAGACGCCCGCCTCGCTCGTCGCGCTCTCCGGAAACCTCTGTTCGGACAAGAAGCCCGCCGCCATCAACGCCGTCGAGGGCCGCGGGCGTTCGGTCACTGCGGACGTCGTGATCCCCGGCGAACTCGTCGAGGAGCGTCTCCACACGACCGCCGAGGCGATCGTCGAGGCCAACACGAGAAAGAACCTGGTCGGCAGCGCCAAGGCGGGCAGTCTGGGATTCAACGCCCACGCGGCCAACGTCGTCGGTGCGGCCTTCCTCGCGACCGGGCAGGACGAGGCCCAGGTCGTCGAGGGCGCGAACGCGATCACGACGATGGACGCTCGAGCGGGCGAGGACGGATCCACCGACCTCTACGCCTCCGTCTCGCTGGCCTCGCTCGAGGTCGGCACCGTCGGCGGCGGGACGAAACTGCCGACCCAGGCCGAGGCGCTCGAGATCCTCGGACTCCGCGGCGGCGGCGATCCGGCGGGTTCGAACGCGAACGCACTCGCCGAAATTATCGCCGTCGGTGCGCTCGCCGGCGAACTCTCCCTGCTCGCGGCGCTGGCTTCGAACCACCTCGCGAGCGCCCACGAGGACCTCGGCCGGTAACGTCGCTCGCCGGGTTACTGAGGAACCTCTCGCGCCTCTCGGCGAACGCGGACCGTCACGACGGAGACGTACGAACCGCCGGCGACGAGCAGAAGCAATCCGGCCGCGACCTGGAGGCCGCCGGCGGCGAACACCACGAGCGCGAGTCCCGCCGCGGCGGTCGCGTGCGCGACGGCGAGATCTCGCCGCCCGTACGCGCCGTGAAGCGCCGCGATGGCGAGAAACGTCGCGGCGAAGACGCCGGTCGCCAGCGAGGAGGCGTCGATGCCGAGGATCGATTCGCTGACGAGCGTTCCGTACGCGAGAAGCGCGACCGCGACCACCGTTCCGACGCCGATCGTCACCGCCTGCACGTCGATCGTCTCGTCCATTTGCACCTCGTTTCGCCGCCGTCCGCAAAGCCCTGACGCTCGTCGCTCGAGGGATCGTGCCGAAGCGAGTTGTCGTCCGATCTGTTCTGTATCGAAGCAAGCATCGCGATAGGTCGTCTGGCCGTTCAACGCACTCCGTAAGCGGCGTTCGCCGTTCCTTACGCCTCGGGGAGACGACACGAACGATTCGGCGGATTCAGCCGTCGGAGGCGTCCGCTGCTGGCTCGAATAATTCGACGAGATTGCCGGCGGGATCTTCGAGCAGGATTTGTTTTCCGCCCTCGCCAGTTACGATCTCGTTTCGGAACGACGCTCCCCGGTCCGCCAGTCGTTCGACAGTGGCGGAGAGATCGTCGACCGTGAGCTGGATGCGGTTCCACCCACCGGGTTCAGGACGCGTTCCGTCGGGCAGGGCTCGCCCTGCACCGCCCGCTCCCGGCGCGTTCAGTAGCAGCGTGCAGCCGTCGCGTTCGAGCGCTGCGAATCCCGGAGCCGGATGCATCCGGACCTCGAACTCCAGTTGATCGACGTAGCACTCGATTGCCGAATCGACGTCGTCGACGATGTATCGAACAGTGATCATACTCATGGTCCCTACTTCGTTACTGACTGCCGGAACGAATGAGTCGTTCCCTCCTCGTGACGGGCCTTTATTCCCGTCGAGCAGCCAATCGAGGTGTGCGGATCGAACCTCAGTGACTCGCGACGAGCGACGTCCCGACGACTTCCGGCGATTGCGGTCGAGCTGAACCGGTGTTTCAGCTCTGCTTCGGCGTTCGCGACGTGAGCCGTTCGTTCGTCATTGCGGTTTCAACGAGCCGCTGTTCGGCGCGGCGGAGTCGCTCGGAGAGGGACCGCCGAGAAATCTCGAGCCGATTTCCGAGCTCGAGAGGGGTCGTCTTCCGCGGGATGTCGTAGTACCCGTTTTCGTACGCCAACGTCAGCGCCTCGCGCTGTTTCGGGGTCAAACTCGCGAGCGTTAGCGTCGCCTCCCCACGAAGCGGTTCGGGTTCGTACAGTCGCTCGAGCGCGAACCCGATCCCGCGATCGGTACACGAATCGCGATACGCCCGAAGAGTCTGGCGGTCGGGAAACCGCGCCCGCATAAGCCACCCATCGGCGGTGATCGACGCGCGAACTGGCGTCGTGCCCCGGTCGATGAACGTCGCGCCGATCGCGACCGTGACGTCGGTCGGTGCCAGCCGGAGGCGATACAGCCGAGCGGATTTCGTGGCCTCGAACAGCGACCACGCCTCGATAGCCGGATCGTCCTCGAGTGTCGCCTCGGCGGTGCCGTACGAGTCGGCGTCGATCCAGCAGAGCAGCACCGGCCGGGTCGATTCCGGACGGAGTAGCTCCTGCAGTTCGAACCGCGCGTCGGGTATCGCCGCCGCGAGGTCGACCAGCGGGAGCGACGAGGACGACAGGCGGAACTCGGCGTGTAGGTCCGTGTCCATACCGTCCGTACGCCCGGTTCGAGTATTGACTTTCGTGCCGTACGCGGCGAGATCCGTCCCACACCGCCCTCGAGATTCACGTCTCGGAGAATTCCCGGATCGATTAGACGGTTCGACGCTGGGCCCGGTGAGAGGACGCGCGTCTCGAGCCACCGCCGCTCAACGCCGACCTCGAGCCGGTCGAGCGCGCGTTCGCTGTGCGCTTGGAGGAATCGTTTGCCCTCGCGAGACCGGTGTATTGACGTCGTGCTCGTCGGCTACGGGATCGGCGAAGGAACGGAAGCAGCTTCGCCGGTCGACGGGCAGCGGCGTCCGATCTCAGAGCCGCCGGTACCGGCCGCGACTCTCGCTCACCTCGCCGCGTCTCGCGAGTTTCTCGAGTGCATTCCCAACGTACTCGGCCGACACCCCGTGCTCGCCGGCGTAGTCGGCGACCTCGTCCTCGGTCGGTCGGTCGAGTTCCTCGAGCGCACGCTCGACGATCTCCTTCTTGCTGCCGCTTCGAGTCGATCCGCGCGGGTCGCGGTCGCCGGCCGCCTCGACCTCGTCGACGTCCAGTCCGGACCCCTCGAGGTACTCCTCGTCGCTGACGACGCCGTCCGCGACGTCGTCCTCGAGGTCGCCGAACGAGTCGAGTTTCGCGAAGGCGTCGCCCTCTCCCTGCCGGTTCGCGAGCATCGACGCCCGAACGTCGCGGGCGTGGTCGGCGTCGTCGGTCTCGACGAACTTCTTGCGCTTCTCGTAGGCCTTCCGGGAGCCACAGCGGGGACACTGCGTAGTCTCCGAGCGGCCCTCGATGATCCAGAGGTTCGAACACTCGCTGCAGCCGACGACGGCGTACATGTCTCGTCTCGAGGTGGGGTCGCCCGGTAGTTCAAGGTTCGGCAACCGGAGCGGAAGTGGTCTCTGCGGGCCGTTTCTGGCTCGCGAGTTTACCGTTCCGGTTCGGTCGCCGGCCCCTCCTCGTACAGTCGGGCCATTCGACGGAAAAACAGAAGCATGAGGAGCAGCGAGAGGACCGTCCCGCCGGCCGTCCCGAGCGGCCGGCGCTGGACGGCCGCCCGGAGCGTGTAGAGATACACTGGTGCGCTGGCGGCGACGAACAGGGCGTTCGCCGAGAAGAACGATCCCTGCTCGAGCCACGCTCGTTCGCCGAGGACGACGCGGGTCGCCCAGGCCTCGTCGTCCGCCGGCGGGGCGAACAGGAGCGGGTTCACAGCTACGAATCCGAGCGTCCCGAGCAGGAGCCTCCGGTCACGACGATAGATCGCCAGCACCAGCGTCGGATACGCGAGGACGAAGGTCCAGACGCTGCCCGGATTGGCGTGTCGGGACCAGAAGTATCGTTCCGAGAGGGATTTCGCGAAACGGTCGGGCATGTACCTACTGTAACGGAGACAAATACATAAATTGGCTGAACTGGATCGGACACCACGAGCCGTCGGGGCCCCGTGGAACTATTACCCACGCCGTCCCTTCTCAGGGCGTATGGAACACGTTTCCCTCTCCGACCTCGAGACGTCGGAGGCCGCCGAGGGCGTCCACCTCGCGCTGATGGCCGGCGCCGAATCGATGAACGTTCAGCACTTCGAGATCGAACCCGGTGCGACGGTCGAAGAGCACAGCCACCCGCACGAGCAGACGGGCTTCATCTACGAGGGCGAACTGACGTTTCTCACCGACGGCGAGGAGATCGTCTGCGGACCGGGTGACTCCTACGCGCTGCCGGGCGATCAGCCCCACTCCGCGGAAAACCGCGGCGACGAGACGGTCCGCGGCGTCGACATCTTCAGTCCGCCGCGGGAGAACCCGAGCTGGCAGTCGTAGCGAAGCGTCTCGACGGGACTTTTTCCGGTGACGGTCGACGATACCCGGTAGCGGCGCGTGGCGACTCGAGGAGCCACTTCCCACGGTGGCCGTGGCGCTGCCGGTCGACTGGCGAACCCGTCTCGCCGAGACCGTCGCCGTCGGTTACCCGCTCGCCCCGATCGCACTCGTCTTCCTCGGATTCGTCGCGCTCGCGTTCGCGGTGGGCGTCCAGTCGCATCGGGATTCGAGCAGCGCGCGGTCGCTCGAGTCCGATGCGGCCGATGATTAACCGGACGGGGCGACGCTGAACCGAGAGATACCACGGAGTTATATGGGCCAGATCGTAAGAGCGACCGATGGCAACCGAAACTCACTCGCGGGAGTTCGGACGAGTGGAGTCGTTCGTGCGGCGACTGGGACCGACGTGGCTCGCCGGCGCGATCGCCGCCGGGCCGGCGACGATGGTCAGCCTGCTCGTCGCGGGCGCGAGTTTCGGCTACGCGCTGCTGTGGGTCGTCGTGCTCTCGGCGATCCTCGGGACCGTCGGTCAGTACCTCTCGATGCGGCTCGGACTGCTCACCGAGGCGGGGATCGTCGCGGTCGTCGAGGAGCACCTCGGCTCGTTCTGGGCCTGGATGCTCGTGATCGACGCCGTGCTCGCCGCGGGGCTCGCCCAGCTCGTGATCATGAAGACGCTGGCCGACGTCAGCGCGACGATCGTCGGGAGCGCCGGACTCGGTATCGCCGCCCTGGCGGATTCCCGCCTCTGGGGAATCACCTGGGCGGTCGTCCTCGTACTGGGGCTGGCCGGCGGCGGCTACAGACTCGCGGAGGCCGGCGCGAAAGTTCTCGTCTCGCTGGTCGTCCTCGCGTTCGTCGCCGCCGCGTTCACCGTTCCGATCGATCCCGCCGCGGCGGCGACCGGTCTCACGCCGGAACTGCCGGCCGGCGCCGACAGTGCGCTCGTCGCCGCGGGCGTCCTCGGCGGCGCGGTCCACATCACGCTGCTGACGATGCAGAGCTACACGATGCGCGCCCGCGGATGGACCGTGCGGGATCGAGATATCGCGACGTTCGACGTCGTGAGCTCGATGCTGGTCGCCTTCGGAATCTTTAGTCTCGCGGTCTTTCTCGTCGCGGCGAGCGTCCTCCCCGAGGCGGGCGTCGATCCCGGGACGCTCGACGAGATCCAGGCCGCCCGGGCGCTCGGCCCGATCGCAGGCGAGTACGCGACGTGGCTGTTCCTGCTCGGACTCTGGGGCGCCGCGGTCTCGACGCTCGGCGGGAACACGATCGTTCCGCCCTACCTGCTCGCGGACAAACTCGACTGGGAGCAGTCGGTCGAGGACTCGCGGTACCGGCTCGCACTGATTGCGGTCGCGCTCGTCTCCTCGGTCGGCGCGTTCCTCGAGGGCGCGTTCTTCCAGCTCCTGGTCCTCGTGCTCGCGTTCGGACTCGTCGGGACGCCGTTCGCGCTCGCGGTGATCCTCTACCTGCTGAACGACCCCGACGTCGTCCCGGAGACGAACTCGCACCTGGAGAACGCCGGTGGCCTCGTCCTGTTCGCGATCGCGGCCGTCCTCGCGAGCGAGTTCGTCCTCGGGGAACTCGAGACCGTCACCGAACCGCTCTCGGCGTTCGTCGTCGCGTTCGCCGCGGCGATGGTCCTGGCGGTCGTCGGACTCGCTGCGACCTACGTGCGGGATCGACTCCGCGCTCGCTCGAGCGGCTAACTGTACTCCTCGAGGGCGTCCCACCCCGGGCCATCATGTTCGCGGACTCGATGACAGCCTCGGCGTCGGGATCGAGGTGGGGTCCGTCCTCGAGGCGCTATTCGACGCCGAAACGGCCGATCACCACTGCGAGCGGGTCGTGTTCGTCCACGAGTCCGGCGTCCGCAGCGCGATGATCGCCGCGGTCCGCGATCGGTGGGAGGCGCGGATCTACTCGTACGACGATCGCGAGGAACTCGAGCGCCAGCTCCGGCTGTTCGTTCGCGATCTCATCCGCAAGGAGCGGACCGGTGACTTGCCGGCGCTCGACTGAGTACCGGACGGTGCCAGTACGAGTTCCGCATCCGGGAAGACCCGTGGTCTATTTGTCGCGCGCGGATGCGAACATACCGCGAACAGCTCTCGTATCGAGTTCGCGCTCGGTATGGAGCGCTGTTTGCTCGCAATCCTATATTTCCACTAAAATGACCGATTATAATACAAGTATTATGGGTGTAGCCGGCATAGTTTTCGTATGCTGTCAACTATACCTTTCAAAGCTCGACAAACGACTGTGGTCTACCTGCCGGTTCGACAGTACTCGCCACGACGTTCGGTAGGAGATCCCACAGGATGGTAGAGGTACTGTACGCTATCGAGCGGCCGTTCATGCGGAAGACGTTCGAAGCGATCGACCGTCACGTGGATGTCGAGTCGGCGTTTATCCCGGTTCGAGCCGATGCGATCGGCTGTAGCGACCGCATCGACGAAGTCAAGGTGGATGATCCTGGCGCGGTCGACGACAACGTGCGAGCGATCGATCCCGCCGTAGTCGTCTACAACCACCGGTTCGGTATAGAGCGGTTCACGTTTTACGACGAGTACCCGCTCGTTCACGTGCGACACGGTGCGTCGATCGGCCGCGACGAGATCGCAGTCACGACGGACACGATTCTCGGTATCGTCGCTGCCGCACTCGCGCCCGGCGAGCGGTGGGCAGCGGCGTATCGGGCCGCTGCACCGCCGAACGTGACGATTGCCGTTGTCGGCATCCCGGAGGCCGACGCGCTCGTCGGAGCACCGCCACCCCGTGAACGCCGGGTGCTGTACGCGCCGACCAACTACCTGGTCGGCCGAGGAGCGTACGCGAACACCGCCCGCTCGGTCGTCGAGTGCTTCGCCGACACGGAGTACGAACTACTCTTTCGCCCCCACCCGACCGATAGACGCGAGGGTCCGGGGCTGGCCGTCACTCGCGAATGCAGGGAACGGATCGCCGAGTTGCCGAACGTCGTCTTCGATACGGCCGTGACGCCCACCGAGAGCATGCGCCGATCGGACGTTCTCATCTCGGACTACTCGGGGTCGATCGCAGAGTGGCTCCACACGGGTCGACCACTCGTCCAACTGATGAATATCGATGCACCGAACCGCGACGTACCTCGAATCGGCGTCACGTCGGATGCGATCGACATCGCGCTCGTCGACGAACTGTACCAGAACGGCGAGCCCGACTCCGCGAAAGATCGACGGGCCTCGTGGCTCGAGCGTCTCGGCATCCCGATGGACGGACGAGCCGGCGAGCGCGCCGCCAGGGAGGTACTCCGATGCAGGGCGTAATCCTGGCCGCGGGTCGAGGCCGACGAATGGGTCACCACACCGACGACGTCCCGAAGGCCTTCCTCGAGTTCGACGGCCGGACGCTGTACGATCGACAGCGCGCCTTGCTCGGACCGCACGTCGGCAAAACGAGCGTCGTGCTGGGATACCGCCACGAGACGGTTCTCGACAGGTACGATCCCGAAGAACCGCTCGTTCTAAAAGAGTGGGATCGATACGAGAACGCCGCGTCATTGCTTCTCGCGCTCAGACACGTCGACGACGATCTGCTGGTCCTCAACGGCGACGTGCTCATCGACGAGCGCGAACTCGGTCGAATGACCTCCCGATTCGATGCTTTCGGGGGTCACCTCAATCTCGTCGGCTCTATTCCGGGAATTCAGGACTCGGAGACGGCGATTCGGTGGGACGAATCCGGACGGGTGACAGCGTACGGCCTCATCGAAGGCCACAGACACGCGGGGGTCGGAATCGTGAGCCGCGACCATCGAGACGCGGCGATCCGGGTCCTGCAAGAGCGACTGGACGACTGGTACCCCTGCGTGTATCCCCGAACGCCGTCCCGGCCGCTACTGCTGCCGGCCGGTCGACACATCGAGATCAATCGACCGGCTGACCTCGATCGGGCACGAAAGTGGATCAGATCCGAGCGGATCCGCTGTGCGTGATCGACGACCGACGGGTGGTGGAACCTGCAGCTATCGCGAACCCGTGAGATCTCCGGTGGAGATCCGGCGATACTCGTCCGCGAACACGATACTCAGCCTTCGATTATATTCTGAACAATTGACCGCATACGGCGTGAGAAACACAATATTGATATCCGTTCGCTGTTGGATGCCCGGTAGATGGAGATTATCGGCCACCGTGGCTGTGCAGATCAGTTCCCGGAGAATACCCTCCTCGCTATCCGCGAAACCGCCCGTCGACTGCCTGCAGTCGAACTCGACGTGCGACGGTGCGGGTCGGGTGAACTGGTAGTGTTTCACGACGCTACTCTCGAGCGCGTGACCGGCGCTGACGGACGGATCGCGGAGACGCCGTGGTCGGATCTCCGCGAGCTAACCGTGTTCGAGTCGGACGAATCGATTCCCCGCCTCGAGACGGCGCTGCGAGCCGTGCCGAACGACGTAACCGTTCAGATCGAGCTGAAAGAAACTGGGATCGCTTCGGATACGCTGCAGTTGGCGATGGCGGCAGGGGCCGACGTCCGCCTCTCGTCGTTTCTCCCCGAGGCGCTCGCGGAAGTCCAGTCGAGCTGTCTCGAGGTGCCGAGCGGGCTCCTTTTCGAAGAGGGAGCCGACGCGAACCTCTCGCGAGCGCTCGATCTGGGGGCTACACACGTGTTCCCCCACTACCGTCTCTGCATCGAAACCGATGTCGTATCCGTCGCTCGCGAGCACGGACTCGACGTTATCGCCTGGAAGGCGGCGCGGACGCTCGACGACGTTCGCGCCCTGCGCGAGGCCGGCGTCGATGGGGTTACCGCGGATCGGTACGATATCGCTCCGGCCTCACCCACCGTAGATAGCATCTGAATCGGTCGTAACCTGTGATCTGCGGAACGAGTCCGGCGCGGAGGGACCCCTTCGCCTATCGGACGGGTATCACTCTCGCGACGCACCGTCCGACTCGTTCAGTCGCTTTCGCATCTTCACGTGGGGAATCCCGGCCTCCTCGAACTCCCCGCCGCGCTGCTCGTACCCGAGGTCGCGATAGAAGCCGGCCGCGTGGCTCTGTGAGTGCAGCTTGAGTTCCTCGAGCCCTAGCTCTCGAGCCTGCTTCTCGACGGCGGCCATCAGGTCCCGGCCGATCCCTTCTCCACGACGCGACTCGAGGACGGCGACGCGCTCGACCTTGGCGATCCCGTCCTCGAGCTCCCTGAGCCGGGCGGCACCGACCGATTCGTCGCCGTCGTACGCGGCGAAGTGAACGGCGTCGGGGTCGTGCTCGTCGTACTCGAGTTCCTCGTCGACGCCCTGTTCCTCGACGAACACCTCGTGGCGAACGGTGAACGCATCCTCGCGCTCGTCCTCGGATTCGGCGACGCGTACCTCGACCATTTGCGAGCGGCTACGGACGCACGCGTCGAGAGCGTTACGACATTCGCCGGTCTCGTTTCGAGAAAACCGCACAAAAGAATCGAGAGCGGTCGGCAGATCGGTTCTCGCGGCGTCGCCGCGAGAGGACGAGAAACTCCCTGCGAGATTTCTCGGTGCCATCAGACGCCCATCGGCGCCTGACTGCTCGAAAAACGGTCTACGACAGTTTTTCGATATTCTGAACGACTTCGTCGGCGTACTCGCTGGTGGCGAGCTTCTCAGCGTCGTCAAGCTGGCGCTCGAGGTCGTAAGTGACCTTGCCCGAGGAGATGGTCTCCTCGACGGCGTCGCGGACGAGATCCGCGGCGTCGTTCCAGCCGAGGTACTCGAGCATCATGCGGCCCGAGAGGATCATCGCGGTCGGGTTGACCTTGTCCTGGCCCTCGTACTTGGGTGCGGAGCCGTGGACGGGCTCGGCGAGCAGGCGGCCGTCGCCGAAGTTGGACCCGGGAGCGATGCCGAGACCGCCGATCTGGGCGCCGGCAGCGTCGGACATGTAGTCCCCGTTCAGGTTCATCGTCGCGATGACGTCGTACTGGTCGGTCCGCGTGAGAAGCTGCTGGAGCATGTTGTCCGCGATGCGGTCGTTGACGACGAGGACGTCGTCGTCGACCTCGCCGTCCTGTTCCTCCCAGAGGGTGTCCTCGGTGATGACCTCGTCACCGTACTCCTCTTCGGCGACCTCGTAGCCCCAGTCGCGGAACTGGCCCTCGGTGAACTTCATGATGTTGCCCTTGTGGACGAGCGTGACCGAGTCGCGGTCGTGCTCGAGGGCGTAGTCGATGGCGCGGCGGACGAGTCGCTTCGTTCCGAACTCCGTGATCGGTTTGACGCCGATGCCGACGGGGCCGTCGTGGATGACGTTGTCGGCGCCCATCTCGCCTTCGACGAACTCCTTGACTTCCTCGACCTCGTCGGTGCCGGCTTCCCACTCGATGCCGGCGTAGACGTCTTCCGTGTTCTCACGGAAGGTGATCATGTCCATCTGCTCGGGTTCCTTGACGGGCGACGGGACGCCGTCGAGGTGGTAGGTCGGTCGGACGTTCGCGTAGAGATCGAGCAGCTTGCGGAGACCGACGTTTAGCGAGCGGAAGCCGGCGCCGACGGGCGTCGTCAGCGGGCCCTTGATCGCGACGCGGTGTTCCTTGATGGCTTCGACGGTCTCGTCCGGCAGGTTCTCGTCGTACTTCTCGCGAGCGGACTCGCCGGCGTAGACGCGCATCCAGTTGATCTCGCGACCGGTCGCCTCGGCGGCGGCCTCGAGAACCTTCTGTGCGGCGGGACCGACGTCGCTCCCGACACCGTCACCGTAGATGATCGGAATAATCGGGTTGTCGGGGACCTCGAGCTCGCCGTCGATGCCCTCTTTCAGCGTGATCTTCTCCCCCTCCTCGGGGACCTCGATCTTGTCGTAGCTCATCTCGTCTATACGGTGCCTCGATGGGGGTAAAAGGTCTCTCATTTCCGCCGATGTTGCGTCTCATTGTTCTCGACCAGTCGGCCGCTCTCCGCCGATCGTGTAAAAATCAACCCGTAGAATCACTCAGACCGCCAAAACACCGTTTCGATCGTTACAGACCAGTTCGTCAGACGTCGAATTCAACCGCGACGAACCGCGACACGGCCGTTACGCGCGATCGCCGCCGCCGTCGGCCTCGTTATCATCACCCTGACGTGTCGGCGATCTCTCGGCATCGGTCGCGGTCTCCCAGTGTCGATTGATTACGACCGCGCCGGTCCCGACGGCGGCGAGACCAGCGATCGACAGGAGGATTCGTCCCGGCAGCGATAGCCACGCCTCCTCGAGCGCGATCCACAGCGCCGACAGGAGCGTGATTCCGAGAACGACCAGTGCCGTCCCGACGTCGATCGGACTCCGTTCGTCGTCGACGGCCAGGCGGCCGATCGCGATCACGGTCATCGTGGCGCAGAACCCGACGACCAGGACGGACGGCGTCATCGTCGCCGATACTCAGGCTGCGCTCGTAAGTGTAGGGGTTTTCCGCCGACAGCAACTCGTCGCGAAAGCGTTACTGTGGTCGCCTTAACAGGAGAGCGTATGCAGGTACTCGTACACGGCGGTGCCGGCAGCACGCCGGAGGAACCGGAACCGCGCCAGGCGGTGCTCGTCGAGGCTGCGGAAACCGGTGCAGAGCAAGCGAACCCGGTCGACGCGGTCGAGGACGCGATCGCAGTCCTCGAGTCCTCGCCGCGGTTCAACGCGGGCGTCGGCAGCGCGGTCCAGAGCGACGGCCAGATCCGGACCGACGCGGGCATCATGACCGACGACCGGGCGGTCGGTGCGGCCTGTTCGATGCCGGATGTCGAACACGCGGTCAGCGTCGCTCGAATCGTTATGGAGGAGACGCCACACGGCTTCGTTTCGGGGGAGCACGCGGTCTCGCTGGCCGAGGCCTACGGCGTCGAAACGGACGTCGACCTCTGGTCGGGGCGAACGCGCGAGAAGTGGGCCGACCTCGAGCCGCCGAGCGGCGGTCCGCAGAGCGAACTCGAGTGGATCGGCGAGCGGTACGGACAAACGGATCCCGACGGTCGCGACGAGGAAGGGAGTCGGGACGCGGACGCTGCCGATCTGGATCACGACACCGTCGGCGCGGTCGCCTTCGACGGCGAGCGCCTCGCCGCCGCGACGTCGACGGGCGGGCGCTGGCTCGCACTCGCCGGCCGCGTCGGGGACGTCCCGCAGGTGGGCTCCGGCTTCTACGCCTGTCCGTCCGCCGCGGTGAGCGCGACCGGCGCCGGCGAGGACATCGCCCGCGTCACGCTCTCGCGACGAGTTGCCGGGCACGTCGAGCGCGGACTCGACGCCGACGCGGCGACGGAACTCGCGATCGAGGAGTTCGCCGAACTCACCGGCTCGACGGCCGGCGTCATCGCGATCGACGCACGCGGGACGCTCGGCTCGGCGTACAACAGTGACGGAATGCAGACCGCGGGAGCGACGGATCGATCGTGAACGCCTCGAGGCCGACCGCTCTCCCGCCGGGTACGCTCGTCGGTCGTCGGCCTCGAGGGATCACGTCCGCGTCGTTCGTCCGGCGTTCGTGTGAATCGCTCGAACGTGGCGTCTCTCACGCCGGGTGAACGGAGGCGTTCGATCGCCAAAACCCCGATGACCGTTTCAGCCGTTTGCCGCACGTTTCGTCGATAAACGATCGGTCACCGTCCGATCGTCGGGCGCGTTCGACGATCAGCGGGCGGTGTTCGACGATTGTCGTGGGCCAGTTTTATTATCGTCGTGACTCTCCCTACGGACAATGCTTCAATCACCGCACCACGGTTCACGACGCTGCCCGCGCTGTGAGGCGAGGCTCTCGAACGTACAGGGCGTCGAAACCTGCCCAGTCTGTCGCTGGGTCGCAGCGTCGGCACCTGCGCCGTGACCGAACACGTCTCTCACTCGCCCTGAGACGGAACCTCTTTTTGTCGACCGATCTAACTCCGGTGCATGGCTGAGTCCGAGGTGGATCTGGAGTCCGAGAAGTACGAGAAACACCGCGAAGCGGGCGAGATTCTCTCGCAGGTTCGCGCGGAGACGGTCGAGCGCGTCGAGGTCGGCGCGAGCCACTTCGAGCTCGCCGAGTACGCCGAGGACCGAATCCGGGAACTCGGCGGGAAACCGGCGTTTCCGGTCAATATCTCGATCGACGAGGAGGCGGCCCACGCGACGCCGTCGATCGACGACGAGTCGACCTTCGGCGAGGAGATGATCAATCTGGACATCGGGGTCCACGTCGACGGCTGGCTCGCCGACACCGCGATCACCGTCGACCTCTCCGGCAACCCCGAACTCGCCGAGGCGCCGGAACAGGCGCTCGAGGCGGCACTCGAGATGATCGAGCCGGGCGTCGAGACCGGCGATATCGGCGCGGAGATCGAGGACGTCATCGACGGCTACGGCTTCAACCCGGTCGTCAACCTCACCGGCCACGGGCTGGGCCACTGGGAACAACACACCAGTCCGACCATCCCGAACCGCGCGGTCTCGCAGGGAACGACGCTCGAGGTCGGCGACGTCGTCGCGATCGAACCGTTCGCGACCGACGGCGGCGGCAAGGTCACCGAGGGAGCGAGCGAGGAGATCTTCGCGCTCGAGCGCGAGGGAACGGTCCGGAACCGACAGGCCCGCGAGGCCCTGGAACAGATCACCGAGGAGTTTCGCACCCTCCCGTTCGCGACCCGCTGGCTCGAGACGGATCGCGCGGAGATGGCGCTGCGCCGACTCAAACGAAACGACATCGTTCACGGCTACCCGGTGCTCAAGGAGGACGACGGCTATCTCGTCAGTCAGAAGGAGCACACGATCATCGTCACCGAAGACGGCTGCGAAGTGACGACGGCGTAACCCGATCGGAATCGCTCACGCGTTGTTCATTCGCTGGCTGGTACGATTCCCGCAGCGCTGGCATTCGGCCACGCGGTAGGGTTCGCGGGAGAACTGCGCGTTCTCCTCCTTGCCGCTCTCGGTCCGGATCTGAACCGACACTTCGTGCAGCGTTTCGAGATTGCAGTCGTCGCAGTGTTCGGTCAGTCCATTGAATGAGTCGTCCGTCGTTGCCATTATTACTTCTTTGTCATAGCAACATCTTAAACCTCTCCATCACCCCGAACAGTGAGACACTCGATCCCAAGGACCTATTACTGATCCGTCGGGAGGCGTCGAGATCCGCCGAGACTGTTCATAGACGCGGCAAAACGCGCCTCTTCGGAGGGAACCACTCTCGGTAGTGGGACGGCGAGGGGGCCGATTGGTGTCGACGCGCGCAGATTGAAACGCTTTAGGCGTCGCTCGAGTGGGCAGGGGTATGGACCAGGTGTTTGCACCGTGGCGGATCGAGTGGATCAGACGCGACAAGGAGAACGCGGAGATCGACTCGTGCGCGTTCTGTGAACTCCCCGAACGGGAGTCGGATCGGGAGAACCTGCTCGTCGCGCGCAGCGAACACGCGTTCGTCCTGCTGAATAACTACCCGTACAATCCCGGCCACGTGATGGTTGTCCCGCACGCTCACACCGGCAAGTACGGCGACCTTACCGACGAGCAACTGCTCGATCACGCCCGGCTGAAACAGCGAACCTTCGACGCGATCGAGGTCGGCCTCGAACCGGACGGCTTCAACGCCGGCCTGAACCTCGGCGACGGCGCCGGCGGGTCGATCGACGATCACCTCCACACGCACATCGTCCCCCGCTGGCAGGGCGACACCAACTTCATGCCCGTCATCAGCGACACGTCGGTGATCGTCGAGGCGCTCGAGGACACGTACGAGCACCTCCACGAGGCGTTCGCCGACCAGGAGGGTGCGACGGTGCCCGACGAGGACGGTGCGGTCGTCGTCGACTGACGGACCGCCGCGTCTCGAAGTCCGACACCGCGCCGTCGCCGCGAGTGCCGGCCGAACCCTTGTGCGGATCGCGGTCGAATCGGGACGCTGTGTCCGTGCTGACCTCGTTCGAGGAACTGATCGGCGCGTACCTCTCGCTGCTCGACAACGTCGCGACCTTCCTGCTGACGTTCGCGCTGGTGTACGCGGTCGGACGGTTCGTCGCCCTTCCGCTTCTCGGCCTCCTGCTGGACTACCGGGGTCCCGAACGCACCCTCCGGGAGGGACTCGAGAGCGTCGCCTCGTTCGGCGTGATTGCGGGCGCGGTCGTGATCGGCCTCTCGCTGGCCGGCCTCGACTTCATCCTCGAGCGCGCCGCGATCCTCGTCGCCGGCTTTACCGTCGCACTCGGCTTCGCCGCCCAGAACGTGGTCGGCAACTTGGTCAGCGGCGCCTTCATCGTCACCGATCCGACGTTCAACATCGGCGATTGGATCCGCTGGAACGAACAGGAGGGCGTCATCGAGGACATCCGGTTCCGATCGACGCGGGTCAGAACCTTCGACAACGAGGTCATCTCGGTTCCGAACTCCGAACTGACCGCGAACGCGGTCACCAACGCCGTGCTCAACGAACGGCTCCGCCTGACGGTGCCGGTGCAGGTTAACTACGACGACGACCTCGATACCGTCGTGCGGATCCTCGCGGACGCGGCGGCCGAGCATCCGGACGTCCTCGAGCGGCCGGAGCCGGTCGTGCGCGTCACGGAACTCGGCGAAACCGTCGAAGTCGTCGCCTCGCTGTGGATCGCCGATCCGGATCGTATCACCTACGGTCGCGTCCGCTCGGGGTACGCCCGCGAGATCGTCGACCGCCTCGAGGAGGCGGGAATCGATCTCGGACAGGCGAACCCGCAGGCTCTCGAGGGCGAAATCGGCGTCGTTCCGAAGTCGGCCGCGGACGACGGCGGGAGCGGGTTCGATCCGTGACCGGCCTCCCGACCGCGCGACGCGACCGGGCCGAACCGCCCCCGTTCGTGAGAACCAGCAAACGGGACCGGTCGACCGGTCACTTTTGGTCCTCGTCGCCGTGCGATAATCTGGCATGGAATACGAGGTGGTTCACACCGACGAAGTTCCGCTGACGGATCTCTCGGAGATCGACGAGGTACCCCCGGACCTGCAGATTCGGGCCATCGACGACTTCCTCCCGTCCGAGCACATCCAGCTCAAGCTCTGGTACTTCGAGCCGGGCGAGGAGATCAAGTACCACGCCCACGCCGAACAGGAGGAGCTGTACTTCGTTCTCGAGGGCGAGTTCTCGCTGAAACTCGGCCGCTCCGGCGAGGAGGAGTACGTCGAGGCAAAACCGGGAACGTTCTGGATGGCCCGACCGGAGGTCGGCCACGGCCACCGCAACGTCGGCGACGAGGAGGGGGTCATCCTCGCGATCGGTGCGCCGTCCGTCGACGACCCCGGACTCGACCCGCACGCGATCGACGGCGAAGCCGAGTGAGCGCTCGCTGACGGACGGGAATCAGGCGTACGTCGACTCGAGGTAGTCGAGGATTCGTTCCGACTCGGGCATCGTCACGCCGTACTCGTCGTCGACGACGACGGGAACGCCTCGCTGTCCCGAGACGCGCTTTACTTCGTCGCGTTTCGAGTGGAGCCCTTCGACCCAGATACTCTCGTACTCGACGTCGAGTTCTTCGAGACGATCGACGACGACTTCGCAGTACGGACAGCCCTCGAGGCGGTACAGCGTAACCATGCACGGGCGTTTATCTTCCCGCAGTAAAAGCCTACGCGTCCCCTCACTCGTCGGCCGTCCAACCCCGACGTGCGGAGATTTTTGGTGATCGCCCGAGAGTCCCGGATATGCCACCGACCGTGGGCGAAACCCTGCCCGACTTCGAGGCACCGCTGTGTGACGGCGAGACGTTTCGATCGGCCCGGCTCTCCGACGCGCTCGGCGCTCGAGGCGGCGTGGTCGTCTGTACCGGCCTCGCGTTCGGCGCGATTGCACAGAACTGGTGGAAACGGTTCGTCCGCGCCGGCTGGGGGGAGCTCGAGGAGGTCCCCGTACTCGGCGTGAGTCGGGACGGCCCCTACGCTCAGAACGAGTTTCTCCGATGGCTGGATCGCCCCGATTTCCGATTCTTCGCGGACGTAAACGGCGAGGTGAGCGAATCGCTCGACCTGCTGGAGGAGCGATCGCAGATGGCGAACGTTTCGACGCCCTGGCGATCCGCGTTCGTCCTCGATCCCGACCGCGTGGTGCAGTACGCTTTCGTCGCCGACGACTGGATCTCGCCGTTACCTCGCGAGGAGATCGAGGCGGCCGTCGCGGATCTCTGATCGCCGCGCGAACGACGTGCGCTACACCGGTTCGCCGAACGCGTACATCGTCTCGTGAGCCGTCACCTCGAGATCGACGAAGTCGCCGGGCTCTATGCCGTGATCGCTGGCGTTCCGGACGATGAGCTGGCGGTAGGCCGAATCGCGGCACTTCACGGAGTCGGCGGTGCCCTGCTCGACGACGAGGACGTTTTCACGCGTCTCTCCGACCATCGACTCGTACGCGTCGCCGACGATCTCGCGTTTGACCGCGCTCATCTCCTTCGAGCGCTCCTTCTTGATCGTCCCGCCGAGACCCTTCATCTCGGCGGCGTCGGTGCCCGGCCGCTTCGAGAATCGCGTGACGTTGATCTTCTCCGGGCGAGTCTCCCGGAGCAGCGCCATCGACTGCGCGTGATCGTGGTCGGTCTCGGTCGGGAAGCCGACGATGAAGTCCGTCGAGAGCGTCCAGTAGTCGAGCGCCTCGTCGAACGCGTCGATTACCTCGAGATACTCCTCGACCTGGTGCTGGCGGCGCATGTCGCCGAGGACGTCGTCGCTCCCGGACTGGACGGGTGCGTGCAGGAAGTCGTACAGTTCGTCGTTTGCGGCGAACACGTCCGCTAGTTCTTCGCGGATACCGTGGACGCCCTTCGGGTTGGCCATCCCCACGCGGACGCGAAAGTCGCCGTCGATCTCGCAGATTTGCTCGAGCAGCCGGTGAAGCTTGCGCTCGCCCTCGTCCCAGCCGTAGACGCCGGTGTCCTGGCCGGTGATGCGGATCTCCTTCGCGCCGGCGTGGATCAGCGCGCGGGCCTTCTCCACGTTCTCCTCGATCGACGGCGAGTCGATCTTGCCCGTCGCCTGTTTGGTGATACAGTACGAGCAGTCGGACATACAGCCCCGTGCGATGGGGAGAATGCCGACGACGCCGTCGAGGATCGGTTCGGCGTCGGGGGTCGTCGTCGGACACTCGCCGTTGGTGACGGCCTCGGGAACCTCGTCCCAGTGGAGCACCTGGCCGTCGACCTCGGCGTCGGCGAACTCCTCGCCCTGCGCGAGGGCCATACAGCCCGTGATGAACAGGTCGGCGGTCTCCTCGGCCAGTTCCTCGGCCCGCCGGAGCATGTTGCGCTCGGTCTTCTCGACGACGGTGCAGGTGTTGAGGATGGCGACGTCGGCCTCGTCGGCGCCGTCGACCCGGTAGTGGCCCGCATCGCGGAGCCGTCGCTCGATCTCGCGACTCTCCCCGCGATTGGACGTGCAGCCGTACGTTTCGATGTGATACCGGGCCATCGTCGTTGCTTCACTCTCGGGCCCCGCCGGCCAAAAGCCCGACGGATCAGGGCGGCCTCCGCAGCGGCGCGTGGCTCGTTCGCACGCGTCTCCGTCCGGCGGCTCGACGCTCACGCATCGACAGACCGATCTCGTCGGCACTCACGCGGCGAGTACGCTGGCGAGGAGATCCGTGGCTTCGTCACACGGGTACGGATAGCCGTCTCACTCACGATCTCGACAAAACGGTCGGGAGTAGTTGGCTAACAGGAGGTGATCCCGTTTGTGACTGTCAATGGAACCCGACCGATTCGAACGACGAGTGCCGCCCGGAAGTATTCTCTCACCAACACACGTTCCACGACGTGAAAAACGAACCGCGGTCCTCGTCGAACGACAGCGGGAATGACTATCACTACGCACAATACTTTTGGGAGTGCGCTGGCGATTTTGAACTAACGCCCTCCATGAGTCTTCGGCTTCGGATCTGTGCCGTCCTCGCCGTGTTCGCCGCGGTGAACGCCCTGTTCGTCCTCGCGCTGCTGTGGGCCTACGGCGTCTTGCTCCCGGCGGTCGTCGGCGGCAGCATCGTCTACTTCCGCCACGGGAGTGTCGGGTTCGACCTCTTGCAGCTCCCCGTCACCCGGTCGACGTTTCTGGTGCTGGTCGCCGGATTCCTCGCCGCGCAGGTCTGCTACGGCTACCGGCGCGTCCTCTCGAGAACGGGACGGACCGCCGGCGACGAGAAACGCGCGGTGGCGCGGACGGTCCGTCGACTGGCGATGGCCGTCGACGTGCCGGAACCGAACGTCCGCGTCGTCGACGACGAGACCGCGAGCTGTTACACCGTCGGCCGGTTCACCGACGCGACGATCGTCGTCACGACGGGGCTGATCGACGCGCTCGACGCCGACGAACTCGAGGCCGTCCTCGCCCACGAGGTCGCCCACGTCGCCAACCGCGACGTGACGCTGATGACGATCACGACGCTGTTTCTCGAGATCGCGGACCGGGCGTACTACGCCTCGAAGCTCGCCCGTCGGGCGGTTCGACGGCCGACCGAACTGTCGGGACGGGGGCGTGCGGCGCTCACCTGGTTCCTGCCGCTCGTCGCCCTGACCTCCGTCCTCGTCGCACCCGTGCTGTGGCTCTTTCCTCGAGTGGCCGACCGGACGACGCGGACCCTCTCGCACACTCGAGAGTTCACGGCCGACGCCGCGGCCGCCCGGATCACGGGGAAGCCCCTGGCGCTCGCGACTGCGCTCGTGACGCTCGCGGAAACCGTCGAGAGGCCGGCGACGGACCTCCGGGTGGCGAAAACGCGCGCGCTGTGTATCGTTCCGACGGAACCGATCGCCGGACGCGAGGCCGCGTCGCTCCCCTCGATTCGGCGACCGATCGACGAGAGCTGCCGTCGCGAGCGCGTTTCGTCGTGGCTCGAAGGAACGACTCCGTCGATTCCCGCCGACGGAACCGCCTCCGGGACCCACCCGCCCGCCGACGATCGCGTTCGACGACTCGCCGAGATCGCCGCCGAACTGGAGGGACGCTCGTGACCGAGACGAGACGGCTCCTGTTCGTTCTGGCCTGCGTCGTCTGTCTGCTCACCGTCGTGAGTGCGCTGCCGGCGGCCGATCCGCGCCTCGAGACGCCGGGCGGAGCCGACGGCGAGTCGGCGGCCGGCGGCTGGGAGACGATCGCGGACGAGTCGGATCCGGCCGAGCGGGCGACCGAGACCGAACGCGACGAGAGCGACACCGACGAGTCGACCGGGGACGACTCCCGCGAGATCGAGATCGACGGCGAACTCGAGCCCGGTAACGAAGTCGGGGTGGTGATCGACGACTCCCCGCATTTCGAAGAGCGGACGATCGAGGTAAACGGCGAGGCGGTCGCAGAGCCGAGGATCTCCGGTCGGGCCAACGTCGAGGTCCCGTACGCCGAGGAGATGACCGTCACGGTTCCCGAGATCGACGAGTCGAAAACGGTGACGGTCGAGACGAACGCGACCCTCGAGACGGGCGACGGCGCTGCCCCGAACCGCGACCTCGAGGTGGCGGCTGCGGTCGGTTCGACGCCGGTGGAAAACGGGACGATCTTCCTCGACGGCGAGGTCGTCGCGACCACCGACGACGACGGGACCGCGACCGTGACGCTTCCGGAGTCGGCCGGGCCGGCGGAGCTGCGGGTCGAACGCGGCCCGGTCGCCGGCGAACGGACGGTCGACGTCGCCGAACCGGACGTCGAGTTCGTGACCTCGCTGCTGTTCCCGGGCTCTCCCGCTCCCGTTCAAGTGTCGGCCGACGGCGTCGCCGTTCCGAACGCGACGGTCTCGCTCGAGTCGGGCGAGGAGGTGCGGACCGGCGAGGACGGCCTGGCGCGGCTGTGGCTGCCGGTCGACGACGAGGCGACCGTCACGGCCGAGGTCGGCGCGGAGACGGCGACGGCGACCGTCGAGAACCTCTACCTCCGACTGACGGCGCTCGCCGTGCTCGTTCCCGGACTCCTCCTCGGAGCGGCGATAACGTATCTGCGCTTCGCCGCGGCCTACGAACGACGCCGCGGAGAACGCCTTCCCGGACTGTTCGTCGGGATCGCGGGGGCGTTCGCCGTCTCGCTCGACGGGGCGCGGTGGCCGTCGAGACCGCGACTGAATCGGTCGGTCTCGCTCCCGCGGGTCGGCGTCGGACTCCCGTCGTTCGACCTCTCGCTGCCGTCGGTCGGTCGACTGTTCGGCACGCTTCCGTCGCTCGGCTCGATTACGGGTCCGTCGGAGCACAGCGTTCGGTCGGCGTTCGGCCGGGGCGATGACGCCGGGAGCGAGGAAACGACCGCCGCTCGAGCGACCGACGACGTCGACGTCCCCGTCCTGGCGCCCGAACGACTCGAGCCCCGGGGCCCGCGAGCGGAGGTTCGAGCGGCGTGGCACGTCTTCCTCGATCGGCTCGACCTCGAGGACCGCGAGACGCGGACGCCGGGAGAGGCCGCCCGTCGCGCGCTCGCCGCCGGATTTCCCGCAGCGAGCGTTCGGCGGCTCGTGGGGATCGTCCGGGACCTCGAGTACGGCGACCGCGAGCCGTCGTCGGACCGCGTCGCAACCGCGCGGGAGGCGACCGACGAACTGCTCGCTCACGAACCCGACGAGGAGGGCGAAGAATGAGCGGCTCGAAATCGTGGCGCGGGGCGACCGGTCGGCTGGCCGCGCTCGACCCGGAGCGGACCGCAGCCGCGGTCGTCGGTCTCGGCACCGTCCTGACGGTCGGCGCGGTGCTGTTCGGCGGCTACGTGCCGGCGATCGGAGCCCTCCTCGCGACGACGCTGTATCCGCTCGCGGTGCTGTTCCCGGTGCTCGGGCTGGCGGTCGTGGCGAGCGCCGTCTGGTGGCTGTGGACCGCCACTCGACCCGACGTACCGTCGATTGATCGGGGAGCGCCGCCCGAGACGGGCGCGACGCACGCGGCGGCGCCCGTAACTCGCGAAACGGAACGGATGCTCGAGATCGCCGCGAACGGCCGGTACAGCTGCCGGGAGACCCAATCGGGACGGGACGCTCGCGCGCGGCTCCGAGAGGGCGCGGTCCGTGTCATCCGGACGAGACGCGGCCTCGCGGCCGAGACGGCCCGCGAGCGCGTTCGCTCGGGCGAGTGGACGGACGATCCCGTCGCCGCGGCGTTCCTCGCCGAGGACCGGCTACACCCCCTTCCCGAGCGACTCCGCGGCGCGGTTGATCCAGGGACCGCCTACTATCGTCGCGTTCGCCGGACGCTCGATGCCATCGAGCGCATCGAGGAGATCGGCGGAGCGACCGCAAGAAGGCGCCTCGAGCACCGCGAGGTGGACCGATGACCGACCGCGACGTCCGTCGCCTCGACCGGGGCGAGTGGGCGCTCGTCGGCGCGCTCGCGCTCGCCGGCCTCGGTCTCGCCACCGGGAGCCGGGTGCTCGTCGCCGCCGCGACGCTCCCGCTATGGTACGTCGCCGCGGCCGTCTTCGGTACTCGGCCGGCACCCTCGATCCGCGTTCGGCGGCAACTCGTCGTCGGCGACGCGTTCGAGCCGCCGGTGACCGACGAGGCCGGGACTGCGGGCCGTGAATCGGACGCTATCGCCGGCGATCCCGGCGACACCGTCACGGTTCGAACGACGGTCGAGAACGTCGGCCCGGAGCCGCTCGTCGACCTGCGGATCGTCGACGGGGTGCCCGACGCGCTCCCGGTCAGTTCCGGTTCGCCTCGACGCTGTGTGACCCTCGATCCGGGCGCGGAGACGACCCTCGAGTACGCGGTCGAACTCAGGCGCGGCGAGCACGCGTTCGAGGACGCGACCGTCCGGATGCGCGACCTCACGGGGACGATTGCAGAGACCGGGACCGAACTCGTGACCGGCGACGACGCGCTCCGCTGCTCGTCGGCCGTCGAACGGGTGCCGCTCGGGGGCGGCACCAACGACTACGCGGGGGAGGTGCCGACCGACGAGGGCGGCGGCGGCACCGAGTTCTACGCCGTCCGCGAGTACGCGTCGGGCGATCCTGTTCGGTCGATCGACTGGCGCCGGTACGCGAGCACGCGGGAGCTGGCGACCGTCGAGTACCGTGCCGAGCGGGCGACGCGGATCGTTTGCGTCGTCGACGCCAGATCCAGTCAGCACCGCGCGGCGACGGCACAGCTTCCCGCAGCGGAGCTGTCGGCCAGTGCCGCCGAACGGACCCTCGATACGCTGCACGGGGCGGGCCACCCGACGGGCGTCGTTACCCTGCACAACCGGTTCCTGAGGGCCGTCTCGACGGGTACCGATCCGGAGACGCGCCGACGGGCGACTGATCTGTTACAGGCAGTGCGGAAGTCGGAATCTGCCGACGGAGTCCGCGCCCGCACGCTGACGAGCGATCCGATCGCGACGCTTCCCCGGACGCTCCCCGGCGAGGCGCAGGTGTACCTGTTCTCCTCGTTCGTGGACGACGAGCCGCTCGAACTGGTCGAACGGCTCCGGACGCTCGGCTACGCCGTCCGCGTCGTGGCTCCCGACGTCGCCGACGCCGACGACGTCGCGACGCGACTCGAGTCGCTCGACCGCGATACTCGACTCGCCCGCGCTCGAGCGCTCGGCGCCCGCGTCGTCGACTGGCCCCTCGATCGACGGCTCGGGATCGTATTACACGACGCTATCGGGGAGGTGGGCGGGCGATGAGCGACACTGACTCTCGGCTGCCACGGACGACGGTTCGAGCGGTCGTCGTCGCTGCGGTCGTCGGCACGATCGCACTCTCGGCTCACGAACCGACGGTCGCTGCCGCCGTACTCGGGGGAACGGCCCTCGCAGCGACGGCCGCCGAGTTCGACGGATCGCTCCGGCGCGTGGCGCTCGCGTCGGCGCTGCTGCCAACCGTCGTCCTGGGGACGCTCGCCGGCGTCGGTCAGCCGGCCGGACCGAGCGCCGCCGTGCTGGCGTTCGTCGGCGTGACGCTCGGCTTCGGCATTGGCGCCACCGCCGTCGGCTCGCCGTCGTCGGCCGCGCTCCGACGGGCGGGAATCGCTGCGGGAGCCGCGACGGCCGTCGTCGTCGCCGTCGGGCTGTTCGCAGTCGGCCTCGAAACGTCGCCCCAGTCGCAGTCGCCCGTCGACGCAGCGATCTGGTTCACCGGAGACGGACTCTCCGGACTGTTCTTCGGGATCGTCGTCGCTGCGCTCGCGGTCGCGGGCGGACTGCTCGCCGTACCGCCGGCGGCGTTCGCGACGCCGACCAGCCGCGGGCCGCGGGTCGCGACGAGAGACGCACTGGTGCGGACGGTCGTGCTCGGCGGCATCGTCCTCGCCGTCGGTCTCGCGGCCGTGGAAGCCGTCGGCTGGATCCTCCCGCCCCTCGAGCGGCTCGTTGCGGCCGTCGTCGAAAGCGCGCTCGTTCGCGGACTGCTCGCGCTCGTGACGGTCTCGGGCCTCGGATTCGCCGCGCTCGGCGCCGTCGCTCGCCGCTCGTGGCCCCGATCGAGCCGGGAGAACGCCGTCCTCTCGATCGTCGTCGGCGCGGTCTGCGGAATCGCGATCTCACTCGTTCTCGCCTTCGCCCTCATCGTCGGCGCTCTCGGGGAATCGACCGATACCGCCGCGGCGCTGTCCGGCGGAGCTGTCGTGGCGCTCGGTGCGGGCGGAGCACTGGCGTGGTACGTCGGAACCTTCGGCAAAGACGGATTCCCGGAACCGGTCGGCGTGATCGCCGGCGCGCTCGCCGCCGGCGCCGTCGTCGTCGGTGCGCTCGCGGACGGCAGCGCGACCGGACTCGAGGCCGTCCGAACGGGCACAACACCGTTCGTCGCGCTCGCGGCGAGCCTCCTCGTGTACGATCTCGGTCGGTACGGACGGGGTCTCGCACGCGAGATCGGCCCGGAGGGAGCCACACTGCGACCGCAGCTCGTCCGGGTCGCCTGGAGCGCTACCGTTGCCGTCGTCGGCGTCGTCGTCGCCGCGTTCGGGCTCTGGGGCGCGACGCTGCTCGAGCCGACGCTGTCCGTGCCGGCCACGGCGGGCGTGCTCGCCGGCGTCGTCGCGGTCGTTATCGGGGTGCGGTTCCTGTTACGGTGAGGGAGATTCCATCGCCGGCACGTCGACGGCGTCGAGAACCGAGTCGACGACTGCACGACGGGTCGCCCCCTGGATGCTCGCCTCCGGATCCAGAACGAGACGGTGGGCGAGCGCGGGTCCGGCGATACGCTTGACGTCGTCCGGAACGACGTAGTCGCGGCCGTCGAGGACCGCCCGCGCGCGACTCACTTCGAACAGCCGCTGGACGCCCCGCGGCGAGACGCCGACGTCGACGCGGCCGTCCGTGCGCGTCCTGCGGCAGATCTCGCCGATGTAGTCTCGCACCGGCCCCTCGACGGCGACGGACTCGGGCACCCGCTGGAGGTCGAGCACCGCCTCGCGGTCGACGGCAGGTTCGACGGTCGGCTCCGGACGATCGCGGTCGGCCCGACGGTCGATCAGCTCCCGCGTGCCGTCGGCGTCGGGATAGCCGAGCGAGGTTTTGATCATGAACCGATCTCGCTGGGCCTCCGGGAGTTCGAACGTCCCCTCCTGTTCGACGGGGTTCTGCGTCGCGATGACGACGAACGGATCCGGAAGCTCGTGGGTCTCGCCGTCGACCGTGACCTGTCCCTCCTCCATCGCCTCGAGCAGCGCGGACTGGGTCTTCGGCGGCGCGCGGTTGATCTCGTCGGCCAGCACGACGTTCGCGAACACCGGACCGGGAGTGAAGCGAAACTCGCCGGTCTCCTCCTCGAAGACGTACGAGCCGGTGACGTCGGCCGGCATGAGGTCGGGCGTGAACTGGATCCGGGAAAATGCGAGACCGAGCGCGGTGGCGAACGACCGCGCGGTCAGCGTCTTGCCCGTTCCGGGCACGTCCTCGAGGAGGACGTGTCCGCGGGCGAGCACTCCGGCGGTGACGTCTTCCAGGACGGTCCGATCGGCGACCACTGCGGAGAGGATCTCGTCGACGACGGCGTCGGCCGTCGTCGCGGCGTCGGGGACTGACATATCCAGTACCCGTCGCTTCGTTGACTTATAGTTCCCGCAACCGACCGCTGACGGTCGCCTCGGGGACGGTACCGGCCGCTCGGAAGCGGTGCACGCGCATACAGGCGCCGAGCGCAAGACCGTCGTTCCCGTCACGATACTATAGTAGCCACTGACAGTCAGTGCACACCCGATCGCACGACAGGAGCGAGCGAAGCAAGCGAGAACCGCGCACAGTGCGATCGGTGTGGAAATCGTTTCAGTTGTTACTATAGCGATGAACGTTCGACGACTCACCGGTATTCGAGGCGGCGGACAGGGACTCGCGGAGCAGGTGATCGTGATCACCGGCGCCTCGTCGGGCATCGGGCTGACGACCGCGCGGATGGCGGCGGACCGCGGTGCGCGCGTCGTCCTCGCGGCGCGGAGCCAGGACGCCCTGCGGGAGGCGACCGAGGGGATCGAGGACGAGGGCCACGTCGCCGAGTCGAGTCTCTACACCCGGCTCCGAAAGCGCGGGCGGACGCCGAGCGGGGCGGTCCTCGGTCTCGGCGTCGCCGGGATTCTCTACGCAAGGTACGGGGCGCTTCGCAGCGAGGATCGGTAGTCGATCGCGGCCGGTTGAAACCGCCGGCCGATCGTTGGACGCCGTCTCGAACCGCGTGACGGACGCGTTCCTCCTTACGTCGTCCCGGACTCGCCCTCGAGTCGGTCGTAGTTACCGTCGACGACCTCGAGGACCGCGATCAGGGCGCCGACGATAACGGGACCGAAAAACAGGCCCATGACGCCGAACGCGTAGATCCCCCCGAGCACGCCCACGATGATCACGGCGGGACTGATCTCGGCGTAGCGGTCGACGACGATCGGGCGAAGGTAGTCGTCGGAGACGCCGACGATGATCGTGCTGTAGACGGTGAGCGCCACGGCGAGCGCCGGCTGACCGGTCAGGAAGAGGTAGATCGCGGCGGGGCCCCACACCAGCGGCGCACCGATGAGCGGCACGAGCGCGAGGATGACCATGACGAACGTCCAGAACGCGGCGTTCGGGATACCGACTGCGAACAGCCCCAGACCGGCGATGACGCCCTGGATGATCGCGATCAGGACGTGACCGGCCATGACGGCCCACATGACCTCGTCGAGTTCACCGTAGAGGTCGTCCTGAACGTCGCTCGGCAGCGGCGTGATACTGCGGATCCAGCCCATCAGCTCTTCTCCCTCCTTGAGCAGATAGTAGAGCAGGAACAGCGCCAGCCCGAAGCCGATCACTGCGTGAGTGACCGCGCTGAACCAGGCCGTCGCCTGTTCGAGCACGATCGTGCCGACCTGCTGGGTCGAGTCGGCGGCGGTGCCGACCAGGTCGACGCTCATCCCGGTCCGGTCCTGGATTATCCGCTCGAGTTCGTCCAGTTGAACCGTATCGGAGTCGAGACGCTGGACGATGTTCGCGGCGTCTTCGGCGATCACCGCGGCGACGAGCACGAACGGGACGATGAACCCGACGACCGCGAGGCCGACGAGCGAGAACGCGGCGATCGCCGGCGAGACGTGCCCCTCGAGGCGCTTCTGAAGCGGAAAGAGCACGAACCCGAGCAGGACCGCCAGGAGAACGTACTGGAGAAAGGGAACGACGAGTTGCCAGGTGAGATACGCGAAGATCGTGACGAGGGCGAGAAGATATCCCTTGCTGAGATTCACGGATTAGCCATCGGCGGTCACGAAGATAAAACCGAACCCGACATATTCCAACAGAAGAGTGTCGTAGACAGCCGCAACACGGCTTCAAGGGTCTGGTTGGCCAAGTACGGCACGGATGTCTACCCAGCTCGATCCCCTCTCTCTATCGGCGGATCTTCTGTACACGGTCAAGACCGAGGGGACTCACGACTGGTTGCGAACGCACCTGGCGACGCTCGATCGATCCCGGCTGGAACGGGCCCTCTCCAGTCGCGAGCAGCGGCTCTCGTTCTGGCTCAACTGCTACAACGCCTACGCTCAACTACTGCTCGAGGAGACCCCGGAACTGCTCGAGGGCGGCATCGTCGACCGCTGGAAGTTCTTCGTTCGGGATCGGATCCCCGTCGCCGGCGTCTGGCTGAGCCTCAACGACGTTCTGCACGGGATGCTTCGACGTTCGAAACACCCCTGGGGGTTCGGGTACGTACCGCGCCCGTTCCCCTCACCGTTCGAACGGCGGTTTCGTCTCGAGATGTGCGAGCCGCGGGTCCACTTTGCGGTCAGCCGCGGTAGTGAGCACTGTCCGCCGGTCGCGGTCTACTCCGCGGACGACGTCGACGAGGAACTGGACATCGCGATCCGGTGGTACTTAGAGGAGACCGTCAGCTACGACGCCGACGACGATACGGCGACGATCCCGCGGCTCTTCCGGCGGTACCGCGGCGACTTCGGCGGCAAACGCGGGATTCGCGAGTTCCTCCGCGAGTACGACGCGATCCCCTCGGACGCGACGCCGTCGCTCGAGTACGAACGACTCGATCGACGCGACGGCTTCGACCTCGACGAGTTCGCCGACCGGTGAGTCCGGCGTTTCCCGGTCGATGAGCCGTTACGACGCGTCGCGGCGTTCGATACGCGCGGTCGGCGCGTTTCGCATGACGCCGCGCGCCGCTCGCTCGGCGTTCGACCGCGAGGTGTACCCCTCGCCGCTGTCGGCGATGATGTTCCCGTTCCAGTGGACCAGCCGCCAGCGCCACTCGTCGGCGCGGTCCCGGTACACCTCGAAGCGACTCCGTCGGCCGTCCTCCTGACTGATCTCGACTCGCTCGCTCTCGCTCGCGCCGTCCGACTCGTCACCCTCCGGGTCCGCAACGCGAACGCTGGTTCCGTCGGGATCGTCCCACTCGAGTTCGAACTCGAGTTCGGTTATCTCCTCCTCGTGCTCGGCCTCGATCTCGGCGACGACCCTGGCGGGGACGTCGACGCTGAGGCGAGTCTCCGCCGTGTGCAGTTCGACGGTGGTCCCGTCCTCGAGCGCGTCCGCGAACTCGCGGAAGATCTCGGCCAAGTCGGCTCGGTCGTAGGCGTGCTCGAGTTCGAACAGCGTGTCTGCCATACCCACCCCTAGGAGACGCGTCCGGTTAGCGCTTTCACCGGCGTCCTCGACGCGGTGCTCGACGGAGCCGCTTCGTCTCGAGACCGCTGCGTCGAAAGCGACCGTCAACTACCGGTGGAAATGGCGGAAAGCGTATCGCTGGGTGTGGAGATCGATCAGCCCTGGTGGAAACCGCGTCCACGACGCCACACGGGTTTGGCCGCGTGCAGTTTGCGTCCACCTGCTACGTCGGTCTCGGCGTCGCCAGTACGCTGGCGGTGATCGCGCACGGTCTTGCCGCCCGAACTCGCGTTCGTCGCGTTCCTCGCCGCGTGCGCCGCCCCCCTCGTTCCGTTCCGACCTCCGTTTCGACGGCTTCACCCACCAGCTCCGACGACTGACTCGGTGAGAAACCGATATCGGCGAGGCTGGCGGCGTCAACGGTGATCTCGACGAAAACCTTGGTTCGGCCGGTTACAGCTCCGTCGTGGCCTCGAGCGCGATGTCGATCGCGCGGCCGACGTTGTTCTTCGCCTTCTCGGGGAGTTCGTCGTCCTCGGTATCGGTCCCCTTCTGGGTTCCCTCGACGAGGTTGCCGTCGACGGTACAGATCGCGCCCGCGCGGAGTCCGCGCCGACGCGCCAGCGTGAAGACCGCGGCGGCCTCCATCTCGACCGAGAGCATCCCTCCGGCTTCCCAGTTCTCGACGTACTCCTCGGTCTCGGCGTAGTAGGCGTCGTCGGAGGCGATCGGTCCGACGTGGACGTCTTCGTTATTGGCTTCGGCGGAGTCGACGAGCGACGAGAGAACCCCGTAATCGGGGACCGCCGGGTACTCGACGTCCTCGTACCGCTTCGAGGTCCCCTCGTTCTTTGCCGCGCCGGTCGCGACGATCATGTCGCCGATCTCGATGTCGGACTGGAGCGCGCCGGTCGTCCCGACGCGGATGAACGTCTCGACGCCGACGTTCGCCATCTCCTCGAGCGCGATGGCCGCGGAGGGACAGCCGATCCCGGTCGAGCAGATCGTCAGCTCCCGATCGCCGTACGTCGCGTTGACGACCTTGTACTCGCGGTTCTGGGCGACGGTCTCCGCCTCGTCACAGTGGTCGGCGATGCGGTCGACGCGGCCCGGATCGCCCGGGATGAGCGCGATATCGGAAAGCTCTCCGTCGTCGACCAGCAGGTGTGGCTGCGTTGCCATACGCCCGCGTTCCGCGGGCGTCGAGAAAAAAGATTCGAGGACGAGTCCCGACCGTCCACCGGTCGGCGATCCTCGACGCCATCCCTGGCCCCCACCAAGGGTCGATCGAATCGAACGGCAAGTTACCTGGACGGATACACCTCGACCTTGTCGGATCTGACAGCGACCGTGAGCTCGTCGACCTCGAACACGACTTTGCCGATCGACCGGTCGTGTCCGCTGTGAGTGGTCCCGAAGAGCGAATCGAGCGCTTCGGGATCGACGTAGTCGTACAGCCGGACGCTAGATGCGGTAACGTCCTCGCCGTGGTATGCTGCCAGGGCCGTTGCAACGGCGATACTTGGCGGTTCGTTCTCGTTTCGATCGTACTGGACGCGCTGACCGAATTCGCATCCAGGGGACTCTCCTCTCGTTCGTTCCTTCATGTCTCTCAGTCACGTCTCCGTGACTACCCGTGCGAGTGGCCAACGCCACTTGACAAATAGGTACCGCTACCTAACACCGATTGAGAATCGTCGGACGCGTGCCGTTCGTCCGTCACTCGACCGTCATTCGTGTGTCTGACACGTGCACTTCTCCTGTCATACGGAAGTGTATAAAGAACTACCGCTCAGTGGCGGTCCGCGAGAAACGACTCGACCTCCGCTGCGGACGGAACGTTGCGTGCCCCCTCTCGGATCGCCGTGAGCGCACCGCAGGCGTTCGCGTACTCGAGCGCTCGTTCGACGTCGAACTCGTCGCCGTCCAGGGGCACGCCCGCTATCGTCGTTGCGATAAATCCGGCGGCGAAGGCGTCGCCAGCTCCGGCCGTATCGACCGACTCGATCTCGAATCCGGGATGGACGAAGGTTCCGTCCGGCGTGTGCACCTCCGCGCCGTCGGCACCGTGTTTGACGACGACCATCTGGTCGACGAAATCTGACCCGATGTACTCGTCCTCGAGCATCGTTTCGGCCTCCCGATCGTTCACGAAGATGATGTCGGCCAGCGAGAGCGCCTCGCCGTAGTCGCGGTCGTCGAGACGGCGGCCGGGATCGAAACTGACGACGAGATCGGCCTCGCTCGCGATCGACGCGATTTCCGCCGCGGTATCCGGCCGCTGGCTCGTCAGGTGAACGTGGTTCGCCGCCCGGATGCGTTCCGGATCGAGATCCGCCGGCGTCACGGCTTCGTTGACGCCGTCGTTGCCGAGGACCGCGACCTCGCCGCTGTCTTCCACCAGCAGGTACTTGACCGCCGTGTTCGCCCCGTCGACGATCCGTACGCCGTCCATCGAGACCCCGGCCTCCTCGAGTTCGTGGCGAGCGAGCAGTCCGTTGTCGTCGTCGCCGACGCTTCCGATGAGTCCGGCGTCGATCTCGAGTCCGGCGAGGGTCGCGGCGACGTTCGCGGCGCTCCCGCCGCCGGACTGGTGCTGTGAGCGGATCGACGCTTCGCCGTCGGCGGCGGGGAGTCGATCGATACGTAGCGTCACGTCCCAGTTGACGTGACCGGCAGTGAGGACCGTAACCATAGTAGATCGGGGATATCGGGCAGACGATTTCAGCGCCTAAAAGTCTAGGTGACGAGGAACAGCAACACGTTGTGAATTCCGGGGCCGAGTCCGACCGCGGCGACCAGCGCGAGGAGCGCTCGCGCCTGCCGCGGCGCGTCCTCGACGTAGTCCTTGAACAGGCCGACGATCGCCAGCGCCAGCGCGACCTTTACGACGATGAACAGCCAGCCGCCGCCGATGTAGTCGGCGGTCGGAAGGGAGCTGCCGGCCTCGAGGAGTATCTGCGAGACGGGAACCTCCTCGCCGGCGCCGAGGACGTCGTAGCCGATGGCCGTCGAGACGCCGTCCAGCGCGTGACCGAAGACCACCAGCGCGCCCGTCGTTCCCGTGACGGCGGCGACGTCGGTAAACCAGAGGCTGAGCGCGATCCAGGCCAGCGCCGTCACGATTCCGGTGACGACGACGGCGATGACGGGCCAGAACGGCTCGAAAAGCCCCTCTTCCCAGCGAACCGTGATGGTAATCGTCGCGAACGTGACGAAGAAGCCGGTGCCGACGACGCCGACGACTCGCTCGATGGTCGACAGGAGTCCGCCCGCGTGGAGAAAGATCCCGATCAGCCAGACGACGCCGGCGACGAGAGCCGTCACCGCGTAGACGCTCGGCGTACTGAACAGCACGGCGATGCTGTCGGGGTACGCCTCGAGCCGGTAGAGCACGTGTAACGTCGAGCCGAACATCATCCACGGTGCGAACGCGAGCACCGTCCGATCGGTCACCGGCGGACCGATCGCCCACAGCAATGCGACGACACCCACCAGCACCACGACGAGCGGGACGAGTAGCTGCCACGGTGGAACCGTAAACCCCTCTGGAAGCACCATACGTGCACACTGGCACACAGCAGTGACTAACAGTTTCCGATTAGGTATCGGACGCGAAGACGGTCGTCCCCTCGAGCGCCGTCGACGCCGAGGGCGCTACGTCGGCCCGTCGACGTTCACGACCCACGGCTCCCCGCCGCAGAGCCAGATGATTCCGGCGTGGGTCTCGTCGGTCGGATTCGTATCGCGGTGGATCAGCCCCCGCGGAACGTGGAAACACTCGCCGATCTCGATCCGCGCGACCCGCTCGCCCGCCGGGCCGTACTCGGTTTCGCTCGGCCCGTCGACGGCGTAGCCGAAGTACGCGTTGTCCCCGTGGTGGTGCCAGCCGGCGGCGGCACCGCCCGCCGCCCGGACGCGCATCGGAAGGACGTCACCGCCGGGGAACGGCGTCTCCCGGACCAGATCCGGACTCTCGACCGTCGGAACGAGGTCCTCCGGTCCGACGACGTCCACCGCCGCGCTCTCGTCGCCGGTGACCGGCGGATCGACCGCCGTCGCAGCCGCGTCACCGTCGACGACGGCGAGCGCCTCGAGCGATTCGCTCCCGGCGGCGTACTGACGGGCCGCGCCGGCGGGAACGCGGAAGAAATCGTCCGCTGACACCGCCGTCGGTCGCTCGTCTCCGGCGCCCGCGACGGTTCCGCGGCCGGCACAAACCCAGCCGTAGACCGCCCCTTTGCGGCGGAACCACGACGATTCGTCGATACGGAGCGCGACAAGCCGTCGGTCGTCGACTCGAAAGGCGGTCCGTTCGACGAGACCCGCGACCGGTTCTTCCGGTTCGGCAGCCGTCGGATCGACGACTCGAATCTCATCGCTCATGGTGTGCGGTAGCGTCGGTCCCGCATTACTACTGTCGGAGAATCGAACCCGACGGCCGTCCGGTGGTCTACGCCTCCCAGGGCTCGCCCGTCGTGTCTCCGAACAGCTCTCGCATGAGCGTGACGACGCTCTCGGGCGGGAACTGACCGCGCTCGGTGACGATGGCGTCGACGTACCGGGGCGGGGTGACGTCGAAGCCGGGGTTCTCGACGACCAGGCCCTCGTCGGCCGGGTCGCCGCCGGTGATGTCGGCGCGCTCGGCTTCGGAGAGCACCTCGGTCTCGTCGCGCATCTCGATCGCGACGGTGTGGCCGGTCATCGTGTCGGGGTGGAGCTTGATCGTCTGGGCGGCGACCATCACCGGCACGCCGCGCTCGCGGGCGTTCACGGCGAGGCCGCTGGTCCCGATCTTGTTGATGACGCTGCCGTCGGCGGCGATGCTGTCCGCGCCGACCAGGACGTGGTCCGCGTCGTCCAGGTAGCGCCGGGCCGCGTTGTCGACGACCAGCGTCACTGGCACGTCCCACTCCCGGAGCTGGCGCGCCGTGATGTGGCCCTGTTTGCGCGGCCGCGTCTCCTTGACGATCGCCTCCACGTGCTTGCCGGCGTCGATCGCCGCCTCGACGCAGGAGAGGGCGTCCGTCGAGTGACAGTGGGTCATCACCACGTCGCCGTCGCGCAGGCGGTTCGCCCCGACCTCGCCGAGGCGCTCCTGGGCCTGCTCGAGTTCGTCCTGGAACTCCTCGGCCCGGTCGATCGTCGACTTCCGGAGTTCGGCGACGGTCTCGCCGTCCATCCCCTGGAGCACGTACCGGAGCGCGTTCGGCAGGCTCACGGCGGTCGGCCGGGTCTCGTAGAGTCGTCTGGCGGCGGCGCGCAACTGCGCACGAAACGCCGCGGGCGTCGCGGCGTCGGAACGGTCGGCCTGAACGGCGAGCGCCTCGGCTGCCGCGTCAGCGATCGTCGCGGCCCCCCGAATTTCCATCTCCGCGATGTCCTCGGCGGTGGTTTCGACAACCGTCTCGACGCCGGGATGTTCGTCAGCCATACCTGACGTAGCAGGTCAGGGCCAATAAGGGATCGGGCGGATTTTTGATGATTCGCGGCGTCGGTCCGCTATGGATCGCACCGATCTTGCGCCGCTGATCGACCACACCGTCCTCGGTCCCGAGACGACGCTGGCCGACGTCGAGGGAGTACTCGATGCGGCCTCCGAGCGCGGGATGAACGCCTGTATCCCGCCGTACGCGCTCGAGCACGCCGCCGAGTACGCGCCCGACGTGACGCTCGCGACCGTCGTCGGGTTCCCCCACGGCCAGAACGCGCCCCAGGTGAAACGCCGCGAGGGCGTCCTCGCCTGGAAGGCCGGCGCGGACGAACTCGACGTCGTGATCAACGTCGCCCGCCTGCAGGCGGGCGACCTCGAGGCGGTCGAAGCCGAACTCGCGGAACTCGTCGCCGCCGTTCCGATCCCGGTCAAGGTGATCATCGAGACCGCACTGCTGACCGACGAGGAGAAACGCCGGGCCTGCGAGGCGGCCCGCGAGGCGGACGCCGCGATGGTGAAGACCTCGACCGGCTTCGCAGATGGCGGTGCCGTCATCGAGGACGTCGAACTGATGAGCGAGTACCTCCCCGTGAAAGCCAGCGGCGGCGTCGGCAGCTACGACGAGGCGATGGCGATGATCGAGGCCGGTGCCGAACGGATCGGCGCCTCGAGCGGCGTGGACATTCTCGAGGGCGCGCCCGACTCGTCTGCATAGTCGCGATCGGTGGGTGGATTGCACTACTCAACGCCGTGACTGAAGCCGATTTGACCGATGTATTATCGACAGAGTGTGCGTCTACCGTTCTCGGCAGTGACCTCTAGTAGTCACTGAACGTCAGTGCACACCCGATCGGCGTCACCTCGAGGCCGACGCCACCGACCTCGCCCACGACGGGAGCGCGGTTCGGAGTCCGACGGGCGAGAACCGCGGGCTGTGCGATCGGTGTGGAACCCGTTTCAGTTGGTACTATAGCGCGTGTCAGCGGCGTTCGCCAGGAGGAACGCGGTAATGATGAGTCCGCCAAGGGCCACGCCGGGCAACGAGACCAGTTCCAGTGCCCCGACAATCAGCAAGAGACCGCTCAGTCCGGCCGCCGCAATGTACCAATCGGCGCCACCGCCTTCATCGGAGTCCGCGGAGTCAGGGGTCGGTCGAGCACTGCTGTCGTCCTCAGTTATCGACTCGAGATACGGGCGGAAGATCTCCAGACGATCGGTCGGCCGGACGAGTCCGCGGGACTTCTCGTACTCGATGACACCGCACTCGTCGAGTTTGGGGAGGTGCGATTGATACAGTGGAATATAGACTCGTTGATATTGATTGCGGGGTATCTCCGTAGTGGCAGTCTCACACTCGGCCGCTGCGACGTACTCGACGAGCTCGGTCATTCGAACGGGGCCCTCCGTCCGCAGCAGATATCGGATCGTCTCGCGTCGGCGGCGCGTCTGCAGGAGGTGAAAACGTTCGCTCTCCGAGAGGGCCTGCGTCTCGGATTGGGAATCGGAAGGGGCAGTGTTCGAACCCTGGGACCGACGTTCCGTTGTGAGTACCATTGGTGAGTAGCGGCAGGTTCCTCTGGTCTACCAGTCCCGATACTATGAGATAACTTCTGTTATAAATTTAGAGTAACAACACTACAGATTAGCACCACCTACTGGAGGGGGACGGGGCCGATTTCTACAGGCGGAGCAGGCCGAGTGCCTCGGGGTCGTTCGGAAGACCTTCGGTCTTCCGTGAGTGAGCAAACGCTTCGCGTTTGCGATCTATGCAAGACCTCTGGTCTTGCAGTATGACGAGAGAGCGACGCTCTCTCGAACCACTTGACCCCGAGGCGGTTCACGTAACGGGTGTTCCAGGAGTAGTCCCGAAACGGGAAATCCGCACTCCAAACGCCGCTGGTAGTAGCACGACACAACTCCCGTTCGATGCCCGCAGTTGCTCGAGCGCGACCGTCTACTCCGTCTCGAGCAGTTTAGAGACCAGCGGCGACTCGTCCTCGCCGAGCGCCGAGCGGACGAGCAGGTGAGCGCCGAGTTCGGCGAGGCTGACGACGTCGTCCGCGCCGGCGCGCTTGAGTTTGCGGGTGTTCTCGCGATCGGTCGCGGCGGTGACGATGCGGACGTCGGGTCGGAGTTCGCGGGCGGTCAGCACCGCCATCGCGTCCTGGGCGTCGTCGTTCGTCGCGACGAGGACGGCGCGAGCGTCGGCGATTTTCGCCCGCTTGAGCGGCTCCTCGTCGCTCGGATTGGCGGTCAACACCCGGATATCGCGATCCGACAGTTCGCTTGCAGCCGCCTGATCCTGGGTTACGACCAGGAACCGCTGGTCAGCCTCGTGGAGTTCGTTGACGATCGGTTCGGTCAGGTCCCCGTAACCGAGGACGATGATGTGGTTGTCGAGGAGTTCGAGTTCTGAGTCGGTCATCTTTCCGAGTGTTTTCGAGATACGGGCCTGAATCGCGGGTCCGACGAGCGCCCCGATGGCGATACCGAAGCTGGCGACGCCGAGGACGACGACGGACATCGTAAACAGCATCGCTTCCTCGGTTTCGGGGGCGATGTCGCCGTAGCCGACCGTGCTCGAGGTGATCAGCGTGAAGTAGAACGCGTCGAGCAGGTGTCCGATGCCGTCGAAGTCCTCGCGCAGGGCGTACGCGCCGAACGTGCCGTACGCCTGGACGCCGACCAGCGCTCCGCCGGCGGCGAGCTGGGTCGTCGTCAGCGAGAGCGAGCGGTCGAAGCGCTTTCGCGTGATCAGGAGAACCGGTATCGTGACGACCGAGAGGACGACCAGCGGAAACGAGTACGGACTCGCCTGGAGCAGCCCCTGCCCCGCGGTCAGCGGCAGGAGCAGTAGCGTCGCCCACCAGCCGGCCCGGAGTCCTCGGCGCAGCGCGAGGGCGCTCCCGACCATCAGAAAGCCGGTGAGCGCACCGGTGAAGCCGGCCGCATCCTGAACCGGTTCCGGAACGTGAATCGCGAGCGGACCGGAGACGTAGTCGCTGTCGATGTGGATGATTCCGGTTGCGACCGAGAGTAACGCAACGAGAAGGGCGAGGCCGACGGCTGCTCGCGTCGTCACGATCCAGCGCCAGTTGTCCGGCAATCGACTCACGACGCGCTCGCCGACCATACACACCGGTCCAGTCCGGTCGCAGTTATACTGTTCGCTGTCCTCGCCACTACGGTACGGGGTTTCGTGACGTAGGGCCGGACGTCGCCCCCTCTTTGAGGACCGTTCTCCACTCGAACCGACCGCGGAGAAAACGGCTGGCCGTCCCGTCGGGGCATAAGCTTTCTCGGTTTCGTTCGGTATACAACAATTCTACGAGTACAAACAGTCGTCTACCCCTTGGATAATAATATAGCCCATTTCGTCAAGCAAAGGTATGCCTACGTTTCGACGACGGTCTATACTGGCAGCCTGTGCAGCACTTTCGACGACCGGAGCGCTCGCCTCGGCCGGTTCGACGGCGGCCGAGGAGACGGTCTCTGATTCGTTCGCTGCCGGCCACCCGAACGGCTGGTCCTCGGCTCTCGGCAACCCCGCGAACTCTCAATACCTCCCGCTCGAGGAGGGCTTCCCGGAACCGGATACCGTCGCCTGGCGGTACGAGGAAGCCGGAAGCGTCGCCGCCGTCGACGGCCGACTCTACGTCCGGACGGAGTCCGAACTGCAGGCGGTCGACGCCGCGAGCGGCGAACTCCAGTGGCGGGCCGAGGTCCCCGAAGGGAGCTATCCCGCGGCGGTGTTCGAGGACGGCATCTTCGTCGGCGGAGAGAACCGCGTGACGGCGCTCGAGACCGCGGACGGATCCGTCCGATGGGAACGAGAGTTCGACACCGAGGAGCCGGTTTCGACGCTGACGGTCGCCTTCGAGACCGTCTACGTCGTCGCCGACGAAACGCTCCACGCGCTCGACGTGGCCGACGGCTCGTCGCGGTGGGATCGCGAGACCGTTTACGCGTACCCGGAGGACGACCGAGACGGCAACCCGATGCCGGTTTCGTTCCGTCCGGAGACGGTCGCCGTCGCGAACGGAACCGTCTACGCCGCGCTGAAGGGCGGGACGTACACCGACGGCCGCGAACTCGAGTGCGCGTTCGGCGCGATCGATGCGACGGCCGGCGAGGACCTGTGGGGGATCGCGTTCGACTCCTCCGGCGCTTGCCCCGTAGAGAGCCCGATCATCGCGACGGGCCACGCCGTCTACGCGAACCATCCGGGACAGGGCGGCTTCTCGTTCGATCTGGAGACCGGCGAGGTCGACGCCCTCGACCGCGTGATGTGGGCCGGAACGGCGGACGCTCGCCTCGATATGGGTGTCGACATGCGCCAGCACATCAACATGCATAACTGGGAGACCGACGAGGCCTGGACCGCGACGACCCAGATCGACGCGTGGCACGAGTTCGTCGTCGCTGGCGACACGGTGATCGCCCGTCACAGCCCCTACGACGGGGAGGAGGCCGACTACCCGGACAATTCGATCGTCGGCTTCGACCTCGAGGACGGAACGGTGCGGTGGGCGCTCGAGTTCGACGGCAACATGCCTCCTGCTATCGCCGCCGTCGACGAGAACACGCTCTACCTCGAGGACGACGGGGAACTCGTCGCGTTCCGGCCGTCCGAAGCGGTGCCGGACGACGAAGACGGATCAGACGAGGGTGAGGAGGAGCAGGACGAGACGGACGACTCCGACGATACGGAGGGGTCCGACGACGGAGGCGAGGAAGAAACGGAGCCGGATGCCGGTGACGAGGACGACGATTCGGCCGAGTCCGACGGAGGTACCGACGACGAGGTCGAAACGGACGACGGAGACGAGTACGGTCCGGGCGAAGACGAGTCGGACGACGAGACCGACTCGTCCGACGACGGCGACGACACCGGCGAGAGCGAAGACGGAGACGGCGACGAGGGCGACGATGAGGGCGAAACCGACGATGGTAACGACGGGCTCGGCGGAACCGGTGACGAGGACGACGACGCGGAGTCGGACGGTCAGGACGATACCGACGACGCCGGCGACGCCGACGATGCCGAGTCGGACGACGACAGCATGCCCGGTTTCACCACCGGTGCGGGCATCCTCGGCGGCGCAGCGACCCTCGAGTGGCTGCGCCGGAAAGCTGGAACGGCAGCGCCGGCCGAACCGGGTGAACCAGCCGAGTCGACCGAAGCGGACGAACCGGCCGAGTAACTGACGACGCCGGTTCGCGATGGTCCCTTCGCAGAACGATATCTCCTGCCGGCAGCACGGATAGTGCGCCCGAGGCTGCAACTGAGGACCAGCCGGTACCGGTTTAACGATTCCGGCCCACCGATCGAGCAATGACGCTCCCGGTCGAAGTACTGCTCGGACTCTATCTCGGCCTCCTGACCGGAATCGTGCCCGCGTTCGTCTCCGGCGCGCTGGGATTTCTCGTTCGGTACGTTACCGGCGTTACCCTGCCCGGCTTCGGTGTGGTCGTCTTGGCGCTCTCGATCGCCAGCGTTCAGGGTGGACTGCTCGGCCTCGTCGAACCCGACATCGCCCAGTCGCCCCGGCTGCTGGTCGCCGTACTGGTCGTCCTGATGCTCGCACTGTACGCTCACAACCAGGGCGACAAGCTCGGTGCCGAACTCCCCCGACGACTCTCGCTCTCCCAGCTGCGCCAGCGGACCCTCTCGGCCGACGTCATCGAGTTCGTCGGAACCGTCGGGCAGGCCGCGATTCGAACCACCGGCGAGATCCGCGATATGGAGGGGTATCCGCCGCTGTCGTCCGACCTCCGCAGGACGCTCCGAACCGGTTCCTGGCGGCTCCCGGCGGACCTTCCGATTTCCGAACTCGAGGTGCGTCTCGAGGAACGGCTGCGAACCGAACACGACCTCGCGGACGTCGTCGTCTCGATCGACGAACGGGGCCGCGCATCGATCGCCGCGGCACCGCCCACCAGCGGACTCTCGCGGCGCGTGCCGGACGGGAAGCGCGCGGTTTCGGTCGCGACGCTGGTACCGACCGGGCTGGCTCGCGGGGACGAGGTGACCGTTCGAAGCGGCGATCGATCGATCGCCGGGACGGTTCTGAGCGTCAGGACCGAACTCGACGACGGACGGGAGCTGCCGGCGGAGGATCCCGATTCGAACCGGACCGATCCGGCAGTATCGGACGGCGGCGAGGCGGAGCCGACGACCCCGTCGCCGGGAGGATCGGGCCTCGCGAGCGCTGGCGGTGTCGGTCGCGTCACCGTCGCCGTCGACCGAAAGAAGGTGAAACCGCTGCTCGAGGCCGAGACGCCGCGTCTGGTCGTTCAATCGCGCGGGACGAATCGCGATTTCGAGGCGTTCGCGCTGGTCAAACGCGCCGGGTACGCGATCCGTCGGGTGACCGTCGGTTCGGCTGCCGCGTCCGACGAAGCCGATTCGGCCGCCGACCTGACGGTGCTCGCGGTTCGCAGACAGGGCGGCGAGACCGACGGCTTTCGCCCGGGGTGGCAGTTCGTCCCCGGACCCGAGCGCCGACTCGAGGCCGGTGAAGAGGCGTTCGTCGCCGGTCCCGAACGGACGATAGATGCGTTCACAGAGGCGGTCGGGAGATGAGTCGATCGTCCGCGTTCGACGGTTCGAGTCGGGGTGATCGCGCGTGATCGACCCGCTCCTCACGCAGGCCGTTCAGGCGGACCCGGCCCTCGACGCGCTGTTCGACGCGCTCGTCAGAATTCTCGGCTTCGGCGTCCTCGCAGCCGGAACGGCGGCGGCCGCGGCCGTAACCTTTCGGTGGTACAGCGCCGACGAACTGCCGGAGGGCGTCGGGGTTCTCGTCGGTATCACGGCGGTCGCGATCTGGTTGAACACGAAGACGGCCCTGCAGGACGCGATCATCGGAACGACGCCGCTGCTCGAGACCGAAACCGCCGTCTACACGGTCGTCGTGTTCGTCGCGAGTGCGATCGCCGCCGACGGCGGTCGTCGGCTCGGCGATCACTTCGGCCGGGACGTGTTCGCGTTCGCCGCGCCGCGGACGATCGACGACGTGGGCCAACTCGTCCGATCGGCCGGCCGCGTGATCACGGTCGAACTGCCGGCGACGATCGAGGACGTAGACGGCTACGATCCCGTCGAAGCGGGGACGAAAGCGGACCTCGCGGGTGAGACGTTTCACTTCCCGCGACGCCTGACCGTCGGGAAGTTGCGCGAACGGCTGACCGCGCGCCTCGAGCGCGACTACGGGATCGGTCACGTCGACGTCGAACTTACGGCCGACGGCGAGATCGAGTACCTCGCGCTGGGGAGTCGGCCGGCGGGAATCGGGCCGACCCTGGCTCCCGGGACCGTTGCTGTCTCTATCCGCGGTGATCCCGCAGCCGACGCCAGTCCGGGCGATGCCGTCCAGATCTGGACCCGCGGCGACGAGGGGAACCGGTGTCTCGCCGTCGGCGAACTGCGAGGAACCGCCGCCGACGTGGCGACCGTCGCGGTCGACGCCGACGACGTTCGTGCGTTCGACTCCGAACTCCCGCACCGACTCGTCACGCTCCCGGGGACGCCCGACGCGGAGCGGGAACTGGTCTCCGCGCTCCGGGCGGCCGACGAGACTGTCACCACGCTGACCGTCGATCCCGGTGGGTCACTCGAGGGAACGACGATCGACTCGGTACCGGCCCTGGTGCTCGCGATCGACCGGGGTGACGACGCCGTCGCGCTGCCGTCCGGGGACCGTCGTTTCGCCGCCGGCGACGTCGCGTACGTGCTCGGTCGCCCGGAGGCCCTTCGCCGGACCCTGTAGTAGTCACCGAACGTCAGTGCACACCCGATCGCACGACAGGAGCGCGGTTCGGAGCGAGCGACGCAAGCGAGAACCGCGGACAGTACGATCGGCGTGGAAACCGTTTCAGTTGTCACCGGAGAGCGGTAGCTACTTGCCGTCGGCACGGATAGCGCCACCTATGCCCACGGAGTGGAAACTGTTCGCCGACCTCGCCGAACGCGCGGGCGACAAACACGTCACGGTCGACGCCGCGGCCGGCGACACCGTCGGCGACGCGCTCGAGGACCTCCTCGCGGACCGATCCGACCTGGAGGCCCGCGTCCTCGACGACGACGGCGAACTGCGCTCGCAGATCAACGTGCTTCGTAACGGAACGAACGTCCTCGTCGAGGAGGAGGGGCTCGAGACGGAACTCGAGGAGGGCGACGAACTGGCGCTGTTTCCGCCGGTCAGCGGCGGCTGATTCCGTTCGGTTCTCGGTCTGGAGTCGCCCTGGGACGATCGCCGGACAGTCACCGCTCGAGCGAGTAGTGTCTTCGATCCATTCGCCCGTGTCGTTCGGTCCGCTGCCGATCGACTGGACGAACGAGAACGATTCACTCGAAAAATGACAGCTACCGGTTTGCGCGATCAGGCGGCGACGTCGTCCATCGCCGGGACGACCCCGACCTGCTGAAGGAGGCCGAGGAAATCGGCTTGGATCCACGACTCGGCGATCTTTCCGTCCTCGATTCGGTGGACGTCGATCCCGCGGACCTCGGCCTCGACGTCAGTCGGGGGGGATACCCATGAAGTCACCGTCGTGAGTCCCTCGATACGTGTACGACGTGCAGACGTACTCGCCGTCGTCGTCGCTGAAGGCGAGCCGTTCGACGCCCTCCAGGTCGGAAAACGCGGCGTGGAACATCCGCATCGTCTCGACGAATTCCTCGATACCGCGAAGTTCCGTGTCCGCCGTGGTCCCGTGCTGGACGTAGTCTTCGGCTTGCAGGTCGGCGACGCGATCGTACTCGCGGCCGTTGAATACCTCGTCGTTGAACCGTCGAACGAGGTCGATACTCCGTGTGCTGGCTGCAGTAGCTGCCAGAGTATATGTCAATAATTCTAGGGGCGACGCTTGCGGAGATAAAGACCGTCTACGCCGGCTGTGACACTCTTGATAGCAGTCAACAACCTGTTGAACAGCCGATACAGAATCGGCAGCCGAGTCGAAAAATAGCCCGTCTAGCCCGATCGCTCGATCCCGCGCCGGAGCACCGCGGATCCTCCCATTCGCGAGTACTCCGCGACCGCGACGAACGCGATCGCCCAGAGGATGGCTGCAGCTCCCCACATCACGCCCGTCGAGCCCGTTTGCGTGGTGAACGAGATCGACAGGAGTCCGTAGTAGGCCATCGGGAGGGCGGCGAGCCACGAGGCGAGTCGCCAGCCGTCGAACCCGAGTGCGGCGACGATGCCGTACGCGAGCGGCGCGATCGCGAGCCCGGCCATCATCACGTAGTGGCCGTCGAGGGCGTGGGGATCGATCGTGCTCGAGGACAGGCTCAGCTGCGTCGCGACGAACGCGAGGAGCGGAACCGCAGCCACGGCGACCAGCGCCAGGAGCGCCGGGCTGTAGGAGTCACCTCGTCGTAGCAGTGTTCGACCTGCTGGGTGTGCAACGAGTGCGAGCCCCGTGACCACGAAGAACGGGACAACCTCCTCCGGCCGTCCGACACCGTATCCGACGGTGCCGGCGGTGACGGCGAGGATGACGAGGAACGCACCCCACACGGACGCGACGCGCTTTTTCGGCTGGTACGCCTGTGCGAACAGGCCGAGCAGGAACACCGTCACGACGGTGGCGATGCCCATCACGTGGAGTCGGTGGATGCCGAGTTCCGCCGCGCCGTCGGCGGTCCAGCCCGTCACGAGTGTGGCGAGCAGATCCGGGAGAAACAGCACGGACATCACGCCGGCCAGCAAGAGCGGGAGATAGAAGGCCCCCAGCCGGGCCGTCGCGAGCGTAGAACGGCGTTCGCCCGCGTCTTCACGTTCGAGTTCCGCGTCAGTGTAGGTTGCATCGTCGATAGTCGTTCCCATGATACGGTAGTAAGCACGTCACAGAAGGAGATAAATATATCACAACGGATATGAAAACCGGAAACTCTAATAACCTGTATTGAAAGTCTGTGAAGAGGAGAGGTAAAGAGAGCGCCTCACTTGTAACGCTGTGTAACAGCGTCAGTTCGTCTATACTCCGATTCATCGACTGTTCGATATAGTTATCTTCTCTTACATTTCGTAGCAACAGTCTAGAAGACACGATTTCCGTCGTGGGAGGTCATCGCGTGTCTTTCACAGGATCGTCTCTGGTCGGAGAGACTGCGGTTTCTCGTCGTCACTCCGCTGGCGCCCTCCGCGTGCTGTACTCGGGATAGAACGCGCGGTAGCCGATTAGCCGACCGAGCGGAGCGAGCAGACCGAACACCAGTTTCTGTATCGGGTCCGGAGGAGTGACGAGATCGTTGGTCTCCCAGTAGTGGTCCGCGATCACGGCCATCTGCAGGGGATTCGGAATTCCCTTCGCGTTCGTCTTGCCGTCCGCTGCGAGTCCGTAGACTGTCTCCAGAAACTCGGCGATCTCGAGAGCGGGACGGACCTCGACGCGGGCCCGGAGCGCTTCGTTGCGGTCGTTCCACCAGCCGTGCGGCGTCCCGGCCGAAACGACGAAGGACTCGCCAGCGGAGACGGTAAACGGCTCCCCATCGAGCGTGCCGGTGACGCTCCCCGCGAGAATCTCGAAGAACTCCTCCTGGTGGTCGTGGACGTGTTCGGGCGGACCGGCCGCGAACGGTTCGGCCACGAGTTCTAACTCGACGAGTTCGCCGTCGGTGTCATCCCCTCGGCGCAGGAACGTCACCCGTTCTCCCGCGATTGGGTTTTCGATCACCTGCGACGACGCACTCTCGGCCGTCGACTCCTCGCTTCCGTCCGTCATACTCTCGGTCACGATCCCCTCTATATTGGGTTTCTGAGGGCATAGCCTCGCTCTACGATAGCTAACTTGCTGCTCTCACACTGCCGACTACAGCAGTTGTCTCTGTGGTATGGGCTTCCTCGACCTGCTCTCACGCTGCCAGCAGTGGGGGACAGCAGCCGAGGCGCGTCTCGCTCGCTACCGTCCGGTATCCGGATGTTCAGTACACCGCGGGAGCGATCGCCTACGTGGTCTGGCTGTACGTCATCGTCGAGATCGTCGGACTACTGCTCGGGATCTGGTAGGAAGCGGTCCGGGAGCGGCGATATCCGGTCGGCATCTGTCTTCGGAAACACGACCGAATTCGAACGTTTATCGTCTCGCACTGCGAGCGGCGCTCCCGCCGGAACCGAACCCTCACTCGTTCTCGGAGAGATCGATCTCGAGAACGAAGTCCGGCTCCTCCGATATCTCGGCACCTGCGTAAGAGGCGTCGCTGACGGACGCGGCCGTTTCGGGAATCAGAACGCGAGTCCGGTCGGCCCCGACGGCGGCGGCGTCCCGTGCGATCGCCCCGAACAGCGAGCGAGCCGCGTCGACGTCCTCCCAGGCGCCGACGCCGTACTCGGCCCAGGTCACCGTCTCGCCGTCGTCGCTCTCCCGGTCGTACGTCCGGACGCGGTACGAGGCGCCGACCAGCTCTCGTTCGCCGTCGCTCTCTCGCTCGTGATCGCGTTCGACCGCGAAAACGGCCGTCTCGTCGGCAGAATCCGTGAAATCCTCGCGGGTGAGTTCGCGCGTCGCCCACGTCTCCTCCGGAGCGAACCCGAGGCCGTCCAGGTGGTCGCGCGTATCGCTGTGGGTCCAGTAGCGCCAGGCGGCTGCAGGGTCGCTCGAGACCGAATCCGGCCCCGACGCGTCCGGATCGGGTTCCGGATGGGCGAACCGAAACTCCGTGATCGGATCGAACCCGCCCTTCCGCGCCGCGCCTAGCGAGGCGGCGTTCCACGAGAAGATCATGATGCGGCCGACGGTCGCGCCCCGCTCGCGGGCCCAGTCGAAGCAGGCCTCGTTCAGGCGGCCGCTTAACCCCTGGCGCTGGTAGTCGGGGTTGACGCGCATCCCCTGGAACCAGGCCTCGTCGGGCGAGAGCATCACCGCCTGGACGATCCCGGCCACGTCGTCGCCCGCGTCGGCGAGGAACGTCTTCTTGTAGTCTTCGCCCTCGTCCTCGAGCCAGTCGTGATAGATCTCCGGGATGTAGTCGCCGCCGCGGTCCTCCCAGAGCGTCTCGGTGAACGCCTTCACGCCCTCGTAATCGTCGTGCGTCGCTCGCCGTATTTCGATACCGACCGACATCGAGATCACTCCCAGGGGACGGACCGCTCCTGCAGTTCGCCGGCCAGCGACGTCTCCATCGCCTCCGAGACGTTCTCCTCGTTCGCGAGCGCCCACATCAGCTTGACTTTCGCCGTTCCCGGCAGGGTGTCGCCGGCCTCGACGACGTCCGCCTCGAGCAGGTCCCGGCCGGTATCGTAGACGCGGTCGCAGACCCGCCCCTCGAGACACTGGCTGGTCATGACGACCGTCGTGCCCTCCTCGACTAACTCCTCGATTCGCGGGATGAGGTCGGTGTGGACGTGACCGAGTCCGGTTCCCTCGAGAACGACTCCCTCGCTCCCCTCGAGAACGTCGAGGAAGCGGGGATCCATCCCCGGCGTGAACTTCAGCAGTTCGACGTCCTCCTCGAGGTCGGCCTCGAGCGCGAGGTCGGTCTCATCTCGCTGCTGGTAGTCGCGTCGGAATTCGACGCTTTCGGTCTCGTAATCGACTTCGCCGAGCGGCTCGGCGCCGATCGTCTCGAAGGCGTCGCGACGGGAGGTGTGGTTCTTGCGGACTCGAGTACCGCGGTGGAGCGCACACCGGTCGTCGCTCTCGGAGGCGTGCATGCAGACGAGCACCTCCGCGCAGTCGCTCTTGGCGGCCTCGACGGCGCAGACGGCGTTCATCACGTTGTCCGAGGAGGGTCGGTCGGCCGAGCGCTGGCTGCCCGTGAAGACGACCGGAACGGGCGTCTCGAGCATGAACGCGAGCGCCGACGCGGAGTACTGCATCGTGTCGGTGCCGTGCATGACGACGACGCCGTCGGCGCCGTTTTCGATCTCGTCGCGGACGGCCTCGGCGAGTTCCTGCCAGATCGGCGGCTCCATATTCTCCGAGAGGATGTTAGCGACGACCCGTCCGCGATAGTTCGCGCGGCCGGCGAGATCCGGCACCGCCCGGAGAACGTCCTCGGCGTCGAACTGCGCCGTGACGGCGCCGGTGCGGTAGTCGACCGTCGAGGCGATGGTGCCGCCGGTCGAGATTAGCGAGATGGTCGGCAGCTCCTCGTCGAACTCGACTTCGGAGGCGCCGTCGTCGCTGCTCGAGCTATCGATCTCGTAGACGTCTTCGGCGAGAACTTCGACGTCGGCCGCGTCGCGGTCGATACCGACGTTGTAGCCGCCCTCGAGTTTCACCACGAGCTGGTCGTCAGTGCCGGAGGGGAGCAACACGCCTTCGTAGGTGCGGTCCGCGCGATCGACGTGAACGCGGTCGCCTGGATTCATAGCTTCTCGTTGCGCGGCGGCGGACTTGAAGGCACGCTTTCGCCTTCGAGGTTGGGTTACGTGATCAGGCCGATGACGACGAGTCCGATCCCCGTCAACAGGAGTACGCCGGCGATGACCGCTGTCAGGAGGCGGACGGTACTCAACGCGTCGCGGGTCAAGTCGAGTTGCGGATACAGGCGCCGTCCAGCGTAGAGCAGCCCGCTGCCGAGAGCGATCGCCGCCATCCCGAAGATAATCAACTCGGTACTCACTGCCCTCCGATACGACGGCAGGCGTAAAAAGAGCGCCCGTTAGTGTGGGAAACATCCTTGGTGACAGCGCACCTGTCGAACCGTATGGGCAACCGTTCGGACGAACTCACCGAGACGAGTGAGCGGTCCCCGAACTCGACCGACGAACTGCTGTCTGAGACCGAGCAGCTGCTTTCGAGAGCCGACGCCGACGCTAGCGTCGGTGAACCGTCCGCCCGATCTGCGACGGAGCCGGAACCGACGGCCCCGGAACCCTCGTCCCCGCAGTCATCTCGCCTCCCGTCGGTCTCGTCGTTCCTCTCGCTGCCGTCTACCCCCTCGATACACCGGTACTTCTCGCCGAAGGCGTTTCTCGCCCTCGTCCTCGTCGTCGGGGCCGGGCTGCTCGCCGGCGGGATGGCGATCCCGCTTGCCGGTCGCATCGTCGGAATGTTCGCCGCCGCGTTCGCCGTCGGACTGGTCACGTCGAAGCGGCGCTACCTCGAGATGACCGCGGCCGGTGCCTCGGTCGGCGGCGTTACCGCGCTGCTGGCCTCGCCGATCGCGGTCGCCGGCTCCGGACAGGCCGTCCTCGCGGTCGGTGTCAGCGCCGGGCTGGCCGCCTGCGTCGGCGGCTACTACTTCGGCCGCGACCTCCGAGACGGGCTGTTCCGCGACGTCGAGTGATCAAATCTGGTCCGAAGCCAGCTCCCAGCCGCGTTCCGTCCGCTGGACCATCCCCTCGTCGGCCAGCAACTCGAGTAGCTCGGCGACGACCTCTCGGGGGGGCTCGACGTCCTCGCTGAGCTCGGTAATCGACTTCGGCTCCGACCGAATGCTCGCGAGCACGTCGGCGTAGATTCGGCTCTCGGGGCCGGAGCCGACGGTCTCGGAGATCCGATCGAGGACGTCACAGACGTTTCGCTGGACCCACCGCTGAGCGAGCGACAGCTCGTTTTCGAGCTGCTCTAGCTCCTCGAGCGTGCCGAGCAACTCCTCGAGTTCGTCGGCCTCGCTCCAGTTAACGTCGAGTTCGAGGTGACGACAGGTCGTGATGTCGAAGCTGCTGTTGGTCGGATAGGCGCTCTTGCTCACGTAGCCGTACGGCGAGAGGCTCACCTCGAGTCGGACGTTGCGAGCGATGTGAAAGTACTTCCGCCGCTGATCGTCGACCCGGCTCTCGATCAGGCCCGCCTCCTCGAGTTTGCGCAGGTGTTCGATGACCGCCTTCGGGCTCACTCCGAGGTACTCCGAGATCTCGGTCACGTAGCAGGGTTTGCGTGCGAGCAACCGGAGGATCCGTCTCCGGTTTTCGTTGCCGAGAAGATCCAACAAGGCGGCGGAGTCCATCGTATGTACGGTTAGGTGCCGTCGCGGAAAAGCGTGTCTTCTCACTGCACCGAACGTAGCGACTCGGTTCCGGTTCCTCGATGGAGCCGTCGGTTACTCGTCGTCCTCGTCGGATTCGTGGTCCTCGTCGGTCGTCGGTCCGTCGCTGCGGACCGGCATCTCGTTATCTTCGCTCGTCGAGTCTCCGCCACTGCTCACCGATTCGTTTCCGCTATCATCGTCGTCCTCGCCGAGTGCGGTATCGTCGTCTTCAGATTCCACAGGGTCGGTTCGTTCCTCGTCATCCGAATCGTCGGCTGAAGTGCGCTCGTCGTCATCCGCGTCGTCGCCGGGCAACTGGTCGCTAAACGGCGCGCCGTCGAGGTAGTCGTCGAACCCGACCAGCTTCTTCGCAATGTCCGCGATCTGCTCGCCGCTGAGTTCGGCGGCGCTCTCCCGAACGGACTCGAGTCGATCGAGGCCGACCTCGGTATCGAGCGCGAACGGACGGGTCTGCTCGACGGATCGCTCGAGTGCGGTGATCTCGACGGTCAGTCGAGTCATCCGCGCCTGGTACTGTGGCTCCGAGAGTTCGTCTTCCTGCTCGCGGAGTTCGTCACGCTCGTTTTCGAGCGACTCGAGCTTCGCCTCCAGTCCGTCGGCCCGGTCGTCGACGAGCGCCTTGCGGGTTTCGTTGTCGGCATCCTCGTACTTCGCTTCGAACATCTCGGATTCGACCGTGTTCGACGTGTCCGCCGCGCTCGATTGCATGAACGTGGAGACGCTCTGTCCCGGTGCCACCTCCTCTTCGTCCGGCTGTTCGGTGGTGCTGTCGGCGCCGATCGCACCCGCGAGGGCCCCGCTCGCGGCGGGTGCCACCGTCAGGCCGACGAGGGCGACCGCCACGAGAAACACAACCGACCGAGTAGCTGTCATTACCGTGTTCAACCGAGGAATCTCCTAAAAAGTCAGACCTTCGTTCGGATCGTTCAACTGATCCCGGCGTGGCCTGAGAGCCGCCCGGAGTGTTTAAGCGGCTTTCAGCTGCCGTCGTTCGCTACTTATCGAAGCTGGTAACCTGTTCGTCCGACCGTCGGTTCCGTCAGGCGACCTCGACTGTTTCGGACCGTTTAAACCGTTTATCATCAGTTTCAGCGACTGACTACTGCTCTTCTGGTGCAGGTTTCACGACCGTTCTCGAGACCCGCTCTGGACCGTTGTGCTCTCATGACGGTTGAATCGTAACCGGCCGCCGATCGAAACTGCTGTCGAACGATTTCATTGATAGCACGTCGGCTTAAACATCTCGCCGAACAGTTATGTCCCCTCGAGTCGTGGTATCAACTGTCATGTTCGAGGTGTTTTCGCGGAGCTACTACCTCGGCCGGCTCTACGTGACTCCGACCGACGGAGATCACGCACTCATGCACGACGAGCAACACGAGCGCATCAACGAGGAGGTGTACACGACCGGGGAGGGCCTCGAGCGGCTCGACGCCCCGCTGGTGATGAAACTCGAGTCGAGACACTTCCCGGTCCACGGCGACGAGGCCGTTCCGACGAACACGCTCGCCCTCCCCGAGTCGATGCTCGAAGACACGGCGATCCGAAACCCGCCCTCGCTCCGCGAGGTGATGCTCGCGCGCCGCGAACGCGCCGAGCAACTGCTCGCGTTCGCCGGCGGCTGGCAGGTACCCGACCCGGATCTCGGTGACTATCCCGGCGCCGGAACCTAAAAGTAGTCCCGCTTCGCGTGTTCGGTCAGATGCTCGACGAGTTGCTCGGCCGCGCCTCCCTGAAGGAGCGTATCGACGACCTCGAGGAAAAGAACGAGCGCCTGCGAGAGCGGTACGAGGCTGAATCCGAGCGCCGGTCCGACGCGGTCACGGCCAGACAGGACGCCGAAGAGAAACAGAACCGGCTCGAGGACCGCATCGCCCAACTCGAGGGCGAACTCGAGCGCACCGACGGCGACGAGGGCGATCTCGGCGTTCGCCGCCGCGAGGAGCTACGCGGCGGACGCCTCGCGGACGTCCTCGACCGACTGCAGTCGATCCGAACGGAGCCGGAGGGCGCTCTCACTGCCGGTATCGGCGACGAAGCCGGAATTCCCGACACCGTCCGAGACGACCTCGAGGACGTGCTGGGCGACCGACTCGCCCTGCTCGACGGCGAGGCTCCCTGTCTCTGCTGCGTGGACGACGCCGGACTCGTCTCGGTTGCGCTCGAGTCACCCGTCCGGCCCGCACTCGAGCCGATCTGGGGCGATCGGTTCGAACTCGAGCGCGAGTGGTTCCTGCCGACCGGCCGCTACGCGCTCGCGCTCGTTCGAGCGGACCTGTTCGCCCTCGGCGTCTACGAGGACGACGAGCGCGTCTCCTATCGCGGCTTCGAGAGCGACGTGAAGGGAAACCACTCGAAGGGCGGCTTCTCGCAGGCCCGCTTCGAGCGCATTCGCGACGACCAGATCGACGACCACCTCGAGCGCTGTCGCGACGCCATCGCCGAGTACGACGGCGACCGACTCTACGTGGTCGGTCAGCGCGGCGTCGTCGACGCGCTTGCAGAAGAGTCGGCGTTCGAACCGGACGCGACCGCGGCCGTCGACGCGACCGGCGATCCGAAGCCGGCGCTCGAGGACGCCCGTCGCTCGTTCTGGACGACGACGCTGACGGTCATCTGAGCCACGACAGCGGTTCTCGGCTTCGACCGGTATCAGGGGATTCATTAGCGACCCCTCCGAGATTCGAACGATGAGTATCCCGTCGTTCGTCATCGGCATCGCCGGCGGCACGGGCGCCGGAAAGACGACGGTCGCGCGCACCGTCGCCGAGACGGTCGGCGAGGCCGTCACGCGGATCCCGGTCGACAACTACTACGAGGACCTCTCCCACCTCGACTATGAGGAACGAGCGGAGGTCAACTACGATCATCCCTCGGCGTTCGAGTGGGAGTTGCTCCGCGAACAACTCGACGCGCTTCTCATGGGCCAACCGATCGAGATGCCCCAGTACGACTTCGAGATTCACAACCGGAAGGACGAGCACGTCAGGGTCGAGCCCTCGGACGTGATCGTCCTCGAGGGAATCTTCTCGCTGTTCGACGAGCAGATCCTCGAGATGCTCGACCTCAAGGTGTACGTGATGACCGACGCCGACGTCCGCATCCTGCGGCGGATCGAGCGCGACGTCGTCGACCGCGGGCGCGACCTCGAGGGCGTCATCGAGCAGTACCTCGAGACGGTCAAACCGATGCACGAGCAGTTCGTCTCGCCGACGAAGAAGAACGCGGACGTGATCATCCCCGAGGGCGCGAACCGGATGGCGGTCGACCTGCTGGTCGAGAAGGTCGAAGCGGAACTCGTCCCCGGAGAACCGGAGGGCGACGCGGAGCACTCCTTCCCCCTCGACGTCGGCGAGGAGCGTTCGACGCGCGTCGAACTCGAGTCTTCCGGTAGACCCGACGACTGACCCGTTCGTCCTGTCACGGGTCTGCCAGTCGGTTACCGAGATATCTACGATTAAGTAGCCGCTCGCCCGATAGCCCGGTATGCAGATCGCGATTCTCGCCCACGAGAAGTTTCCGGACCGAGCCAAGACCGCTCTGGGAGTACTGCGCTACGCTGATTACGACGTCGCTGCGGTCCTCGACCGCGACAGCGCCGGCAGCCGGGTCACCGAGTTCGTTCCCGACGTGCAGGACGCGCCGATCGTCGAGGGGATGGCCGACGTCGACGCCGACGTCGACGCCCTGCTGATCGGGATCGCGCCGATCGGCGGCGGCTTCGACGAGAGCTGGCGCGACGACGTCCGGACGGCCCTCGAGAACGGCTGCGACGTGATTTCGGGGCTCCACTACTTCCTCGAGGACGACGAGGAGTTCGTCCGACTGGCCGACGAGAACGGCTGCGAGCTGTGGGACGTCCGCAAGCCGCCCGAGGATCTGACGGTGAGCCAGGGGATCGCCGACGAGGTCGACGCCGAGGTCATCCTCACCGTCGGCACCGACTGCTCGGTCGGGAAGATGACCGTCTCGATGGAACTGGCTCGCGACGCCCGCGAGGCCGGCTACGACGCCGCTGTCATCCCGACCGGCCAGACCGGAATTATGATCGAGGGCTGGGGCAATCCGGTCGACCGGGTCGTCTCCGACTTCACGGCGGGTTCGGTCGAGGAGATGATCCTCGAGAAGGGCGACGAGCACGACTTCCTCTTCGTCGAGGGCCAGGGCAGCATCGTCCACCCGGCGTACTCTGCGGTCACCTGCGGCATCCTCCACGGCTCGATGGCCGACCAGCTGATCCTCTGTCACGAAGCGGACAAGGAGGCGATCCACGGCTACGAGTCGTTCTCCCTGCCGTCGATCTCGAGCTACGTCGATCTCTACGAGGATCTCGCCGAGCCGGTGTCGGACGCCACCGTCACTGCGGGCGCGCTCAACACCGCCCACCTCGAGGACGGCGAGGCTCGACAGGCCGTCGACGACTACGTCGAGACGCTCGGCGCGCCGGCGACCGACGTCATCCGCTTCGGGACAGACGACCTGCTGGAGGCGCTGCTCGAATGACGCTCGCGACCGACTTCGAACGGCGAACGCTCCCGCTCGAGTTCCCGTTCGGCATCTCCCGGGGAACGGCGACCGACGCCGAGATCGTCTTCGTCACGATCGAGGACGAGGACGGGACCGTCGGCGTCGGCGGCGCCGGACCGTCCGCCCACTACGGCGAGACGCCCGAGACGGTCGCGGCGGTCCTTCCCGACCTTCTCGCGGTCGTCGAGGAGATCGGGGACCCCCACCAGCTCGAGCGGATCGAACGCCGCATGCGCGAGACGGTTCGGCGGAACCCGGCCGCTCGTTGCGCCGTCAGCATCGCCGTCCACGACCTCGTCGCGAAGCGTCTCGACGAGCCGCTGTACCGGTACTGGGGGCTGGATCCGGCGGAGACGCTCGAGACCTCCTACACCATCGGCATCGACGATCTCGAGACGATGCGCGAGAAGACCGAAACTGCGCTCGAGCGCGGCCACGGAACGCTGAAGGTCAAACTCGGCACCGATCGCGACGTCGAGATCGTCCGGACGATCCGCTCGGTCGCGCCCGACGTCCGCCTGTTCGTCGACGCGAACGAGGCCTGGACGCCCCGCGAGGCCGTCGGGAAGATCGACCGACTCGCCGAGTTCGACCTCGAGTTCGTCGAGCAGCCCGTCGCCGCCGAAGACCCCGAGGGACTGCGGTTCGTCTACGAGCGCTCGTCGCTGCCGATCGCGGCCGACGAGTCCTGCATCACGCTCGAGGACGTTCCGCGGATCGCCGACCGGTGTGACATCGCGAACCTGAAACTGATGAAGTGCGGCGGGCTGCTGGAGGCGAAGCGGATGATCCACGCGGCTCGCGCCCACGGCCTCGAGGTGATGTGCGGTTGTATGAACGAGTCCAACGCCTCCATCGCGGCGGCCTGTCACCTCGCGCCGCTGCTCGACTACGCCGACCTCGACGGCTCGCTTCTGCTCGACGAGGATCCCTACGCGGGCGTCCCGATGCCGGACGGCGAGATCGATCTCGCGGGCCTCGAGCGGGCCGGCACCGGTGCGGTGCTCGAGTGACGGAGTCGGCGGTCCTGGTACCACGACCCTCAGAAGCGTTATCCGTGCACTGGCCGTACGATCGTTTGTAATGGCGAAAGGTAACGTTGATTTCTTCAACGACACAGGCGGCTACGGTTTCATTTCGACGGACGACGCGGACGATGACGTATTCTTCCACATGGAAGACGTCGGCGGCCCGGACCTCGAAGAGGGACAGGAGATCGAATTCGATATCGAACAGGCCCCCAAGGGTCCCCGCGCGACGAACGTCGTCCGCAACTAATCGCGGATACCCACGTCAGAGTCACCGTGCGGCGACTCTGACCGACGGTCCAGTTTTTAGTGATATTACGCGTCTAGACGGTTCTGTCCGCGGATTTTGTCGCCGATCAGTACCGCGAGCAGGTCGCCCAGTTCGCGAGAAGGAGACAGCCGACGACCGCGAGCATGGCGATCAGGATGGCGCGTCGCTCCCCGTACCGATCGGCCAGCATCCGCTCGGGTACTGGCTGATCGCGTACGCCAGCCGCATCCCCGTCATCGCCGTTCCGACGAGCGCGTTCGAAACGTCGAACTCGGCGACGATCTCGGGGACGACCCGACTGACGGCCAGCCGACCGACTGTGATCACGAAAAACGCCAGGATACAGAGCAACAGCACCGTCTCGCGATAGCGCCATTCGGCGAGTCCCATCGAATCGTTCGGTGGCGCTTTACCGCGGTCCTCGTACTACCTGTCGAACCCGGAGAACGCGTCGGGTACCCGGGCTCCGAGATTCGAGAGGCATTCGCACTCCGCTCGACACAGCCACGGCGACTGTCGCGTTCATCGCCAATATGGTTTAACAGGATCGTTACCCTGAGAGATTCAGGCATGACCGGCAGTCACGACAGTTCGAGACTCTCTCGACGGGTGCTGTTACAGGCCACGGGCGGGACGATCGCGCTCTCGAGCGCCGGGATCGCGGGCGCGAGCGGAACCGACGACTCGAGCGGACGGCTCTCCCGGCGATGCCCCGACGCGACGCTGCAACCGAGCATGGGACACTGCGAGGGCGCGAGTGTGGAGGGCTGTGCGGACGACCATCCCGCCACGGTAGCGCTCCGGGAAGAGGTCCAGGAGACGCTCGAGACCCGGTATCCCGACGTCGGCGCGCTGATCGACGCGGGGTTCAAGCCGTACTTCGATACACTCGACGGCGAGGACGACGGCTGGTCTCACTGGTTGAATCCGGAGTACATCGGCGACGACACCCTCCTGGATCCCGAGCGACCGGAGTCGGTGCTCGTCGACAACCAGTCCTGGCGCTCGATCGGCGTCATGTTCATCGCGACTCGCGACGGCGAACCGATCGATCCGCCGCCGGCGGTGTACGACGCTGACGGCGATAGCGAGTCTCCAGACGACGGTCACGAGCACGACCGAGATCCCGATGACGACCACGATCACGAGAACGGGCACGGCCACGATCAGGACGACGACCACCACGACTATCCTGAGGGCGATCCGGACCGCTGCTCACCGTGGCACTACCACGCCGGGCTTCCGGGCCGATTCGCGTGGTGGTACTACCAGCAGGCCTACGAGGGGGCTTTCAGAGAGGGCGACCTCCAACTCCCCTGTCGCACGCCCTGTCTGATGCACGTCTGGGCGGTCGACCACCCCGGCGGAGCGTACGCACACGACGGTCCGCCGGCCGCGTCTCGCGACGACGAACCCGCCGAGGACCCCGGATTCGAAGACGCGGAACCTGGCGAGGACGAACTCGGCTGGGACGTGCTGCCGGACGAGGTCGCCCCCGACCGGAAGCCGGACGAGTTCTCGATCCCCGGGCGGCCGGGACCATAGGGCGACTCGAGTCTCGAGACCCGAATCAGGCTCTCCACGACTCGAGCGCGGCCAGGACCTGCGCCGTCGCCTCCGTAACCGACGACTCGTCGGTGTCGATCCCGAGGTCCGGATTCGGCGGCTCGAACTCCCGGTAGATGACGTGGACGCCCCGCTCGTCGATCGATTCCCGTCGATTCCGGTTCCGCTCGAGACAGGTCTCGAGAGTCGCGGTCACGAGGACGAATCGGACCTCATCGAGCGTGCGAAACCGTTCCTGCCAGCGCCGCCGGTAGAAGGTGCCGTCGACGAGCCAGAGCACGTCGTCGGGTCCCTCGGCGACGCGTTCTGACAGTCGCTCGTAGGTGCGACTCGAGAAGTCGTCGGAGTGGAGCAGTCGCGTCGGCTCGTCGCGGCTCTCGAGTCGACGGTCGACGCGGGTCGCGATGGTCGTCTTTCCCGCACCGGGCGGCCCGCAAATAACGACGATCACGACCTCGAGTAGGAACCGACCGCCGTAACGTGCTCGGATTCGTGCCGGTCGGAAACGAAGGGGGACGATCGGCGCGGTTCACTCCCAGTCGATATCCTCGCTGCGACTCGAGTCCCGAAGGATGAACGGTCCGATCGCCAGCGTCCGCTTCGCCATCGTTCCGATCCGGAGGACGAACGCGACCAGCAGGAGAAACGGCGTGACGGCGACCGTCGCCGCCGTCACGACGACCCAGGTGACGGTATCGACGCCGAGTACCGTTCCGGTGATGGCTTCGGCATCGAAAAAGAGCAACATCGACATCGCGACGACCAGTGCGGGCACCGAGACGTACATCATCGCCCGCGAGAGGTTGATCAGCTCCCACTGGAAGTACAGCGTCTTGAAGTGCTCGCGGGCGAGTCCGAACAGCTTCAGCGCCTCGAGGAGATCGTCGTAGGCTTCCCGGGCCTCGTCGGTGAACGACTCCGTGTGAACGTTCTGGATCCGGCGAGCACGGAAGATCTTCCAGGAGTAGTTGTAATCCAGCGCCGCCTTGAGGACGTCGTAGGTGCCGAACTGGGCGTCGGCCAGATCGTCGCGGATCGAGTCGGCGTGGGTCGTGAGGTTGTCGACGAAGTCGTCGACGCGCCCCTCGAACTCCTCGTCGCGGCTGTCGGCGACGGCGTCGCGAAACTCCGAAGCGCGATCCTGGGAGGCGGCGACGATCGCCTGCATGAACGATGCCGGTTCGGGCGGGCTAATCTGCGCGTCGATCACGTCCTCGACGTCCTCGTGAAAGTCGAGCGACCCCTCGAGTCGCTCGCGCTGATCGTCGACGGCACCCAGTTCCTGGGAGAGCACGAGCTGGTTGATCGTCAGGACGAGGGTGACGCCGGTGATGATCGCGGTCACGAGCGCCTGGAAGAGGAAGTGAACCGGCTCTTTCACGGCCATGAGCCCCCGGAGGGAAACCGGACTGAGTTCGCTCAGTACGAGTAGACCGACGAAGACGAACGCCATGAGGCCGGCGGTTACGACCCACCGGTTCGCGTTGAGAAGCAACCACAGCTTCCACGTCGAATCTTCGCTCCGCTCGGCCATCGTATCGTCGGGCTGCGAACTGTCGCTGCTCATCGGACGGACTCGAACTACGATACCGACCGGCAAATACGCACGGCCGGCGGTCGCTCTCGGTCGATACGCGGTCGAGACGGACCGACGACACGGATCGTCTCCGTTCTGCCGTCTCAGTTACCGATCAGTCGACGCTCGCAAACGGTAGCCGACCGGTAGCGTGCGTTCGGTCCAACGGTGATTCGCAAACAAAAGCACTTCTACGGGGGGTCTGGTAACGTATCGCTGTATGACTGAGTCCGGCTGGAGTGACGAGACGGCCAGCACCATCGAAGACCGCGTCCGCGGCGGTCGCCTGATGGTCTGGTTCCTGGTTCGAGGGAACCGTCTGGTTGTCGCCAGCGTGATGGTGTTAGTCGCGTACGCGATACTGATCGCTCTCGGCGAGTTCGGTCCGGGTTCTATCTCGAAACTCTTCGAACCCGATCCGGTGTTCGCGCTGTTCACGCCGATCGTTATCGGCATCATCATGGGTGTCAGCCTGGTCCTGACGTTCAACCAGCTCGTGCTCTCCCGGGAACTGGGTCCCGTCGGCGACCAGCGCGATCGGATGGCGGAGGCGATGGACTTCCGCCGGGACGTCGAGGAAGCCGTCGGACGGGAAACCAGTCCCCCGGAGCCGTCGACGTTCCTGCGCGGCCTCGTCGAGAAGACCGGCGAGCACGCGAGCCAGATTCTCGACCGCCTCGACGAGGAGCCCGCTCTCGATGACGACGCGCGGTCCGACGTCGCCGGGTACGCCGAAGGGGTTCGCGACGACGCCGAGAGAGTCACCGAGGACCTCAAGGGCCAACAGTTCGGGACGTTCGAAGTCGTGGCAGCGGCCCTCGAGTACAACTACTCCTGGAAGATCTACATCGGACGGCGAGTTCGAAACCGCCACGCGGACGTCCTCTCGGAGGAGACCATCGAGTCGATCGACAGGCTGCTCGAGGACCTCCAGTTCTTCGGGCCGGCCCGCGAGCACTTCAAGACGCTGTACTTCCGGTGGGAGATCATCAACATCTCGCGGGCGCTGGTGGTCATCTCCCTGCCCGCGCTGGCGGTCGCCGCCTACATGATCCTGATCTTCGAGACGGGCGACGTCGCCGGTTCGGTCGCCGGCGTCGACAGCGGACTGCTCGTCGTCGGACTCGCGTTCGCGATCGGCGTGATGCCGTTCTCGATCTTCCTCTCGTACATCCTCCGGATCGTCACCGTCGCGAAGTGGACGCTCGCGATCGGTCCGTTCATCCTGCGAGAGACCGACCGCGGTTCGGACATCGAGTGGGAGTAACGTTTCGTCACTCGCTCCTATCGCGATACGAGACGTCGAACTGCCCCTCGTCAGGATCTTTCTGGGGGAGAATCGGCCCGACCGACGCGGTTCGCCGGGCCACGGTCGCGGTTCGGAGGATGAACGCGACGAGTAGCGCGAGCGGCGACACGACGACCGCGACGAGCCCGCTGACGACGTAGGGAAGGAGCGCGGTGCTGATGTTCGGACCGCCGAGATCAGCGTAGATGAACCCGATGAGCATCGCCGAGAGTATCGACGGAACGCCCGAGTAGATCGTTAGTTGGGAGAATCGAGTCAACTCGCGCTGCAGGTACGTCGTCTTGAAGTGGTCCCGGGCGACGCTGAACAGTTTCAACGCGTCGATCAACTCGTCGAAGGCCGTCTCCGTTTCCTCTGAGATCGAATCGGCGTGCATCCCTCGAAGGTGTCTGGCAGCGTACATCTGCCACGCGTCGTTGTACCCGATCGTGGCCGAGAGCGCCGTGAACGTGCCGGACTTCGCGTTCTCTAGCGTTTCGTCGATCCGCTTGGTGCTCTCGTCGATAGTGTTGACGTACTTGGCGACCAGTCTCGCAAACTCTTCGTCCTCGTGATCCGTGACGGCATCGGAGAGATCGTGAGCGTGGTAGTGAATCGTCTCGACAAGGAGTTCGAGCAATCTCGTCGGTGACGCCGGCGATGCCGGCACCTCCGCCATCTCTTCGATATCCCGTTGAAAGTTCATGACGCCGTCGATCTGGTCACGAGCCTCCCCGGCGGTAGCGAACTCCCGAGAGAGAATGAGCTGATTGATCGAGACGACGAGCGTGACGAGCGAGAACGTGCCCGCGATCATCCCGCCGGCCAGGCGGGTGATCGAGTCGTCGTTGACAAACGCGATGATACCGAGTTCGTTCAGAGAGAGAAACAGTACGAAGACCGCGAGTGACAGAAGGAGCGCGATAAAGACGCGACCACCTTCGACCAGCACCCAATCCGATACTCGTGTCAGCGAACTCGTTCGTTGACCGATATCGGCTCCGTATGATTCGAGCGTCTCGTCGACCTCGGACCGATCCATGGAGTCACGTTCGCCGGAGGTGACAATAAGGGACCACGTTGCATATCCCGCTCCGGTGTCAAATCGACGGACATCGCCGGCGTCGACTCGGTCTCTTCTCGGCGACTCGACCGTTACCGTCGTCCTCGAGTTGTGACGAGTGCCGTGTAATTCACCTGCGGGCGTATCGGTTCGACTGAGTCGGAATCTGACGGTTCATGGCTCACACTGAAATACACTCGCGCCGTCGAATCGACCATGATCAGCTACGGGGACCGTCTTCGAGACCGTTCGTTCCGGAGGCTCGAGGAGCCATGACCCGGCCGACACTGAGTCGCCGCCGCGTTCTCGGCTCGGCCGGCGTCGCTATCGCGGGCGCGTTTGCCGGCTGTAACGACGTCGGCGGGGGTGGCGAACCGGAGTACGAGGACGGCGAGGTCGGTAACGTCGACGGCGAGGCGCGGTCGGCCGAACAGATGGCTGCAGCCGAGGCGCTCGCCGAGCAGGAGGTCAACGAGGGCGTCACTCCGCTCGACGTACTCACGATCCAGAACCACGAGTTCGTGCTCGAGGATAACTACCTCGGCTCGACGGTCCAGGGAACCGTAGAGAACACGGGCGAAGACCGGATCGAAATCGTCGAGGTTCGGGTCCGCGTCTACGACGAGACCGGAACCCAACTCGGGCAGTATCTCGACGTCACCGGCGACCTCGCCGGGAACACCACGTGGAATTTCCAGGTCGTCATCCTCGAACCGCCGGCCGACATCGCCGACTACGAGATCGCGGTGCTCGGCACCCCGTCGTGAGGCGAGAACGGCCGCCCTACGGGGACGAATCCCTCTCGTCGACGAGTTCGTCCGCAACCCCCTCGTAGATCGTCTCGACCTGCTCGTTCAACTCGTACGCCGGTCGACCCTTTCCGGTCGGCGAGCGCTCGTCCGGTTGCCGCTCTTCGACGAACCCCTCGGCCTCGAGGCGGTACAGCGACCGCATCACGTCGGCTTCGGTGATCGTCCCGACGACCTCCGCCTCGGCGTCGTTCAGCCGTGTCCGGCACGTGCGCCGGATCTCGTGCGTCTGGACGGGAATCTCGTCGTTGCGGTGCACCTCGGCAATGGCACACAACACCACCTGTTCGGTTAGCGAGAGCGATTCGATGTCTGACTCGGCCACCATACACAACCGTACTACAGCCTAGATGGTAGCCGTTCCCCTCAGTCGTCGTTCGTGAAAATTCAGATGTGCGGATACTGTAACGACCCTTCTCGGCTCGACTCCGTCGATCGGAGACGCTACGCGTTCTCTTCTTCCTGCAGTTCCTCGAGTTCGCTGTCGATCTCGTCGTCGTCGACTTCGGCCTCGAGGTCCTCGATCTCGGACTCGTCGACCGCCTCCTGAGGTTCGGACTCGGATTCGGCGCCGGAGTCGGCGCCGACGTCCGATTTGAGCGTCTCGAGTTCGGCCTCGACGCCGCTGTCGGTCGAGAGCTCCTCGAGTTCGCGGTCGATCTGATCCTTATCGGAGAGTACGTCGTCGAAGGCACCCGTCTGGTGGAGTTCGTCGAGCGCGGACGCGCGAGCCTCCATGTCCTCGGTCTGCTCCTCGGCGCGTTCGATGGCGCGGCCGACGTCCTCGAACTCGTCACCGGTGGCCGTCATCGCTTCCGACACCGTCGAGCTGGCCTCGGCGGCCTCGTAGCGGGCCTTCATCGTCTCCTTCTTGGTGCGGAACTCCTCGATGCGGTTCTGCAGTTCGTCCTTCTGCTCGATAAGCTGGTCCTGCTGGCTCTGGAGCTCCGAGACCTGACGCTCGAGGTCCTCGATCTGGTTCATCTTCGTCTTCTTCTTCTCGAGGGCGCGGCGCGCCAGATCCTCACGGTCCTGCTGGACGGCCGTTCGGGCCTGCTCGTTGTGTTTCTCCACGTTCTCCTCGAGGCGCTTTTTCTGCATCTCGAGGCGCTTCTTCTGGGTGGTGAGGTCGGCGATACCGCGTTTGACGTCCTGGAGCTGATCGCGCATCTGCTCGTAGGAGTAATCCAGCGTCTCGGTCGGGTCCTCGGCCCGGTTGAGCACCGAGTTGATCTTCGATCGAATGACGTAGGAGGTCCGAGAGAGGATGCCCATACGCCTACCTATCGTTCGCCGCCCTTAAAAACATCACATCAGCGACAGTCCGTGCCGAAACCGACGCCGCAGCGGCGCCGTTCTCGCCGATTTGACTATCGTAACGACTGAAACGGTTTCCACACCGATCGCGCGACGGCTGTTCGATCGGGTGTGCGCTGACGTTCAGTGGCTACTATAGCCTCCCTCACGAACGGTCGGTCATGAGCGACGTGCTCGTTCCCGGCCGCCGCGACGTCCGGGGCCGACTCGATGAACCGGACGGGGAGACGGACGCCATCGTGATCGCCTGTCCGCCCCATCCCCAGCACGGCGGCTCTCGCACGGACCAGCGGCTGATGGCCGTGACCGAGGCCCTCTGCGAGGCCGGGATCGCCTGCCTCCGGTTCGACTACGGCGAGTGGGGCGACGGCTACGGCGAGCGCGAGGACGTCCGCAACGCGATCCGGTGGGCCGCAAACCGGGACGATGGGGAGGGCGCTGACGGCTGCCCGATCGGCGTCTTCGGCTACAGCTTCGGGGCGTCGCAGGCGCTGCTCGCGTCGGCGACCGTCGACCGGCCGGTCGCGGGCGTCGCCGCCCTCGCGCCGACGGCGACGCTCGAGGAGGATCTCGACGCCGTCGCGGCGCTCTCGACCCTCGAGTCGCCGGCGCTGGTACTCCACGGCGAGCGGGACACGACCGTCGACTGGGAACCCGTCGTCGAGCGTGCGCGCGAGCGAGGCGACGACGTGGTCTCGCTGCCGGCCGATCACTTCTTCCTCGGGACGCGCGACGAGATCGCGCGGGCGGTCGTCGACTTCTTCGAGCGACTGCTCGTGGAACCGTAAGCGCCCGCTACGACCGGCCCGGTCCAACATTCGATGGAGACCGGACGGAAGTAGCGACCGCCTACGACTCGCTCGCTCGAACGTATCCGGTCGATACGATTCGGTACGTTCCGGTATTTCGAACGGTATGCGGTCGTATCTGCTACTCGGCGGCTATTTCTCGAGCGCTTAACAATAGTTCCGGAACAGTTCTTCTCGATTGGAGTATCAATGAGAGTGAAGGAGTTGCGAGCCAGTCGGCGGACGGAACGTGGGGCGACCGGCGTCGGTCGTTCCGCCGCAGATCGCGCACTTCGAGGGGTAACGGGTGGAACGGTGGTACCGTTCGAAACGACGCATCGCGGCTCGAGCGATACGCGGCGCTCGAGCGAGACCGCCATCGGGGTGAGTATCGATGGATGACGTAGCGGAGGAAGAACCGGGTCAGCCGGGCGGCGTCGGCCGCGCCTCGTCGGAGCCGATCGAGTCGAACGGCCGGGCGCCGATTTCGGCCGGACGCGATCGGACCGTCGCGATCCACCAGCCGAACTATCTGCCCTGGCTCGGCTACTTTCAGAAGATCCACCGGAGCGACGTCTTCGTCCTCCTCGACGACGCGGAGTACTCGTCGGACTCCTGGATCAACCGGAACAAGATCAAAACGCCCGACGGGTGGACGTGGCTCACCGTTCCGGTCCACGGCTCGGACGAGCCGATCGCGGACGTCGAGATCGCGGACGACAGGTGGGCCGACAAACACCGCAAGAGTATCCAGGCGAGCTACGGCGGCGCCGCACACTACGACGAGTTCGCCGACTTCTTCGCGGAGACGTACGTGCGCTCGTGGGAGTCGCTGTGCGAGCTGAACGTCCACCTGATCCGGGAGCTTTCCGAACGGATCGGACTCGAGTGCCAGTTCGTTCGCGCGTCGACGCTCGACGTCGACGCCACGAACAGCGAGCGCATCGTCCGACTCTGTGACGAAGTCGACGCCGACCGGTACTTCTCCGGGGAGGGTGCCCGCTCGTACAACGATCACGATCGGTTCGAGGCGGTCGACATCGCTCTCGAGTACCAGTCTATCGAGCATCCCCGGTACGAGCAGCGCTTCGACGACTTCGTCCCGAACCTGTCCATCGTCGACGTGCTGATGAACGTCGGCGCCGAGGGAACGTACGACCTCCTGCGGTCGGTGACCGCCGATGAGTAGTAGTACCGATCGTACCGACCGGGTGCGCACCGACGGCTGGGCGAAGGACTTCAGCTACGACTACTACCGGACGCTGCTCCGGACGCTCCAAGCGAACTTCGATCTCCGGACGCTCTCGGAGTACCAGTCCCGCCGGCCGACCGGTGAGCGCGTCGCGTTCGTGCGACACGACGTCGACGTCTGTCTCGAGCGCGCGGTCGAGATGGCGGAAATCGAGCACGAACTCGGCGTTCGATCGACGTACATGGTGATCCCCGACTCGCCGCTGTACGACATCGAGGAGGAGAAGGATCTTCTGCACCTCATCCACGAGTTCGGTCACGAGATCGCCCTCCACTGTGATCTGGATCCCTCGAGAGCGAGCGGCGTCGACGCGCCCGCCGACGGACTCTCTCGCACGGAGTTGCGACAGATCGAGGAGGACAAGCGCCGACTGGAAGCGATCGACATCCAGCCGATCACGTCGCTCTCGTTTCACCGCCCCTCCGAGCGGGTCCTCGAGGGGCCGCGAACGATCGCGGGGATGGTCAACGCCTACAATCCGGACCTGCTGTCGGCGTACATCTCGGACTCGAGCGGGCGGTGGCGGGAAGGAAACCCGATCGAGTCGATCACCGCGAACGCCGCAGCGGACCGCCTGCAGATACTGACGCATCCGGTCTGGTGGGGAACGCATCACCTGCCGCCGATCGAGCGGTTCAGCAGCGTCGCGGACGAGTTCGAGGTGCTGGACGAGCGAATGTACGCCGAACTCGTCTCGATCTACTCGGCGTACGGCGAGCAGACCGATCGGATCGTCGCCTGATCGGCGCTGAACCGTCGCCCGATCGTCGTCGCTCAGTCCCGCCCGTGGCGGGTCAGGCAGTTCGAGAGGCCGATCAACTCGACGGGTTCGGAGTTGTCCGGCGAGTAGACGACCATCTGTCCCTTCTCCATGTACGGCACCTTCGACTCGAGGTTGCTCGGGATGTTGACGCTCTTGATAGCGTCCTCGTCGCCGAGGTTGAGGACGACGGTGGTGTTGATCTGTTTGAAGACGGCGTCGTCGATGTCCTGCGGGTCCTGCGTGATGAGAAAGAGGCCGAGTCGCTCCTTGCGGCCCTGTTTCGCGGCTTCGGTGAACTTGGTGATGACCTTCCGCGCCTGGACGCTGTCGGCGTCGGTGAGGAAGTTGTGGGCCTCGTCCATCCCCAGGATAAGCGGGGTGTCCTTGATCCGGTCGTAGCTCGGATCGTTCGAGAGTTTCTCGTCGATCAGCAGCGAGGAGAGCGCGAGGACGACTGCCTCGGTCGCCCGCGTATCGCTGATGTGGTAGGTCGGGACGACGGTGAGACCGCCGGGGCGGACGAACTCGTGGATCAGGTCGGTGATCGGTCGCGCGTCCTGGTCGAAGACGTCGTCGAAGCCGAACACCCGCCGACGGACGGCGTCGTAGGTCGCCTCGTGGACGCGTCCGGACTCGTCGAGTTCCTCTCGCAGGGCGGGGTCGTCGAGGAACGACGTGAACTCGGCGTAGGAGCCGTCGTTTCCGTACTCCCTGAAGAAGCGGTCGATCAGGAACGTGAGCGCGCCGTACTGGTTGTCGTTGAGCGAGCCGCCGGAGACGAGCCACGGCCGCGTTCGACACATCGAGAACGGGATCGTGAACTCGACCTGTTCCGCGCGGTGGTGGCCCGCGGAGTAGGTGGCGTCCCCGACTTTCGGAACGAAGGCCGTCGTATCCGTGACGCCGCCGTGGGCGATCCCCTCGCGCTCGAGTCGGCGCGCGTACTCGTCGTCCAGGTCGATGTTGTCGTCGTGCATCTGGGCGTACTCGTCCTGGGGATCGAACTGGACGACGGCCGGGCCGACGGTGCGTCCGTCTTCCATCGGGTACTGGCGCTCCTCGGCGAGGTACTGTCGGAGGATGTTCTTCGCGCCGTGGGTCTTCCCGGAGCCCGTTCCGCCGGCGATCAGCGTGTGCCGGAAGACGAGCGGGTCGCCGGCCTCGTAGTCGTCTTTCACCCGGTAGTCGATCGTCGGCGGCGACGCGGCCGTCCGCACCTTCTCGCCGCCGACCGAGAGGTGTCCCAGGAAGACGCCGTCCTCGGGCATCTTCAGCCCCGTCTTGATCTTGTTGATGTCGTTCGCCTGTCGAACGACCGTCTGCGGTTTGGGAACGCGGTCGGTCATCCGTCGTTTGAGCTCTCCCTCATCATCGTACAGTACGGCGACCGGTTCCAGCGACGTAACGAACTTGTAGTCGGCCTCGTCGACCCTGTCGCGTCGCATCGCGCGCCGGGCGTGGATCTCCGTCGCGTCGTCGGCGTGGTACTGCTGGGCGTACTCGAGGCCGGTGATCCGACAGAACAGCGACTCGCCGTCGGGGTACGGCGCGATCAGGTAGCTGCCGATGCGGATCGACGAGCGGTTACCGCGGGTAACGTACGCGCGCAGCGAGGTGTCGTCCTCGTCCTCGGCGATGCGAAGTCCCTGCGAGACGCAGATCGTTCCGATGCCGACGTCCTCGCCGTCGGGTTCGACCCCCGTCGGTTCGAAGTCGGTCGTCGCCGTCGCTCGGTCTGCGTCCGTCGATCGTGACCCCGTCTCGTTCGGCTCTGCCTCCGAATCGACCTCGGAACCAGTGTCGAACTCGTTGAAGTCACCCAGATCCGTCATATCACGTTAATGAGCACCGGACCTCAAACGCGTTTCCCTCCGGATCCGTTGACTATTCGGAGCGGGCGACAGTCACGCGTCGCTGCTTGGATCTGTCTAAAACGTCTCGAACGAAGCGGCTATAGTACCAACTGGAACGGTTTCCGCACCGATCGCACAGCCGTCGAGGGCGAGGTCGGTGGTGTCGACCTCGAGATGACGTCGATCGGGTATGCACTGACTGTCAGTGGCTACTATAGAACGAGAGTCTGACGCCGGGGGCGGTGAGAGATCGTTTGGCGGGCTGTCTCAGTTCGATACCGACGGCGTCGACCGATCCGAGCGCCGGACCGTGCCGGACTCCCGGTCGAACTCGAGCGCACCGACGTCGTCCATCGCCGGAAGGTGGATGTGGTGGAGCGAAACCGTCGCCTCCTCGGGGGTCGATAGCGATCCCGCCTCGCGCGCGGCGAGTTCGGACGCGAGCCGATCGACCGAGACCGGACGCTCCCGTTCCCGGAGGATCGAGTAGAGCTGCGTCCGGACCGGGTGGACGAGCACCTCGAGCAGCCGCTCCTGGCTCTCACAGAGTTCGAGGAGCGTCGAGAGATCTCTCAGTGGCAGCGGCATGTCGTCCGCGAGGGCCACGGTCTCGTCGTTCCACTCGAGCACCCCGCACTCCGTCAGCCGCGGCAGGTGGTTGTGGACGAGACTGATCCGAATCTCGCGGAACAGTTGCCCATCCGGCTGGTCGGTTGCCTCCCGTCGAGCGACCGCTCCCGTAAGCTCCGTGAGCGTGAGCGATGACTCTCCGGAGCGGAGAACCTCCAGCAGTCGAATTCGGCGCGGGTGACGGAGGGTATCGTGCCACTCCGCAGGTATCTCGTTTACTGGCTCCCGCGTTCCGTCACCGCCGATCCGAGCGTCGGAACTCATTACTCGCACACAGCGGTGCAATATGAATAAACACGCTTCCAAAACAGTTAGGGTTAGATATCCTATAGGAATGCCGAATCCGGTCGATGACGGCGACTACTGCTCGAAAACGTCAGTACTGGGGGGGGTCGGCAAGAGTTGCGACAACCCGTCTCGCGGTATCGATCGACGAGTCAGCGGCCCGTGACGATCGAGTCTCCGTCGCGAAGCGAACGAAATCGTCCGCTTCGTGCGGGTCATGCCCTCGTTGAACGGAATTGTCGCCCCGTCCTTTTTGCGTCTCCGAACCGTACACTATGGCATGCTTATCGTACGCGGTCGCGCGGGCGGAACCGAACTCACCGGTACGGTGTACGAGCGCGGGGAACAACCCCCCTCGTTCCGGGGTGCACCCGACGAAGACGCCGCGTACGTCTGGATCTGCGACGAGTTCTACGAGGTCAACAGCGGCGGTAGCGTTCAGGTCATCGACGGCCGGGAGGTCCACCTCGCGTTCGAATCGCCGATGCCGCGCGGCTTCGATACCCGCGACCAGGCGCTCGAGGGAGCGAAAGAACACGTTCGAACCCAGTTCGCCAGAATCGGCGTCGATCCCGAAGACGTCGAGCTCGAGGTCGAAACGGAGACCTAATCGAGGTCCTCGCCCCAGCGGTGGTCGTCGTAGTTCCGATCCCGGCTCGTCTCGAACCGGGTCTCGAGCGTCTCGCGAAGCGATCGCTTCTCCGAACTGCTGATCCGGGCGAGTTCGTCGGCCTTCTCGATGATCGTCGGCGGGCCGTGGGCGACGGCGACGTTCTGGAGGAGTTGCATCGTCAACCGCTCTCGCGTCTCCGTATCGCGCGTGAACGCGTAGGGCGCCTCGACCCGATAGATGAGGTCGTCTCGCGGATCGTAGATCACGAAGAACGTCACCTCGTACTCCTCGAGCGGACGCTCGCGGTCGACGCCGAGCGCGTCACCCTCGGCCGAGAGCGGTCGGTCGACGCCGCCCCGGGAGCGAAACCAGTTCGTGTACGTCAGCGACGACGTGTCCCGCTCCCAGCGGTCGCCCTCGACGTCGTCGACGTACTTGCCCTGCTCGAGCAGCCGGGTGAACAGCGCCGAGTCGTCGGTCCAGGGTGCGTCGCCGCCTTTCGCTTTCACCGCCCGCGTGATGACCCGCGTCGCCGGGTTCTTCACGAAGCCGACGAGCGGAACGTCCCGGTCGACGAACTCCTCGACCAGCCGGACGTAGTTCTCGAGGACGGTCGCCGGCCGCGGGTCCTCGATCAGGAAGTCGGCGAGATCGGGGTGCTGGTCGGCCCAGCGAAGCAGCCCGCGCGGGTACAGCGGCCCGTCGAGCACGAGCAGGTCCTCGACGTCCCCGGCGTGGTCGCGGGCGTGGGTACTTTCTGCGAAGTACAGCGCGAGCGCGTGGACGATCCCCTCCGCGAACTGCGGAAGCGGCGGCACCTTGACGACCCGGCTCCGGCTGTAGTCGTCGTCGAATGTGCCCCACGTCTCGTCGACGGTCATCGTCTCGTCGTTCGAGTGAACCGTCGCGACGACGGTCCGCGAACGGTGCAGGTCGAGGTCGCTCGGGGTCGCGCTCATCGCCGCCTGCGCGATGTCGATGACCAGCCCGTTCTTGAACGTCGTCGGGTTGATCGTCCCGGCGTCGAGGCCGTGTTCGGTCGGGAACGGCCGCTCGCAGAGCGCCACGTCCTCGCAGTCGACGACCCGCCGAGCGCGGTCGCCGACCGGCTCGAGGATCGTCCGGCCGTCCTGGACGAGCGGGTCGAGGAACTCGTTCCAGACGGTCTCGGCGAAGGCTCGGTGGTCGCGCTCGTCGGCGCCGTGATCGATCCGCCCCGCGAGCTGGGCGATGCCGTTGAAGTGGACCGGATCGAGTGTCATGACAGTGGGCTCCCGCCGCACTCCCAAATATCCAGTGGTCGGTGACTCTCTCGATCCCCGACAGTCGCGATCGGGGTTTCGGGGCGGTCTCCGCTCCGCGGGCGACGATCGACGGACGACAACGACAGCTAGTTACGCCGGGCTGGTTACACGTCGGATATGGAAGCTGCGCTGATCGTCCTCGACGGCTGGGGGCTCGGTGACGATACCGGAAGAGATGCGGTCAAAGCGGCCGACACGCCGGTGTTCGACCGGCTGTCGGATGCGGGCGCGAGCGGTCGTCTCGAGGTCGCCGGTCGGCGCGTCGGACTCCCCGACGGGCAGATGGGTAACAGCGAGGTCGGTCACCTCAACATCGGTGCGGGTCGCGTCGTCTACCAGGAGTACACGCGAGTTTCGGACTCGGTCGCGGACGGCTCGTTCCGGGAGAACGCCGCCATCGACGGAGCGTTCGAGACCGCCCGCGAGAACGACGGGCGCGTCCACTTCCTCGGACTCGTCAGCGACGGCGGAGTCCACTCGGATCACGAACACCTCCACGCGCTGATCGAACTGGCCGGCGACCGCGACGTCGAGGCCGTAACACACGCGATCACGGACGGCCGGGACACCTCGCCGACCGGCGGCCGGGAGTACCTGGCCGAACTCGAGGACGTCGTCGACGAGCACGGAACCGGCGACGTCGCCACCGTCTCGGGCCGGTACTACGCGATGGACCGCGACCAGAACTGGGAGCGGACGAAGCGCGCTTACGACGCCATCGTGAACCGCGAGGCGAAGTACGAGGCGGCGTCGGCGGTCGAGGCGATCGAGAACTCCTACGACCGCGGCGAGACCGACGAGTTCGTCGAGCCCACGCTCGTGAGCGGCGGATCTGCGCTCGAAGACGGCGACAGCGAGACGCCGGAGGCGTCTCGAGCAGCCGGAGTCGAAGACTCCGGCGACAGCGCCGAGCAAAGCTCGGCTGGCAGCCATCTCGCGTTGCGAGATGGCGATTCGGTCGTCTGGTTCAACTTCCGCTCGGACCGGGCGCGACAGCTCACCCGGATGCTCGCGGACGTTCGCTCCGAGGACTGGGCGAACGAACTCGAGACCAGTCCCCCGAATGCCGAGGTCGTGATGCTGACCCAGTACGACAAGACGTTCGGCCTCCCGGTCGCGTACCCGCCGAACCAGCCCGAGAACGTGCTGGGCGAGGTGCTCGCCGACGCCGGCAGGACCCAGCTCAGAATCGCCGAGTCGGAGAAGTACGCCCACGTCACCTACTTCCTGAACGGCGGCCGCGAGGTCGAGTTCGACGGCGAGGTCCGGAAGATCGTCGAGAGCCCCGACGTGCCGACCTACGATCAGCAGCCCGAAATGAGCGCCCCCGAAGTGACGGATACCGCGATCGACACGATAGAGTCCGACGATCCGGACGTACTCGTGCTCAACTACGCCAATCCGGACATGGTCGGCCACACGGGCGACTACGAGGCGGCGATCGAGGCCGTCGAGGCGGTCGACACCCAGCTCGGTCGACTCGTCGACGCGCTCGAGGCGGCCGGCGCTCACGTCCTTATCACTGCGGACCACGGCAACGCCGACGACATGGGCACCGAGGAGGATCCGCACACCGCACACACCTACAACGAGGTTCCGTTCGTCTACGTCGCACCGGACGGCACGAGCGGCCACCGTTCGGTTCGCGACGGCGGCACGCTCGCGGATATCGCGCCGACCATCCTCGAGTTGATCGACCTCGACCAGCCCCCGGAGATGACCGGCGAGTTGCTGCTCGAGTAGCGTCCCGAACGTACGAACCGGTCCGGAGGGGACTATAGTCCTCATATGAACGTTCAATAGTCCGAGCGCTCGCTCTCGGAACAGAGTCGACATGGCTACGTCCGATACTCCGACCGAAACTGATAGCGCGGTCGTCGACGCGTACGTCCTCGACGTCAGAATTCTCGAAGTCGACGAGGGAGACGGGGCCGATCTGCGGTACCGGTTCGACGCGCCCGAACACGCGACGATCGTGTTCGACGACCTCGAGGAGGCCCGGTTGTACGCCGACGTCTACTTCGACGTCAACGGGTTTGTCGAGGCCGATACCGGGACCCGCGGCGTCCCCCCGGAGGTGGTCCAGGCCGGCAAGGACACCCTCGCCGCGTACCTCGTCACGCTGCCCTGGGCCGACGTCAACTGGGTCGCCTCCTTCTACGGCGCGACGCCGACCGAGATCGAGCGCTACCTCTCGTGGGTCCGCGAGCGCGCCGAGGGGATCCGCACGCGGGCCGCGGAAGCGGGTCTCGAGTAGCGCTCCCGAACCGCCTCGCTCTTTTCGCGTTCGTCGATGCGTTCCCTCGAGCCGCGTCGCCGGGCATCCGTGTCGATCCAACGGATCGGAACAGCCCCGGGCGACCGACGACGGGGAGAACTATGTACCAGACAGTAAGGTACAGACCGCTCGGTTTCGGTCCGAACGGGCACGTAAGACGATAGTTCCCTCATATAATATTTGAAATAATAACCGTTCCCTGAACCGAACGCATGGTAGAATACACCAGGCGAACGCTGATCGCGTCGTCGACGGCGGCCGCACTCGGGGTTGAAACGTTGGGAGCGGCGGCCGAGGGGGCCGACGAGCACGACACACCCCACGCGCCGTTCGTGGACGGAGACATCACGCGATTCTCGACGACTGCCCGGGGCGCCGAGGTTACGGGTCCGTTCGTCTTCGAGACGGGCGAGTTGCTCTACAGCCTGCAGGCGCCGAGCGAGGACAACCCCGAACCGTTCGACCGCGGCGGGGTCGGGGTCTTCGACGACTTCCAGTTTACGTTCGACGGAAAGACCGACGAGTTCGACGAGCTCGAGCCCCCGCGCACGGTCGAGGAGCAGGGGCGGGTACTCTCGGCGGCTGGGGAGTACCGGTTGCTCGTTCAGGAGGGCGATCCGATAAACGGCGGCACCGAGCGGTTCGGCCACCCCCAGACGCCCGACGGCGAGGACGTCGCCGACGTCGTCGACGAGAGCTACGAGGGCGTCGGGGGCGTCACCGACATGAACTTCTTCGTCTCGACGAACGACGACGGGACCGAGGGCTACCTCTTTACGAACAACGAGACGCGACCCGGCGCGATCACCCGGACCCCGCTCAGCCGCGAGAGCGGTCGCTGGGAGGCCGATCCCGAGAACGCGATGGAGCTCGAGAACACCGACGCGTTCCGCGAGATCGGCGGCACGAAGATCAACTGCTACGGCGACCTGAGCCCCTGGGAGACGCCGATGTCGGCCGAGGAGGAGTACGGCCACCCCCGCGTCAACGGGATCGACGCGGTCAGCGACATCGTCGAGGCGGGGAGCGGGGTCGGTCTGCGCGGGGCGAGCGAGTTCTGGAACCGACCTAACGTCGCCGACCTCGAGAACGCCCTCGAGGAGATCTTCGGTGATGACGCCTGGACGCCGATGGGGCTGTGGGCCAACACCGGAACCGAGAAGCTCGCCTACCACCTCGGCGCGGAGCCGGTCGATCAGGTCGACGGCGAGGACACGCTCGCGCCGATCGGCGACGCGGCGTTCCCGAACCGCTATCGGTACGGGAAAATCGTCGAGATCACCGAGCCGACCGCCGACGAACCCGTTCCGGTCAAGCACCACGTCTTCGGGCGGGCCGCCTGGGAGTGTCCCGAAGTGTTGCCCGACGAACGGACCGTCTACCTCGCCTCGGACGGCGGCGCGAAGGGGATCTACAAGTTCGTCGCCGACGGGGCGATTCCGGACTACGACGATCGGATGGACGTCCGCGGGACGCTGTACGCCATGAAGGCGACCCAGCTCGGGAACGGGCCGGTCGGCGCGACGGACCTCGACGTCGAGTGGCTCGAACTCGGCACCGCAAGCAACGCCGAGATCGAGTCCTGGATCGCCGACTACGACGACGTCACCCAGGTCGACTACCTCGAAACGCACGCCCAGACCGACTGGGAGGACGACCTCGAGGCAGCCCTCGCGGAGGCCGACGAGGAAGTCGCCGTCAACGGCAACCGGGACTACATCACCGACGACGAGATCGTCGAGTGGGCCGCCCAGTACGAGGCGCACGGTCCCGACTGCGTCGACGAGGAGCTCCGTCGGGTTCCCTTCCTCGAGACCCGCGCGGCCGCCAAGGAGATCGGCGCCAGCGTCGAGTTCAACAAGGCCGAGGGGATCGACTCCCACGACGAGGCCGAACCGGGCGACCCCATCTACTTCGGGATCTCGTCGCTCGGCGGCGCCACGACCGACGAGCACGGCGAGTTGCGGTTCGACGAGGTCGACAGCGGCGTCGTCTACCGCGCCGAGCTCGAGGACGACTACGACGTCTCCCGGCTCGAGCCCGCCGTGGTCGGCCCGAACGCGAGCGATTCGGAGTCGCTGAAGGACGTCTCGCTGATCAACGTCGACAACGTCATGGTGATGGACGACGGCCGCGTACTGCTTTGCGAGGACAAGGGGAGCTTCGGCCGCTCGTACCCCAACGACGCTCTGTGGGTGTACGACCCCCCGGCTCGAGGCTCCGCCCGTGCCGACCGCGAACGGGAGCGTTGAGATCCGGGTCGCGGTCGTGAATTCCGGCTCGCGCTCGAACCGACGGTCGCCTCAACTGCGGTAGACCCCTGTCGGGCGCGGTGAACGGACGGCCGACGCGTCCGTCGGCCGAACCCGATCGAACTAGAGATTTACTTTCTCGACTTGAGAACGGTTCGGATACAGGAGACGACTCCAACCGACGATTCGCTACAGATAGCGTCCACGCCGGCCAGGAACCGGATCCGACGACGGGGGCGCGAGCGCCCCGCTCTACCAGACGACCTCCTGCGAGTTCGAGGATACCGACCACGCGGCCGCGCTGTTCGGCTTCGAGCGAGGACGTGATCGCCGATCTGGATCGGGCGATCGAGGCGGCCTGATCGCGACCGCGACGCCGTCCTCGCGGGAGCCGTCGAAACTGACCGGACTGCACCCGACGATAACCCCGTGGGACGCGGATACGTCTCCGCCGATGCTCGCACGCGCCCGAACCGGCGACCACGCGATCGAGGGGGCCAATCGACCCGGCGTAACCGTTTCCGTTTCCGCGGCAACGGATCGGTTCGACTCAGACGATCCGATTCGTCATCTCCTCGCGGTCGCCCGCGACGAAGCGCTCGTAGTTCTCGCGAACGATCGCCGCGACGCGCTCGTAGTACTGCGGCGTCGATCCCGCCATGTGGGGCGTCACGAGGACGTTCGAGAGGTCCCAGAGGGGCGACGACGCCGGCAGGGGCTCTTCCTCGAAGACGTCGAGTGCGGCACCGGCGATGCGTCCCTGCTGGAGGCCCTCGGTCAGCGCCGCCTCGTCGGCGACGCCGCCGCGGGCGACGTTGACGAGAACCGCGTCCTGGGGCATCGTCTCGAGGGCCGATTCGTCGATCAGTCCCCGCGTCTCGTCGGTCAGCGGACAGGCGAGGACGAGATAGTCGGCCCGCCGGAGCACCTCGTCGACCTCGTCGGCCGGGTAGGCGTCGTCGACCGCCTCGGGGACCGTCGAGAGGTCGCGTTTGGTGCCGATCACGTTCGAACCGACGGCGGCGGCGAGGTCGGCGACGCGGCCGCCGATCGCGCCGAGGCCGACGATCCCGACGGTCTTACTCGCCAGTTCGCCGCCCTCGGTCCGGCGCCAGACGCTCTCGTCCTGTTGATCGCGGGCGGTGAGCAGCTCCCGTTCGAACGTCAGCATCGAGCCGAGGACCTGTTCCGCGATCGGCTGGGCGTGGACGCCGGCAGCGGTGGTCAGGACGATGTCCGCCTCCTCGAGCGCCGCGAGGTCGTAGTGGTCGTAGCCGGCGCTGGTCGCCTGGGCCCACTCGAGGCGGTCGGCGCGGTCGCGCCACTCGGGCGGGAGTCGGGGCGTGAGTGCGACGGTCGCCGTCTCGAAGCCGGCGCGGGTTTCGGCGGGCGTCTCCGCGACCGTGATCGAGGCCCCGTCGAGACCCGCGAGTTCGGACTCGAGGGTGGCTTTCGACTCGCTCGAGTACGGGTGCGGGATCAGGAGTTCGTGGTCGGCCATGACGTTCGGTGCGCGACGGGGGGAGTCGGATGTTTCGCTTCCGGTCCGTCGGCCGCGTCGTCGATCGCGAGCCGACCGGCCCTCGAACGGCCTCCGTGCGCTCGAGTGACGCAGCACTTATCGTGATAAGCCGTCACCGGTAGTGATATGTGGTCGCACACGGGACGGGAGGGAGCGCTATGAGCGCCGTCGGGACGCTCGAGCGGATCGGGCGGTTCACGAGCAAGTACTTCGTCGTCTGGATGCTGATCGCCTCGGCCGCGGCACTGTACGTGCCGGACGTGTTCACACCCATCGGGGAGTACATCCCGCCGATCCTGGGCGTCATCATGCTCGGGATGGGGTTGACGCTGACGCCGGCGGACTTCCGGCGCGTGCTCGAGCGGCCCCGTGACGTCCTGATCGGCGCGACCGTCCAGTGGCTGGCGATGCCGCTGGCCGCCTACCTGCTCGTTATCGCGCTCAGTCTCCCCTGGGAGATCGGGCTGGGCCTGCTTCTCGTCGGCGCGGCGCCCGGCGGCACGGCCTCGAACGTGATGACCTACCTCGGCCGCGGCGACGTCGCGCTCTCGGTGACGATCACCTCGGTGACGACGGTCGCGGCGCCGCTGGTGATGCCCGCGTGGATCATCCTGCTCGCGGGCGAGTCGATCACGGTGACGTTCGGAGCGCTGGCCAGGGAGATCGTCCTGATCGTGCTGCTCCCCGTCGTCGCGGGGCTCGTTCTCCGGTCGCTGCTTGACGCGCACGCGCCGACGGCGGCGAAGGTCGGCCTGTCGATCTTCCCAGCGATCAGCGTCGTCGCGATCGTCGTCATCGTCGCGGCGATCGTGGCGCTGAACGTCGAGGAGATCTGGACCGTGAGCGCCGTCGTCCTGCTCGCGGTCGTCGCTCACAACGCGATCGGACTGGGCGCCGGCTACGGGGTCGGAGTAGCGACCGGCATGCCCGAAGATCGCTCGCGGGCCTGCGCGTTCGAGGTCGGTATGCAGAACAGCGGACTGGCGGTGGCGCTGGCGGTCGCGTTCTTCGAGCCCATCGCCGCGTTGATCCCCGCCCTGTTCAGCGTCTGGCACAACGTCAGCGGGTCGGCGCTCGCGAATTACTTCACCCGGCGCGAAGACGATCCGTCCCCCGACTACGAGCGCTCGGTCGGCGCCGACTGACGGCGGCTTTGCCGCCTCGAGTTCGGTGAAACGGCCGTTTGACCTTACAGGAGAGCTTTAGGCCGCTCTCTCGTCGCTTCCAGTCAGATGAACCGACGCACCGCCCTGACGCTGTCCGGTACCGCGGCCGCGACCCTCGTCGCCGGTTGCCTCTCCGACGTCGCCGACTCCGGAAGTACCGGCGACGGCGAACTCGACGACGATCCCCCCGACAAGAGCGAGCCGACCGATCCGGCGGACGACGTCGCCAGATACGTCGCTGCACTCGAGGACGCACCGCTGACCGACGAAACCGAACACGCGACCCTTCGGGTCGAACTCGTCGATTCGGTGATCGCGCCGGACGACCCCGTGCGGTTCTCTGCCACGCTGACGAACACGACCGACGAGACGCTCGTCGTCAGCTCAGGTGCACCCGCCCCGTTCGGCGTCGTCTGGGCGAGTCGGGCGGACGGCGATGACTACGAGAACGCCGTCACGCTCTGGACCGACGACTACGAGGACTCCACGCACGTCGGCACCGACGGCAAGCGCGTCGAGATCGTCAACGACATCGGTCTCTTGGAGGAGGTAGCGGCCGGCGAGACGCTCGAGCAATCGTTCGAACTGCACCCGGAGACGCCGAACCTCGCGGCCGGCGAGTACGTCGGCGAGATCGGCTGTAGCGTCTGGCCGGAAGACGACGAGGAGAACGGCTACGGGCTGAACGTTTCCCTCTCGTTCTCGCTCGAGCAGGCCGACGACGCTCAGCCGACCGACGGCTCCAGCGCAGCGTACGAGGTCGCCGACGAGGCGCCGTCGCTCGATTCGGACGCCGACGAGGGGGAAAACGTCGTTCTCGCCCTCGAGAGCGAAGCGGACGCGGAGGTGACGTTCGAGTACGGCGACGCCGACGCGGTCGAGGCGTTCGTCGCGGAGACCGACTTCGAGACGGAGACGCTGGTTTACGTCCGAGGCGAAGCCCCGCAGGAGTGTTACCGGGCGGCCGTTCGGTCGCTCTCCTGGGAGGGGGAGACGCTCGCCGGACGCGTCGCGCTCGAAAAGGAAGCTGAGTACGAGGTCTGTAGCGACGCGATCTCCTATCCCGCAACGCTGGTTCGCCTCGAGACCGGCGGTCGAAGCGTCGAGGAGACGGACCTCGAGATCGTGGAAAACTGATCGATCGACCGCTACGAGGGGGGTCGTCGTCGGGCCCGCCACTTTGAGCGCGGTTTCTCTTCATCGACTATTAAGGTACGGGGGAGCTAACGGGCCGGTATGACCTCGGGGTTGCTCCAATCGCAAACCGCGGACCGAGTCGTGACCACCGCCCGGACTGCCGTGGGGGACAGTCTTCGCTCGGTTACTTACTTCACGCGCGACGACTACGAACAGCTGTATCTCCGGGACGACCTTGAACGCGACGCCGACCTCTCGACGTTCATCGGCCACGAGTGGCGCGGCTTCAAGGTCGCACAGAGCGCCTACGAGGGGTCGGAACTCGGCGAGTACCGGTACACGATCCGGGTGTTCGAGAACGGCTTCCTGATCCGCATCACTTCGGAGCGCGAGGGCGTGTTCGTCACGACCGACGGGCTGACGATCAAGGACTTCGAAGAAACCGCGACCGCGATCAGCTCGGTTCTCGAGGAACGAAACCGCTCCTGACGTCAGTCGTCTCCTCGATCCTCGGCCGTCGCCGAGAGCGTATCCGCATCGCGTTCCCCGCCGATCGGTAAGCCGGAGCCGAGTTCGCCGTCGATTCCGAGCAATCGAGCGAATCGGCGACGATCTGCAACGTGTCTATCGAGACTCATGCCCGCTCAAAACGGGTGTCGCTGGTATAGTTATACAGCACATTTTCACGGAAACACGGAACTTCCTCGGCGAAACGATACGGAGCCGTGTCAGTGATTTCCGTGTAGTATCCACAGCGTAACACCCTTTTTCGCCACACGCTTTACGTCCAGTAATGACTGAATTGCCAGCAGCCGTCGACCGCGAACTCCAGTCCCACGACGCCTTCACGGCGACCGACGACGGATACGATCTGACGACGACGGTCTTCGAGACGACCGTCACGGCGACCGACGCGGAGGGGAAACGCGACGGGCGCTTCCACGTCACCGTCACGCTCCCGTCGCTCGACGCCGCGGTCGCCGACGAGACCGTCGCCCCGGTCGTCGAGGACGGCTGGTTCGAGACCCTCGAGCGCCGTCTCGAGGACACGTTCACCGTCGCGAACACGAGCACGCACGAGGAACCGACCGTCGACCGCGACGGCGACGACGTCCGGGTCACGCTCGAGTACGTCGCCTGGGACGCCGGAGAGGGCGTTGACGACGCCAAAACGCTCATCGAGTACATCGAGGGAACCTACGCGCAGGGGATCATCCCGGGCTACGAGTACCGCGGTCCGGCGGCGACGCTGCTCGAGAACGCCCAGAGCCAGGGCCAGGAGGCCAGCGAGGGCGGCAGCGGCGGTACGCCGATGTAGCTCGATTTCTTGACACCGTTTGTTCCGTTACTGTGGCCGGGAGCGCGGCTCGAGCACCGCGAGTGCCGCGTGACTCGGGGAAGGGCAGGCTGCTCACCGGCACGACGCTTCGCGTCTTCCGAACGACAGCGTAAAAGTTCGTTGTTAGTCCATCGCGATGTACGTCTTCGTATCGGTCACGCCATCGAGACTCTGCATATCCGTCGAGACGGCCTTGAGAACCTCGTAGACTTCTTCGGTGTCGACCTCGGCGATGATGTCGTAGTTGCCCGCGACGATGTGAGCCTCGACGACGGGCTCGATTTCCCTGATCGACGCGAGCAACCCCTCGGACTTTCCAGCGGCCGTCTTCACCATGATGAACGCGTGAACCATCTGTCTCGACGGTGTGGTACAGTTTCGCACGACTAAAGCTTTTGTGTCGGTCTCTCGGGAGTGGTATGGGAACCCGGGGCAAACTTATTGGCGGGGGCGAGCGTACCCTTCGTTCATGCGGTTTGTGATCATCGGTGCCGGACGAGTCGGCCTGCGCACAGCGCGTGTCTTGCGCGAGGAGGGACACGAGGTGACGATCATCGAACGAGACGACGCGATGGTACGACGTGCCCGGAACCAGGAGTTTACCGTCGTCGAGGGCGACGGCTCCCAGGAATCGGTTCTCGAGGAGGCCGACATCAAGGCAACCGACGCGCTGGGTGCGCTGACCGGCGACCTGAACGTCAACTTCACGGCCTCTATGATCGCCAAACACCACGGCTGCAGAACGGTCATGCGCATCGACGAGGCCTACCGCGAGGGGATCTACCGCAAGTACGCCGAGGAGGTCGACGAGATCATCTACCCCGAACGGCTGGGCGCGATCGGAGCGAAAAACGCCCTGCTCGGCGGCACCATCCGTGCTATCGCGGACATCGCGCCGCACCTGCAGGTCGTCGAACTCACGCTCACCCAGGAGGCGCCGATCAACGGCTACACGATCAGCGAACTGCAACTTCCCGCCGACGCGACCGTCCTCGCCTTCGGCAAATGCGAGGATCCGCTCGAGATCCCCTCGGCGGACGAATCGCTCGAGACCGGCGATCGGCTCGTCGTGCTGGCGGACTACAAGGTGTTGAGCGAGGTCAGACAGCTTATCGTCGGCGAGACGGAGACGCGGGCAGCAGCGAACGCGGGCACTGGAGGTGTCAACTGATGGTTACGGCTTTCGTCATGATCAAAGCGAATACGGGCGAGGCGGACCGACTCAGAAACAACATCGAATCGATCGACGGCGTCGAATCCGCACACATCGTCGCGGGTGACGTCGATATCATCGCGAAGGCGTCGGTCGAGGCGCCGGCCGCAGTCAAGAACATCGCGGCGACGGAGATCCAGGGAATCCGCGGCGTCGAGGACACGCAGACGTACATCGCGATGGACTAGAGCCCAACTTTTGCGCTGCGGGCCGGCTTCGCCGGCCCTCGGCAAAACTTGGATGAAAAGCACTTCTTCCTCTGTTCGTTCCCTCGCTCACGGCTTCGCCGTTCGCTTTTCCGCGGCGCAAAGCGCCGCGCTCACAGTCACTCACATCGGTCGTCGGCCCGCTCGCGCCTGCGGCGCTCGCGGCGGAGTGCGGTGAACCGCTTGCCCTTCCCCGGTCGGCTCGAGCCTGCCTGTTGAGGCCGTAGCCCTTTCAGGCCGACACTGGTACGGTAGAACATGGCAGATTATCAGCCGGACTACCTGGAGGACCCGCCCGAAATCGACTGACCAGAGGAGAACGAGACCCCCACGTCCGACGATCTCGGTCCCGCGTCGGAGGACGACCTCGAACTGGTCGGGATGGCGAGTACGGGCGCCCCGGTGCTTCACAGCGCCGAGTCTTCGATGCTGTACCACGGCGAGGTGAACGAAGACGGCCGCGTTACGCCCAGGCTCGACAACGAGGTCGACGTCGACACCGGAGACGACGGCTCGCTGGCGGATGCGATCAGCGACCTCGGCGACCGACTCGGCTGGGATTCGCTGACCGACTACGGCCGCGAACACTCGGGCGGACAGGAGCCGCCGAAGGAGTGAATCGTCGAGGGATCGAGTCGCGCACGATCTGACGGCCGCTGAGCCGGCCGTCGACCGATCAGTGCTCGAGTTCCTGACTCTCTTCTCGAGATGCGAACTCCTCGAGCCACGCCCGCTGCTTGTCGAGTCGCGGCGGAACGTCGTCGTAGACCGGTTCGAAGACCTCTCCGGGTTCCGGTTCGGGAGTCGACTCGGCGATCTCGACGGCCTCCTCGAGTTCCGCCTCGGCTTCCTCACGGATCTCCTCGACGAACGCGTCGTCGAGCGCGCCCTGCTCGCGGAGGTACGACTCGTAGCGCTCGAGGGGGTCCGCGGTGCGCCAGTCGGGGAGGTCATCGCGCTCCTCGCGGTAGCGCGAGGGGTCGTCGCTGGTCGTGTGCGCGCCCTGGCGGTAGGTCAGGCTCTCGACGAGGACGGGTTCGCCGTCGCGAGCGCGCTCGAGGGCGGCTTCGGTGATCTCTCGAACGGCGAGCGGGTCGTTTCCGTCGACGCGGACTCCCTCGAAGCCGTAGGCCTCGGCCTTCTGGGCGATGGTCGCGCTCGCGGTCTGGCGCTCGCGCGGCAGCGAGATCGCCCAGTGGTTGTTCTCGCAGAAGAAGACGACAGGCGCCTCGAAGACGCCGGCGAAGTTGAGCCCCTCGTGGAAGTCGCCCTCGCTCGTCGCGCCGTCGCCGAAGTAACAGCAGATAGCTTCGTCGGAATCCGAGTAGTTGGCGGCCATTCCCATTCCCGCGGCGTGGGGGATCTGGGTCGCGATCGGCACCGCCTGCGGGAAGACGTTCAGTTCGTGATCGGATGCGTACTCGGGGTAGCCCCGGCGAAAGAGCAAAATGTCGCTCATCGGAACACCGTGGGCGATCTGCATCGCGTTCGACCGGTAGGTCGGCACGAGCCAGTCGTCGTCCGCGAGTGCGTGTGCGGCCCCGACCTGGGACCCTTCCTGGCCCTTGTAGGGCGGGTAGCCGCTCATCCATCCGCGCCGCTGGAGGGCGAGTGCGCGCTCGTCGAACCGACGCGTCCGAACGACGTCACGGTAGATTTCGAGGGCCTCATCGACGGACACGCGGGTGTCCTCGAGGGCGGTCTCACCGATCACGCGGTGCATGCCACGAGCGTGGTAGGGAGCGGTGAAAGTGATTCCGGTTACTCGTCCGAAGCGTCCGCCTCGTTTGCTTCGAGGGCGTTTGCGACGACCTCCTCGACGCGCTCGAGGACGATCTCCGGGGGCTGAGTCGCGTCCACCCGGACGAACCGGTTCGGATCGCGTTCGATCAGCCGTTCGTAGTTGTCCCGGACGCCGGAGAGGTACTCGGCGCGCTCGAACTTGTTCGTCGTTCCCGCGCGGGCGGCGGCGGTCTCCGGATCGAGATCGAGGTAGATCGTCAGGTCGGGTTCGACGGAGAACGCGCGGTGGATGCCGACGACGTACTCGAGCGGTCGCGTGATCACCCCCTCCAGCGTCGCTCCCTGGTAGGCGAACCGCGAGTCCGAGTAGCGGTCCGAGATGACGAGGTCGCCGCGCTCGAGGGCGGGTTCGATCACTCGCGAGAGGTGGTCGGCGTGGTCTGCGGTGTAGAGAAACAGCTCGGCGAGCGGGTCGGCGTCGTCGTCCTCGATCGAACGGTAGACGGCCTCTCCGTACCACGATCCCGTCTCTCCGGAGGTGGGTTCCGTGGTGAACGTCGCGTCCGGATAGACGTCGTGAAGTGCCTCCCAGACCGTCGTCTTGCCGCTCCCGTCCAGTCCCTCGAGCGTCACGAGCATATCCCTACCTCTCGCGGGTGGCTACAAGGTTCTGACGTCATCGTCCTGCCAGTCCCTTACAATGTGCCGTCTAGCTATTTATCGCTCCGAACTGGTACGTTAGATATGAACGTTCTCGTCGCCGGTGGAACCGGCTTTATCGGTACGAACCTCTGTGCGGAACTGCACGAGCGCGGCCACGAGGTGACGGCCCTCTCGCGCGATCCCAGCGGTGCTGACCTTCCACCGGGCGTCGACCGGGCGATGGGCGACGCCAGCGCCTACGACTCGATCGTCGACGTCGTCGACGGCCACGACGCCGTCGTCAACCTCGTCTCGCTGTCGCCGCTGTACCAGCCGCCCGAGGGCACCAGCCACCGAGAAATCCACCTCGGCGGCACGGAGAATCTCGTTCGAGCCTGCGAGGAGCGCGGCGTCGACCGGTTCGTCCAGATGAGCGGGCTCGAAGCGGATCCGGACGCGCCGACCGAGTTCCTCCGCGCGAAGGGCGAGGCCGAGTCGGTCGTCGCCGACTCCGCCCTCGAGTGGACGATCTTCCGTCCCTCCGTCGTCTTCGGGGACGGGGGCGAGTTCGTCGAGTTCGCGAAGAAGGTGACGACGCCGTACGTAACGGGACTACCCGCCGGCGGCAAAACTCGGTTCCAGCCGATCTGGGTGGGCGACCTCGTCCCGACGCTCGCGGACGCGCTCGAGGACGACGATCACGTCGGCGAGACGTACGAGATCGCCGGCCCGCAGATCGTCACGCTCGCCGACGTCACCGAACTCGCCTACGAGGCGGAGGGGGAGTCCGTAACCATCGTTCCGATTCCGATGGGACTGGCGAAACTCGGACTCGCGGCAGTCGATTCCATTCCCTTCGTTCCGTTCGGTCCCGACCAGGCCCGGTCGCTCGAGATGAGCAACACCGTCGTCGACAACGACATCATCGCCTTCGGTGTCGACCGAGACGATCTGCTGCCGATCAGGGCCTATCTCGGCCTCGAGAGGGGCGGACCCGGCGCCAGTTAGGCGGTCGTCGACGTTCTCCTGCGGAACACCTGACAGCAGTCAAACAAGAACGATACTGATAGGATCGATTTACTCGAGCGAATATACTCGCAAAAAGTCGCTTCCGTATTGCGGTTTTCCGATACATTCATCCGCTGATGAAAGTCAGTCTATCACAAGACTTATAGTCTCTATCACACTGGTACCAATCCAACGGAGCCCCCTGATAATCAATGAAGCTGGCGATGATCGGATTCGGACAGGCCGGTGGCAAAATCGTCGATCGATTCCTCGACTACGACGATCGGACGAACAGCGGGATCGTCCGCGCGGCAGTCGCCGTCAACTCTGCGAAGGCAGACCTCATCGGTCTCGAGAATATCCCACAGGAGAATCGCGTACTCATCGGCCAGGCCCGCGTAAAGGGCCACGGCGTGGGTGCGGACAACGAACTCGGCGCGGAGATCGCCGAGGAGGACATCGACGAGGTTCAGAACGCTATCGACGCGATCCCGACCCACGAGGTCGACGCGTTCCTCGTCGTCTCGGGAATGGGCGGCGGCACCGGTTCCGGTGGCGCGCCCGTCCTCGCGAAACACCTCAAACGGATCTACACGATCCCGGTCTACGGACTCGGCGTGCTTCCGGGGACGGACGAAGGCGGAATCTACACGCTCAACGCGGCCCGCTCGTTCCAGACGTTCGTTCGCGAAGTCGACAATCTGCTCGTCTTCGACAACGACTCCTGGCGGCAGACGGGCGAGTCCGTCGAGGGCGGCTACGACCAGATCAACGAGGAGATCGTCCGCCGGTTCGGCATCCTCTTCGGCGCCGGCGAGGTCGGCGACGGGCAGGACGTCGCCGAGAGCGTTGTCGACTCCTCCGAGATCATCAACACCCTCTCGGGTGGTGGCGTCTCGACGGTCGGTTACGCCAGCGAGGACGTCGAACTCGGTACGAACGGCGGCCTCCTCTCCCGGTTCACCGGCGGCGAACAGGGCGACGACGATCTGGACGCGGCGAACACGACCAACCGCATCACGAGCCTCGTTCGCAAGGCCGCACTCGGCCGCCTCACGCTCCCGTGTGAGATCGAGGGCACCGAGCGCGCGCTGCTCGTGCTCTCCGGTCCCCCGGAGTATCTGAACCGGAAAGGCATCGAACGCGGGCGGAAGTGGCTCGAGGAGGAAACCGGCAGCATGGAAGTTCGCGGCGGCGACTTCCCGCGCCAGGAGCCGGAGGTGTCGGCCGCGATCTTGCTCTCGGGCGTGACGAACGTGCCGCGGATCAAGCGCCTCCAGCAGGTCGCGATCGAAGCGCAGGACAACATCGACGACATCCAGGCCGAGAGCGAAGAGAACCTCGAAGAACTCGTCGAAGACGACGAGGACGAACTCGAGCCGCTCTTCTAGGCCGGCGCCCTCGCGATCGATCATCGACAGCGCCCGCGTCCGTGCCGGGGGGCACGCGGTGGGTCTCGCGGCGTCGCCGTCGTCGATCTCGGGAGTCCGACGTTCTTTTGAGCGCGTACTGGCAAGCACAGCTAAGATGCACGTCGTCGTTCCGTTCGCCGCCGACACGCCGAAAACGCGCCTCGAACCGGTACTGGCGACCGAGGAGCGATCGGTGTTCGCGCGGGCCATGCTCGAGGACGTGCTGACCGCGATCGAGGCGACCGGCCGCGAGACCACGGTCGTCTCGACGGCGCCGCTCGACCTCGAGGACTCGCTCTCGGCGACCGTAACCGTCGACGATCGGCCGCTGACGGCGGCGGTCAACGATCGGCTCCCGACGAGCCGCGGGGACGAGCCCGTCGCCGTCGTGATGGCCGACCTCGCGCTGACGACGGCGGACGCGCTCGAGCGGCTGTTCGCTGCCGCCGGCGACGTCGTGATCGCGCCCGGACGCGGCGGCGGGACGAACGCGCTCGTCGTGCGCCACCCCGAGTTTCGGGTGGACTACCACGGGGGTTCGTATCTCGACCACCGCGAGATCGCCGCCGAGATCGGGGCCGATCTCGGGACGATCGACTCGTTTCGGCTCGGCACGGACGTCGACGAACCGGCGGACCTCGTCGAGGTACTCGTTCACGGGACCGGCCGCGCTCCCGCCCGCCTCCGGAACCTCGGCTTCGAACTCGACACCAGCGGCGGCCGCGTCGGCCTCGCTCGCGCGGCGGACTCGGTGCGGGACTAGCGCGAACCGTTCGTGTTTAGCTGAATCGAGCCGTCCCAGGAGCGGTACGTCGCTGTACTCGACCGGATCCGGGTATCGTCGTTCGCATTGCGACGCCGCACTGGCGAAAAAGCTGGAGCCGACGTCGACGCGCGTTTATTTGGAGGCTGATTCGGCTTTCACCTGCTCCGTTTCCAGGCCGACGTCTTCCGGCGTCAGTCGCTCGGGGAGGTCCTCGCCGCGGTCACCGGTTACGGCACCGAGGATTTCTTTGAGGTACGCGTTGAACAGCGTCGGGTTCTCGCTCATTGGAAAATGCCCGATTTCCGTCATCTCGATCGCCGTCGCCCCCTCTCCGACGCCCTCGGCGATGTCGAATCCGTCCTCCGGCGTCGTCAGGTAGTCGTACTGTCCGTTCGCGATGAACAGCGGACACTCGGTGGCGTCGATCTGATCGAGTTTATCCCGATAATCGTGATCGACCGAGTAGAAGTACAGATCCCCCTTGAATACGCCGGTGGCGCCCTGTTCGTAGTGGTACATCGTCTCGCGACGAGTGTGATCCGGCCCCTGCGGTGCCATCAGTCCCCAACAGGAGTAGGCGTTTACCTCGGTCGTGTTGACGCGCGGGTGATCGAGCCAGTCGATATAGAAGCCGGGACTGTACGCGCCCGCTTCCAGCCCGACGATCGCCCGGAACCGGTCGGGATACCAGTCGGCCAGTTCCAGCGCGATGTTTCCGCCCATGCTACAGCCGAGGTAGATCGGATCCTCGAGTTCCAGCGCGTCGGCGATCGCGACGATCCGCTCGGCGAACTCCTCCCCGGTCATCGAGTAGTCTTCCAGCCACCACTCCTGGGTCGGCGGGGGCGCAGACTTCCCGTGGTAGGGCAGATCGTACGCGATTACGCGGAACTCTTCGGTGATCTCCTCGTCGGCGAGGACGTGCCGCCACTCCTGATTGTTACAGCCCGCCGTGTGCTGACAGAGAAGCGGGATTCCGTCTTCCGGTCCGTTCTCTTCGAAGTACACCCGGTGAGTCACGCCGCCGATGTCGACGTGGACGTATCGCCCGGTGATCGATTCCACGCTGTCCAGCTCGTCGACGCTCATAGGTTGCCTCCGTCGTTGTGCGCTTTCCGCATCAGGTCGAGCGTCCGCTGGAACGCCCGCAGGTTCTGGAAAATCTTCTCGTTGTCTCCGGCCAGTTCGAGGTGGCCTTCCTCGTTACGGACCGCCGTCCGATAGTGCGACGCGATGATCTCGTGGTTGAACGCCGGCGGCGTCTCCTGGACGAATTCTTCCCACGCTTCCCGCGCGCCTTCGACACCGAACGACCACTGATGGTTCAGTCCCGGATTCGGAGTTATCTCGTCGATTCGGCCGCCGTTCATCGCGACCAGGAACCGCTCGTCGCCGATCTCCACGTAGAAATTCTCGTCGAACTTGTCGTGGCCCCTGACCTGCATCTCCGGATCTTCGTTGACCGTTTCTTTGAAGTGTTCCCACCAGCCGTGGCTGGCAAATTCCGTCTCGGTCACTGTGTATCACGCCCGCTTGGGCATCGCCGTGTGCACTCGGGATCGAATAAAGGAGTTCGATAGTTCCAATCGTTTCGGTGTCTCCGATCCGACGTAATCCCCTCACAACCCTGTCATCCGTCCGCCGCGTCGTTCGTTACCGTCCACAGCGTTGTCCTCGATCGGTGCGAAAGCCGGAACTTCGATCCGAGCGGGCTGTCACTTCGGTACGCTCTTTCGGCGCAGTTGGCCGAATTTCACCGTTATTTCGCCCATTTACTCGCCGTCGTCGAGTCGTCGTCCTACTCGCGGCCGCCGTCCGTATCTCACGGGCGAGCCGCGAGGCTTCCACACCGCATTACTGCGCGATCAACACGCCACTCGCGTTCGGCACATCGACGCTGCCCGCTTCTCGGTCAGTCGATCGCGACGTCTCGGGACCGCCGCCGCGCGTGACCGATCGCGACGCAACTCGAGTCAAAGTGAAACCTTATGTGCGGAGCGGCGACACTCCGAGGTAATGCTCTCCGGTGCGAGCGAGTACGGCGTCGAGGTTACGATCGACGATGCAGCCGTCGAGCGCCTGCTCGCGGTGGATCCCGGCGACGTCGAGGCCCCGCCGGAACTGAGTTTCGCGCGGAACGTCTTCGTCCCGCTGACGACGGCGTGTCGCTACACTTGCACCTACTGTACCTACTTCGATCCGCCGGGAGCGGCCTCGCTGCTCTCGCTCGAGGAGGTCCGTGACATCTGCGAGCGCGGCGCCGACGCCGGCTGTACGGAGGCGCTCTTTACGTTCGGCGACGACCCCGACGACCGCTACGCCGAAATCCACGATCAGCTCGAGGAGTGGGGTCACGACTCGATTCACAGCTACCTGCGCGAGGCCTGTGAGGTCGCGCTCGAGGAAGGCCTGCTCCCGCACGCGAATCCGGGCGACCAGACGCGCGAGCAGATGGAGACGGTCGCCGACGTCAACGCCAGCATGGGCGTGATGCTCGAGACGACGGCCGAGGTCGACGCCCACGCCGGCTCCCGGCGAAAGGAGCCGGGACAGCGGTTGCGAACGATTCGGAACGCGGGCGAACTCGACGTGGCGTTCACCACGGGAATCCTCGTCGGGATCGGCGAGGACTGGCGCGACCGAGCCGAGAGCCTTCTCGCGATCCGGGAGATGCACGAGCGCTACGACCACATCCAGGAGGTGATCGTCCAGCCGGTCGCGACCAACGAGCGTTGGTCCGGGGAGACGCCCGGCCTCGAGACGATGCGGCGGGTGACGGCGATGGCGCGGGCCGCCCTCCCCGAGGAGATCTCCGTGCAGGTGCCGCCGAACCTCGCGCCGGCGCGGGACCTGATCGACTGCGGGGTCGACGATCTGGGCGGCGTCTCGCCGGTAACCGACGATCACATCAACCCCGACTACAAGTGGCCCGCGCTCCGGGAACTCGAGGAGATCGCCGCCGAGGCCGGGCTTCCCCTGCGCGAGCGACTCCCCGTCTACGAGCGCTTCCTCCCCGCCGATCTACGGACGAACGAGTTCGACGGCGTCGGGGCCGACGGAACCGGGCCGGACGAGACCAGCCGGGAGTGGATTTCGCCGCAGATTCGGGACGCGATCGAGGCCGACGACTCCGCCGGTGATCGCTACCGGCGGGTACTCCGGCACGGAACGCCCGAGTAACGGCCGGTTTCGCCGAACTTTCTCTCGTTTTGCGCCGAATAGCTTATAGGCGATTAGTGTAATGGGTCCTGATATGGTAAGACATACCATTAAGATCCTGTCCACGGTTCGGACCGTCAGCGGTGATACCCGATGAGCGACGATCCGTCCGACGACGGGGAGGACGAGAGTTCCGATCGACCCCCCGACGACGAGAGAACGAACTCGAGCGGGTTTCGTCTCGAGGCCGGACTACGGCCGTTATCGGACATCCTCGGCACTCTGTTCGAGGTTTCCGTCACCGACGTCCCGCCACCACCGACGGAGCCGCCCGACCGGTCGGTCGCGGACGACGAAACGCCGCGTCGGTCGGAGGGCGACTCGCAGCGCTCGGTAGACCGCGAGCGAACGGATCGCCCCCGGAAGAAGCGTCAGCGCACGTTCCCGTCCGACGGGTACCTGATCGATACCCGACGCGAGAACGGAGAGTTCGTCGTCACCGCCGACATCCCGGGCGCGAGCGTGAACGATCTCTCTATCGGGATCGATCCCCGGACGAACGAACTGGTGATCGGTATGACGGGATCCGTCCTCGAGCGCATCGAGCCGCCGTGGCGGTCGAGCGAGGCGACTCGAGTGCGGTTCAACAACGGCGTCCTCGAGGTCCGGCTGCGATCGGACGAACCCTGAACCGAACCGCGAGGTCCAGTCGGAATCGGTTTGCGCCGTTCGCGTCCATCGGCAGCGCCGTCGAAGGGACTACCCGCGACGCAGCCGACGGACTTCGAACGACACGGAAACGGCCAATTCGGCGGACGTACCAGTACTTCGTCTGAGAGCTATATCTCCGTCCGCGTCGTAGTTTCCGTATGGACAGTGATACGATCGCGTTCGGCGCTCCGATTGTCGGACTCTTTCTCGGCGCGGTGATCCTCGTGGTCAGCCTCTTCGTGAGCGGCCTGACTATCGTGGCCGCCCTCGGCGGACTGATCGGCCTGCTCAGCATCGCTGCGCTCGCGATCGCGGTCGCCCGTTCCGTGGGCGAAGAGCCGTCGGTCAGCGTTACCCGACGCGGAGGCGGCGAGCCACGGCGCGCTCGCAGGGCGGAGTGAACCGGCTCAGGTGATCCGGTAGCGATCCCCGTTTACCCGCTCGAGCGTCGCCGTCTCGTGCAGGGTGAGGACCCGTCCGGTCGGGTTCGATCTGATCGCGGCGTCGGCGTCGACGCCCTCGAGCGTACCCAGTAGCTGTGCCTTCGGTGGACCCTGGGTCGCGCCGCAGTCGTAGACGGTGAGCAGCCCGCGCTCTCCGTCCTCACGCTCGTAGACGACGAGACGGGCGTGGTTCGGCAGGTGCCAGCTTTGCTCGCCGATCTGGTGGAGATGATTCATGCTCACTACCGCGGCCAGCGCGAGGAAAAGGCTCCGCTGCGGCAGTACCGGGCCGTGGTGTTCGAACGCAGTATCGATCCCAGTTACCGATTTCCGATTTCGATCAGTCGTCGGCAGGGACGGTCCGCTCCTCCCGCGTGAGCAGCGGCGTCCCGTCGGCCTCCGGCCCGAGTTCGGGGCCGAACGGCGGTTCGTCGGGGTCAATCACGCGTCGCTGCTCGTAGTCGGTCGAGCGCTCGACCGGGATCCGTCCGATCGAGCGGACGAGGTCGACGTAGTCGGAAAACGAGCGGAACTCGCCGTACTCGCCGCCGGCGCGCTTGGTGATCTCCTCGGAGAGAATCGTCCCCATGAAGTCGTCGGCGCCACAGGAGAGCATCTTCAGCCCTTGCTCGTCGCCGTACTTGACCCACGAGGACTGGATGTGCTCGACGTTGTCGAGGAAGAGCCGCGAGACGGCGATCATGAGTTCGTCTTCGTCGTCGCTCGCGCCGCCGGAGACGACGTCGTGCTCGAACAGGGGCGTGTTCTGGTGGACGAACGAGAGCGGGACGAACTCCGTGATCGCGCCGTCGACGCGGTCCTGGAGGTCCCGAACCCGTTTCAGGTGCATCGCCCGGTGGGCCTCGTTCTCGACGTGGCCGTACATGATCGTGGCCGTCAGCCCCAGTCCGACGTCCGCGGCGGCCTCCATCGCCTCGAGCCACCCCCGGGTGTCGATCTTGCCGGGACAGATCACGTCGCGAACCTCGTCGACGAGGATCTCGGCGGCCGTGCCGGGGACCGTATCCAGTCCCGCCTCCCGTAGACGATCGTAGACCTCCTCGTACGACCAGTCGGTCCCCCGGCGCGCGTGGTAGGCCTCTTCCGGGGTCATCGAGTGGACGTGAACCCCGTCGACGCTCATCGCGTCGATCTGCTCGACGTAGGTGCCGGGATCCGTCGCGTACCGCGCGGGCGGTTTGAAGTTGACCTCTTTGGGACGGGGGTGGGCCTCGAGGATCTCGAGGTGCTCGTCGTCGAGCGCGAATCCGGGGTGGAGTCCGGAGACCGAGCAGACCTCGTAGATCCCGCGCTCGACTGCGTTGGCGACGATCTCGCGCGATTCGGCGGGCGTCTTGGTGAACCCCTGGGTCTCGACGTCGGCGTCGCGCTCGAAGGTGTGAGCGGCGTCCTTGAAGTTGCAGAACAAGCACCCGACGTTGCAGGCGGTCGTGACGTTGTTGTTCAGGTTCGCGACGAAGGTCACCTCCTCGCCGACGACCTCGGCGCGGCGCCGATCGGCGGCCTCGAGCACCCGTTCTTTGCGTCGCCGGTCGATGCCCTCGACGTCCGTTCCCGTCGTCAGTAACTCGGTGGCGTCGTCGACTGCCAGTCGGTCGCCACGCTGTGCCTTCTCGAGTGCGTTCTCGAACGATTGGTCGGTTTCGGGAACGTGGTCGAACGTGAGGTCGGCCTCGGTCACCGGTCGCTCCATCGGCGTACCAATGCCGGTACAGCGAGAAAAGGGTGATGGATCGTTCGTTCCGTCCGCTCGAGGTAGTCGCGTCTCGGTCAGGACGACCGCTCGATCCGTACCACTCGCGGACCGTCCACGGACTCACGACTCGTCCGACTCGTTGCGGGCGGTGCCGGTGAGAATCAACTGTGCGGCCTCTTCGGGGGCATCCCAGTGGGGGTAGTGCCCGCTCCCCTCGAACCAGTACAGTCGCGCGTCGGGAAATCGGGCCATCGCGCGCTTTGCCTGACGGGGAAGCGTGACCCGATCCTTGCGCCCCCAGCCGATCACGATCGGTCCCGGTGCGGAGTCCGTCCCCGGTTGGCCGGATCCGAAGGCTAATCGACGAAGCAGTTCGTCGAAGGAGGGGGAGTCGGCGAAGGTTCGCATCTCCTCGCGGGCGACGTCGGCGGACAGCTTCCAGGGGCGAGCGGAGAGCTGGGCGAGGAGCAGGGTTCGACCCGCGGCACTGGCGGTAAGTTGGTCCATCACCGGTTGCAGCAAGCGGACGAGGCGAATCGACGGGGCGAGGGTCGCGTAGAAGAAGTACCGCTCCCATCCCGTCCAGAACCCGCCCGGAGCGAGCGCGACGGTCGCGCCAACGTCGCCCCGGCGTGCGAGTTCGAGGACGAGTCGTCCGCCCATCGAGTTCCCGACGACGTCGACTCCCTCGAGATCGTTTTCACCCAGAAACGAGGCGACGGCCTCGGCGAGGGTGTCGATGGAGACCTCGCCCGACAGCGGCGGCGTCTCGCCGTGGCCGGGGAGATCCACCGCGATCACCTCGCGATCGGCGGCCAGCGTATCGAGTACCGGCATCCACGTCCGCCAGCTTCCGCCCAACCCGTGAACGAGGAGCAGCGGCTCGCCACTCCCACGTCGTCTGTGATTCATCTCCATACGCTTCGAAGGGCTGGTAGCTGCGTAGATCTTCCCCACCAATAAGTACGTAAGGTGGGCGCGAATTAGCGACTGGTCCGATACTGAAACCTTCTTAGGGTCCGGCCACCGCAACTGATACATGAACTGCGGCGTCCCAGCTATCCGCGGGTGTCTCGAATGACGAGCGTCAAAGAGTTCCACATCGAGGAAGAAGCGACGTCCGACAGTCTCGGGCAGGGCTCGTTCGTCTTCACCGACGACTACTCGGTGTTCGACTGGGGGAAGATGCCCGACCAGATTCCCGACAAGGGGGCCAGCCTCTGTACGATGGGCGCCTTTAATTTCGAACTGCTCGAGGACGCGGGCGTTCCGACCCACTACCGCGGCGTCGTCGAGAACGGCGAGATCCTGTCGCTCGAGGACGCCTCGCGACCGCCCTGGCAGATGGCCATCGATCTGACTCAGGTTCCGAGGCTCCCAAACGAGGGCCGAGAGTACGACTACGACCACTATCACGAGGCGGCCGGACAGAACTACCTGATCCCGCTCGAGATCGTCTTCCGCAACCGCGTCCCCGTCGGCTCGAGTCTCCGCCGACGGACCGATCCCGCCGATCACGGCCTCTCGTTCGAGAGTTGGCCCGACGAAGCCGTCGACCTCGAGGAACCGATCGTCGAGTTCTCCACGAAGTACGAGGAGGGCGACCGCTATCTCGACCGCGAGGAGGCCGACGCCATCGCCGGCAAGGCGGACATCGCCGACCTCGAGTCGATCGCCGACGAAGTCAACCGAGTCGTCACCGATCAGGCCGTGGAGACCGAACTGTTCCACGAGGACGGCAAGATCGAATGTTGCTACTACGACGGCGGGATTCGAGTCGCCGACGTCGTCGGAACGTTCGACGAGAACCGCTTCAGCTACGGCGAAACGCAGCTGTCGAAAGAAGTCCTGCGCCAGTACCACAAGCGCACCCAGCCCGAGTGGGTCCAGGCCGTCAAGGCCGCGAAAGCCGAGGCGAAACGGGAGGACGTCGCCGACTGGAAGTCGCTCTGTGATCTCGAGCCGAAGCCGCTCGACGAGCGCGTGCTGAAGACCGCGCGGAACATGTACTGCGCCGGCACCAACACCTACACCGGACTGGACGTTTTCGACGCGCCGCCGCTCTCGAGTGCGGTCGGCTCCGTGCAGGGACTGTAACCCTCTCTGGCCCCGTTGAAAATTTCCTCTTTGTATGAGATTTCATCTGAAATAGCCGTCACGTGGATGTGCGAACCTACCGCTGGTACTGCTATCAGCTACCGGCGATGCTGGTAGAGCCGTGCTGAATACGGGGCGCGTAGTCAGTGCGAGTCAGGGCCCGATCACCGTGGAATAGTGATTGGTCAATACAGGCCACAGAGATACTATCATTGGAAAAGATTTATTATTTATAAATAAAACTCATTTTTATGAATGTTATATCGGTATCTCGCCGGCACGTGATTGCTATACTCGGTCTTTCATCACTTGCAGGCTGTTTAGATGCTGTCCCGCTCAGGTCTGATAGTAAAACAGGCGTCCCGTTGGGAAGCCTTTTCATACATAATCCAAGTGAAGAACCACAATCAGTACAACTGCGACTCGAACGTGCGGATGAAATCGTTTATGAAGGTGATGTAGAAGCAGCGGAAGGATACGAAATTATCGACCCGTCGTGGTCAACGGAACCAGCCGAGTATACCCTGCTGTACGCCACTGATGAAGAAATCGGAAGCGCTTCGATTCCCACGGATTTCGAAGGAATGGCGAATTCAGCAGACTGCTACCACGCACTGTTTAACTTCCACGGTCCGCTGGAACCACAGGTTGAATTACGGGATTCTGATGAGTTTGCTGAGGGCACCTGTTAATCAATTCTCAGTTTGCAGGACCTCTTTCGGGTAATTCAGCAAACACCGGGTGAAATAAAGCAAACTGCTGTGCTGCACACATCCTCTCTATCAGCACACCGCTCTTGACAGGTACTCGGTAGTTCGAACCGGTTTTGCTGAACCCACAGAGCAAATGTAACACGAGAGCCTCGGTACCCTATTCAGTTGACGAACTGGCCGATGAGGAGATAGTTTGAAACCGATTGCGTGCACTCAACAGGTATGCGAGGGCGGCAAACGCGACTACTATCTGTGGTACCTGTGTGAAGCCGAAGACAGTTGCTCCGAGTGCAAGGTCAAGCACCAATAGTGTATATAGTACGACAGCTGCGACCCATCCCACGAGGAAACCCCGCCACAGCAAGTAGGCGATAGCGAATCCAGCAAATCCCGCCCAGACCGCCGTCCGCCCCTCCGGTACAGCGTAACTAATCGCAAAAAGGCTCGTTACCAAACGCTCGACACTGTATAGCACCGTAATCAGGACGACTCCGACGGTGCCGAGCGGTTGGGAGCGTAATGACTCTACATTCATACCAAATTCTTCAGTCTGGTATACATAAGCATTTATTCCGTACGGGGGTGTGGCGATCTCACCGCCAGTTAAAGAAAACAATCTTGTCTGCTGAGAGAAAATCAGGCACTATGACAGTGTCGTCTCCCTCTCGTCGTTTTCTCCTCCAGACGATCGCTGGTGTGATTCTCGGTGTAGTGGCCTACTTGAGACAGCCTCGCTGGCCGGGGTTCTTTGGAGGATATATAGAGGCCACACCGCTCGAACCGCTGATCGATCCCGAGGAGCACGATGACCAACTCCCGCCAAATGAGTTCGTCACCCCTTCGAGCGACAGTAAACTGGTCGACCTTGTCCCGTTACAAGACGCGTTACAACAACCCAGCGAACAGATAGAATTATCGCGACGTGAATTCGGCGACGCGTACAGCGTCTTAGAGGAGTTCCCGGTGTTCGAACCGCACCACCACGAGGGACACGATCACCCAGCAGTTAGCCACGGTGGAATCTACGTCCGTGATGCAGAATATACGTATGTAATCCAACTTATTCCGTGGTGTAGCAACGTGTGGTGGATCGAAACGAGAGGAACTCCCGAAGGACGGGCCTCCTGTGCCGAGCGATAGTGGTGCTTCGGGACTTTCGAATTAGATCTGCCGAAAAATTGTTGTGTTCTGTGAGTGATCCTCTGAATTCCGCTAATTGTGTACTTCCTGACTTCAACTCCGTAGATATCACCTGTAGCTGAAAAAATCCGAGGGTCGGTTCGAAACTGCACGTAGCGATCGATTCAGCGCCGATGGATGGTACTTAACTGCCGCGTCGTGATGGATACATCCACTATATTCCGAACTGTTGGCTCGCTACGAGCCACGCAGGCTGGAAGTGCAAATCGATTCGATGACGGTCATCCGAGACGTCAGGGGTGGCGATGACCCGACGGAACCGGGCGTCGAGACGTACAGCGAGGCCGTCACGGCGGCACTGTCGAGCATCCCGGAACACCAGTACACGCATCTGGCCGACAGCGACCCGAACCCCGCCGACGCACTGGCGACGGTGGGAGCCGATATCGCGGCCTTCGGACCGGGATAGTAGAGTTACGCCGCTTACAATTCGAACTCCCGGCTCCGTTAGAATCCTCAGAAGCTACTAGAAACCACGTACTGACTACACCCTCTGTATTCAGAACTGTGTTCTCGACAGCTATCAGTGAAATCGATTGCCACTCCGTCACCTGCTCGCCCTGTACGTAGTCCGATTAACGGACAGTTGGCAACAACAGAACATCTCAACATCGAAAACAGACTGCGCGTAGGTGGACTGTTTTCAGTCGGAGAAAGCCGTCAGCGCTGGCCCGTCGAACGACCAGAACAGATCAGGGACTCGGCAGCGTCACGAAGAAGGTCGATCCCTCGCCGGGTTCGGACTCGACCTCGATGCTGCCGCCGTGGCGCTCGACGATCCGTTGACTGAGTGCGAGTCCGATCCCCGTTCCCTCGTACTCCTCGCGGCTGTGCAGGCGGTCGAAAACGTCGAAGATCCGCTCCTGGTCGTCCGGATCGATGCCTATCCCGTTGTCGCTGACGGCGACGATCCACTCGCCGTCGCTCCGTTCGGCCTCGACGTGGATCCGCGGCGGCTCGTCGCCGCTGTAGGTGATCGCGTTACTGAGCAGGTTCTGGAAGAGCTGCCGGAGCTGACTCCGGTCTCCCGAAACCGTCGGCAGGGAATCGACCGTTAGCTCGCCGTCCCGTTCCTCGAGTGCGATCTGCAGATCCGTCCGGACCCCCTCGAAAATCTCGTCCAGATCGACCGGTTCGAACGGGTTGCCGCGGGTCTCGATCCGGGAGTACTCGAGCAGCCCCTCGATCATCGCCCGCATCCGCTCGGCGCCGTCGACGGCGAACTCGATGAACTCCTCGGCGTCGTCGTCGAGTTCGTCGGTGTACCGGCGCTCGATCAACTCGAGGTAGCTCGTGATCATCCGCAGCGGCTCCTGCAGGTCGTGTGAGACGGCGTAGGCGAACTGCTGGAGGCGTTCGTCCGACTCCACCGCCTCCTGCTCGTTTTGCTTTCGTTCGGTGATGTTCCGGTAGGTAACGACGCCGTACGAGTCGCCCTCGTACTCGGTCCGCGTCACGGTCAGCTGGAACCACCGCGCTTCGGTCGGCGAGCGACACGGGTACTCGAGCGAGAATCGTTCCTGCTCGCCGTCGAGAACGGCCCGGGTTCCGTCGGCGGCTTCGGCCGCGTACGGGCTGTCAGAGCCGTCACAGACGGAAATGTAGTTTGCGCCGACGCCGTCGACCGGCGGCCGGAGCTCGTCTTGCTGGGCGAACGTTTTCCACGCCTCGTTCGTCGCCAGGATCGTCCCGTCAGAATCCAGTACTGCGATATTCGACGACAAGGTATCGAGGACGTGAAACCCCAGCCCCTCGGGAATCTCCATACACGTTCGTCCGGACGGAGGGGTAAATGCGATTCGGTTGTTCGAGTCTGATACGGGATCATACGGCTTCTCGCCGCAAGTGAACCGCTCTCGACGATTGTCTCGCGTATCGATGGCTCCGTCGTGTCTCGATTCGCCGGCTCTCGATCGGCCGTCTCGAGCACGGGACGCTGGTTTGCTCATCACCCCGGACCGGGACGGACGCGGAGAGAAACTCTCATAGGTGGGGGGTCGTAACGTGAGATCGAGCGCTAATGAGTCCCGTCACTACCAGTGGCATCGTAGCGAGTATCGCCCTGTTCGACCCCACGATCGGCATTACGGCCGTCGCGACCGTCATGCTCTCGCTGTTCGTGCTCGCGATGGTGTTCTTCGCCGTCGCACCGCTCGTCTCCTCGTCGTGGACCGAACAGTTCGGCGTCGCCTCGAGCGGCTCCTCCCTCGAGGCCGAAGCCAACGAAGCCGACTGAACGCCCGATTCGCGTCAGTCCTCTTCCGTTCCGTACTGTTCTCGCACCAGGTGAGCGACGCCGCGTTCCTCGAGGACGTCTATCGTCACCCAGCAATCGGCGATGTGTGGGTCTCGATCCGTCTGCCCTCGTCGATGTCGTTCCGCGCGGTGACCACCGCACCCTCCGCTCACAGCTTCCTGACGAACTCGAGGCGCCGTTCACCGAGGCGAGGGGGTCCGCTGGCGGCCTTGCATCTGAGGTCCAAATACCGACACCGGTCACCGCCGAACGTCCATCTATGCAGGAAGACGAATTTTACGAACTCGTACAGGAGGCGAGTCACCTCGACACGATCGAGCGCGCGCAGGTCGCGAGCGAGGCCGTCATCGAGACGCTCGGCGAGACCCTGACCGGCGGCGAGGCCGAGGACGTCGCGAGTCAGCTGCCGCCCGAACTGGCCGGCGTCATCGAGGGCGCCGACCACGACGGTGCCGGCTACGGCCGCGACGAGTTCGTCGACCGAGTCGGCGAACACCTCCAGGGGGGGCGATGTCGAGTCGGACGACGCCGAACGGTACGCCGAGGGCGTCACCGACGCGATCACGGTCGCCCCGACGGAGGGCGAACCCGAGGATCTGAAGTCCCGGCTCGACGGCGATCTTTGCCCGCTGTTCGAGGACGTTGCGGTCGATCAGGGGAACGTATAGGACGTTCGGGCTGCCGCGCTCGAACCGAGATTCCGGTCGGAGATTCCGCTTTTCCTGCAGTCGTCCGAACAGCGGCGCGACGAGCGGCGTACCGAATGGCCGATACCGCCGCAACAGGTTCGTTCAAGTGGCTGACGCACCACGTCGGTTAGCAATGAGTGATTCGACCGACGAGGACGCCCCCGAGTGTCGAGCGTGTGGCGACCCGGTAACCGAGGGTGGCGAGCGACGAGTCGTAAGTATCGTCGAGAACGGCGAGGCGGTCCACTACCAGTTCTGCAGCGCGGCGTGTCTCGAGTCCTGGGACCGTTCCTAACTCGTCAGTTTGCCGGCGTCTCGGATTCCGCCTCTCGTTCCGACTCGTCGCCGTCCGTCTCGCGCTGGGCGTCCGCGACGGCGCTGCCGATCCCGTCGACCGGCCGATCCGGCGTGATCTCGTCCATCTCTCCCGGCAGTCCGAGCTGGTAGCGGGTGCCGTTCTCGCGAACGCTCGTTCTGCCGCGGTGGACCGAGACGTCGCCGTTCAGGTGGAGCCGAACCGCCTCGAGCAGCGCGTCGGCCTCGAGGGGCTGGCCGCGGCGTTTCATCTCCGCGAGGTCGGCCTCGTCGGGGACGTCGAACGCGCGCTGGGTGATGATCGGCCCCTGATCCAGGTCCGTCGTGACGTAGTGGGCCGTGACGCCCGCCACGCGGACACCCTCTTCGATGGCCTGTCGATAGGCCTCGGCGCCGGGGAACGCCGGCAGCAGCGAGGGGTGAACGTTGATGATGCGGTCCTCGTACCGGAAGACCACGTTCGGAGAAAGAATGCGCATGTAGCGCGCGAGGACGATCAGGTCGGCGTCGTACTCGGCGAGGAGCTCGAGGAGCCGTTCCTCGTTCTGCTGGCCCTTCTCGTCACCGATGTCGTGGAACGGGACGTCGTAGTGCTCCGCCAGCGGCTGGAGCTCGTCGTGGTTCCCGATGACGACGCCGATATCCGCGCCGAGTTCGTCGTTCGCCCAGGCCTCGAACAGCGCCTCGAGGCAGTGACTCTCCTTGGTGCCGAGCACGGCGATCTGCTGGGTCTCGCGGTCGGCCGGGAACCGGACCTGGACGTCGAGTCCGAGGTCCTCGCCGAGTTCGTGGAGATCCTCCCGAAGCTTCGCCTCGGTACAGACCATCTCCGCGGTGTCGACGGCGAGGTACATCCGGAAGACGCCGTCGCGGACCGCCTGATCGAGGTCCTCGATGTTGGCTCCGCGCTCGAACAGGAGGCTGGTCACGCGGGCAACCAGCCCGGTATCGTCGTCTCCGATTACGGTAATTTCAGTCACGTCGGTCGTCATCGCAGCCACCTCCGCTCGAGCGAAGATCGGGTCATCAGTACTGATCTCAGTCTATGGGCGGCTAAAAGTCCTGCTTTCCGTCGATATCCCTGAGAACGAACCTGTAGTAACACTTTCTTCTATATTATTCAAAATTAGTAATTTCTAACCTAGTATTATTAAGTACGTGGAACCCCATCGGTTCGGTATGAACGCCACCGATCTCGAGGTCGCGATCGTCGGCGCCGGTCCGGCGGGAATCGGTACCGCTGTCGCGCTCGAGCGACTCGACGTCGAGTACGCGATCCTCGAGCGCGACCGTATCGGTGCCTCGTTTCGCAACTGGCCCGACGAAATGCGGCTGCTGACGCCGTCGTTCCCCGCCAACGCCTTCGGCGTGCGCGACCTGAACGCCGTCACGATCGACACCTCGCCGGCGCTGGCGCTCGACCGCGAACACCCGACCGGCGACCAGTACGCGGACTACCTCGAGGCCGTCGCCGAGTTCCACGAGGTTCCCGTCGAGACGGGCGTCGACGTGGAAGCCGTCGTTCCCGACGGCGGTGAGAGAGACGAGAGTGACGGGGTTACGCTCGAGACCGCGGACGACTCAATCCGGGCCCGGTACGTCGTCTGGGCGGCGGGACAGTACCAGTATCCGTCCAGCGGCTCGATCGAAGGCGGCTCACACGGCGTCCACGTCGCCGACGTGGATTCGTGGGAAGCGTACGCCGACGACGCCTCGAGCGAGGGAATCGATGGAAGACCGCAGGCCGTGGCCGACGGCTCCGGCGCGGCGGCCGAGCGCGCGGCCGACGCCGTAGTCGTCGTCGGCGCCGAGAGCGGGATCGACGCGGCACTCGGCCTCGCCGAACAGGGGCTCTCGGTCACGGTGCTCGACGACGAGGGAACCTGGCGGTTCCGCAGTCCCGATCCCAGCGAGGTGCTCTCCCCGCGAACGAACGAGCGACTCGAGGCGGCCCTCGAGGACGGGAAGCCGATCGATCTCGTTCCCGAGGTGCGCGTCGGGGATATCGAAAGCGACGACTGCGGGGGATCGCACGTCGTGCACACGAGGGACGGCAACCGGTTCCGGTCGCGAACGCCGCCGATTCTCGCGACCGGGTTCGAAGGAAGTCTCTCGCTGGTCGACAACCTGTTCGCGTTCGACGGCGAGTTCCCGGAACTGACCGACCGCGACGAGTCCACCGAGACGCCGGGGCTGTTTCTCGCCGGCCCCCAGGTCGCTCACAACGGCCAGCAGTTCTGCTTCATCTACAAGTTTCGCCAGCGGTTCGCCGTCGTCGCAGAGGCGATCGGCGAGCGCCTCGGGGTCGATACCGACCCGCTCGAAGCCTACCGCGAGAAACGGATGATTCTCGAGGATCTCGAGTGCTGCAAGCCCGACTACTGCGACTGCTGATCGCCGACACAGTCGAAAACACGATTTCGTTATTCGGTCGCGAGACTGAATCCGGGCTGGGTTCGATGTTACGTAGAGCGTGCGAACTGCTTACCGATCTGTTGTCGAGTCGGAACTCCGTAGAGAGCGTCTCCGTTCACCGACGCTACGGTGTCGAGTGAGCAGCGTCGAGTATGGGCTCCCTGTGCCTTCGTGCAGTGATTTCGGTGGTGCCGAATCAGCGGAACAGCATGCTGACGAATCGCTCGATGTACTCCGTAAACGAGACGGTTGGCGTTCCGGGCAGGTAAACCGGAAGATCGGACTGTTCGATCGGAACGTCGGTAATGGGGTCTCTGGGTTCTGTTTCTTCCATACGTCGGTTTCGAGCCAGATCTATTTACGTATTTGCAAGTATAATTTTGGCATTCAAAATCAATGATTGCCATTGAGAGAATAACGCACGGTGCTGGGGGTCACGGGATTCGAAGGGACTAACCGGGCTATAGCGTAGCAACTATCCGTCGATCGCTTGCCGACCGTCGGATCGGTTACCGATCGGTTCGGCTCCTCGTCGAGTCGTCGAGATCGGTCTCTCCGCGGCCCGCTTCCCCCGCCCAATCGGTAGAACCGTCGAGATCAGCACAGGTCGTCCGCTCGGCGTCGTAACGACGGATCGATCGTCGTGTTCTCGGCGAGGTCTTCGAGCGTCTCGGTGGCGTTGCACTCGCCCAGTCCCTCGAGCGCCTGCCGCCGGTACTCCCCGCGAAGACCGCTCATCTTGACGAGGAGCGCGAGATTCGTTCGCTCGTCGGCGTCGATCAGTCGGCCGATCGCTTCGCGCCGATGCGCGTGTGATACGTTCGATCTCGCTGCGGTCTGGAAGTGCGTGGACATGGGTTGGATTCGTCGTCTGTGGTGGTTGTCGGTCGATTCAATCACCGAGTATCTTCCCTGGAGACGAACGCGTCCCCCCGGGCTTTGATCCAGGTGTCTGCTACGGATTCGGCGTTGACGATCTCGTAGATCGTACAGCTGTCCGGCCCGCGCTCGTTTCGCTCGACGTACGCGTGGCAACACGGCGAGACGTCCCCGTCGGCCGGGTTGTCGGCGCCCGACTCCGGTTCGGTCTCCGTGTCGTGTCCGGTCACGGACGATCACTCCGCGGTCGTTCAGTCCGCAATGCCGATTTCCTCCCGGCCGGACTGGGACTCGTCGGCCTCGGGCGTCGATTCCTCGTCCTCCTCGAGTTCTTCGGGCGGCTCGAAGGTCGGGAACCGATCCTCGTACGCCGACCAATCGTCCTCGAGTTCGTCGTCGTCGAGCACGCAGTCCTCGAGGTCGGCCCGCAGCGACTCGTGGTCCATCTCGGTGCCGATCAGCACGAGCTGGACGCTGCGGTCGCCCCACCGCTCGTGCCAGGTGGATCCGAGCTCCGGATTCTCCTCGAGCCGTTCGCGTCGTTCCGGTTCCGGCAGCGCGTCGAGCCACTGGCCGCCCGGGGCGACGCGGATCGACTGGCCCGCGACGTTGAGCGTGATCGCCTCCTCGCCGCGACCGGCGAGCCAGAAGTGTCCCTTCGCACGGACGACGGCGTCGGGGAACTCGTCGAGCAGATCGGCGAACCGCTCCGGGTGGAACGGTCGCCGGGCCTCGAAGACGAACGAGGTGACGCCGTGTTCCTCCTCGGCGGACTCGTAGGGCTCCTGCAGTTCCCGGATCCAGCCCGCCGACCGGCTCGCCGCCTCGAAGTCGAACCGGTCCGCGTCGACGATTGCGTCGGGATCGACGCCGCCGTGTTCGGTCCGGACGATCTCCGCTCGCGGCTGTAAGACCCCGAGCGTCGACTCGATCTGTGCGAGGGTGTCCTCGTCGACGAGGTCGCACTTGTTGAGCAACAGGACGTCACAGAACTCGACCTGCTCGACGAGTAGGTCGCCGAGGTGTTTCTCGGTGCCGTCGTCGTCCAGAATCTTGTCCGAGCGCATCGCCTCGCGGAACTGGTGGGCGTCGACGACGGTCACGGTCGTGTCGAGGTGACAGTCCTCGAGCGGTTCGATACCGGTCTCCTCGTAGAACTCGGTCGGCTCGAGGTCGCCCTGGTCGAATCCGAGCGTCAGCGTCTGGGCGACCGGGAGCGGCTCCGCCACGCCCGTCGACTCGACGACGATCCCGTCGAACTCGCGCTCGCGAGCGAGGCGGTCGATCGCCTCGAGCAGGTCGCCGCGAAGCTCGCAGCAGATGCAGCCGCTCGAGAGTTCGATCAACTCCTCGTCCTCGTCGGCGATGTCCGACGATTCGGCGACGTGGTCGGCGTCGACGTTCACCTCGCCCATGTCGTTGACGAGGACGGCGAGCCGATCGTCGCTCTCACGCAGGACGCGGTTCAGAACGGTCGTTTTGCCGGCGCCGAGCGTTCCGGACAGTACCGTGACAGGGATCGAGCTATCGGGCATCTGATTACCAATACTATCTCGGATCTAATAGTAGTTATTATCTTAGACGATAATATTATTAACCCGGCGCGGCGAGTGCCGAGCCAGAGATGCACTACCCGCGTCGCGCCGCTATCGCGACAGCCCATCGGTTCGGTGCTGCAGCGTTGCCGACGACCGATCTCGTGGTGATCGAGTGAGCGACGATCGAGAGCGAGTCGTCCTGATCGGGAAGGAGAGCGTCGGCAAATCGGCGCTCGCCGCCGGACTCACACGCTCGGCGCCGGCCGACGAGAACGTCGGCGGCTCGACGGTCTCGAGCGAAATCTACCGCACCGGCGACCTCGAGCTGGTCGATACGCCGGGGATCACGCTCGAGGCGGACACCGAGACGACCCGCGAGGCGCTGTCGCAACTCGTGTCGATCGACCGGGTCGTCCTCGTCGTCCCGGCGACCGACCTCGACCGCGACCTCGCGGAGCTGTTACCGCTCGTCCAGGGACGGCCGGGCGCGGTCGTCGTCTCCCACTGGGATAAGGTCGACGACCGTCCCGAAGCGGAGGACGCGCTCGCGGACCTCGAGACTGACCTCGGCGTCCCGGTCGTTCCGGTCGACGCGCGGAGTCTGACCCGTGTAGCGGCGGACGGCGGCGAGCTTCCTGGCGAGAGTCCGGCAGGGGCGAGCGACCCGCGGGCCGTCCTCGACGCGATCCGATACGGCGGCAAGCTGCCGGGCGGGACCGCGACGCGGGTCGGCTGGGAGATCGAGCCGCCCGAGACGATCCTCGAGCGACCGTACCTCGGACCGATCGCGAGCGCGCTCGTGTTGCTCCTGCCCGCGGTCGTCGCCGTCTGGTTCGCCAACGCGGTCGCGAGCGAACTCGACCCGATCGTCGGCGAGGCGCTCGAGCCCGCGGCCGTCCGGGTCGAGACGGCGACGCTACCGACCTCGCTCGCGACTCCGCTCGGCTTCGAGAGCGTGCCGGATCCGCTGGTGGCCGTCCTCGTCAGCGACTACGGGCTGCTCGCGATGGGACCGTTCCTGTTCGTCTGGGCGCTGCCGACCATGTTCATCTTCGCGCTGTTTACGGGCGCGTACAAGGCGAGCGGGCTCGTGACGCGAGTAACGGCCGCGCTCCACCCCGTCATGCGTCGGATCGGCCTGACCGGACGGGATCTCGTCCGGGTCGTGATGGGATTCGGCTGTAACGTGCCCGCCGTGACGAGCACCCGGAGCTGTTCGGACTGTACCCGCTGTACCACCATCTCGGCGATCTCCTTCGGCGCGGCCTGCTCCTACCAGTTCCCGGCCACGCTCGCGGTCTTCGCCGCGGTGGGAATGAGCTGGCTCGTCGTCCCCTACCTCGTCGTGCTCGCCGCGACGACCCTGCTCTACGTCCGGCTGATCGCGCCGCCCGAGGCCCGTACGACCTCGCTCGCGGCCGATCGGCGGACCTTCCTCGAGTGGCCTCGTCCGCGCGCGATCTGGCGGGAAGCCCGGACGTCGCTCGCGAGTTTCGTCACGACGGCTCTGCCGGTCTTCGCCGGAATCTGCGTCGTCGCCGCGCTGCTCGACGACGCCGGCGCGCTCGAGCGACTCGGCGGAGCGCTCGCGCCCGCGATGGGCGCGTTCGGCCTTCCGGCGGAGGCTGCCCTGCCGGTCGTGCTCGCCTCGGTTCGCAAGGACGGGATCGCCCTGCTGGCGGCGGACTCGTCGGGTCTCGCGGCGCTCTCTCCCGTGCAGGTGCTCGTCGCGGTCTACCTCGCCGGCGTGCTCTTCCCCTGTCTGGTCACCGCGATCACGGTCGCACGCGAGGTCTCGGTCCGATTCGTCGCGAAACTGCTCGCCCGACAGGCCGCGGCGGCGATCGGCTTCGCACTCGTCGTTGCGTGGGTCGGGAGGCTGCTGTTCTAAGATCGCTCGAGGCCGCTCACTCGAGCGCGTCGGGGGTCGGTTCGGACGCTTCGCTCGTGACGACCGCCCGGCCGGGCAGTTCGGGGTTGGGCTCTCGACCCAGGGTGAGGAGCCGCTCGGTCAGAGTGAGTTCTTCCGCGGTCGGACTCGGTTTCTCGATTTCCTCGTACTCGACTATCACGCCGTCGGCGTCGGCCGCGATGCGGACGACGCAGAGCTGGTACGACGGGTAGAAGACCGTCGGGAGGCGTCCGGCGACGACGTCCCGGCGGTGGAGGCGCTTCAGCCAGGTTCCCGTGTTGACGAGCAGCCTGTCGTCGACCTCGAGCATCTTCGGTCGGTGCGTGTGCCCGTAACAGAAGACCGCCGTCTCCGGACGGTCGGCGAAGACCTCGCGGGCGGCTTCCACGTACGGCTGTTCCGGATCGACCGTGAGGTCGGTCTCGACGACTCCGAATCGGTCGACCGTCTTCCTGGCGTCCCTGGCGAAGAGAAACAGCGGAGCCGCGACGAGCAACAGCAGTCCGGCGACCGCCGCGTTGATCACGAGGAGCAGGTGAACGGCCGCGCCGGCCAGACCGAACTGATCGAGGAACGCGTCGGCCGTCTCGACGGGCATCGTCCAGACCCCGGCCAGATCGAGCCCCGCGAGAACCGCGAGGACGACGCTCACGTTGAACAGGAGCAGGAACGGAACCGTGGCGTACCGCAGGAGGGGGTTCATTTCGCGGTAGAAGTACTTCGACACGAGCCAGTTCGGCATCCGTTCGGTGGGCGTCACCGCCTGAACGTCCTTCAACCAGTTGTACCGCCCCCGATCGGAGAGCTGTCCGGCTCGACTCGTCACGTGCGTGTTGTAGAAGTACCCCATCGGCGTCGCGTGCGGGTTGCCGAAGTCTTCGATCCGGTTGTTGGGATCCTGCTGGTGCCCGTGTTCGAAGTGAATCGTTCGATCGCCGACCGGCCGGGTGATCGACTTCGCCTGGATCAGGTCGACGTTGTACTCGGCGAGGCGCTCGACGTACTCGTCGTAGGCGGCGAGTTCGTGGTCGTGGTTTCCCGGGAGCAGCGTGATCGGAACGGAGTCGCCGGTCGCACGAAACTGTTCGAACAGCGTCGGATACCGCTCGATCAGTTCGTCGAACTTCTCCAACCCCTCGAGCTCGGTGAACTCCCAGAGCCCGAACGCGTCGCCGTTGATGATCAGCTCCGCGTCCTCGTCGCTCGCCTCCAGCCGCTCGAGGAACCCGAGCAACTCCTCGAGAAAGTCGACGCGCTCGAGTTGCTCGTCGCCGCCGATGTGGAGATCGCTGATCACGTAGTAGACCGGACCGTCGGCGTCGTCGCTCATCGGGTCAGATATCCGGGGCCACGACTAAAGCTATTCCTGGCAGCTGTCGTGAGCGTTCGCCCGCGCTCCCGATCGAGTCCGGCTCTCGAGCGCTCCGCGGAGGGGGGAACGCTCGACGGCCGGTGCTCGCCGCACCAGTGCATGCTAACACCGTCGTCCATAGTACGATTAGTTATTAAAACAATAGAGTAAAGTAACAACACCCCGTACCGCGGCTGCATGCTCGAGTGCGTCATCGTCGGCGGCGGTATCCACGGTACCTACCTCGTCCAGCGACTCCTCGAGGACACCGACCTCGAGCGCGAGGACGTCCGAATCGTCGATCCGAACGAACGGCTGCTGGCCTCGTTCCGTCGCAAAGCGCAGGCCTGCGAGATGGACGCGATGCGGTCGACGTTCGTCCACCACGTCGGCACCGAACCGTTCGGGCTCGAGAGTTTCGCCGAGGCGTGCGGTCGCGAGGACGAACTCCTGCCGACGCCGGGCTACCCGCGGCGGCCGTCGTTATCGCTCTTCCTCGACTACGCGGAGTACGTGATCGACGGTCGCGAACTGGAGGTGCTGCACCGGCGGACGGCGGTCGAATCGATCGACGACCGCGCGGAGGGAGCGGACGGAATAGTCGTCGAGACGGCCGACGGACCGATCCGGACCCGGTCCTGCGTGCTGGCGATCGGCCACGGTGGTCGCTACCGAACGCCCGACTGGGCAGACGGAATCGACGCGGTCACCCACGTCTGGGACGGGTTCGATCCCGACGCGAGCGCCGACGAAACGGTCGTCGTCGGCGGCGGCGTCACCGCCGCCCAGCTGGCGACCTGCCTCGCCGATCGGGAGTCCGTGACCCTGCTCTCGAGACGCGAACTCGAGGAGGCGGCCATCGAAGCCGATCCCCGCTGGATCAACTGGAATCACGTCGAGCGCCACCTCCACCGCCACCCGCCGGGCGCTCGAGCGCGCGTCGAAACCGTTCGCGAGGCGCGCAACGACGCCACGATTCCGCCGACGCTGTTCGATCGTCTCGAGGACGGCGGGCTGACGGTCCGCACCGACGAGGTTCGATCGGCTCGCGCCGTCGGCGACCGCGTGCGTCTCTTGCTGGCCGACGACGGCTGTCTCTCCGCGGATCGCGTCGCGCTCGCGACCGGCTTCGATCCGGTCTTCGAGCATCCGTTCGTCGACCGCGTCGCGGACGAACTCGGCCTCGAGCGAGGCTATCAGGGGATGCCGGTACTCGACGACGAGACGCTGGCGTGGCGTCGGACCGACGGCGGCCGCTCGCCGGTGTTCGTCACCGGCGCGCTGGCGGCCGGGACCGTCGGCCCCTTCGCAGGGAACGTCGCCGGCGCACGGCGGGCCGCCGATCGGATAGTGGGGTCGATCGCCGCCCTCGAGGCGCCGCCGCTGCCGGCCGACTGACGACGCAACCCTTACTCGGCCGGCTCGTCCCCGCCGGTCGGTTCGTCGACGCTGGCCTTCCGGCGCAGCCACTCGAGGCCAAGCGCGCCGCCGACGATCCCCGCGCCGGTCGTGAAGCCTGGAACGTCGTCGCCCGCGTCATCTTCGTCGTCGGTCGTCTCGTCGCCGTCTCCGTCTATCTCGTCTTCGCCACCGTTCGCGTCCGGATCGTCGTCTCCGTCGTCTGCAGCGTCCCCATCGTCTTCGCCGACTCCGCTCCCATCGTCCTCGTTGTCTGAGTCGTCGTCCTCGTCGACTGGGTCATCGTTGGCCGAGTCGTCATCGTCGGCCGAGCCATCGCCGTCCGGTTCGGCGTCGTCGGCGTCGGACGCGCGCAGCGCGACGAGTGCTTCGACGGTCTCGAGGTAGAGCGTGTTCTCGTCGGCGGCGATCGGTCGACCGCCGGCGTCGGGGAGTTCTTCGTCGAAGTCGAGGATCCACCGGTCGCTGCCGTCGGCGATGTTGAACGCGACGAGCGACCGCTCCGGATAGTCGGATTCGACGTGCTCCGGCGGCGTCGCGAAGTGACCGGCGGTCAGCGCGTCGCCGACGACGATCGGCGACCGCCACGCGTTGTGGTCGCTCTCGACGGTCCACCGGTTCCCGCCGTCGAAAACGGTGAGTTCGCCGTTGATATCCCAGTAGGTGGTGACGAAGGCCGTTTCCGTGCTGGCCCGTCTGTTCCGCTCGTAGTATAAGCCGTCGCCGGTTTCGGGGTCGAACGTGTATTTCACCCTCTCCGCCGCCGAGGTTCACGTTCACGGACGAGCCACTCGCCATGATCGGTTCGGTGACGGGACCGCCCGCGTGCGGGGCGTGAACGCGACCACTCACACGCGGTTGCCGGTTTCCGCGTCGACCGCGCCGAACCCGCTGGATAACTCGGTCGTGCACTCCTCCCCGTCGCGCTCGTCGGTGAACGTCGCGCCCTCGAGCGCGGCGTAGACGGTCCCGTTCGCGACGGCGACCGTCTCCTGACGGAACGGCGTCTGCACCCGCTCGTCGGACTCGTAGTGGACAGAGTCGGCCCGGACGTCGACCGTCTCCGCGCTCCACCGGGTCGAGCCGTCCGCGGGCTCGAGCGCGTGGAGCGCGCCGTCGACGACGAGACGGTCGTCACGGTCTGTAAGGCGGGAATCGTCGCTCGAAGGGCGACGTCGGTGGTCGAAAAGGAGGGCTACGACGCCGCGACGCTCGCCGGCGGAATGCGCGGCTGGAACGGCTATCGGAACGGGTCGATCGGCTACCGCCTGCGGTCGGCGCTCGGCCGCCTGCTTCCCTGACGAGCCCGACTCGCGAAGATATCCACGAACGTGGATTACGGACGAAAGGCGAAAGCGTTTTTGAGCACGGATACGGGGTATCGAGTAATGACGGCCTACACCGTGACGGTGACCGTTCGACTCAAACGCGGCGTCCTGGATCCCGAGGCGGAGACGACGAAACAGGCGCTCGAGCGCCTGGATTTCGAACTCGAGGCGCTGCGCTCGGCCGACCGCTTCGAGATCGATCTCGACGCCGCGTCCGCCGACGCCGCCGGCGAGCGCGCGAGCGAGATGGCGGAGCGACTGCTCGCGAACCCGACCATCCACGACTACGACGTGGAGGTCGACGAGCGGTAGATGACTGTTTCAATCACGACGACCGAGACCGTCGGTCGCAACACCGCGGGGTGGCGACTGTGACGGTCTCGATCGTCAGATTCGGCGGCTCGAACTGCGACCGCGACGCCGCACGCGCCCTCGAGCATCTCGACATCGGCGCCGAGATCGTCTGGCACGAGGACGGCCTGCCGGCGGAGACGACCGGGATCGTGCTACCCGGCGGGTTCTCCTACGGCGACTACCTGCGCGCCGGCGCGATGGCCGCTCGCTCGCCCGTCATGGCCGAGGTTCGCGAGGCCGCCGCCGACGGCGTGCCGGTACTGGGCGTCTGCAACGGCGCCCAGATCGGCTGCGAGACGGGACTCACCGAGGGCGCGTTCACGACTAACGAGAGCGCCCGGTTCCAGTGCGAACGCGCCTTCCTCCGGGTCGAGCGTGCCGACACGCCCTGGACGGCCGCCTACGACGAGGGCGAGGTCATCGAGGTTCCGATCGCCCACGGTGAGGGCCGCTACGAGATCGACGACGACCGACTGACCGCACTCGAGGAGGAGAACCGCGTCCTCTTCCGCTACTGCGACGAATCCGGCGAGACGGGGGCAGACGTGAATCCGAACGGCTCCAAACACAACGTCGCGGGCGTACTCGGCGACAGAGAGACGGTCGCAGTGTTGATGCCTCACCCCGAACGCGCGACGCTACCCGACGTCGGACCGACCGACGGCCAGGGTATCCTCCGGGGCTTCGATTCGGTCGCCGATCGCGCCTAGATACAGCCGGTACCTTTATTTTCCAACCACTTCGATTCTTTGCAGAAACCAGGCGCATACGACACCCGTGTCGTCGCCTCGGAAGAAAGTCGCCAGTCGGTTAGCGTGTGCTGGCCGACACGAACCGGTTTCCACCAGAGCACCGAGTCATGAGTAGAGAAACTCGCGTCGTCTACGTCGATTCCGACGGATCTGCGGCAGTCGAGCGAGCTCTCGCAGTCGGCGCCTCTGTCGACGCCGTCGAGACGGCTGCCGACTGTCTCCGACGGCTCTCGAGTGCGGACTGCGTCGTGCTGACGGATGGTGTTCCCGACGCGACCTGCGTCGATCTCTGCTTGCAGATTCGGGACCGTCGATCCGACGTTCCGATCGTCGTCTTCCCGTCGACCGGAAGCGAGGCGCTCGCCGGGGAAGTGATCGCCGCCGGCGCCGACGGCTACGTTCCGCGCTCGCAGGGCATCGGGACGCTCTCGAGACGCGTCTCCGGACTGCTTTCCGTCGACGATTCGACGCGCGAAACGGACGGTTCGATCCAGGCGACCCCCTCGAAACAACTCGAGTTGCTCGTCGAACAGTCGCCGCTCGCGATCATCGAGTGGAACCTCGAGTTCGAGGCGATCAGCTGGAACCCGGCGGCGACGGAGCTGTTCGGCTATACGCGACGGGAAGCGCTCGGCCGTTCGGCCCTCGACCTGATCGTCGCCGACTCGGAACGCTCGGACGCGGCCAGCCACTGGCAGAACCTCGTCGATACCGGATCCGGGCGGGGGCCGTCACGGAACGTCAGCCGCAACGTTCGCAAGGACGGCTCCGTAATCACGTGCGAGTGGTTCAACACGCCGCTGGTCGACGACAGCGGTGCGATCGTCAGCGTGCTCTCGTTCGGACAGGACGTCACCGACGAACTCGAGCGTGCGAACGCACTCGAAGCGCTCCAGGAGACGACACACGACCTCATGCGAGCCGCGTCGGTCGACGAAATCGCCGAGATCGTCATCGACGCCGCCGAAACCGTGATCGACCGCTCGCTGGGCGGAATCCGGTTCTACGACGACGACGCTGCACACCTCGAGATCGCCGGAACGACGACCCAACTCGCACACGCCACCGGAGAGATTCCGGCAATCGGTCCCGGCGACGGAATCCTCTGGGACGCCTACGAGCGCCAGGAACCGATCGTCGTCGACGACACCTCGACGGAACTGGTCCCGTACGAGATCGATCGGCCCGTCGAGAGTGCGGTCTTCCACCCGCTCGGAGAACACGGGCTGCTGTCGGTCGCCTCGACGGGACGGCACGAACTCGACATCGCCGACGTTCATCTCGTCACCGTGCTCGCCACGACGACGGAAGCGGCGCTCGACCGGGCGGCGCGCGAACGCGAACTCGAGCGAGCGAAGACGATCCTCGAGACCGTCGGCGACGGGATCTACGTTCTGGACTGCGACGGCCGGTTCGTCACGGTCAACGACACCATGGCGGAGATGACCGGGTACGACCGCGACGAACTCGTCGGAAAACACGTCTCGACGATCCTCACCGAAGGGAGCCTCGAGCGAGGCCGGAGACGGGTTCGGGATCTCGTTTCGGCCGACGACAGCTCCGTTGCGACGACCGAGGTGACGATCGTCACTCGGACGGACGAGCGGATTTCGGGTGAGGCCAACACGACGCTGTTGTCCGCGGACGACGAACTCGAGGGGGCCGTCGGAATCGTCCGCGACATCAGCGACCGCAAGCGCATGGAGCGCGAACTCGTCGACCGGCGAGCGAAAATCGAGAGTCTCCACGAGATCGCTTCGCTGCTCGACGACTGCGAGCAGCCCGCGGAGATCTACGATCTCACGGTGATCGCGGCGGAAGACGTTCTCAACTTCGACGTCTGCGTCGTCGATCGCGCGTTCGGTGACTACCTCGAAAAAGCGGCGCTCTCTTCGCACATCGACGACGCGGACTACGTCGAACGATTTCACGTCACGGAAGGAATCGCCGGAAAGACTTACCGAAACCAGCAAACGTACCGGATCGACGGGGACGAATCGTCCGAGACGGGAATCAACGAGACCGACACCTACGAGTCGCTCCTCAGCGTCCCGATCGGCGAGCACGGTGTCTTTCAGGCGGCGTCCACGAAAGGTGACGCGTTCGATCGCGACGACGTAGAACTGACCGAGTTACTGCTCTCTCACGTCACCGATCGACTCGACCAGCTAGCGTCGCAGGCGGAACTCAGGGACGAACGCGACCGCTTCGTCGCGCTGTTCGAGAACGTTCCGGACGCGGTCGTCAGCATCCGCTACCGCGGCGACGAACCGATCGTCGAAGCGGTCAACGCCGCGTTCGAGCGCGTCTTCGGCTACGACGAATCCGAACTCGTCGGCGAACCGCTGGACGACTATCTCGTTCCGCCCGATAGAACCGCCGAGGGGACGGCGATCAACCGGCGAGTTCACGAGGGAGAGATCATCGAAGCCGAAGTCAAGCGTCAGACTGCCGACGGCCTTCGCGATTTCATGCTACGGGTCGTCCCGATCGAGTTCGGGTCGGCTACGAGTCGCACGTTCGGACTCTACACCGACATCACCGAACAGAAACAGCGCCAGAAGCGCGTCGAGATTCTCAACCGCGTGCTGCGCCACGACCTGCGTAACGGAATGAATATCGTCGACGGCTGTGCCGAGATGCTCGGCGAAACCGTCAACGACGAGCACGCCGAATACGCGACAACGATCCAGGACCGGGCGGCCGATCTCATCGATCTCGCGGAGAAGACGCGCGCCGTCGAACACACCCTCGAACGAATGTCCCGCGGAACGGGGCCGATCGACGTCTCCGCGGTGGTCGAGCGAACGGTGGCTCGGCTCGAGCGCGAGTATCCGGGTGCCGAAATCGAGCGCGCCGTCCCGGACGACGTCTTCGCACGCGCCGACGAGTACATCGAGATGGCGTTCTCGGAACTGCTCGAGAACGCGGTCGAACACCACGACAGGCCGACGCCGACGCTCGAGGTGACGCTTCGCGATCGGGTGGACGAGGGAGTGGTCGTCCTGTCGGTCGCCGACGACGGACCCGGCGTCCCCGGAGAGGAGCGTGAACTGCTCGAAGAGGAGCGGGAGATCACCCAGCTTCGACACGCCAGCGGTCTCGGCCTCTGGCTGGTCAACTGGGTCGTCACGCAGTCGGGAGGGCAGCTTTCGTTCGCGGACAACGACCCTCGCGGTACCGTGATCACGCTCGAAGTGCCGCGAGCCGAGGCGGATTCCGGGGCAGTCGGCTCCGAATCCGGCTGATCGATCGCGCGGGCAACTGCGCCCGCTCGAGAACTCTTTTCCGTCGTGTTACCGCGTTAGCGGCTGATTGAAGCCGCGTTCGCGCTCCATGACGGTCTCCCAAGTCAGTTCGCACTCGCAGGAGACCTCCTCGAAGACCGACGGATCCTGCCGGAGGTCGAAGTCCTTGATCGCCTTCTGGACGAGGTCGTCACACTCCTGGCAGTTGTGCGGTCCGCGGTCGGAGCCGTGACCGACCGGGTCCGAGACGACGATGGCGTCGATATCTGCGGTTTCCTCGAGCACGCGGGCGACCGACCAGAGCCACGGCGGTCGGTAGCCGTCGTTGAAGTAGAGTTCGTCGACCATCGTGTAGCGCTGGACGTTACAGGGGTTCATCGAGACGGTGTGACAGCCCTCGACGTCGGCACAGCGCTCGATCGAGGAGATCATGTCTTCGACGGCCTCGGACTCGGTGAGGAAGGGCGGCTTCATCAGGAGGTAGGCCTTGATCCCCGCCTCGGCGTCGCTGCCGGCGTCTTCGTCCGCGACCGCGGCCTCCGCGCAGGCGTCCTCGAAGTCCGCGAAGTCGAAGTACTTGTTCACGCAGTCGTGGCGCACGCGGTCGGTCGCCGTCTCGAGACCGATCGCGACGTCCGTGTCGACGCCGTACCGGGTGAAGTCGCCGATCTTCTCGCGGTCGACGAAGTCGGGGAGCGACTCGACGACCATCCGCTCGCGGTCGCCGAACGTTTCGGCGATGGCCCGGCGGGTCTCGGCGCCGACCTCCCGCTCGTCGAGGAACGAACCCGACGTGTAGATCTTGATGAGTTCGGCCGGCTCGTCCCCGTTCTCCTCCTCGTGTTCGAGACAGACGTCGATCTGATCCATCAGCGCCTCGTGGGAGACGGAGCCGCCGTCGACGCTCTCGGCGACGTAGCCGCACATCGTACAGCCGCCGGCGCGGGCCCACCGGCAGCCGCCGGTGTTCAGGATGATCGTCAGGCTTCGCTTGACGCCGGTCGGCGTGTTGTCCTCGTCGAGCCAGACGCGGGTGGGCTCGTGGGGGTCGTAGCTCGCCTCCTTGCGCGAGCGGATCTCCCGCATCACTTGGTTGTGGGCGTCCATCCCCTTGCCCTGCTCGTAGACCTCCGGCGTCGGTTGACTCATTAGGAGTGCAAAGCGGTCCAGTGCCTAAATCGCCTTCGTCTGTCGCGGCGGCCGTCGTCCCGGTCGTCTCGGTCGCTCCGGAGCGGCTCGAGCCGTCGCGCTCGAAAGAATACCGAATAGTTACGACACCAGTCTCGTAACGGGTTCACAATGCCTGTCACACCGACCCAGGTCGTTCTCGTACTGACGGTCGTCGCCGCGCTCGGCTTCGTGTGGCAGTGCGGGGAGCGCGACCGCTGGCGCTCGCTCGTCGGGGACAGGTTCCTCTACGGCGTCCCGTGGGGGACGATGGTCACCGTCGGTATCGTCGTCGCGTTCTACCTGCTGGCCCAGGGCGGCCTCCGCCACTGGGGGGAGCCGCTCACGTACCCGTTCATCACGTGGTCGTACTTCTACCCGACCGGATGGCTCACGGCCGGCATCGCGCACGGCTCCCCCGAACATCTCGTGGCGAACACGGTCGGCACCCTCGCGTTCGCTCCGATCGCGGAGTACGCGTGGAGTCACTACCCCGACCCGTCCCGGAACGCGGGTCGCGCTCGGGGGCAGCCGGCGCCCGACGGCTGGCTGACCCGCCCCTGGATCCGGGCGATCGTCGTGTTTCCGGCCGCGCTGCTCGGCGCCGCGTATCTCACGGCGTTCTTCTCGCTGGGACCGGGGCTCGGGTTCTCCGGAGCCGTCTTCGCCATCGCCGGATTCGCCCTCGTCACGCATCCGGTCGCGACCGTCGTCGCGCTCGTCGCCTCCAGCGCCCTGCGGCTCCTGTACGAGGCCCTGAGCCAGCCGGTCGTCCGCGAGGCGGTTCAGACGGGGCCGCCGACGCCGCCGGGGTGGGCCTCGATCGGGTTCCAGGCCCACCTTTTGGGCTTTCTGATCGGTGCGCTCGCCGGAATCGCGCTGCTGGGACGCAGGAGACGGCGACCGACCGCGGAGCGAGTGTTCTTCGCGACCCTCCTCCTCGGATTCGCGCAGGCGCTCTGGCTCCTCGTCTGGCCCGCCGGCGACGACGTGTTCGTGCTCTACCGGGGTGCCGGCGTCGTGCTCGTCGTCCTGCTGGCGATGGTTGTCACGGTCGCCGTCGCGGGCGGCGATCGCCCGCTCCCCCGACCGCTCTCGGCTCTGCCTCGAGTTCCGACGCGGCGCCAGCTCGCCGCCGTGTGGATTCTCGTGGTCTCGCTCGGCTTCGCGGCGGGTTTCGCGGGCGTCCTACTGAGCGACCAACCGCTGTTCCTGCCGCTCGGGACGCTGCTCCTGTTCTCGGCGCTGCTCGCCCTTCCGGCGCTCCCGCCGTTCGTTCCCGATCGGTGGCTCTCGAGTCCGGTGTCGCGTCGACAGACTGCGATCGTCTGTCTCGCCGTGCTAACGGTACTGGTCGCCGTTCCGAGCGTTCCGTTCGGCCTAACGGTGGTCGACGACGACACCGTCCCGGGGTCCGGCGAGGTCGAGGCCGGGGACTACGCCGTCACCTACGAGCGGAACGCGACGTTCGACCAGCGCACGGTCGTGGACGTTGGCGACGAGAACGAGACCCTCGGAACTCCGCAGGACGGGGTGCTCGTCGTCAGCGACGACCGCGAACTCTCGACGGTCGCCGTCCGCACCGACCTGCTCGAGTACGAGGGCGAGGAAACGGTCCACGTCGGCGGGTTCGGCTGGCGGGAGACCGTCCACGTCGAACGGACCGGCTGGGAGGTGACCGGGAACGAAACGGCGTACGCCGTCGACCTCGAGGTCGACGGCGAGCGGACCCGATCGTTCACCTCCGAACCGGTGCGGGTCCACGCGTCGGTCGACGGGCAGGCGATTCACGTCGTTCCAGCCGACGACGCGTTCCTGCTTCGCGTCACCGAGGACGGGGACGACGTCGGCGAGACGGCGATTCCGGAGCCCAACGAAACCGCGACGGTCGGCGACCTGCAGTTCTCGACGGCGGACGTCGACGGAGCCGAGCGCGTGGTCCTCGAAACGGACGACACCGAGATCCAGATTGCCGAGCGAGAGGTCTACGAGCGCGGGGAAGACGAACCGGAACTGTACGAGCGGGAGGAGGAGTGACCGGCCCGCCGGAGGTCGGGTGACTGCGCTCTGTCGATGTTCGAGTCGTCCTACAGCCGGAGTTCTCTGGTCTCGACGGCGTCACACGACGGACAGACGAACTGGTACCGGACTCGACTCCCGGTCGTCGTAACTCGCCACCCGCCGTCGTCGTCGAAGTAGCCGCACTGCGGGCACCTGAGTTCCGAATCGTCGAACTTCGCCCGGAGTCGTTCGAACGGCGATCGGTACATTGACATACGGTAGCATACGACGTGAGGAATCATAACGTTCAGTATCGGATGGCTGATAGATGCTCGGTCACGCCCACCATGGTTCTTAGGGAGTCCCGTCGTACGGAACGGTATGGATACTACTGGGGGGACGCACGATTCGGGGGGCGTCTCGTCGCCGACGGCCGCACTCGAGTACGTCGTCGATCCCGTACTGGCCGTTACAGACGAAACCGTCGCGTACGCGAACGAGGCTGCACGAGACGCATTCGACGTCTCGGAGGACGACTCCCACGACGCGGCGACGCTGCTCGCACCGCACTGGGACGCGCTCGAGGAGGCGATCACGGAGACGACGGTCGGCACTGCTCGGCACGTCTCGCTCGAGCACGACGTGTACGACGCGCGCGTCCACCGGGGGGAAGAGGGCGCGACGATCACGTTCGAACGAACGAGCGAGGGCGACGCGCCGACGAGCGATCTCGCCGTCAAAGAGCGCGCGATCAACGAGGCGCCGGTCGGGATCACGATCTCCGATCCGGACCGCGAGGACAATCCGCTGGTGTACATCAACGACGCCTACCAGGAGATCACCGGCTACAGCTACGACGAGGTCGTCGGCCGGAACTGCCGATTCCTTCAGGGGCCCGACTCCGATCCCGAAGCGATCACGGAGATGCGAGAGGCCATCAACGCCGAACGACCGGTCACCGTCGAACTCCTGAACTACCGCGAGGACGGGTCCGAGTTCTGGAACGAGGTGACGATCGCTCCCGTTCCCGACGAAGCGGGCACGGTCACCAACTACGTCGGTTTCCAGAACGACGTGACGGCGCGCAAGGAGGCCGAACGCGAACTCGAGCGCCGAACGACGGAGCTCGAGTACATCCTGGATCGCGTCGAGGGGCTGATCCAGGACGTGACGGACGTCGTCGCGGGATCGACCTCCCGGTCGGAACTCGAGGCCGCGGTCTGCGAGCGGATCGCCGCGGAGTCGGCCTACGACGGGGCCTGGATCGGCGAACGGGATCCCGCGACCGAAGCGATCGAGGTGCGCTCGAGCGCCGGCGTCTCGCCCGAGGCGCTTGCGGTGGACGGTACCCATCCGGCGGCCGAGTCGCTCGCGAGCGGCGACGTCGCCGCGGCCGGCGACGGGGAGACGACGCACGCGGCGTTTCCGCTGACTTACAACGGGATCGAGTACGGCGTCCTAACGGCCTGTACGGACCGCGATCGACCTATCGCCGACCGCGAGTCGGTGATCCTCTCCGCGCTCGCGCGCGCCGTCGCCAGCGGCGTCAACGCCCGCGAGACCAGCCGCACCCTCGAGACGGACGCCGTCGTCGCCGTCGAACTCGAGCTCACCGACGCGTCGGTCGCGTCGGTCGCGCTTTCGGCCGCGACCGACAGTCTCCTCGAGTACCGCCGGTCGGTCCACGGTACCGACGACGGAACGGTGTCGCTGTTTACCGTCACGGGCGCGACCGGCGACGAACTCCGAACGGCTGCAGCCGATCTCCCCGCCGTCGGCCTCACCGTCCTCGTCGAACGTGACGAGGGGTGTCTGATCGAACTGATGGACGAAAACGACCCCGTCGCCTGGCTCTCGGGTCGCGGTGCCCGGACGCAGACGATCGAGAGCGAAGGTGGCAGCGCCCGTCTCACGGTCGAGATCCCGCGCTCGGCGAACGTCCGCTCGGTGGTCGAGGCGGTCGAAGACCGCTACGCGGGAACCGACGTCGTCTCGTTCCAACAGCGCGACGCCGACGGCGAGACCCGCGAGGAGTTCGCCGCCCGACTCGAGGCGTCGCTCACCGACCGACAGTTCGTCGCGTTACAGCGGGCCTACCTCGCGGGCTACTTCGAGTGGCCGCGCCCGACGACCGGCGAGGAACTCGCCCGGACGATGAACGTCTCGCGGCCGACGTTCCACGAGCACCTCCGAACCGCCGAGGCGAAACTGTGCGCCGCGTTCTTCGGCGACGACTGAACGTACTCCCTCCTCGAGAACCGTCCAGGACGTTCGTAACCGTCGTGTAGCCCGCGCTTAGCGGTTCGAACTGGTCCGGACGGTCGCCGAGATTTATATGACACGACGTGGGAGTCCGACGTATGCTCGAACTCGCAACCGCGATTCCGCTCCAGATCGGTGGCGGCGGCTTCCTGTACTGGGCAGTGATCTTCTTCATCCTCGCGATCGTCGCCGCCGCCGTCGGCGCCCGCGGCGTCGCCGGCGTCTCGATGGAGATCGCGCGCATCTTCGTGCTGATCTTCATCGTTCTCGCGGTGATCGCGCTCCTCCTGTAGGCTCCCGGCTCTCGAACGTCGGGAGCGAGCGAGCCCGAACCGTGGCGGTCTCGAGGCCGATCACGGCGGTTCGCGTAGCAGCTGGCTCCGGTCGAGGGCGGTCCGGATCTCTCGCTGTTGTCACACCCCAGCCGTGCGCTCGCACGGCGTCGCTCTCACCGAACGCCGACGCCGCCTGCTCGAACGTCTGCTCGACGCGCTCGGCCCTCTCGCCGCTCGTCGCGGCGATCCGCTCGGTCGCCGGACCGGGCAAGCGAGGTCGCGGACTGAATTTCGGTTGTCAGTATAGAACTCGTCGTAAACTCGACCCCGTAGTACACTGTCGGACAGAAGTAAGTGAGACGTCGGTCGCGAAATTCCGGCCGTCACCGCTGGGGTGACGCCCGAGTTCGAGCGACCGATCTTCGAATAGTCCTGTCCGACAGTACAACAACTGAAACGGTTTACACGCTGACCGCACTGTCCGCGGTTCTCGCTTGCTTCGCTCGCTCCGAACCGCACAGCCGTCGCGCGATCGGATGTACACTGACTTTCAGTGGCTACTATAGTCGGCGCTTACCGGAAGCGGGCTCGGCGAACCGGTTCGATCCCGAACGCGATACTCATCCATTAGTAATCCACTATCGATTCAATTTGGCACTTCCCGATTCGAATTTAGAAAGGGATTCTAGTTCGCGAGGCCTTCGATGATAGTTACCTATACACACGGTAGGGTTCCGTGTGTAGAGGTTTCGTGTCTCAGCTTCGAGATCGAATTCACCGAGCGGCGGAGCGGATCGGATCTCTCGGTCAAGTGATCGGCGCCGCCCTCAGTCCGTCCACAGTCGCCAGAGTGCGCGGTACAACGTCCACGCGTCGCACTCGAGGCGATCCGCCACCGACCGGCAGGTCTCGAGGTAGGTCTCGTACGCCTCGACGGAGGGTGGAGCCGGGTAGGGGTCGGCGAGCAGTCCGTGGTCTGCCAGCACCGTCCACTCGCGCTCGCCGACCACGATACACGCGTCGGGATCGGCGAACAGCAGGAAGGCGGACGCGACGGGAACGTCGACGCCCTCGAGCGAGAGCAGCCGATCGATCCGATCGGCCGGGTCCACCGCCGCGGCGACCCCGACGAGGGCGTTCCGAACGTCGTCGAACTCGTTTTGGCCGAACCGGTCCTCACGCTCGCGTCGGTCGACGTTCGGTACCGCGCCGAGAGACCGTCGGTAGTGCCACTGCACGACCCACTCGGCGTCTCGCCAGCCGAACTCCCCCGCCGCGAAGGCATCGGGAAGGGTCTCGATCGCCTCCCGTTCGACGGGGAACAGCGGCTCCTGCGCTCGGTACTCGTCGGCTTTCGCTTTCACGAGCGACCGGGAGAGCGCCATCGTGTAGAACTTTGGCACACGGGATCGTGAGCGTTTCCCCGATCCACAGCGACAGCTCTCCGCTGCGGGGTGCACGAGTCGTCGCCCATCCGTGTGGGGTGCTAGAAAGACTCATGCACGTGGACGAAGACCGTACACGTGTCAACCGAAGTGCGGTCCGATACCTAGTCAATCAGAACAATGTCCAGTGAGAACCGAGACGCGGTCAAGACGATCTGTCCGTACTGTGGGGTCGGCTGCGGAATACAGATCCAGCAGGGAGAGGAACCTGGCGACGTTCAGTTCATGCCGTGGGGCGATGCGCCGGTCAACGAGGGACGGATCTGTATCAAGGGCGGCGCGGCGACGGAAGTGGTCGATCACGAGGACCGACTCACCGACCCGCTAATCGAGGAGGACGGCGAGTTCCGCGAGGCGACCTGGGAGGAGGCCTACGACTACGTCGTTTCCGAACTCGAGCGGGTCCGCGAGGAGCACGGTCCCGACGCGGCGGGATTTTTCGGCTCGTCGAAGACGATGAACGAGGAGAACTACCTCCTCCAGAAACTGGCTCGCCGCTACGGCACCAACAACGTCGACAACTGCACGCGGATGTGCCACGCCTCGACGGTCTGGGCGCTGCGGACGAGCCTAGGCGCGGGCGCGATGACCAACAGCATGCGCGACCTCCGCGAGGAGGCCGACGTCTTCTGGATCCAGGGGGCCAATCCCGGCGAGCAACACCCTATCGCCAACAGCCAGTACTTCCGCCAGGCCGTCCTCGAGGGCGCGACCGTCATCCAGGTCGACCCCCACGCGAACAAGACGACGCGGTCGTTCCAGATCGACGATACCGACCGGCACATGCACCTCCAGCTGAACCCGGGGACCGACATCCCGCTGCTGAATATCGTCCTGAAGATCATCCTCGAGAACCACGAGAAGAACCCCGACGAGGGCTGGATCGACGAGGAGTTCATCGCCGAGCGCACGGAGGGGTTCGACCACCTGAAAGAAACCCTCGAGGAGTTCGACGAGGAGGCCGCGGCCGAGGAGTGTGGCGTTCCCCTCGAGGAGATCGAACTGGCCGCCGAGAAGTACGCGACGGCAGACAACGCGGCTATCTTCACCGGGATGGGGATGAGCCAGCACGCCTGCGGCGTCGACAACGTCCAGAACGAGATCAACCTCGCGCTGATCACGGGTAACATCGGACGTCCCGGCACCGGGGTCAACCCGCTGCGCGGCCAGAACAACGTCCAGGGAACCTGCGACGTCGGCGCGATGCCGAACGTGCTGCCGGGCTACCACCTCGTCGACGACGACGAAGCCCGCGAGGCCGTCGAAGCGGAGTGGGGCTTCGAGGTGCCCGACGAGCCCGGCCTCACCAACGTCGAACTCTCCCACGAGTTCGGCGACTCCGTCCACGGCCTGTATGTCATGGGCGAGAACCCCGTGATGAGCGAACCCGACGCCAACCGCGTCGCCGAGCGCATCCAGGAACTCGAGTTCATGGTGGTCCAGGACATCTTCATGACCGAGACGGCGAAATACGCCGACGTGATCCTGCCGGCGACGACCTGGGCCGAACGCGACGGCACCGTCACCAACACGGATCGACGCGTTCAGCGGATGCGCGGCGTCGACAAAGTCCACGAGAACACGAAACACGACCTCGAGATCCTCTCGGAGGTCGGCAGCCGGCTGTTCGACGACGGCGAGGAGCTGTTCGACTTCGACGACCCCGAGGAGGTGTTCGAGGAACTCCGGCAGGTGTGTCCGATCTACCACGGGATGACCTACGACCTGCTGGGCGAGGAGGGCCTCCACTGGCCGTGCTACGAACCCGGCGACGAGGGCGACCCCTACCTCTACGAGGAGGAGTTCGACACCGAGAGCGGGCTGGGTCACGTCGAAGGCGTCCGCCACACGCCGCCGGCGGAGACCCCCGACGACGAGTACCCCCTGATCCTGACGACCGCTCGCCTCGAAGAGCACTACAACACCGGGACGATGAGTCGCCGGTCGCCGACGCTCAACCGGCAGACCCCGGAGAACTTCGTCGACGTCCATCCGTCGGACGCCGAGCGGTACGGGATCGAGGACGGCGACGAGGTCGTCCTCAAGTCCCGCCGCGGCGAGATCACCGTCGAGGCACAGGTCACCGAGGATATCAAGGAGGGCGTCGTCTGGACGACGCCTCACTTCGCGGCCGCCTCCGCGAACAGGCTCACCAACGACGTGCTCGACGAACGGGCGAAGATCCCCGAGTACAAGGCTGCGGCCGCGGAGATCGCGATCGGCGTCGAACCCGCCGGAGACGCGGACACCCCCGCGGCGGACGACTGACCGCGACGGTCGCCGCGGGCGCCTCGTGCAAGTTCTCGCTCGGGTCGGGGAGACGTTTCGGTGCTCTCGAAAACGGCCCTCGAGGTATCTATGCCCGACCATTTTTCGTGCTGATTTAACGGTGAATTCTCGATACCGATTCGACGAGTTCCTGTTGACGGTTACCAATGTGTGGTAACATCTAACACAATAGAACGCGATACACCGCGTGTGAGCACCAATGGCTGAACTCGGTGGATTCCAAGATCACGTTGCACGGATCGACCTCAATGAGGGGGAGGTGAACTACGACCCGATCGACGAGGAGGACGCGAAGAAGTATATCGGCGCGCGCGGACTCGGGGTGAAGTACGTCTTCGAGCAGGGGCCGGACGTCGACCCGCTCGGGCCGGACAACCTGCTGGCGTTCGTGAACGGCCCGCTGTCGGGGACGCAGGTGACGATGAGCGGTCGGATCGCCGTCTGTACGAAGTCGCCGCTGACCGGCACCGTCACAGACTCTCACCACGGCGGCTGGTCGGGCGCCCGGCTGAAGTGGGCCGGCTTCGACGGCCTGCTGTTCGAAGGCGAGGCCGACGAACCGGTCTACGCCGTCGTCGAGGACGGCGAGGTCGAACTTCGGGACGCCTCACACCTCTGGGGGAAGGGCGTCCACGAAACGCGGGACACGCTCGAAGAGGAAGTCGACGGCTCTTACGGCAAGAACCTCTCGATCATGGCGATCGGCCCCGGCGGCGAGAACGGGGTCCGCTACGCCTGCATCATGAACGAGGACGACCGGGCCTCCGGCCGCGGCGGAACGGGCTGTGTCGCCGGCTCGAAGAACCTCAAGGCCGTCGTAGTGAAGTCGAACACGAAGATGCCCCGGCCTGCCGATCCGGAAACGTTCAAGGAGGGCCACCAGCAGGCGATGAAGGCGATCCAGGAGTCGGAGGTCACCGCGCCAAACGAGGGCGGCCTCTCGGTGTACGGGACGAACGTCCTGATGAACATCACCGAGGAGATGTCCGGCTTGCCGACCAAGAACGCCGAGTACACCTCGACCGGCGACGCCGTCGACGCCGGCGAAACGGAACTCGACTCGGAGAAGGTGAGCGGCGAGAACGTCCGGGAGAACATCCTCGTCGACGAGCCGACGTGTCACTCCTGTCCGGTCGCCTGCAAGAAGGAAGTCGAGGTCCAGACGATGCACAAGGGCGAGGAGATGAACGTCCGGATGGAGTCCTACGAGTACGAGTCCGCGTGGGCGCTCGGTCCGAACTCGATGAACGACGACCGAGATAAGGTCGCGCTCATGATCGACCGCTGTAACGACATGGGCGTCGACACCATCGAGACGGGCAACATCATGGCGATGGGGATGGAACTCACGGAGGAGGGCTATCTCGAGGACACGGGAGACGGAATCCAGTGGGGTGACGCCGACGAGATGGTCGACATGATCGAGCGCATCGCCCGCCGCGAGAACGACCTCGCCGACCTTCTGGCCGAGGGACAGCAGCGCGTCGCGGAGCACCTCGACGCCCACGACTGCCGCCTCGACGTCAAGGGCCAGGCGATCGCCGCCTACGACCCGCGCTGTATGAAGGGGATGGGCATCGCCTACGCCACGTCGAACCGCGGGGCCTGTCACCTTCGGGGTTACACCCCCGCCGCGGAGATTCTCGGCATTCCCGAGAAGGTCGATCCCTACGAGTGGGAAGGCAAGGGCGAACTCACCGCGGAGTTCCAGGACCTTCACGCCATCTCCGACAGCTTCGACATCTGCAAGTTCAACGCCTTCGCCGAGGGGATCGAGGAGTACGTCTCCCAGTACAACGGGATGACCGGCTTCGACGTCACCGAGGACGAACTCATGGAGACCGGCGAGCGCATCTACAACTTGGAGCGCTACTACAACAACCTCGCGGGCTTCGACGGCGCGGACGACTCGCTGCCCGCGCGCTTCCTCGAGGACGGCATCCGCGGCCAGGGCGCCAGCGAGGGCGAGTACTGCGAACTCGAGGAGATGAAAGACGAGTACTACGACCACCGCGGCTGGGTCGACGGCGTCGTTCCCGACGAGAAACTCGCAGACCTCGAGATCGAAATCGGTCCCGGAACCGGCGTCAGCACCGACGACGGCGGTACGACGGCGGCCGGTGACGACTAACCGAACTCGTCGACGAGTTCGTCCTCGTTTCGAGTATCCTCGGCTCCGATCAGCACCGGCTCGCGGATCTCGAGCGCCGTCTCGAACTCGTCCTCGCGATCGGCTCGACGACCGATCCGCAGTAGCTGTTCCTCGTGCGCCCGGCGGACGGCCGACTGCTCGCGGTCGCTGAACTCCAGGTCGTCGCCGAGTTCGTCCCAGTGGCCCCACTCGACCAGGAACGCCTCGAACTCCTCGCCCGCGTACAGGCGCTCGTACTCGCGTCGGTACCGCTCGAGTTCTGGCCCGAGTTGCGCCTGCGTCAGGTCGACGAGGTCGGGGAGTCGGGTCGGCGGCACGCTCGCCTTCGCGGCGGTGAGCAGGAGGACCTGTCCGTCGATCGGATCGCCGGCCATCAGCCACCCGCCCGCATCGCTTTCTGGGCGAAGTCTTCCACCAGCGGCTCGAGCGCGTCCGGATCCCCCTCGAAGACGACCGTCACCTCGGTCAGCGTCAGCGACGGACCGATCCCGACGGTCTCCGAGAAAATCGCCGCCGTCCAGTCGTCGCCCTCGACCGTCTCCTCGTCGACGCGTTCGCCGCCCAGGTTCGTCAGGTAGCGGATCGCGAGCCGTTCGGAGATGCCGCGAAAGGTGCGCTCGACGCGCGTTCGCGTTGCCATACGCTCGATTCGACCGCCAGGTGGATAAAGTCGCGCTCGACGGCAACCGCTCGCGAGATCGACTCGCCTCGCCGCTCGCTCAGAAGAGGCCTCTGAGCAGTACGACCGCCGCGACACCGGTGCCGAGCGCCAGCAGGATGCTCTCGGTTCGCCACATCACGATCAACACCAGCCCGGCGGCACCCCACTCTGCCGGACCGCCCGCCGCGAGTTCCGGGCCGAGGATGGCGATCACGATGGCTCCCGGCAGGACCGAGAGCCCGGCCTCGAGCCGGTCGCTCACTTCGATCCGGTTGACGAGCCACAGTCCGCCCGTCTTGGTGGCGTAGGTTACGACCGCCATCGCGAGGATGACCCCGACGACGATCGGCTCGAGTGCGAGCACGCTCTCACCGATCATGGCGAATCACCTCGAGGAGCGCCGCGGCGAAGCCGCCGAGCAGGATGTACCACCGTCCCGGCAGGAACTCCGCGGCGGTGATCGCGGTGCCGAGCGAGACGACCCACGGGAGGAGCGTCGAGCGTCCTTCCCAGAGCTCGGCCGCGAGCGCGACGAAGACCGCCGCGAGCACGAAGTCGAACCCGTACTGCGCGGGGTCGCCGATGGTCTCGCCCGCGAGCGCGCCGACGACCGTCGAACCCACCCAGAAGAGCCAGATCGCGATGCCGCTGCCCAGGAGGAACGCGCCCCGTCTGTTGCCGGCGCGGAAGTCTCGCATCGTCAGCGCCCAGTTCTCGTCGGCCATCAAGAACAGGCTGCCGTAGGCCTGGGGCGCCGAGAGGCGTCGAAACCAGGGCTGGAGCGCCGCGCCCATCAGCGAGTAGCGCAGGTTGATCGCGAACGTCGTGACGACGATCGCGGTGACCGGGATCGGGTCCGCCCACAGCTCGACGGCGATTATCTGGGAGGCACCGGCGACCACGAGCGCGCTCATCAGCGCCGCCTCCGCGACGCTCAGGCCGACCTGACTGGCGAGGACGCCGAACGCGACGCCGTAGCCGGCGACCCCGACCGCGACCGGAACGCAGGTGAGCAGTCCGGCGCGGATCCCCCGCCGATTGAACGTCACCGGGGCGTGTGACGCCTCCGCTCGCTCGTCGCTTCCGCTCGCTGTAGTGGGTTCGCGGTCGCTCGTCTCGGAGTCGTCCTGCATCGATACTTCCTACACGTCCCTCCGGCGACCGGCCCGTAAATCCCTCTCGAAAGCGGACTCGGTCGTCGAACCCGGCCGTTCCGTCTCCTCCCGCTCCTTCGACGGCGTGAGTCTGCACTCCGATCCGCTCGAGCGCTACCGCGGCCTCGAGTGCGCTACCGCGATCGCGAGCGCAGTTGCGACCCCGTCACCCGCCGGCGACCGGCGGAAACACCGATAGCGTATCTTCCGCTTCGAGTTCCGTCTTCGGTCCGTTCATGTGAACGACGTTTCGTCCGTTCTTCAACACGTTCAACTGTGGTCGGATCTCGCCGTCCTCGAGCAGTTGTCCCTCGAGGTCGTCGTACTCGTCCTCGAGCGCGGCGAGGACGTCGCCGACGGTCGCGTCGTCGTCGAACGCGTGCGTTCGCTCCTTTTCGCCGACGGCGTCGCGAAAGTTGGCGAAAAACCGCAGATCGAGTTCCATGGTCGATCGTTGTGGTACGCAACCATAAGTCCGTGCGGTAGTGACGATGCTTCCCGCCCAGCCGGCGTTCAGGCTGCTGCCGCCGTCGGCGGAGACGTGTACGAAACGGATTTGACGTCCGCGTTCTCGAGCAGTTCGTCGATCGCGGTGGCGCCGCGCTCGGTCGCCGCCTCGGCGTCGTCGGCCTCGACGGGAACGGTGATCGTGAACGCCACCGCGATCGTGTAGGGGTCGAACGGCCCGGCCGGATGTTCGTGCACCTCGGCGTCGGCGATTTCCCAGTCGGTGACCGCCTCCGCCGTTGCGAGGGTGGCGAGCGCGTCCGCGAGTTGCTCGGTCGCGTCGTCGATCGCGGTCGTATCGCTTCCTCCGTGCAGTGTCACGAGCGTCGTTCCCTCGCGTGAGACGGCGAACTTCATACCCGTTCTAGCAAGTCACGGGATTTGAACGCTTGGGGTGGGACACCAACCGCTCCGGATCGGCGGGAACCGGTCACGAGTGAAGGCTGTCGTAGACCCGCGCTAGCTGGCCGAGCGAGTGTTCGACCGAGAGCATCGCCCGCCGTCGCCGACAGAGGTCCGAGAGTCGGTCGTTCTCGGCGAGCGTCCGGCGGATCGCCCACCGGAACTCCTCGAGATCGCCCGGCTCGTAGCGGTAGCCGGTTTCGCCCTCGATGACGCTGTCGATCAGCGCACCCGCGTCGACGGCGACGACCGGCGTCCCGCAGGCGGTCGCCTCGAGCGCGACCAGTCCCTGGGTCTCGACCGGACTCGGGAAGACGAAGACGTCGAGCGAGGAGTAGAACGCAGGGAGTTCGTCGCGCTCGAGAAAGCCCAGGAACCGAACGTCGGCGTCGGTCTCCGAGGCGTGTTCTTCGATTTCCTCGCGGACGGGGCCGTCGCCGGCCAGCACGAGCGTGTGGTCGGTTCCGGCGACGGCGTCGATCGCCTCCTCCAGATTCTTCTCGGGTCCGTGACGGCCGGTGTAGCCGAGCAGCGGGCCGTCGGGAAGATCGTGGCGCTCGCGGAACGTGGTCGGATCCGTCGGCCGGAAGAAGTCGGTGTTGATCCCGTTGGAGACGACGGACACCTCGGCGTCCGCACCGATCTCCTCGAGGAGGTGCTGCCGGGCGAACGAGGTCGGGGCGACGACGTGGTCGACGGTCTCGAAGAACGTTCGCTCGTAGGTCCGACAGAGCCGCTGTCCCGTTTCGACGAGGGGATCCGGGACGTGGTCGGCCACGCGGTCGTGGAGCAGCGTGTGGTACGATGCGACGACGGGGACGTCGTGTTTGCGAGCGAACCGAACGCCAGCGAATCCGACGGTGAAGGGCGTGTGGACGTGAACGACGTCGGGGGCCTCGAGGCCGTCGGGGGTCGTCGGAAGCCCGAGTCGGTACCGCGGATACAGCGGCGCACCGATGCTCGAGAGCGCGTACTCGCCCTCACCGGGCTCGTAGCCGTCCATCTCGGGGAAGACGACGGCCATCGACGTTCGACAGCGGGGCCACCGTTCGCGCCAGAGCGAAACCGTGTAGGTCACGCCGTTGACCGTCGGCAAGTAGAGGTCGGTGAACGCGGCGACGGTCTCCGTCCTGGTCATTGGTCCGCGCTGCACCGCCTGCGGTGAAATCAGTTCCGTATCCGATACGTTACGTTCGTCGCGTCAGTCGGCTACTCGATCCGGAACGCGACGTCGTGGTTGGAGAGCAACGACCGCATTCGTTCGACGCCACCGCTCGTATCCCAGCCCTGTCCCGTGTAGTGTTTGTACGGGTGACGAAGCCAGGAGTGCTCGCGGTGGGCGAACACCTCGACGGCGTCGGCCCCGTCTTCGAACAGCGCGACGTGGAGTTGCCACGTTGCGAACGGCGACCGTCGCCGGACCCAACTGCCACAGGACAGTCGGCCGTCCCTGTGGACCTTCAGTGAGGCGATCGGTTCCGGCGAGAACGACATCGTCTCGAGATCCGAGCGGAACCCGCGGAGGCCGCGCTGGACGGTCCCGACGTACTCGTCGGGGTGCTGCGTACACTGTGCGAAACCGCCGAGCGGTTCCTTGATTCGGTGGAGGGTCGGGAGGACGCGACGACGAACCCGCGTCGTCAGATCGATCGCCTTGCGGGGAGCGTCCTGATCGTCGATCGTTGCCACGACTTACCGTACGCGCACGAACGCAAAATCGTTGTGGCTTCTGTCGTGTCGACCCCTTTCACTTCCGAGACGCTGGCCGACCGCTCGAGGCACCGCCGGTCGCTACAGGTCCTTCAACCGAATTCCGTCCTCGACGAGCCGTGCGTTTCGCTCCCGCTCCAAGTGGTCACCGAGTTCGTCGTGCTCGTACAGCTGCGCGACCACGTCGGCGTACAGCGTCCGCCACGCGATCGCGTAGATCGGCGACTGGCCCCACGCTCGCAGTTCGGGCACCAGTTCGTCGTACGTCTGGTAGCGGTCTTCGAACCGGTCGACCGCCTCGAGGACCCGCCCCGCGGCCTCGCGGTCGTCGTCGGCTTCCTCGAGCACCCGATTCAACTGTCGCTCCCAGCCGGCGACGGCCTCCTGCATGTCGGCCGCGGCGGCCTCGTCGTCTTCGGGAAGTCGCTCGAGCAGCGGTTCAGGAACGCCGAGTGTGATCGCTTCCATGGGCCGACTGAGGGACGCGATCGGTATGAAACCACTAGCCGGTCTCGAAGCGCCCTCCGGAGGGCTCCCGGATCGGCGTTCGACCGATTTCGTATCGCGGTATTCGATTTATTGGCCGCGAACGTCGCCGTTCGGTCACCGGTTCCCGAAGCCGGTGCTGACCCCTCTACCTGCATCTATCGCCACCTCGGGAGAACCGGATCCAGTGGAAACGCTCGAGAACGGCCACCTTACGCGTTTTCGGATCGAGTCCCGCGTGCGGCGTCCGCGTCGCGGGAGTTCGTCCGGTCGGTCCGAGTCGTCGCGACGAGATAGATGCCCGCAGCCATCACGACGCCGCCGAGGACGAACCGCGGTCCCAGCCGCTCGCCGAGAAACAGCGCGCCGAAGACGGCACCGGCGACGGGTTGGGCGAAGAAAAACGCGGAGACGACGCTCGCGTCGACGTACTCCCGGCCCTTGTACCAGAGATACCACGCGGCGGCCGTCTCGCCGAGGCCGAGGTAGCAGACGGCGACGACGAGCGCGGTAAAACCGAGCAGATCTCGTCGGCGAAACGCACGACGCGGACAGGCGAGTCGAACGACGGTCAGCAGCGCGATCGAACCGATCGCGACCCTGACGAACGCGAGCGTTAACGGGGAACCGCGTCGAATCCCCACTTGATCACGACGTAGAGGCCGCCCCAGAGCGCCGCCGCCAGCAGCGGTGCGAGTGCGAACAGGTACACTCTCCGGTCGACGGCGATCGCGTAACACGTTCCGTAACACACCTGTTCGTAGTCGCGGCTCGAGAATGGCTGCTCTCGTTAGGATGTTACCCCCGCTAGCGGGCGGGCCCCGTCACTCTCGTTCGTCGGCGACGTCCGACTCGAGGACGTCGGCCGTCGGCGAGAGCAGTTTCGCCTCCGCGCGGCGGAGCGTCTTCGAGACCGCGGCGTCGGAGATCTCGAACGCCGCCGCCAGCTCGCCGAGGGTCGTCGACCGGGGGACCTCGTAGTAGCCCGCCTCGATCGCGCGGTGGATCGTCTCGCGTTCGGTCGGCGTCAGGTTACGGGCGGCGTCGAGTACCGTTGCGCCGATCTCGCCCGTCCGGACGTCTTCGAGGACGGTCGCCGGATCGAGTCGCCGCCTGTCGCGGACGACGAACTCGTCGTGAGCCTCGAGGGCCTCGAGCGCGCTCTCGACTGCGGCCTCGTCGTCGAACCCGATCTCCCAGCGCTCGCTGCCGTCGACGTTTCTGAACGGACCGGTGAGGTACGCGTCGTGAGCGACGACCGCGCCTATCGAGCGAGTCGTTCCCATCGTGAGTCGCGCTCGCGCGTTCGTCCCCTGTTTCGCGAGCAACTCGAACGATCCGTTTCCGGGTGAGAGCGGATGGTCTCGAGCCCGCGTTCGACGGTTCGCCGATCCTCGCCTTCGGCCAGGACTCGCAACTCGAGCCGAGAGTCGTCGCGATGGTAGTGCCAGTGGGGCGTGACGAACGCGACCTCGAACCCGGCGCTCGCCGCGCTCAGCGGGCAGTTTCCCTGGCGCACCGAGAGCTCGAGACTGATCGTACGCGATCCACAGTCCGGACCGTCAACCCAGTTGCGGAACTGGCAGGATACGGTTTCGCTCCAGGGCACCCGGGGCACTGCAAACGCTGCCGGCGGGAGACGATTCTCGCGTGGTTTCGTTCCTTCGACCCAATCAATAAACGTCATAGTACGATACAAAACTCTCGGAAATTTCGGAAGCGCTACGCCGTAACTTAAGTCGTCGTATCCGGAATAACGACCCGTGATCGTCGACGGGCGCATCCTGCGCGAGGATTTCGTTCCGAGCGAGGTGGTCCACCGCCACGACGAGGTGAACCTCCTCTCGGAGACCCTCGAGCCGCTGGTATCCGACGGCCGACCGAATCCGTCGTTTCTCTTCGGCCCGACGGGGGTCGGCAAGACCTGTATCGCGCGGTACACGCTGGGACAGCTCCGCGAACAGGTTCCGACGGTACGGATCGCGTACGTCAACTGCTGGCAGGAGTACACCCGGTTTCGGGTCCTCTACGGCGTGCTCGAGGCGGTCGACCGGGCGGTCGATATCCATCGCACGACGCCGAAAGACGAGTTGTTCCAGCGGCTGGCCGCGTGCGACGAGCAGCCGATCGTCGTCATCCTCGACGAGGTCGACCAGCTCGAGGAGACGGCGGCCCTCTACGATCTTCACCGCCTTCCGCAGGTCTCGCTCGTGTTGATCGCCAACCGCGAGGAGGAACTGTTCGCGAGTTTCGACGACCGCGTTCGGTCGCGCCTGCGTGCCGGGACCCGGGTCCGCTTCGACCGCTACGGCACCGACGAACTCGTCGCGATCCTCCGGGAACGAACCGAAAAGGCGCTCGAGCCGAACGTCGTAACCGGCGCGCAACTCGAGCGGATCGCCGACGCCGCGTCCGGCGACGCCCGCGTCGGGATCGGCGTGCTCCGTTCGGCCGCGCGTCGGGCGGAGCGCGAACGGTGTGAGGTGATCACGGACGAGGCGCTCGAAGCGGCGATACCGGACGCCAGGACGGAGATCAGGCGAAAAACCGTAGAGGGGTTGATCGAGCACCAGCGCGTGCTGTACGACGTGATCGACGAGAACGGGGAGATCGAACCGGGCGCGCTCTACGACGAGTACGAACGGCGAGTCGAGGCGCCGAAGAGCAACCGAACGCTGCGAAACTACCTGACGAAGATGGTCCACTACGACCTCATCGCCGCGGTCGGCGAACGTGGAGGGCGAACCTACCGACTCGTCGACGACGAGTAGCGTCGACGGTCGTTCCGCTCGTCTGGCAGGTAGACCGTACGTATATCCGTCTTCACTGAGAAAGGGATACGTGAACGACGCATCTTGGCCCGTAAGCTAACTACCCGTAGCGAGATATACGCCGACTCGAACGCCGAGATCCGACCGTCTCGGCGGTCCGTAGCACGCCCTCACGAGCGATGCTGCTCCGGCGCATTCGACGGTGCGATGGGCCCCCTCGTCGCTCTTTCACCTTCCGAAACCGAAGCAGAGACGACCGTCATATTCGAACTGAAGACCAATGAGTAAGTCAGGACAGCACTCTCCCGAACCAGCACAGCTTCTCCTGGTCGAGGACAATCCGGGTGACGTTCGCCTGACCAGAGAGGCGTTCAAGCAAGGACGTATCGAGAACGACTTGCACACCGTCTCGGACGGCAGCGAAGCACTCGATTTCCTCCACCAGCGGGGCGAGTATACGGACGCTCCGCGCCCCGACCTCGTCCTCCTCGATCTCAACCTCCCTCGCAAGGACGGCGAGGAGGTTCTCGAAGAGCTCAAGGACGACTCCGAACTCCGCTCGATACCGATCATCGTGTTGACGAGCTCGCGAGCCGAGGAGGACGTCGTCAGATCGTACGAACTGCACGCGAACGCGTATCTCACGAAGCCGGTCGACCCGGACGAGTTCATCGAAACCGTCCGTGCCTTCGAGAAGTTCTGGTTCTCAGTGGTGCGACTACCGCCCGAGGGTGAGCCCCATGAGTGACAGCAAGACGCAGTCGAAAGCCGACGAGAGCGACTCCGACGGGGACGCCGGAGCGACGCTCGATCTGCTGTTAATCGAGGATAATCCGGGCGACGCACGGCTGATCCAGGAGATGCTCGGGGACGCGACGGAGCTCACACAGCGCGTCAACCCCGAGGAGTCGACGAGCCAGGCGCCGACCGTCGTCCACGAGAACCGTCTCGAGGACGGACTCGAGACCCTCGAATCCGCGTCTACCGACCTCGTTCTGCTCGACTTGAACCTGCCTGACAGCCGAGGGCTCGAGACCCTCGAGACGGTTAGCGACGCGACCGAGGAGGCGCCGATCGTCGTGTTTACCGGCGTCAGCGACCAGGAGGTCGGCGTCCAGGCGATTCAAAGCGGCGCCCAGGACTTCCTCGTCAAGGACGAGGTCACCAGCGAACTGCTGGTCCGGACGATCCATCACGCCATCGAGCGGGCTCACCAGGAGCGCGAGCGCCGACGCCAGCGCGAGCAGCTCGAGGCGCTCAACCGACTCAACCGGATCGGCCACGACATCACCCACGCGGTGATCACGACGGAGACGCGCGCGGAGCTCGAACAGCAGGTCTGTGACCGTCTCGTCGATGACGACGGCTACCGCTTCGCGTGGATCGGCGGCGTCAACCCCGGAAGCGACCGCATCGAACCGAAGGCGGCGGCCGGCGTCGAGGAGGGGTATCTCGACGAGGTGGAGATCACCACCGACGAGAACGCGGACAGCGGACGGGGCCCCTCAGGGACGGCGATTCGGACCGGCGAGGTCCAGATCGCACAGGACACGCAGACCGACTCGACGTTCGAGCCGTGGCGGGAGGCGGCTCGCGAACGCGGCTACCGCTCGTCGGCGTCGATCCCGATCGTCCACGAAGACCTCGTCTACGGCGTGCTGAACGTCTACTCCGGCTCGACGGATTCGTTTACGAACGCCGAGGCGACGATCCTCTCGCGGATCGGCGACGTCATCGCCCACGCGATCACCGCGATCGAACGGAAGGACGCGCTGGTGAGCGACGCCGTCATCGAACTCGAGTTCCGGATCGAGGAGATGGCCGAGGAACTGATTGCGCTCTCGACGGCCGAATCGTGTACGATCGAGTTCAACCAGATGATCCACGGTGACGAGACGCTGCTGGTCTACGGCTCCGCTCACGACGTCTCACAGGAGACCTTCCAGGAAGCGGTCGCGAAGACCGACGGAATCAGCGACCTCCGTATCCTCTCGGCCAGGCGGGACTACTTCGAGTTCGAACTGGTGGCCCCGACCGCCGTCTCGCTGTTCGAGACGATCGCAACCCACGGCGGGCGGGTCGACTCGGCGACGATCGCGGACGGCGAGTTCCGGTTCGTCGTCGAACTCCCGCGCGGGCGGGACACCCGCCAGATGATCGAACTGCTCAAGGAACAGCGGTCGGATCTCACCTACCTCGCACAGCGCACCACCGAGCGCAGCGACCGATCGGACTCCGGTTCGGCGTCGGTTCTCGAGAGCGATCTCACGGAGAAACAGCGGGCGGCTCTCGAGACGGCGTACTTCGCGGGCTACTTCGACTGGCCCCGAGAAAGCACGGGCGAGGAGATCGCCGAACGCCTCGGCATCTCGCCGGCGACCTTCAACCAGCATCTGCGGACCTCGGAGCGGAAGTTCTTCGACTCGGTGCTCGGCGAGTAGCCGAACCGACGCCGCCGGATTTCGGTAGCGTCGATCGATTTCTCTCGAGCGTGTTGCACGCAGGTCAAACGAGTATCGAATCGGATTGACTGAACCACGTTGCGGTGGCGCGCGCCGATCGACGGTGAGCGGACAGCGAACCGTGGATCACAATCGTGCGAGGGATGAGTGAGGGAACGGAGTGACCAAACGAATCGGCTGGGGAGGGCGTGGCCAATCCGTGTTGCCGGGAACGGTCGCATATTCGATTCTCTCGACCCTTCACAACGAAGTAATCCAGTCAACGAACGTACCGCCGTAAGGGTAATCGAACGAACCGGTAGCCCTCTCCGAGCCGACTCACGCTTCTAGAGCCGTTCGGAAGTTAGCGTCCCTCGAGGCCAACCGCCTCGGCGAGCAGTTCGTGCGAGCGGATCACGTCGTCGTGGTCGGCGATGAGGTTCTGGACGATGACGTCGTCGACACCGACCCTCTCAGTTAGCTGCTCGAGCAGGTCCTGCATCGTCTCCGGATTCCCCGAAATCGACCGCGGCCACTCGCCCTCCGGAAGCGGATTCGGCGTCGGGTCCGGAACGCCGCCGAGTTCGTCGATCGCCTCCTCGACCGGCGGCAGCGAGCCGACGACGCCCTGCTGCATGCGCTTGTAGGAGGCCTCTGCGGTCGCCCGAAGCCGCGCTGCCTCCTGGTCGGTCTCGGCACAGGCCGCGTTCACCGCGAGCATCCCCTGCGGTTCGTCAGGGCCGGCGCCGAACGCCGATGGTTCGAACTGTTCTCGGTAGGTCTCGAAGGCCTCTGTCGCCAGATGCGGTCTGATGAACGCGGCGAAGCAGTACCGAAGGCCGAACTTTCCGGCGATCTCGGCGCTCGAGGGGCTGGAACCGAGCACCCACACTTCGGGGACATCGTCGGCCGAGCGAGCCGGATCTCGGCGTACGGGTGCTCGTCGTCGAAGCCGTCGTAGAGGTGGCTCACGGCGGCCTCGATCTTCTCGGCGTGGTCCCGGTCGGGATTACGCTTGCGTCGCTCGGTCCCCAGCGCGCGGTCGACGGCGGGCATCCCCGTCGCGCGACCGAGACCGAGGTCGACCCGGCCGGGCGCAAGCGCGTCTAGCGAGCTGAACGTCTCGGCGACCTTGAACGGGCTGTAGTGGTTGAGCAGGACGGTGCCGGAGCCGACCCGGATCTCGTTCGTTTTCGCGGCGAGGTGGGCGATCAGCACCTCCGGCGTCGTGCTCGCGATCGAGTCGGCCAGCCCGTGGTGTTCGGCCGCCCAGAACCGCGAGTAGCCCAACTGCTCAGCGATTCGAGCGAGCTCGGTGGTGTGCTCGTAGGCCTCGGTCGCGCTCTCCCCGTCGCGAACGGGCGCCAGATCGACGATCGAGAGGTTCACGACGAACGGTCGGGGCGCGGACTGAATAACCGTTCGGCTCGAGCCGGCGCGCGGTCTCGTCGGGCGAACGAGCAGCTATTCACGTGTCTGAAATCGTACCATTTCGTATGGGAACGAAATCGGACGGTGGGGAGCCGATCGAGGCGGACCGCGAGGAGCTCTACGCCGTCGTCCGCGCCGCCGTCAAGGACGCGATGCTCGACGTGGCCAGCACCGTCGCGCTGCTCGGACTCGCGCTCCCGTTCGTCGCGACGGGCGCCCGGGGGCTGCTCGAGGCAACCGGGACGACCGGCGCGGCCGTCACCCTCGCGCTCGTCGCCCTCGGCTTCGTGATCGCCGCGGTCGCACTCGGTCTCGTCCCGTCGATCCGCGAGTGAACTGTCAGGTGTCGTCGAAACGGCTACTCCGTTGTGGAGGGTACGACAGGCTGTGACCGATCGGTCCGATGCGGATCGACTCGAGTGCGAGTACTGCGGCTCGCGAGTCCCTGCGCCGATCTACCGCGAGCACCTGCTGAAGGAGTGTCCGGGACGCTAACAGCGATTGGTACTGCAGGTACCTGGATGAGTGAGGATTCGGATTGCCAGTTCGAACTATCCAAGCGACGCTGCGGTGGCGCGCGCTGTCGATCGGCTCGAGCGAAGCGAGGTGAGAGCATGCGAGCACCTCGAAAAACGAGCGGTGACCGGCAGGAACCGCGAGTACAGCGAAGCTCGATCGACGATACCGTACGAGGGATGAGCGAACGCCGGAAGGCGTGAGCGAATCGGTTGGGGAATGCGTGGCGAATCCGTCTTGTCGGTCCGAATAGAACGTTTAGGTTTCCATCGGTCTCTCTCAAAAGCAAGTTTGTACGGAAGTACGTCGTCTCAAACAGATTTGAGTCAACGTTTTCAGTCCGTTACGTAGAGGGTGCAAATGGAACGACGGACAAAACGGAAGTCTACCCTAAATATATGTTATAACAATTACTGGTGCAGATATGGAAAAGATCATACTCGGCCCGGCAATGGGAGAATTGGATGACGGGAGCGATCCAGCGATGTCTATTGGCGTCGCCACTGAGTGTGCTTCAGGAATTGATGTTTCACTTCCGGGTTTAATCTATCCAGACGGGAATACAATTGAACAGGCAAAGGGCATGTTTGAGATCATTGAAGAGATCATCGTGGACGATCTGAATGGGTGTCTTGCTGATATAACTCTTCTTCGTCTATATGTTCGTGACGACGTGTTCACGACAGAACTCCGTCAGAATCTCCACGAACTACGACATGATCTGTTTGAGTATCCGGCTTTTCCCGCAGCAACGATGGTCGGTGTCTCTCAACTCGTTCATGAGGATGCCACTATCGAGATCGAAGTAGAAGCCCTCATTCCGGAAGGGGAGTGGGATAAAACCATCATAACTCCAGAAGAGTGAGACTTTTATAGTCACTCTGTGCTTCACCTGTACGTAACGCGCTTACACTGGCAACACGGATTCGCCACGCCCTCCCCAACCGATTCGCTCACGCCTTCCGGCGTTCGCTCATCCCTCGCACAGTTTCGGACGACGGCTCGCGCCTCGCTGCGCTCGCCGTCGTCCAGCGCGCGCCACCACAACGTGGTCAGATCGGTTCGCGAAAACCTCAAAGACGGAACCGAACTGCGAGTTCCCGACGACGGGCCGTGAAAAAGCGACGACCGCTATTTCTCTTCGACGTGGCGGATCTCGCAGGCGATCCCGCGCGTGCTCTCGGCCATCTCGCGGCCGAACATCTCGGCGCGGCCGACGCCGAACGCTTTCGGTCCCTCGACGACGACCTCGTCGCCGACGCGGATCTCCTCGTCGGCGTCGACGACGCCCGGTGCGAGCACGCTACCGTGGGGAACGAAGCCGTCGATCTCGACGCGTTTGGTCGGCGCGTCGCTCTCGAGCCAGCGCTTCGCGCCCTCGAGCGTGAACGAGAGCGTCCCGTACTGGGGCACCATCGTCGCGAGCTGGGTGTCCTCGCGGTCGCGAACCTGGATTTTCGGATACCGGCTCGTGGTCTGGATGTCCTCGAAGAGGTCGTCGCCGGCGCCGTCGCCGAGCAGGTAGTCCGCGATGGCGCGAACGGTGTTGTGCTCGCGCTCGCGCTTGGAGTACTTGAGTTCGCCCGAGAGCGCTCGCTGGAGGTTCGCGAGCGATTCCTCGTCCGTCGGGTGCTCCTCGACGGTGTAGGTGACGTCGAGGTCGAGTTCGTCCTCGACGCGCCCGACGATGTCGCGGTAGCCCTCGTCCGGAACGTGGGCGATGATGGACGGATAGTCGTTGCGCTCGAGGTACCGTTCGAGAACCGCGCTCACGAACCGTTTCTCGTCCTCGGACCAGCGGCCGGTGACGACGGTGTCGTAGTGCTGGGCCGGGTAGGTCGTCTCGAGTTCCTGGGGGACGACGCCGATGGGGCTCGTCATCGAGACGAGGTGGGCCCGCCACTGGACGGCGTCGTGGAACTGGCGGTGGCTCTGGGACTCGCTGTAGGGCTTGGCGGCCGAGCAGGGCACCAGCACGAGCGGATTCTGGAAGCGATTTCGATAGCGGGTCGTCACCCGGTCCGCGTAGCGCTGGATCTCGACCCGGCGAAGGGTGTCCTCGGTCGCCGCGTTGATCTGGGCGTCGCGGAGAATCGGCGTCCGCTCCTCTAGGTAGCCCCACTGCGAGTCGAGTTCGCGCATGGCGGCGGTGAGCCACTGGTCGTGGCGGGCCTGGCCCTCGACGTAGTCGCGAAGGCGGCCGTCGCGGATCCGCCGACGGACGATTCCTAGCTCGGCTTCGAGCGCGTTGACGTTGTGGTCGACGCAGTCTTCGCGAGTGAATTCCTCGCGCGGTTTCCGGCAGGCCGGACAGGAGCAGGGCAGTTCCTCCAGGTCCTCCAGGAAGTACGCCTCGTCGGTCATCAGGTACCGGCCCTCGGTACCCCTGATCGCGGCGGCCGTCTCGTCGAACAGGTCGACGCCGGCGTACGCGAGCAGGGCGACGTTTCGCGGCGTGGCGACGCCGGAGAACAGCAGCGCGGTGTCGGCCGGGGTCGCCTCGCGGACGTTCACGACGGCCTCGACCAGCGCCGCGCCGTGACCCGTCACGGACTGGACGTCGGAGACCGCGTAGGCGTCCGTGCCGTGGTCGTCGTCGCCCTCGCTCGAGACGACGGCGACGCTCGGGTACTCCACGTCGGGGTAGTCGACCGCGAACGACTCCTGGACCTCCTCGGCGGTGCCGCCGGGGAACGATCGATGGGGAAGGACTGTGAGCGTCGAGTCGTCGCCCTCGGGCACCTCGCGGTTGGCGCTCCAGAGCGAACCCGCGTCCTCGAGCACGTCGTCGACGAGTGCGGGGGTCGTCAGCGAGGACTCGAGGCGGAGTTCGCCCACGCGCGCGGCCCCGTCGCGTGCGTGTACTTCGAAGTAATCGGTCATACCGAACATCGCGGCGGCGCGCGAAAGAGGTTGTCGATACCACCCGGCAGCTATCGCTCGGAGCGGGCGCTGGCCCCCGACTCGCCGGGCCACAGCGCGACGAACAGGTAGCAACCGCCGAGCGCTCGCGTGGCGGGGACGACCCACGGTTTCAGTTCGATCGTCTCGGGGTTCTCGTAGGCTGCGGTCAGCGCGGCCCGGAGAAACGGCCGGGGGGTCAGCAACGCCGGGAGACCGACGGTGCCGAACAGGGGCTTGACGCCGGGCCAAGCGGGCTCCCAGTTCCACGCGAGCCAGAGGGCGGCGAGCCCCTCGAGTCGGGCCATCGGAAGCGTCCACGGCCGAAGTTGCCCAGCATCCGGATTTTCGAACGCGCGGCGCTCTCCCCACGCGACGATTCGGTCGGGAACGACGATCTCGACTACGGCAATCAGCACGAGCGGTACGCGGCGCATATCCGTCACACGCCGGACGGAAAGAAAAAACCTCACACGGCGAGCGGAACCCGTGACGATGCTCGCCGCAGGGTTCAACTCCGCGGGAGCCGTATCGTTCGTATGTCGCCACCTCCCGACCACGACTCGGCGGGTGCGGCCGAGTCCGAGGACGCGGTCGTCGAGCGAATCGTCGAGGCGATTCGAACCGCACCACAGCCGGTCGTGAACACGCGGTACCTCGCCGGCGAGCTGGACGTCCCGGCCGAGGAACTGGTGGACCCACTCGAGTCGCTGGCCGAAACGGGACGTCTCGAACGCCTGGAGGTTCGCGATCGGGGCAGCCTCTGGCTCCTGTCGCTCGAGGAAGAACTCGAGTCCGACGGTAGTAGCCGCTGACAGTCAGTGCACACCCGATCGAACGACGGGAGCGCGGTTCTCGCTTGCTTCGCTCGCTTCGAACCGCGGACAGTGCGATCGGCGTGGAAACCGTTTCAGTCGGTACTAGACGACTAACGGTACCGTTCGCGAACTGGTTCTCGGAGAACGGCTTACGCGTCGGAACGGGACTCGTCGGAGGAATCACTCTCCGCTGTCGGCCCGGTCGTCGTCTCGCCAACGGTGATCGAGAGGCTGTCCTCCTGCTCGACGGTAATAGTGTGTCCCGCGTAGTCGAAGACGAATCGCCGCTCGCTCGTCGGGTCAGACGCAGGTGGATCGAAGACGCGCTCCAGCGCCTCCGGATCGACCCAGTCGTACAGCGGCGGTAGTTCGCTCGACTCGACCCCCCGACGATCTGCGACTGCCCGGACGATCGCGAGGCCGATGGTACAACGGGACCGGCCGCCCCCTGCGCTGCCGATCGAGTGAGTCACGTCCAGCACCACCACACCGGTTAGTAAAAGTCCAGCGGAACGTCGGTAGCGTTGGAAAAAACGGTTCTATACGGTTCGAAGTCCCGACCGGAATCGCTACTGTTACTTCTTGTGTGTGAAGAGGACCGCCTTCCCGTCCGCGGATCCCACGCACAGATCCAGTTGCTTCGAAAGGTTGAGACTCGCCGGGTTGTCTTTGCACACGACGAGGTCATCGAACTGGGCGTCACAGGCCGGGCAAGCGACTGCGACCGTATTCTGATAGCTCTTGATCGCCTGGTTCTCCTCACGAAGCGTTAACGATGCCACGAGTTCGTCGAAGTCAGTGTCGTCCATACACACCCTTTCGATTCAGTACTCATAAAAACAGGCGAGAGTAGCGATTCAATCGCACTTCGGATCGTCTGCTGATCGACTGCAACAATTTCGACGGCGCCTCGAGACCCGGATCAGAACACCAAAGAGGTGGGCGACACCCAGTAGCGGTATGCTCGGGGTCGCCTCGCTCGTACTCGGGGGTATCGTCGGACTGCTCTTCGTGTCGTGGCTGGTCGGCCGAATCCGTGGCGGTGGGGGCGAACAGCGGGAATCCTACCAGCGCCACAGGGACGCCCAGCAGCGCGATCCGCCGGTCGAAATCGGGGAGACCGAAACGGTCGCTATCGAGGAGTTTACGACGCATCACACGGGTGAACGCCACGCCGTCTGCAAGATCGAGGGGTTCGTCGTCTTCGTCCAGGACCTTCCCGACGACCTCGAGGCGACCGACGTGATCCGGGTCAAGATCCTCTCGTTTAACAGGGGGCACACGTCTGCGACCGCGACCTTCCTCGAGCGGCCCTGATCGGTGTAGTACCGACTGAAACGGTTTCCACGCCGATCGCACTGTCCGCGGTTCGAAGCGAGCGAAGCAAGCGAGAACCGCGCTCCCGTCGTTCGATCGGGTGTGCACTGACTGTCAGTGGCTACTATAACTCCCGGTCAAGTCGACCAGTTCTACCGTCTCGGGAACCCGCGCTATCACCTCGGCGGGCCACCCTCGGTGACCGAGTGCGAACTCGGTGTCGGGATTCGTCTCGACCAGTCGGGCCACGCCGTCGGCCGCGGCCTCGAGCGCGGCGCGGTCGGTCCGAGCCGGAACCTCCGCGGTGAGCGGGTAGCTCTTCGAGAGAGCCCGCGGGAACGGCCCGAACGGCGGTTCGACTCGCCAGGAGTCGTCGTAGTCGTCTCCGCTTCCCGGACTGCCCTCCGTGAGAAAGAGCGAGTTGGGAACGCTGAGTCGCTCGAGACGCCGGTGGTGGCGCAGCACTTCGGGCCGGCGGGCGCTCTCGGTGGAGGTGTAGAAGAACGCGCCCTTCGAGACCGGATCGGACCGCTCGAGTTGGTCGGCGTGATCGAGCAGCGTCCGGTAGCCGTCGAGCATCGTCGGATGGGCGCGGGCGCGCTGCTCGACCAGCTCGAGCAGGTTGCCGGCGCGGATCGCCTGCTTGATGCGGCGAATCTCCTCGAAGGTCACGTGCAGGTTGTGGGCGGCGAGTTCCTTCTCGCGCTGTTTGTCCGGAAGTTCGCGGAGTTCGGCGGGGGTGTTGGCGGTACAGACCGGACACGAACACGGCAGGTAGTCGAGGTCGTCGAGGTGGCGCGTGCCTCGAACCGTCAGGTAGCGATCGTCGCGAGCGTAGAGCGCGTACGCGGCCGAGTCGAACAGGTCACAGCCCATCGCGACCGCGAGCGCGAACATCATCGGGTGGCCGGCGCCGAAGAGGTGAACGGGCGCGTCCGCGCTGAGCCCGCGCTTGGCGCCGGCGACGGCGTCGATCATGTCGGCGTAGCGGTAGTCGTTCATCAGCGGGACGACCGCACCGACCGGGAAGACGTCGAGGTCCGTCCCCTGGGCGTGGCGGCCAGCCTCCTCGCGGAGATCGGGGTAAGTCGATCCCTGAACGGGGGCGTTGACGAGCATCTCCCCAGTGTCGACGGTCTCGGCGGCCTCGAGGCGTTCCTGGGTGGTATCGAGTTCGCGTTCGGCCTGCTCGCGGGAGGCGTCCGGCGGCGTCGGGATGTCGACCGGCGTCCCGATGTCGGAGCCGATCGCGTGCTGGAACTCGAGGATTTCCTCGGTGGTGACGTCGATCTCGCCGTACTCCGCGAGCTGGAAGGAGCCGGAGTCGGTCATGATCGCGCCGGGGAAATCGAGCAGTTCGTGGAGCCCGTCCTCGAGGGCGGCCTCGCGGACGTCGTCGGTTCCGTAGATGATATACGAGTTCGTAATGAGAATCTCGGCGCCGAACTCCTCGGCGAGCCGTCGGGGGCTGATCGTATCCAGATTGGGGTTGATCACCGGCAGGAGCGCCGGCGTCTCGACGGTTACGTCGGCACGTGGGACGGTGAGTTCACCGATTCGGCCGCCCGCGTCGGTATCTCGGAGTTCGAAGCACTCGCGCATCGACCGTGTGTTGGCGAGCGCGCCGGTAAACGTTCCGTTCTCCCGCGATTGAATCCCGTGGTAGCGACCGCAAACGCAACAGCGATATCGTTCTGGCGCGCGCCGCGTCAGCGGCTGCAACTATCATCAGATGCGACGCGATGAACGAGAGGTTACGACGGTCGCACGGCTTCTAATCGTGATTTCACTCGAACTCGACGAGGACGAGATGGAGGGCAACGAGACCGACGGTGAGACGGTCTCTAGCGCCTCCGCATCGTCTCTCACGATCGGTGATACGACCGCCGAAACCCTCTCCCTCGAGGAGCTCGACGACGAGCCGGCCGCGGATGGCGACGAGACGGACGACAACGTGACGGAAGACGACGACGATCAGCCGTCGATCGCCGTCTCGAGCCGATCGGCACGAACGCAGCACCCGACGCTAGCGGTCCGCCGAGCGACTACACGCCGCAATCCGATTTTCGACTGCTCCCCTCGAAAGACCGACGAACGGTCTCTGTGCTTGCACGACGAGTCGAACCGCCCGACACCCGCGGGGGTTGATAAGTCGGTCGGCCGATACTGTTCAGCCGGTGCGAACGTCCGTTTCCGCGGTCCCGGTGTGCAGGGGCAGTGGCGTCTCCAAATTCGGATTACTCGCCGGCAGGGAGGCGCTCGTCGCGATCGCGGTGAGAACCCGCGGAACGACGAGCGGCCGATCCGCGAGGGGGGCGTCGGCATCGCTTCGTTTTCCGAGCGTTCACGCCGATCAGTGCGGACGAACGAACCGGTAAACGATCCGTTCAACTCCTCGGTTTGATAAGTCGGTGGCGATCGCAAACGAAACACGAACGCCGCTCGATCGGTAGCATCGTGTCCGGCGAATTAGGCGAGCGGTACTCGTGACGGGTTCGCAGACTCTCTGCGGTGGATATCAGTTTCTACCGGTGGTTTCCTTCTGGATAACGCCGTAACAGTAGATTCGTTTTAGCCCCGTGTCGGCTGTACGGCACCACGTATGGTTTCACTATCGAAGAAACTCGGTGTCGTTTTCGTCGCGCTGTTAGTTGCGCTTTCGGGGGGTCCCGCCCTCGCTGGAGCGACGGCAACGACAGCTGCGGACGATACTGGCACCGAAGACGTGAGCGTCACACTCGAGAACGTCCAGGTCGAGTCCCTCGAACTCGACAACGTCACGGTCGAGAACGCGACGATCGAGGAGTTGGCCGTCGACGAACTCGAGGTCCAGGGCGGCGAGCAGCTGCAAGAGGAACTGAACGTGACCGAGGACAACGAGACCGAGGGCGACCAGCAGGAGAACGAGACGGGCGACAACCAGACCGAGACGATGGAGGACGTGACGATCTCCGACGCCTCCTTCGAATCGCTGTCACTCGAGAACGTCTCGATCGACGACCTCGAGACGAACGGTCAGGCCGATGCCAACGAAACCGACACCACCGATGCGGCCGAAGACGAACCCGCAACTGAAGACGGTCAGCTGATCGAAGAGGATACGGAGAGCGTGACGGTCCAGAACCTGACGATCGAGTCGATGAACGTCGAGCAGATGTCGATCGAGCAACTCTCCGTCCAAGAGGACGAAGGCGGCATCCTCGAGGGTATCTCCGACTTCGTCGGCGGCCTGTTCGGCGACGAAGAGGACGGCGAAACCGCGGACAACGAGACCGCCGGTCAGAATGCCACGACCCAGGAGTTCGAAGAGTTGACCGTCGAGCAGTTCGACGTCCAGGAGATCACCATCGAGTCGGTGACCGTCCAGTCCCTCCAGAGTCAGGAAGACCAGGCAGATAACGAGACCGCGGAGGACAACGAGACTGCCCAAGACAACGAGACTGCGGAGGACAACGAGACCGCCGAAAACGGCGAGGCGGCGACGACCGAAACGGTGCCGTCCCTCTCCGCATCGTCGATGGAGATCGACAACGTCTCCGCGAACACCATCACCGTCGGCGAGACGCAGGGTCTCGAGGAAACGACGATGGAGGACAACGAGACGGCGACGGACAACGAGACGGCGACGGACAACGAGACGGCGACGGACAACGAGACGGCGACGGACAACGAGACCGAGACCGACGGCGAGAACGAAACCGGCAGCGCCGAAGGCGACGATGATGAGGACGACGAGGCCACCGAGACCGAAAACGAGTCGTCCCTGGCCCCTCCGAACTGACCGGTAGCACGTCGCGGCTGGCCCGGTAGCCAGTCGATCGCGACGCGCGAACGATTTTTAACGGGTGTCGTCGGCGAACAGTCGGTAGTACGAGATCGCCAGCACCGTCCGCCCGTCGCGGATATCTCCGTTCCCGATCGCGTCGACGAGTTCCTCGAGTTCCAGTTTCGTCACGCGAATGCTCTCGTTGTGATCGAGTTGCTGCTCGGCGGTCGGACAGCAGCCGCGGGCGACGAAGAAGTTCAGGACCGCGTCGGCGATCCCGTTCGCCGGTTCGACGGTCACCAGCGGCTCGAGTCGCTCGGCCTCGTGGCCGGTCTCCTCGGCGAGTTCGCGCCGGGCGGCGGCCTCGAGGTCGTCGTCTTCCGATTCGGTGCCGCCGACGGGGAGGCCGTAACTGATCCGGGAGACCGCCTGGCGCCACTCCTCGATGCAGACGACGTCACCGTCGGGAGTAAACGGCAGGATGCAGACACTCGCGGGTTCCGAGAGGTAGTCGAAGTCGGTTTCGGTTCCATCAGGAAGTTGAACGGTCTCGTTAACCACGTCGAAGCCCGGACAGGTGTACGCTACCCGTCGGTCGAGCGTCTCCCAGGCGAGGGGATCCGTTGGCATATCGGCTGTTACGTCCGTCGCCGTCAAAAGCGCCGCGTCACGATTTCGTTCGAAATTCCGTCAATTAGTGACTCTTCCGATCGCCATACGCGGCGCGTTCTCCGGGATTACGCGCGCGTACCGGCTCTATAACAAAGCCACAGATCGGTGAAGGTCGGTATTCAGAGGGTGATCCATGGATCAACTAACTGGCTTCCAGCGTGACTTGCTGTACGTAATCGCGGGCAAAGATCGGCCGTCCGGACAGGAAATTCTCGACGATATCAACAGGTACATCGACCAACCGGTAACACACGGTCGACTGTATCCGAATCTCGACACGCTCGTCGAGAAGCAACTCGTCGAGAAGGGCCAACTCGATCGCCGGACGAACTACTACGCACTGACTCCGAAGGGGCAGCGCGAACTCCAGCAGCGCCAGGAGTGGGTCAATCGGTACGTCGACGTCTGACCCGGCTGTCTCTTCATCCGAGAGCACACGCCAGTAGCGGCGTCGCTCGAGTGCGGCGGCACGCTCGTGTACAAACCGGCGAGCGAGGGCACTGCTCGTGCCGTCTTCGGTCGAGAACTACCACCGAGTAGTCCCTTCTCGAGAGCGGTGCCGTATACGGTCCGTCTATCGGCGGGGCTCACGGCCTGCCACAGGAGTGTACTTCGAGTAGCAGTCACGTAGACGACGAGGTCGTTGACGCGCCTTTCCGACTGTCAGGGGAACCCGCCGTACCACCTCCACGCGACGGGTGAAGCAGCTGATTACTCGCACCGGTGTTGCTGTAAGCTCTGCATGTTGGTGGAACGCGAACCGTACCGCTCACGAGCACAGGCGCGTGTTCGAACCGTATGCTGTCGTTACGGCTCGTCGAACGACACCTGCGAGAGGTCCGCCTCGAGTTCCGCGACGTACTCGTTGAACGCCGCGACGAAGTCGCCGAGGTCGTCTACGAGCCGGCGGACCTCCGGAGCCGAGGCGGGACCGTACTGCGACAGCAGGTAGGTGCCGTCCGAGCCACCGACTCGCAGGTAGGCGGCGACGTCGCCGTCCCACTTCAGCTCCCAGCGGGTTCCCGACACCGTCGTCGCGTAGGTGCCGTACTCGCCCTCGTATCGGTTGAGCTCCTGTGCCATCCTGTTCGCGACGTCCCGGATCCGCTCGACGATCCGGTCGCGCTCGGCGACCAGTTCGGCCGTGCTCGCGACCGCCGGGAACTCGTCGGGCGCGTCCTCGAGCAGCCCGTCGAAGGAGTCGATGTGCTCGTTGAACGCCGCGACGAACGCGTCGTAGTCCTCCATCGCGCTTCCGAGCGGGCCGGGTTCGGGCGGCTGCTTGCTCGAGACGACGTAGGTCTCCGACCCCGAGTTCGGGTCGAACCGGAGGTACTGGACGTCGCCCGCCTCGTACTTGAGCGTCCAGCTCCCGCCGTCGGTGTCGAACGTCTCCTGCCCGTAGTCGCCGCCCTGGAGGACGGCGAGTTCGCGAGCCATCTCGCCGGCGTGGGCCCGAACGCGGGCCGCCAGTTCGTCGCGTCGCGCGGCGACGTCGGCTGCCTCTGAAACGTCGGTCTCGAGTCCGTCGGTCATCGTCCGTTGGAGGTGCCGCGACACGGTAACGGTTTGGATATCGTACGATGAGCAGATTCTAGCGCGGGGCGCTCTCGGAATCGTCCCGCGTTCGGTTCGGCGGCTCGAGCCGCCGACTCGCTCACTCGAGCGGTTCGGCCGCGGCGCTCACTCGTCTTCGTCCTGCCCGGTTCCCTCCTCGGATTCGGGCTCGTCGTCGCCACCCTCGATACCTCCGCCTTCGTCGTCGTCGGATTCCGGACCGCCGTCCTCCTCGCCGCCTTCGATAGCGCCGCCCTCGTCGCCCGTCTCCGGATCCTCCGCTTCCTCGTCGGGGCCGCCACAGCCGGCGACGAGCGCCGTCGCTGCGACGCCACCGGTCGCCTGCAACAGCCGACGACTCTGCCGAGTGCGTTTCATACGGGCTAGTCTCACTTGATCGGAATACGCCGAGCGCCGGCAGCCGCGTGGTCGGGACGGTCGCGTCCGCCTCGCGTGTGCGTTCGTTGAGATTCCGTTCTTCGGATGGAATCCGTCTGAAATAGCCGGAAGGTCGAACTGCGAACTGACCTCCGAGACTGGTATCGACCACGGACGTTCTTCGGCGAGCCGTGCTAAACCGGGCTCGAACTACACCAACAGGGGCCCGCCGTCGCCGCCCTCGGCTAGCCGCTCGAGCAGCTTCTCGATCGTGTCGAACGCCGGCCCTTTGCGCACCCGATTCCGCTCTCGATCCCACTCGATGAATCCCGTATCGTCGAGTTTGGGAAGATGGTTGTGATACATCTCGATCTGCACCGCTTCCGTATTCGGTTCCGCGTCGTCGGAGACGGTGGCGACGATGGCCTCCTGGTGGTCGTGTTCCAGCAAAGCCTTCAGCAGGCGACGGCGACGGACGCTGGAGAGCGCCTCGACGGCTGCGTCGATCGCCTCGAGTTGGTCGGAACCGCTCGATTCGGACGAGGTATCACTCATTAGCAGAACTATGCTACCCGGTCGGATGGAGCTGCGGCCCGCCGTGTCAGGTCTTTAAGTGATTTTGATGACGGTCGGCGGCCGGTCAGAAAGCGACTACCCGTCGGCAGCAGTCGTCACGAGGCTAGACGTGACGAGGTTTTCCGTCCCCCTGTGGAGGAGTTCCGAGACGGACTGATGAGAGATGTCGAGTTCGTCCGCGAGTTCTCGCGTTGAGATCTCGCGGGGTACCTTGTAGTAGCCGAGTTCGACGGCGGTTACGAGGGCGTCGCGTTGGGTGGGCGTCACGTCGCGCACCGTTTCGCGCGGGGAACCAGGTTCGTAGATATTCAGCAACTCGAAGTCGCGCCCCCGCTCTCGCAACGCCGTCCGAAACTCGTCGAACTGCTCGCGGGTGACGAAGCGGATCTCCAGCTCCCATCCGTCGTCGGTTGCGTCCGCCTGGAGGATCGCCCCCTCGTGATCGACGTAGGAGGAGATCCGTTCGTTCACCTCGTCGTCCCAGGCGATATGGTAGTACTTCTGGTCGCCGAATTCGTCGGTCTCGACGATCGCGTCCACGGACGGATCCGCTGCGAGCGCTTCGTCGACTGCGTCGAAATCGCCGGCGGCGACCCACACGCACGGCATCGTCCACTGGACGCTGTCCGCGGCGGTGCGTTCGGCTTCGACGGTCATCTCCGGCACCGCATCGAAGGCCTGCTCGAGCGCAACGGCGCCGAGCTCGAGGTGAAAGGTTGCGATGAGCATACTGAAGCTAGGCGTCCAGATTTCAAGAGACTATCTTACAGGTCTCACTGACTATCGCGCGAATCCGTAGCTGGAGCAGCGGGACCGCCGCCTCGGCGGGCCGTATTCGGCACGCCGTTTCGACGGGTTCCGGAACGATCGCCCGTCGCTCCGGTACCGCTTCTCCCGTCCGCGACTGGTGAGTCCCGATCACCGACAGCGGGATGCAACGGGCCCCGCCGTCGGATACACGGTCGTTAGGAGGAACTGCCAAATCCCTGGCGCGCCTCCCCTCGAGCATGACCGCCGTTCCAGAGGCGTACCACGACCTGTTCGAGAAGCGGACGTTCGCCCACGTCGCGACGATGACCGCCGACGGCTTCCCGCACGTGACGCCGGTCTGGATCGACTACGATCTCGAGGCCGACCGCCTGCTGGTCAACACCGAGCGCGGCCGCCAGAAGGAGCGCAACGCCCGCGAGAATCCCGCCGTCGGAGTCAGCATGACCGATCCGGACGATCCGTACCGGTTCCTGTCCGTCATCGGCGAGGTCGAGGAGTTGACGACGGAGGGGGCTCGAGAACACATCGACGAACTCACGCGGCGGTACATGGACCGCGAGGAGTATCCGAACCCGATCGAGACGGAGCGGGTTGTGATGCGGATTCGGCCTGATCGGGTTTTCTAGGGCCAATCCAAGGGTCAATATGGTGATCTATAGTATACTCGGTCCGAACTGTTTTTAATACATGAATGTATAAATAACTTACAATGAGAGATTAGGTGCTGGTAGCAGTACCTCTGTTATTTATAATTGTAAGCGAGTTTTCGTCAATAGCCCGTAACATTGATTTGGAAAAAGCAGTCGACGAAGAATGGGATCAGTTCCAATTTTTTGAGTCTACAGAATCAATTTTAGAAACCTATGTTAATTTTCTCGAATCCTATTTGCCAATAGGCAATATGGTCACAAATCTTGGTCGGTTTGTTCTCGTTCATTATTTAAATATATCTGTGATATTCGGAGGTATTCTCATACTAATATTTCTCCCAGACCAAAATATAGCGACACAAATCTCGATCGGACTTCTAATACTTCTGCATGCATTTCTTCCAATAATTGAAGTAAGCAAATATGATCGATTGCTAGAAAAAGGAGTGTCTCCGAGATCTTTTTCAACCCATATATCAATTTCAATGTTATTATTGATATCAACGGTCTCGTCTGGATTTTGGATTCATTTTCCATCTCAATATCAGTATTTGAATATTTTTGCCTTAGTCCTGGGAATTATATTGGCAATAGTTTTATCGAAGGTATTTGTAAATAGCCTTCAAAAAGACGTGGAGAAACTTTGTGCAAAGAAAAAAAAGAACCGAACTGGAGTATACCGAAGAAACATCTCCCAAGAAAAGCCAAATCAGATGACTATAGATTAGCTTTGGAGTTATGGAAAGGACGGATCGACACAGATTCGAACCACGGTCGGAGCAAAGCTCCTCCCTGATTCGAATCTGCTTGGATCCATTTCCTCGCATCGCAGACTCGTCACTCCGCTCACGGCTTCGCCGTTCGCAATAACGTGGCGCTTCGCGCCACGCGTCGCTCCTCGTTTTGCGGTGCGGGAAAAGTGGGCCGGCGCAGATTCGAACTGCGGTTACGGCCACCCGAAGGCCGAAGGATACCAAGCTACCCCACCGGCCCGCACTCCGAATGTGAACGCCCGTTCGTTTAACGCTTCCGAAAGCTAGCATCGGGTCGCCTGATAGCAGTTCCCGACCTCGATCGACCCCCACTAACGACCCCCTAAAACTCCTCGTAGCCGCCGGTATCTAGGTAGTGATGGGCGACCGTGATCGCCTGGTCGGCGTGGAGCAGTTCCGGTCCCAGTCGAATTCGTTGGTCGGCCGCCTCCGACAGCAGCGCGGCCTCCTCGGTCGTGAAATTCCGGTGGTCCGAGAGCACGAAGATCGGATCCTCGAGCTCCTCCGCCTCGGCGACCGGGTCGCCGTCCTCGTGCAACTCGACGACGGTTCCGCCGACGGCGATCGCCTCGAGCGTCTCCTCGAAGCCCCGTCGGTACACCTCGACGCCGGGGCTGGGCTCGGCCGGGAGCGCGCCGATGGCCTCGTCGCGGTGCTCGAGGGCCTTTCGGACCAGCGCGGCGGTGGATCGCTCGTCGGGATTCAGCCGCCGGAGCTCGCTCCCGTCGAAGCTGATGGTGAGTTCGTCTCGGGCGACGAGGTGAACCCGGACGTCCTCTCGGATCCCGTGAGAGGTGACGAACGCCGACGTGATCGACCGACAGAGCGCGTCGAGGCGGCCGGCTCCCCCTGCGAGATCGTCGAGCGAGAAGTCCGGCTCGGTTGGCACGTCGTGACCGATGAGTACGAACTGGCGCATAGCGAGACGACGCCGACCGGGGGGATAGGAGCCACGATTCGCGCCCACGGTCCCGGACGAAAGCGACGGGCCGTCTCGAGCCTTCTCGAGCGCGTTACGGGGCAAACGATACCAGAGACCATTTATTTCAGGGTATATTACATTGCATACTCAGGCCGAACCGTTTCTCGTACGTCGGGCGGCAGAAGGATGTAGTATGTCGAAACCACAGTCGTCTGCTGGACAGCAGCAGCGATTACTCGCCCTTCTCGAAGGGCGACCGTGTCCGGCCTGTTCGGACGGCGAGTTGGAACGCGGCGAGTACAAGGACAACACTGCGGCGGTCTGTGATAGCTGCGGCGCGCCGCAGGTACAGGTGTGGCAGCCGTCACGGTAACGTCGCCGGAACGGTGACGATGTCGGCCCCGAAGCGCGATGTCGCGGACGCCGTATGACGACGGACGGCACGGGGCCGCAAACACGGGTTTCACGCCCAAGAATCGGTTTTTCTCTGCGAGTCGCGGGTTCGAAGCGTCGAGCGGGGACTCGACAGCGCGATCACTGAGTGCGCGAACCGTCGTACTCGTGACCGACGACGAGCGCGAGCGCGTGGACGATGAGCAGGGCAAACAGCAGGGTTAGCGTCTCTACCGAGTCGATACCGGCGATGAACACCGGCAGGTAGAAGACCGGCAGGATGGTCCCGAGCCAGAAGCCAACTGCGGTAACGATGCTCCATCCGTGCATGGCTCTATCGCATCGACTCGAGATCGACGAACGCGTCGTCGTGGGCCTCGATCCAGTTGGTCATCAGTTCCTCCTCGGTCGCGTCTCGTGGGAAGACGGCGCACTCGTTCGGGGCGTTCTCGTTCTCGATGGTGACGTGATCGAGTTCGAACACCGGGCTCTCGGTGATCGTCCGTCGGGCGTCCACGTTGTTTGCGTTAGCGTCGGTCATGTTGGGCAGGCGGCCATCGCGCCGAGTAGTGCTACGGGAGAGACTACCATTGTTATCGACAATTTAAACTCGCTAACCGAAACGGTAGCGTGAGGTTCGCTCCGATTTCAGACAGTTTAATCAGTTGTAAATGAATGTGTTCTACGACAACATGTATGGGCCTGCTATACACTGTTTTCGGCGAATACGATCGAAATCCGATCCGGTAGGGACTCCGTTCGAACCGTTTACTGCCGACCCGACGCACCGAGGTCGGCGTTCTCGGGGCGACGTTATCGCGTCCCGAGCGCGAGTTCGACGGTTTCCTCCCGCCGGTCCCGGCGAATCTCGACGGCGATGGTGTCGCCGGGGCTGGTCTCGAGCGCGAGGTGCGTCGAGAGCGCGTGGCGATCCGGAATCGGCTCGCCGTCGATCGCGAGGATGACGTCGCCGCCGACGGGGATCTCCTCGCCTCGCCGGCGGACGGTTCGATCGGAACCCTCGAGCACCCCCTCAGCCGGTTCGCCGGAGATCGTCTCGGTGACGATGACGCCGGTCGCTTCCTCGAGGTCGTTCTCCTCGGCGACGAGTCTGTCGACGGTTCTGAGTCCGATACCCATGAAGGCGTGCTCGTACTCGCCCTCTTCGACGAGCGCGGGAACGACGCGACGACTCAGGGCCGCCGAGATCGCAAAGCCGATGTTGTTGCCGCCGCCGGCGTTGATGACGCCGATCACCTCCCCGTCGAGATCGACCAGCGGTCCGCCGCTGTTACCCGGGTTGACCGCCGCGTCGGTCTGGACGACGTTCGAGAAGGAGAACCCGCCGTGGGGTGCGGGAACCGTCCGATTGACGCCGCTGACGATCCCGGTCGACATCGATCCCTCGAGCCCGAGCGGGTTGCCGATCGCGACGACCTCCTGACCGACGACCGGATACTCGCTGGCCAGACCGAGCGGCGTCGCCGCCTCGGGAACGTGGTCGGCCTCGAGGACGGCGAGGTCGCTGTAGACGTCGGTTCCGACGAGCCGGGTGCTGGTCCAGTCGCCGTTGATGTACTGGAGGTCGATCTCCTCGCCGCCGGCGACGACGTGTTCGTTCGTGACGATGTAGTCTCCCTCGACGAGAAAGCCGGAGCCCTGTCCCCGACCCTCCTCCTCGGTGATCGGGTCTTCGATACCGAAGACTCGGACCTGCGTCACCGAATCGATGAGCGCGTCGTACACCTCGGTGTAGGTCGATCCGTCCGCGCGGTTCTCGCGGTTGATACCGTGGGAGGAACTGCCCTCGATCGAACTGTCCGTTCGAGGCTCGGCACAGCCGGCGACGAGACCGGTTACGGCGGCCCCCGCCGTCGCGAGCAGTTCGCGACGGCCCGGTCGGTACTGGTCCATGTTCGACGGGTCGCAGCCGACGTATTTCAACTCCGGGGAGTTCGGCCCGAGGAACCGCCGCGGCGCCTCGCCGCCCGAAGGGAAAACGTGTTACCCGCGGATGCCCGAGTGCTGTCATATGATCACGGAAGACGCCCGCGCTCTGCTCTCGACGGGGGCAGTCTGTGACTCCTGTCTCGGCCGCCCCTTCGCCGAGCGGAGTTTCGGACTGACCAACGCCGAGCGCGGCCGGGCACTGCGAACGACGGTCGCACTCGAGGACGACGAGGACTTCGACCCCGTCGATCCGGAGGCGTGCTGGGTCTGCGAGGGCTACTGCGATACGTTCGACGCGATCGCCGAGACGATCACGGGCGAACTCGAGGGCGTCGAGTTCGCCACCTACCAGGTCGGGACGCGCGTCCCGCCGCTGGTCGAGGAGAACGAACGCCTGCTCCGGGAGGACGCGGACCTCGAACCGGACGTCGGCGAGTCGCTCAAACGCGAGATGAACCGCGAGGTCGGCCGTCGCGTCGGTTCGAAGACCGGCGCCGAGGTCGACTTCGACCGTCCGGACGTCCTCGCCGTCGTCGACCTCGAGGCGTTCGACCCGTTCGACGTCCTCGAGGACGACACCGTCACGAGCCACGCGGTCGACGTCCAGGTCAACCCGGCGTTCGTCTACGGCCGCTACCGCAAGCTCGAGCGCGACATCCCGCAGACGGAGTGGCCCTGCCGGGAGTGCGGCGGCAGCGGGATCCAGCTGGGTGACGACGGCGAGGAACCCTGCGACTACTGCGGCGGTTCGGGCTACATGTACGACACGAGCGTCGAACAGGTCGTGAGACCCCACGTCGTCGAGGCGATGGACGGCGCCGAGGGCACCTTCCACGGCGCGGGCCGCGAGGACGTCGACGCGCGGATGCTCGAGGGCGGCCGTCCGTTCGTCCTCGAGGTCAAGCACCCCCACCACCGGGACCCCGACCCCGACGCACTCGAGCGCGAGATCAACGCCGCCGACGGTGCCGTCGAGGTCGAGGGCCTGCGGCTGGCGACCTACGAGATGGTCGAGCGCGTCAAGGAACACGACGCGAGCAAACACTACCGCGCGGACGTAGAGTTCGCCGAGCCGGTCGACGAGGCCGACTTCGAGACGGCGCTCGAGGAACTCGCCGGAACGACCGTCGAACAGTACACCCCACAGCGGGTCGACCACCGCCGCGCGGGGCTCACCCGCGAGCGGACGGTGTACGAGATCGACGGCGATCTCCACGAACCGACCCGCGGGGAGGTTCGGATCCACGGCGCGGGCGGACTCTACGTGAAGGAACTCATCAGCAGCGACGACGGCCGAACCGAGCCGAGCCTCGCCGGGCTACTCGAGACCGACGCCGAGGTGACGGCGCTGGACGTGACCGGCGTCGAGGGCGAGGACGAGCCGTTCGAACTCGAGGACTACTTCCGGGACGAACCGCCCGCCGACGAGCCGACGGACGACGAGTCGGCGGAACCGGCCGAGTGACGATCGCGAGCGAGTCACAACGGTTTTTGTTCCACCCGCCAATCTTCGAGCCATGCCGTTCGGCGTCGACGAGGCGGGAAAGGGGCCGGCGCTCGGCTCGATGTTCGCCGCGGCGATCCACCTCGAAGAGCCTGACGTCCTCCCACACGGGATTACAGACTCGAAGCGACTCGCGCCGGAGCGCCGCGAGCAACTGGCGTCGACGCTGCGAAGCGACGAGCGAATCGCCGTCGGCGTCGCCGAGATTCCGCCGGAGCTGATCGACGATCCCGAGACGGATATGAACTCGCTCGCGGTCAGGGCCCACGCCGAGGCGATCGAAGCCGCGCTCGAGGACGTCGGTGCGTCCGCGGAGACGCTCCAATCGGGACTCTGTGACGCCTGCGACACCGACGCCGATCGCTTCGCTCGCCGGGTCGCCGACGCCTGTGCGCTCGAGGTCGACGTGACGGCCGAGCACGGCGCCGACGACGATTCACTGGTCGTCGGCGCGGCGAGCATCGTCGCCAAGGTCGCACGCGACGCTCACATGAGCGCGCTGGGCGACGAGTACGGCCCGGTCGGGAGCGGCTACCCGAGCGACCCGACCACGCGGGAGTTTCTCGAGAGCTACGTCGCCGATGCCGGCGAACTGCCCCCCTTCGCCCGCGAGTCGTGGTCGACCTGCGCGGACGTGCTCGCCGACGCGCGACAGACGGGGCTCGAGCAGTTCTGACGCGCGCAGCTATCCCCCGGTTCAGGTCGCCGTTTTATGCGGGTTCCCGGTGAAAGTACACGCGAGTAACCTGTGCTCGACATCGTCTGGTTTCTCGCGCTCGCGACCGTCGGGACGGCCGTCGTCTGGAAGGGAAGCACCTGGCTCGAGTCGGCGTCGAACCGGCTGGCCGCCGGCTACGGCGTGCCGCCGGTCGTTCAGGGTGCAGTTATCGCCGCCGCCGGCTCGAGCGCGCCCGAACTGGTGAGCGTGCTCCTCGCGACGCTCATCCACGGCGAGTTCGAACTGGGCGTCGGCGCCATCGTCGGTTCGGCCGTCTTCAACCTCCTCGTGATTCCGGGACTGGCCGTCCTCGTCGGGACCGGCGGCGTCTCGACGAGCCGGGACCTGGTCTACAAGGAGGCGCTGTTCTACATGCTCGCGCTCGCGGTACTCCTGCTCACGTTCTCGCTGGCGGTGATCTACTACCCGCTCGAGGGCGCTGGACTGCAGGGAGAGGTCACGCGGTGGCTCGCGCTGTTCCCGCTCGCGCTGTACGTCCTCTACGTGTTCACCCAGTATCTCGACGCCACCGAGGACGAGGTCGAGGCCGACCAGTCCGTCGACCGCCTCGAGACCTGGCTCTGGTTCGGCCTCGGACTGGTCGTCATCGTCGTCGGCGTCGAGGGGCTCGTCCGTGCCGCGATCGGTCTCGGGGACGCCTTCGGAACGCCCGCGTTCCTCTGGGGGATGATCGTCGTCGCGGCCGGCTCGAGCGTGCCGGACGCGTTCGTCAGTATCGTGGCAGCCCGGTCGGATCGACCGTCGGTCAGCCTCGCGAACGTGCTGGGGAGCAACATCTTCGATCTGCTCGTCGCCATCCCGGTCGGCGTCCTCGTCGCGGGGACGCTCTCGATCACGTTCGCCCACGTCGTGCCGATGATGGCGTTTCTCGTCCTCGCGACGGTCGTCTTCTTCGCCATCGCGCGGACGGACATGCTGCTGTCCGAGCGCGAGGCCTGGCTCCTGCTCGGCGCGTACGCCCTGTTCGTCGGCTGGCTGGTCCTCGAGAGCGTCGGGGTCTCGGACGTCATTCCGACGTAGTGACCGACGGCACGGCCTCGAGTCGCCGGGGCTGCACTGGCAGGCGAGGCGCTCTTTTCCCTCACAGCGATTCGTTCTGTGGGAGAGATAATGCCGATCTGTACACGATGTGAGAACCCCGTTTCGCTCGACTTCGTGCGGGCCCACGGCGACGGTGCCGAGACCGTCGACTGGTGTCCGCGCTGTCGCGGCGAGTGAACGAAAGAATCGAGAGACCGAACGCCCCTACTTGTCCGTCAGCAGCCGTTGCAGGATGTCACCGTAGGCGGGACGGGTGATCAGCACCCCGATGAGCACGCCGAGGATCGTGATGATGGCGAACCCGCGAAGGTCGCCGAGGCTCAACACGGCCAGCGGCGACAGGGCGATGATCGTCGTCGCCGCCGCGGCGCCGATGACCCAGAACGCCTTGCGGAAGCGCGACTCGAACACCCGCTGGGAGTTGACGTCGCCGTCGTCCATCACCTCGTCGGCGATAATGATGAGGTCGTCCACCCCCGTCCCGACGACGGCGATGAAGCCGGCGACGTGAGAGAGATCCAGCGGCATGCGTATCAGTGCGGCAAAGCCGAGCAGCACGACGACCTCGGCCAGCGCCGTGAGCACCATCGGCGCGGCGACGCGCGGATCGCTGTACCGCAGGTAGACCACGCCGCTGACGGTCAGCACCGAGAGCACCCCGATGAGCAGCGAGTAGAGCTTGAACTGATCGGCGAGGGCCGGCTCGAGCGAGTACGTCTGCTCCTGCTCGAAGTCGAGCGGCGCGGTCAGCGCGCCGGACTGGAGGTTGACCGAGAGGTGGTGGGCGTCCTGCTGGGTGGGGACGATCATCTGGAACGTCGGATCGTTCTCCCAGGTCCCCTGGGCCATGCTCTGTCCGAGATCCGGGCTCATGCTGTGAGCGTCGACGACTTCGTCGTCGACTACGGTGAGGAGACACCACTGCGGGTTCTCGGAATCGAAGTCGAACTCGCCGGTTTCACGGTCGTGGATGTTACACTGGCCCATCCCCTCTCCGGTGAAGCCGTACTCGTTCATCGCCGCCTGATACTCCGACGCGGGGCTGTTCCCGTCCTCGTCCGCGGTGTCGTCGACGGTAACTGGGACGTAGTTCTGGTCGCGCCGGTCGTCGTAGGACGCCGACCCGACGTTGTCGAACTCCTCGCCCTCGAGGACGGTCTCGTTGGTCTGGGTGCCGTTCTCGTCGGGATGGTAGGCGACGATCTGGACGTCACCGCGCTCGGTCAGCAGGTTCCGGAGCTCCCCGGGACTCATCCCGGGGACCTCGGTGACGATGTAGTAGCCGTCGCCGACGGTCGCCTCCTGGTAGGCGTTCCCGCCGGAGAGACCCGCCTCGTTGATACGCAACTCGATCGTGTTGATCATCTCGTCGCGGGTCTGCTGGGTGACGCCGTCCTCGACGTCGTCCTCGTCGACGTCGACGCCGGCTTCCTGCAGTGCGGCGGCGAACTCTCCGGGAGTGACGTCCCCGTCGAACACCTCGGCGGTGAACCGGTTGTCGTCCTCGTGGTAGCGGACGACCGCGTCCGAGGGGTCGATATCGAGTTCCTCGTACAGCGTCGACTCGACCTCCCGTTCCTGGCCGGGTTCGATGTCGATACCGGCGGTCATCCCGACCGGAGGTGCGCTAATCCGCGTTCCGCCGTCGAGACCGAGACCGTACTCGAGGTTCGTCGGGTTGTCGTCGACGGTCTCGTTCTCCTCGACGAGCGTGTCGTCGTCCATGACGCCGCCGGGGGCGAACAGCGCGACCAGCGCGGCGGTCACGAAGAGCACCAGCAGGAGGATCCGCCAGTACTCCTTGACGAAGGCGATCGGGTTCACGACCGCACCCCGTGGAACTTGTACCAGCGAAGCAGGCTCAGGTTCAGCATGTACGTGTTCATCAGGTCGGCCGCGAGGCCGACGAAGAGGATGATGCCGATCGACGCCAGCAACTCGACGCCGAAGAGCCACGCGGCGATCCCCATCACGAGCATCGCCGACATCGAGGTGACGGTCATCGTGACGCCGGTCTGCATCGCGCGGTGGGTGCTCTCGTAGAAGTCACCGCTGCGGCGCAGGATGTGGTTGTTCAACAGGATGTCCGAGTCGACCGAGTATCCGATCAGCATCAGGAGCGCGGCGACGGTCCCGAGCGAGAGCGAAATGCCCGTGATCGCCATGAACGCCAGCGGAATCACGATGTCCGAGAACGCCGACACGACGATCGCGATCGACGGGACGAACGTCCGAAAGAGCAGGAACGCGAGCACGCTCATTCCGAGGAACGCGACGGTAACCCCCAGCAGAGCGGTCTGCTGTGTCTGCTGGCCGAAACTCGCCGACGTCGAGGACACCTGCTGGATGACCGATGCGTCACCGTCCGGATCCAGGTTGGCTTCGGCCTGTTCGCTCAGCGCCTCCTGTTCGGTCGAGGAGAACTGAACGATGTACTGGTTCTCCGCGTCGGGCGAGGCGACGGCCTGGACCGACTCCGGTTCCTCGTCGAACGCATCCGGAATGTCTTCCTCCGGCGTCGTCGTCTGTACCGTGAGTTCCGTCCCGCCGGCGAAATCCATGCCGAGCTGAACCGGCGCTCCGAACAGCAGAAACGAACCGGCGAGGACGAGCAGTGCGACCCCGAGAACCGCAAGCGGCACCGCCGCGAGTTGGCGGTCACTGTACCGGGTGTAATCGATCTCCGGTACGTCGAAATACCCCATATACCGGACCACTCGTAGTCGGCAGGTGTAAGCCTTCCCAATTTCTGCAGCTTTTTCCAGTGAGAATAATTTCGCGTTCACGCAACGACCTGATACTCCTCGAGTCCGTAGACGGAGGTATGGCGCCAGAATCAACGCAGTCGTCCGCGGAACTCGAGGAGCCCGCCGACGCGACGCGAGACGCGTTCGCCGAGCGAGTCGTCGTCTCGTACCCGTCCGACCTCTCGGACTGGGGCCGGTTCCAGGTCGAAAAGCCCTCCTTCCGGGCGTTCCTCCGGAAGACGCGCGACGCCGCCGAAGAGGGGGACGTCTGGGAGGAGTTCGTCGGCGTCGGCTGCTGTGGAAACACCCTCGACGTCCCGCTGCGAGTCGAAGCCGTCGAGGGCGGCCCCCGGATCGACGACGATACCGAAATAGAGTACGAGGTCCGCGAGGCGTGCGGCATTCAGGGGAGCTGGCGCGTTCAGAGCAAGGGCGGGCCGAGCCAGGGCTGATCCCGAACCCCGTCAGTCCGGCAGGTACCGGACGCTCAACACGCCGTCGGCGGCCGACCGACGCACTTCGACGCGAACCGCCTCGAGTCTGGCCGCCCGCGCGATCGTCTCCTCGTCCTCGAGGACGTCCCGTGCGGCGGTCTCGACGTCCTCGGCGAGGTGAAAGACGTGAATTTCGCCGGTTCCAGCCCGCTCTTCCCGAATCAGGTCGCCGACCTCGGCGGCGGCGGCGAGCTCCTTTTCGTGCCGGGTCGGCTCGAGGTCGCTGTCGACCAGTTCGATCGAGCGTCGGTTCTCGACGTCGACGACCTCCCAGGCGACCTCGAGGGGCGGTTCGGGTGCGACGGTGGCCTCGAGAACGTCGCGGATCTCGAGGCCAGGGTTGGACGACAGCGTGTGGACCTGTGCGGTCTCGACGTCGCGGACGACGGCCGACTCGTCTTCGGCGTGCGTGACGACGAACGTACCCGTCTTTTCGGTCATGGTCGCTCGTAGTAACGCGGCGGTTTTCCGGGTTTCGGCTTCGCTCGACGACGCTGCGAGGCCGCTCTCGGGGCGCTACCGCGTGACGGAACGACTTTACCGCAGGCGGTCGGCCTCTCGGTCATGGACGTGGACATCGGTAACGCGTTGGCGTCGGTCGCCTCGCCGGGCGTCTCTCGAGAATCCCTCGAGCGCCTGGACGAGCAGGTCGCCGACGCACACGAGCGTATCGAGGCCGGACTGAACGAGGGAGAGCACGGCTACGCCGCGCTGAACCTGCCCGAGCGAACCGACCCGGACGAGATTCGAGCCGCGGTCGAGCCGGTCGCCGACGCCGAGGCGCTGATCACCGTCGGTATCGGCGGCAGCGCGCTCGGTGCGGCGACGATCACGGACGCGCTGGATTCGGACACCGAGACTGTCTATCTCGACAACGTCGATCCCGCGTGGGTCTCGAACCGCCTCGAGCGACTGCCGCTCGAGAACACCGCGATCAACGTTGTCTCGCGTTCGGGGACGACCGCGGAGACGCTGGCGAACTTTCTCGTGGTCCGGGAGGCCTTCGAGGACGCCGGCGTCGACTGGACCGAGCGGACGATCGTGACGACGGGCGAGTCCGGACCGCTCCGCGACCTCTCGGACCGCCACGATCTGCCGTCGCTGAAGGTTCCCGACGGCGTTCCGGGTCGCTTTTCGGCGCTCTCTGCGGTCGGGATGGTCGCCGCCGCGGTCTGCGGACACGACCTCGAGGCGCTGCTCGAGGGAGCCGCCGCCGAAGCCGACTCGCTGACCGGTTCGTTGTTCGACTGTCCCGCGTACGCCTACGGGGCGACGGCCTACGCGCTCGACGGCCGCGGCGCCGGCATGAACGCGATGGTCCCCTACGCGGAGTCGCTCGAGACCTACTCCGAGTGGTTCGCACAGCTGTGGGCCGAGAGTCTGGGGAAGGACGACCTCGGGCAGACGCCGCTGCGGGCTCTCGGAGTCACGGACCAGCACTCCCAACTCCAGCTCTATCGCGCGGGCCCGCGCGACAAGATGATCACGTTCGTCACGCCGCGGGAGGGCGACGACCGGCCGGTTCCGAACACCGACGTCGAGGACCTCGCCTACCTCGGCGACGCGAGTCTCGGCGAACTGCTCGAGGCCGAGTTCGAGGCGACGGAGGCCAGCCTCGCCGCGGCCGGTCGGCCGAACGTCCGGGTCGAACTCGAGCGCGTCGACGAGTACGAGCTCGGCGGCCTGCTGTACGGGATGGAAGCCGCGTGCGTGCTCGCGGGCGAACTCTACGGCGTCAACACCTTCGAGCAGCCCGCGGTCGAGTGGGCCAAGAACGCGACCCGCGGGCTCCTCGGCGGGGGGGCGTTCGAGGAGGCGGAGGCCGTCGCCGAGAAGACGGAACTTCGCGTCGAACGCTGACCGAAGGCCGGCGGAGTTCCGGATCCGCCTCAGGAACTGCTGTCGTCGGCGAACGCACTCTGCAAGATCGCTTTCTGACCGCGCCGAAGGAGCGCGGAGAGCGCCTGGCTCGAGATTTCGAACTCGTCGGCCAACTCTTCCGCCGAAATCTCCCGCGGGACTTCGAAATACCCCTCTTCCAGCGCGCGGCGCAGTACGTCGCGTTGTCGGGAGGTGAGATCGTACTTCTCCGTCTCCTCCTCTTCGCTTCGGTAGAGGCGCCGGAGCGTAAACGACAGATCGCGCTCTTCGCACCGCTTGCGGTAGCTCGACAGCGCGTCGCGGTTTGGAAAGTGGGCGCGGTACTCCGCCCCGTCTTCCCGCAGTTCGATGTCGAGAAGCGTGACTCCGTACTCGATCGCATCGACGTAAGTCAGCCCCCGCTCCCCCTCGGGGGAGAGTGCCACCCGGAAGAGACACCGCTCGGAGAGAGTCGAGAGCGTCTCGAAATCCGCAATAGACCGGTCGTTCGACAGCTCCTGAAAGAACAGTTCGAGATCGGACTCCCGTCCGCTTGCCCAGAAGATGAGTTCCGAGCCGTCTCCTTGGTCCGGCTGCTCGTCTTCGACCTCGATCGTGACTTCGGGGATCTTCTGCCGGGCTTCCCGCATTATCGGCTGATTCGATATCGTGTACTCCGCGATGAAGCTCATGGCTATCGCTCGCAGGGGGCGGTAGCGTTTCGCGTCCCACTGCTGCGTTCCGGATACGGTAGCCGGTGACCGGCCGCGGCCGCTTGCCCTTCGAAGCAGCGTTGTCGGAGCCGCGGTCGATATTCGTGAGCCATACGCGTTCGTTCTGTGTGGCGGCTGTTAACTCTTGTCTCGGCGAGATCGATAGATGAGGCGGCTCGATCCGAGTATCGGTGGAAAACTACCCGCCGCATTCGAGCGCCTCTCCGCCCGGTTCGTAATCGATTACGGTGCCCCTATGAGTATTCGGCCGAACACACACCTATGAGCGAGACAGTTCGGTCCGGCGGCGAGGACTCGAGGGACGATTCTTTCGTCCCGTCGCTCGGCGTCGTTCCCGCGACCGTTGCCATGGCCGCCGCGTTCGTCCCCGTTCGAGGCGGCGCCGACGATCCGTTCGTCTGGTTGGCGGCCGCCTTCACGGTCGTCACCGTCGTCGCCTTCCTCGCCCGCCGTCACGGGGCACTCGAGCCGGAACTCGGCGGCCTGACCGCCGCGATATCGAGTCTGCTGGTCGTGCTCTGCTCCGGCTACGCCCTCAATCAGGGCGTATCTGGCGCGGCGACCGTTCCCGGACTCGGGTGGACGATCTCGATGCTCTTTCTCGCGCTCGTGGCGGCGGGCGCCGCAATCGGATTCGCTGCGGCCGACTACGCCGGCGTCTCGAGCCGCGGACTGGTACGCCGTACGCTGCGCTTCTCGACGATGGCGGGGCTCGGCTTCGCCGGTCTGATCTCGATGGCGTTCGTCAGCGCCTTCCTCCTTTCGGCCGTGATGGCTCTCGGCGGTGGCGGCTCGGACCTCGACCTGCAGTTCGTCCAGTACTCCTCGACCGCGATCGGACTCGGCTCCATCGCGGCCGCCTACCTCCTGTGGCGCGGCCACGGCCTGTCGTACCTCGACCTCGAGCGGCCGGACCTTCGATCGGTCCTCTGGACGGTCGGGGGACTGGCCATGATCTTCGGCGCGCTCGTCGCGATCTCGCTGCTCATGTCCGCCATCGGGGTCGACACCGCAGAACACGGGACGGCACAGCAAGCCGAACAGAACCCCGAGTTGCTGGTCGTCATCATCCCCGCGATGATCCTGATCGTCGGACCGTTCGAGGAACTGCTCTACCGTAACGTCATCCAGAAGTCGCTTTACGACACCTTCTCGAGATACGGCGCCGTCGTCGTCACGAGCGTGATCTTCGCGGGGGTCCACGTCGCAGCGTACGGGACCGCGGGCGCCGGCGAGGTGCTCGCGAGTCTGGGCGTGTTGTTCGGGCTCTCGTTGATACTCGGATTCGTCTACGAACGGACGGACAACCTGATGGTTCCGGCCATCGTCCACGGCTGTTTCAACGCGGCACAGATGGCGATGATCTACCTCGCCTAACTACGAGGGATTCTTTCGGGCCAGCCCCGAGCCACAGATCGGACACCGGTCCTTCTCCTCGTCGAACTCCCGTCCGCAGCCCTGACACTGGAACAGCCAGTGGCGCTGCTCGTCGATGCCGTCTCGAGCGATCACTTCGACGCCGACGTGGAGCTTCTCGGCGACGTTTTGCATCGCGTAGTCGTCGGTGACGAGGGTGGCGTCGAGTTCGAAGCTCGCGGCGACCAGTCGGATGTCGGTGTCCGAGAGGACCTCGAGATCGCCGGACTCCTTCGCCGCGCGGCGGACCTTCTCCGTGGTGTCCTCGTTCGGGATGTGAACGTGCATCCCCGAGCCCTCCATCGCGTCGTAGCGATAGGCGCTCTCGTCCTCGAGTTCTTCGCGGACGAGGGGGATCGTTGCAGTCTGTTCTGCCGTGTGGAAGTCGTGGATAAAAGCCGAGGAGTCGAGAACGTACATACCGTTAGCGCTGGACGACGATGTAGTCTTTCACCGCACGAACGCGGTTGACAGGAACGAGGAATCGGCCGACATCGTCGGTTTCGAAATCGACCGCCCGGTCTGGTAGCTCTTCGTCGGGTTCGATGATGAGATCGTGTAGCGTCCCCGAGTTGATGTCCATCGTGATGTTGTAGAGCATCCCCAGTTCCGTTCCGTCGGAACCCATGACGGACTTCCCCGAGAGATTTTCAGCGAGTATCTCGCTCATGCTACCCCGTACTTACTAGTTGCTATTAAAGTCCACGGGGGCATCCGCGATGATGTTCAGATTACACCGACTCGCTGAGAGAATCGACCACCGGACGCTGATCACTCACAGTAGTATCTGAACGCGGCCGGCATCGCCGTTTCCACCGGTCGTCCGAGGGTCGTCATCCGAGGGGGTGACCGTCGGCGACGATCAGACCGCGTTTCACAGCCGTTGGGGACACGAATCGTTCTCCCAGTCATCGGCTACTACACACGACCGCTCTGTGCCGTTCTCCTCGCGTCGTTCCACTTCTGCTCCAGGCTCGCGACGCGTCGTCGTGATCGAAACGCGCGGCGCGAACGGACGACCCAGTGCGACCGTGACGATGGGTTTAACTACCGTCCTACGGACGATTTACCAAAGACCTTCTCGGGTGGTCACCATGTCTGATTCAGATACGCGCGACCCTACATCTCTCCGAACGCCGATCGTTGCCGTCCTCGGACACGTCGATCACGGCAAGACCAGTCTCCTCGACAAGATCCGCGGCTCCGCGGTGATCGAGGGCGAAGCGGGGGCGATTACCCAGCACATCGGGGCGACCGCCGTTCCGCTGGACGTCATCTCCTCGATCGCGGGCGAACTCGTCGATCCCGACGACTTCGACCTCCCCGGCCTGCTGTTCATCGACACGCCGGGCCACCACTCCTTTACGACGCTTCGCTCCCGCGGCGGCGCGCTCGCGGACATCGCCATCCTCGTCGTCGACGTTAACGACGGCTTCCAGCCCCAGACGCTCGAGGCGCTCGACATCCTCCAGCGCTCGCAGACGCCGTTTATCGTCGCGGCGAACAAGATCGACACCGTCCCCGGCTGGAACGCCAACGAGGACTCGCCGATCAACGCGACCTACGAGGCCCAGTCCGACCGCGTGCGCTCGCGGCTGGACGAGAGCCTCTACGAGATCATCGGCAACCTCTCGGACGAGGACTTCTCCGCGGACCTCTACTGGCGAGTCCAGAACTTCCAGCGCAACGTCGGCGTCGTCCCGGTCTCGGCGATGACCGGCGAGGGCGTTCCCGACCTGCTCGCCGTGATGATGGGCCTCTCCCAACGGTACATGAAAGAGGAGATGGAGATCGACGTCACCGGTCCCGGCGTCGGCACCGTCCTCGAGGTCAAAGACGAGAAGGGCTTCGGGAAGACGATCGACATCGTCCTCTACGACGGGACGATCCGGGCCGACGACACGATCGTCGTCGGCGGAACGAACGAGACCATCGTCACCGACGTTCGCGCCCTCCTCCAGCCGCGCCCGCTCGCGGAGATCCGCACCGAGAGTCGGTTCGAGAAGGTCGACGAGGTGCCGGCTGCGGCCGGGATCAAGGTCGCCGCGCCCGATCTCGGAGAGGCGATCGCCGGCGCCCCCGTTCGGATCGTTCGCGACCGCGATCTCGACGAGGTTATCGACGAGGTCGAAGCCGAACTCGCGAGCATCGCCGTCGACACCGAGGAGGAAGGCGTCGTCGTCAAGGCCGACACGCTCGGCAGCCTCGAGGCGATGGCGGACGCCCTGGAGGAGGCCGAGGTTCCCATCGTCCGTGCGGAGGTCGGCGACATCGCCCCGCGCGACGTGTCGGTCGCCTCGACCGCCGACGATACGAAACAGCAGGCGATCCTCGGCTTCAACGTCGACGTTCTCGACGACGCGAAGCAGCGCGCCGAAATCGAGGACGTCCGGGTGTTCTCCGACGAGGTAATCTATCAGCTTATCGACGAGTACGAGGAGTTCGTCGACGAACTCGAGCGCGCCCAGCAGGACACGATCCTCGAGAACATCGTCCGACCCGCCCGGTTCCGGATCCTGCCGGATCACACCTTCCGCCAGAACGACCCCGCCGTCGTCGGCGTCGAGGTGAACTCGGGTACGATCCAGAACAACACGAACGTCGTCAAGTTCGACGGCAACGAGCCCGAACGCGTCGGCCAGATCAAGGGGATTCAGGAACAGGGCGAGGACGTCGACGAGGCCCGCGCGGGCAACCGCGTCTCGGTCGCCATCGACGGCCCCACGGTCGGCCGTCAGATCGAGGAGGACGACGAACTCTGGACCGAGATTCCCGAGAAACACGGGAAGATCCTCGAGCAGGAACTCGCCAGCGAGATCCCCGGCGACGAACTCGAGGCGCTGAACATGTACCTCGACAAGCAGCGCAGCCGGGACCCCTTCTGGGGCAAGTAATCAGTTCCGCCCGCTCGCCGTCCGTTCGCTTCCTTCGACCCGCTCTCGAGCCTCCTCGAGCGCCGCGAGCACCGCCTCGGGGTCGTCGATCACCGACCGATCGCAGCGAATATTCCTGAATCGGCGCTCGAGGACGAGTTCGTCGTCGGTGAGTTCGACGTCGGTGATCTTCTCCCAAGGGGTGAGCTTCCTCGAGCGGCCCTGATCGAAGCGGATCCCGCGCTCGTGGGCGTGCAACTCGCCCAGTGCGTTCTCCGAGACGGAACTCGCATCGAACGAGAACCGCGTTCCGTAGTACTTCTTGCCGCCGGAGTCGTTCTCGACGTCGAACCAGCTCCAGGCGGCCACGACGCCGCCGAAGGCGACCCAGAACAGGCCGGACAGGGTACCGGTGACGACGCTCGTGAGGCCGCCCACGAGCACGAAACACACCAGTATGACCCCGACACCTCCCCGAGAGAATGCGCTCGCCGGCCGATAGCTCCACGTGACGGACGGCTCGTCGGCGGTGATCGCTTCGACGTACCGGTTGCGACACAGTTGTTGCAGGCCGAGCGCCGTGACGGCAAGCACCAGCGCGAGCGCGACCGTTACGGCGAGGTATCGCGAAGTGGCCTCGAGCGGCGTGACGCTCGGAGCGAGGACTGCCGCGGCGAAGCCGACGGCCGGCAGGTAGCAGGCGAGACGCCAGCGCCAGCGTCGGCCGATCCGCTCGGGGAGGCCGTGGGCTCGCTTCGCGAGGATGTGGCCGGCGAGCGTCACCGCCGTCACGACCGTTGGGAAGGTTCCGAGCAGCGTCGCCGTCGTCACGTCGGCGAGCAGGCCGGCGAACGCGGCGATGCCGCCGACCACGAGGCCGAGGTAGAAGCCGAACGCCGCCTGGAAGCCGATGTCCGGCGGCTCGGAGTCGACGACTTCTCGCCGGCGCTCGAGGGACATACGCGGCGGTACGCTATCGGACTGCAAAAAGATTCCCTGTTGACGTGTTCGCTTCGCGACTACCGCGTGTCGGCTCGCTCGAGGTGCAGCGCCGCGTCCCCTCGCGCGGCCTCGTTTCGGGCGCGTCGTCGGTCCGGATCACTTCGAAGACGAGGCCGACGGCTTCGAACTGCGCCGATCGTCCGAGACGAATATCGGGCGACCATTCTATTTCCCCGGCAAGCGTTAACACACTGGTCGTGGTGGCCTGTCGTATGCTCGTGCATCTTCAGCAGTACAAACACGAGGAGGTCCAGTTCGACGACAACAGAACGACCGGCGAGTCCCAGACCGAAGACACGGTCGACAAAGAGCCGGAGGAGTACTTCGGCGAGAGCATCGACGACTTCGACCTCGAGACGTGGGAGACCGTCGAGTACGAGGACGATCCGATCCAGCGTCGAGACGTCTCCATCGGCGGAGTCACCGCCGTTTCCGTCCCGCAGGAGCCGACCGACGAGGACGATCCGGACCTGCCCGGGCGGACGATCCAGCTCCGCATGGGCGGCGGCATCGAGTCCCTCGACCAGGCCGTGATCGTCGAAGTTCAGGACGAAGAGCCGTAGTATTCCTGGCAGGCCTCTCACCTCCGGTCGCCGTCTCTTACCGACGTGTCCCTGCGGTCCGGCTCCCCCGTCGGCTCGAGTTCGCTTAGCTGACGAACTGGGAACGTGTCACGAACGGTAATGATAGCCACTGACGGAGACGGCTCGGTCCCGAAATCGTTTTCAACTGCTCGCGCGCACACTCGGTATGCCGACGGAATCGGACACTCATTATGATCCCTCGCTGGGGAACAAGTTTATCTTCGTCACCGGCGGGGTTATGTCGGGGCTCGGGAAGGGGATTACGGCCGCGAGCACCGGCCGACTGCTGAAGAACGCCGGGTTCGACGTCACCGCCGTGAAAGTCGACCCCTACCTGAACGTCGACGCGGGGACGATGAACCCCTACCAGCACGGGGAGGTGTACGTCTTGGAGGACGGTGGCGAGGTCGACCTCGACCTGGGGAACTACGAGCGGTTCCTCGACATCGACATGACCTCGGACCACAACATCACCACCGGCAAGACCTACCAGCACGTCATCGAGAAGGAGCGCGCCGGCGACTACCTCGGGAAGACGGTCCAGATCATCCCGCACATCACGAACGACATCAAGCGTCGCATTCGCGAGGCCGCCGAGGGAACCGACGTCTGTATCATCGAAGTCGGTGGTACCGTGGGTGACATCGAGGGAATGCCCTACCTCGAGGCGCTTCGCCAGTTCGCCCACGAGGAACCCGAGGAGAACGTCCTCTTCACCCACGTCACGCTCGTCCCGTACTCGAAGAACGGCGAGCAGAAGACGAAGCCGACCCAGCACTCCGTGAAGGAGGTCCGCTCGATCGGGCTCCAGCCCGACGTGATCGTCGGCCGCTGCGAGGATCGACTCGATCCCGAAACGAAGGAGAAGATCGCGCTGTTCTGTGACATTCCCACCGAGGCGGTCTTCTCGAACCCGGACGTCGAGGACGTCTACCACGTTCCGCTGATGGTCGAAGAGGAAGGCCTCGATCAGTACGTCCTGGAACACTTCGGACTCGCCGACCGGGCGCTGCCCGAGGGCGAGCGAGTCCAGGAGTGGCGAGAGATCGTCACGTCCGAGAAGACCGGAACGGTCGACGTCGCGCTGGTCGGGAAGTACGACCTCGAGGACGCCTACATGTCGATCCACGAGTCGCTGAAACACGCCGGCTTCGAACTCGGCGTCGACGTCGACGTCCGCTGGGTGTCCGCCGGCGAGATGGCCGAGGGCCACGACGGACAGCTCGAGGACGTCGACGGCGTCATCGTTCCCGGCGGCTTCGGGATGCGCGGCTCCGAGGGCAAGATCGAGGCCGTCCGGTACGCCCGGGAGAACGACGTCCCCTTCCTGGGACTCTGTCTGGGCTTCCAGATGGCCGTCGTCGAGTACGCCCGAAACGTGCTCGGCCTCGAGGACGCCCACTCGGCGGAGATGGAGGAAGAGTCGCCGCACCCGGTCATCGACATCCTGCCGGAGCAGTACGAGGTCGAGGATATGGGCGGCACGATGCGCCTCGGCGAGCACACGACCGTGATCGAACCCGAGACGCTCGCCTACGACCTGTACGGCGACACGTCCTGTTCCGAGCGCCACCGCCACCGCTACGAGGTCAACCCCGAGTACTTCGACCAGTTCGAGGACGAACCGCTCGTGTTCTCCGGCACGGCGGGCAACCGGATGGAGATCCTCGAACTCGAGGATCACCCCTACTTCCTCGGGACGCAGTTCCACCCCGAGTACACGTCCCGACCCGGCCAGCCGAGTCCGCCGTTCTTCGGCCTGCTCGAGGCCGTGGTCGATCGCGCGGCGATCGACGACGACACGACGACGGAGAACGAAACTGAGGTAACCCACTGATGGTCGATACACACACGTTCGTACCCGAGGCAGTCGAAGAGATCGAGAACGAAGTTGGCGACGCAAACGCCGTCATCGCCCTCTCGGGCGGGGTCGACTCTTCGGTCGCCGCCGCCCTCGCCTACGAGGCGATCGGCGACCAGTTGACGCCCGTCTACGTCGACACCGGACTGATGCGCAAGGGCGAGACCGACCAGATCCGCGAGACCTTCGACTACATGGACTCGCTCCGGATCGTCGACGCCAAGGACCGGTTCCTCGAGGCGCTCTCGGGCGTCACCGACCCCGAGGCGAAACGCGAGATCATCGGCGAGCAGTTCATCCGCGAGTTCGAGCGCGAGGCGACGGAGGCCGACGCCGACTACCTCGTCCAGGGAACGATCTACCCCGACCGGATCGAGAGCGAAGGGGGGATCAAGTCCCACCACAACGTCGGCGGCCTTCCCGACGTCGTGGACTTCGACGGCATCGTCGAACCCGTCCGCGACCTCTACAAGGACGAGGTTCGCGAGGTCGCTCGCCACCTCGATCTGGACGAAATCGTCGCCGAGCGCATGCCGTTCCCCGGTCCCGGTCTCGCCGTGCGCGTGATCGGCGAGATCACTGAGGAGAAACTCGAGGTCGCTCGCGACGCCTGCCACGTCGTCGAGGAGGAACTCGAGGAGTACGACCCCTGGCAGGCCCTCGCGGCGGTTATCGGCAAGGCGACGGGCGTCAAAGGTGACAACCGCGTTCACGGCTGGGTCGTCTCCGTGCGCTCCGTCGAGTCCCGCGACGGGATGACCGCTCGCGCCCAGGAGATCGACTGGGAGACGCTCCAGCGCATCCAGTCGCGGATCACCGGCCAGAACGAGAACGTCGCGCGAGTCGTCTACGACGTGACGCACAAACCACCCGCGACCATCGAGTACGAATGAGCACGAACGCCATCGTCGCCGGCCCCGACGAGGACGAAATCGGCGACGCGCTCGAGGCCGAAGGCGTCGACGTCACCCGCGTCAACGGCGTCGTCTCGCGACCCTCGCTCGAGGAGGCGGGGATCGTCGACACGGACCTCTACGTCCTGACGGACGTCGGCCAGGCGACGACGATTCCGATCGCCTGCGACCTGAACGACGAGATTCGGACCGTCACGTACACTCGAGACACGGTTCCGGAGTTCGTTCGCGGACAGCTCGACCTCGCGATCGATCCGCGGCTGATGGACGCGGCGATCGTCGCCGAGGAACTGGTCGACTGATCCCCGCATCCGGACCTCGTTTCCGGACGACCCCTTATTTTCCTAATGTCGTTATACGGCCAGTGTGAACTTTCTCGAGCCTGATTTCGAGCGGATAAACTCGGGTTAAATCTGGAGGAATTCGACGTAAGAGACCGATACCGTCTCCCCCGTTCAAGTGGCTCCCGAGGATAGGAACGGACGGAGGTCGACGGGCAGACCCCACCAAGTGGCACCCATCTGCCAACCCGTGACTTCCAGCAACCCCACCACAGCACCCTTCCCCCCACCATTGCCATACCGTTATCCGCGTGCTCGGTGACGCGGGTCCCTGCACCGGCCCGCTCACCGCTCGCGATTCTGCACCGGGACACAGGGTCGTGTCCCAGTATGGCTTCACTACTCCAGCGAGTGACGACGACGGCCGGGCTCGCGTAAGTTCTGACGATCGACGAACTGGCCAGCTATCGGTCCGGTTCCCGATCCCGAACCCGCTCCAGAACTGGAATCTCCTCGAGTCGCTCGTCCGCGAGCAGGTCCCAGTCGATGCCGGACGGCTGCTCGCGCGCCGGCGGTCGACGCACGCGCTCGGGCGTGACGATCAGGCCCATCGAGACGTCGTGATCGCCGGTCGCGACGTCGTCGTCGACCACCTGCCGTTCGTGGACCGTCGTGGCGACCGGCGTCGTCTCGTCGACGAGTCCGAGTTCTCGGAGCACGGCGTACTCGAGGTCGCTGTACCCCTCTCCCTTTCCGATTCGGTCGCCGTCATCGATCACGGCAACGCTCCCGGAGACGATAAGATCGATCGACTCGACCGCTTCCGGGCCCACCTGCTCGCCGTGTTTCGACGAGCCCGAGACGGTCGTCGCCGCGTCGTAGTCCTCGAGGACGTCGGGATCGAGTTTCAGGAAACACCGCTCGTCGCTGAGCCGCGGGACCGCCATGTAGACGGTCTTCCCCGCGCGCAGCGCCCGGCGCCGAACCGGAAGCTGCGGCGCGTCGGGGTTCGCCTTGATGGTCGTCGCCGCCTCCCACTCGGGCTGGTCGGCGAGCCGGTCGGCCGCCTCCTCGGCGCCGGCGAAGTTGGGAATCCGTCCGTGGGGCGGGAACGGAAATCGGGCGACGCCACTGTCCTCGAGGTCGTCCCAGACGCGTTCGCGGATCTCCTCTTTCTCGCCGGAACCGTCTCCGTCACTCGTCGGCATCGTTCTCCTCGCCCTCGGTGGTGCCGGTTTCCGTCTCCGACGACTCCTCGCTCGTGCCCTCGCGGGCGAGGATCACGAGGTGGCGCGCCTCCGGCAGGATGATCTCCTCGAGGCCGAGTCGGACCGCGTCGCGGTTACCGGGGAGACAGAACACCGGCACCTCCTCGGAGACGCCCGCGGCCGTTCGTGCGGCGACGACCTGGGTTCCGAACTCCTCGTAGGCGACCGTCGTGAACAGTTCGCTGAACGCGGTGAGATCCTTCTCGATCAGCGGATCGACGGCCTCCAGGGTTGCGTCCTCGGGCTCGATACTGGTCCCGCCGCTGGTGACGATCATATCGACGTCGTCACGGTCGACCAGTCGGGAGACGACCGACTGGATCTTGTCGTAGTCGCTGTCGATGTGTTCCTGCATGACGACCTCGCAGCCGTTCTCCTCGAGGACCGTGGCGATCTCGGCGGCGGCGGCGCCGGTGTCGATGGAGCGATTCGTCGCGACGGTGACGAGGCCGGTCCCGATCGGACCGCCGATCGGGCCGTTTTCTTCCTCGTTCGACTGGGTCATACGCTCCGTTCGAGGAGCGGTGAGTAAAACGCTGGCAAACCGTCTTCATCGTCTTCCCCCGATGACACTTCGTCGACCCAACTGTTATGCTCGTGGTTTCCGTCGGACGACGTGTATGCAAGCGGTCAAAGTCACCGAACACGGCGACACCGGCGTCATCGAGTACGGCGAGTATCCCGATCCCGAGGTGGGCCGCAACGAGGTGCTGGTCGACGTGAAAGCCGGCGCGCTCAACCACCTCGACGTGTGGGTGCGCCGCGGACTGCCGACGCTCGACCTCGAGATGCCCCACGTACCGGGCAGCGACGCCGCCGGCGTCGTCGAGGAGGTCGGGGAGGACGTCACGCGCTTCGAACCCGGTGACCGCGTCGCGCTCACGGCGGGGGTCAACTGCGGTGACTGCGAGTTCTGCCGCGACGGCGATCCGACGCTCTGTGTCAACTTCCACCTGATCGGCGAACACGTCCCCGGCGTCCACGCCGAGTACGCCGCGGTTCCCGAGAACAACCTCATACCGGTCCCCGAGGGCGTCGACTGGATCACCGCCGGTTCGACCTCGCTCGTCTTCCAGACCGCCTGGCGACTGCTGATCGACCGCGCGGATCTCGAGGCCGGCGAGAAGGTGCTCGTCCTGGGCGCGAGCGGCGGCGTCGGACACGCGGCCGTCCAGATCGCCGACTACGCGGGCGCGGAGGTGTACGCCACCGGCAGCACGGAGACGAAACTCGAGCACGCCCGCGAACTCGGCGCGGACCGCGTCGTCAACTACGAGCAACGGAACTTCGCGGAGTGGGTCCGCAGCGAGACCGGCGGCCGGGGCGTCGACGTCGTCGTCGACTACATCGGCGCCGGCACCTGGCGCGACTCGATCAAGAGCCTCGCGAAGAACGGCCGACTGGTGACCTGCGGCGGGACGGCCGGCGGAAACCCCGAGACCGACATTCCGCGGATCTTTTGGAACCAGCTGCAGATCATCGGCTCGACCATGGGGACGCCGGGCCAGGTCGACGACGTGATGGAACTCGTCTGGGACGGCACCTTCGAACCCGCGGTCCGCGAGGTGTTGCCGATGAGCGAGACCGCGCGCGCCCACGAGATCATCGAATCCCGCGAGGGGTTCGGCAAGGTCGTCGTCCGCCCGGACAGCGAACTGTAGCGGATTCGACCGTCCGTCTTCGCCGAGAGCGATTCCGGAACCGTGAGGGCTTTGACCACGGCCTCGAAACTGACGGCTGTGACCTCGAGCGACGACGGCGGGTACGTTCACGATCCCGCGGCCTTCGACGACGACGGCGAGCCTCGAGCGGGAGACGAGGACGCCGACAGCTGGGTCGACGAACCCGTTCATCCCGCAGCGACTGACCGCGAGTTCGACTGGCGCGGCTGGATCCTCGTCGTCGTCGTCGTCTTCGCGTTCGTCGTCTCGCCGCTCACCATTCTGCTGTGGCCCCCGGCGACCGACTATCTGTTCGCGCTGATCATCCTGCCGCTCGCGCCCGCCGTCGTGCTCGCGTTGACGGCCGTCTGGGCGACGACGCGGCCCTGAACTGCGGCGACGAATTCTCGCGACGATCCGAGAGGACCAGGAGACGCCCCGTCGGGTGCTGCTCGAAGGACGGGAGTGGAGAGGCGCGTGGTTTTCAGCGGCTACTATCGGTGAGAGCGGAGAAAGAGTGTAACCTCATCGCTCGCTCATCAGCATCCGTATTGTGGAAGGACTAGACTACGGCGCTAGAGAGCGGCCTTCAGCTGGAAATCTGTCCGGCTCAGGGGTAACGGGTCCGCGTCACGAACACCGTTCAGCTCCGTTGATAAGCGCCGTCACGAGCGTGTTCGAGGGTACAGCGATATCTGCGGTCTCCGCCATCTCGAGAATCACTCCGTTCAACTCCTCGATCTCCGTTCGCCGCCCCTGCTCGACATTCTGTGCCATGCTCACCCTGTGAGCGGCGTGTGAGCGGGCCATCGACGCGATCGTTTGCCGTATCGCAGCCACGTCGACGTCGATCCCGTGGCTGGTGGCGACGCGGGCTGCTTCCGTCAGGAGTCGCGTAACCACACCGTCCAGCGGGTCGGTTGTCAACCGTGCGACCGGGCATCCCGTCAGCGTCAGTACGGGTGCCGTTGCCAACACGAGCGCACCTTTTTCCCAGATGACCGATCGGGGGTCGGTGACGGACTCGACATCAAATCCCGCGTCCGTAAGCGTTTCCCGAATCGTCGTGCGGGCAACCGCGTCTCCACCGCCGAACGTCGTCAGTCCGGCGGACGTACGGGTGACGACGCCCGGTTCCTCTGCGATCGCTGCTTCGTAGGTGACCCCACAGAACGCCCGTTCGCTTTCGACCTGACCGAGAAGATAGTCGTAATTTCGAAGTCCGTTCTGCAGCGACAGCACCCACGTCTCCGACCCGATGCACGTCGCGTGATCGGCCAGCGCCGTCTCGGTTTGGTGTGCCCGAACCAGGACGAGGGCCAAGTCGGCTGTCCCCACGTCACTGGCAGTCGTCGTCGCGTTAACTTCGACTGTCAGCGGTGCATCCCCGTTTTGACGGATGGCGATTCCCGCTGTCGAGAGGGTACGGGCGCTCTCCTTCCTGCGGTGGAGAAGCCACACATCGTGACCGGCGGCAGCGAGTCGTCCGCCGAACAGACACCCGAGCGCCCCTGCGCCGATGACCGCGATTTTCATGCAGTCCGTTTTCCGCCGACTGAGAAATACGTTTGCCGCACGCGCGGTTGATACGATACGTTTGCACGCGTAGCGAGTAGCCAATTCGGCCGAATCACTCCAAACGAAATCTAAAGGACGTGCCGAACCTATTCCCTCCGTTCAGCGGGCGGCTCTCGACAGAGCTGGGAGGGTTGTAATCCGCAGCGGTACATCGTTGTCCCGTCCGTGACAGTCGTTCGCGGGTGATTTCGACTACCGAACTCGTATTACCGGCTACTCCGACTGGACGTCTCGGCGCATCGCGATCTCGAACCACGGACAGAGACGAAGCTGTCGGTACCACTCGGGGTTCGAGTGCAGACGGTCGTAGGGAACCCACATCAGGCCGGCGACCTCCTCCTCGTCGGGATCGAGGCTCCGATCCGACAGCGTCAGCTTCAGGACGGCGCAGACCTCGTGTTCGACGCCCGCGTTCTCGAAGTAGCGCTTGTACTCGAAGCGATCGGTCAGTCGCACGTCGTCGTACTGGTCGGGCGTGACCCCGAGTTCCTCCTCGAGTCGCTGCTTGGTCGCCTCCTCCTGGCTCTGTCCCTGGACGGGGTGGGAGGCGACGGTGCCGTCCCAGTAGGTGCCCCAGAGGCGCTTGTCGGGTGCGCGCTGCGCCAGCAGGATGTTGTCGTCCCGGTCGAAGACGAGCGAGGTGAAGGCCCGATGACGGACGCCGTCGCCGGTGTGGGCCTCGAGTCGATTGACGAGTTCGAGTTCGGTGTCGTCTCCGTCGACGGCGATCACGTCCTGCTTTGCGTTCTCGTGGGGGTGATCGTCCTCTTGCGTGCTCATACCCTCACAATTGCGGAGGGTCTTGAAACCAGTATCGTCTCCGGCCCGCGCCGTCGGCCGATCGTCAGGCGTCGAACGGCCATCCGTCGTCCTCGTCCTCATCTGGGTTCGGGCGATAGTCGTCCCCGACGGCGACCTCGACCGCCGTCGGCTTCGTCTCGAGTTCGAGGGTTTCGGTCTCTAGCATCTCGCCGTCGAGGCTGTACTCGACCGAATCGTGGAGGCTCTCGATAGTGAGCGAGGGCGTCCGTCGACGGACGATGTGCGTGTTCTCGCGGTTGAACAGGCGCTCGAGTGCCGCCTCACCGAGCAGGTCGACGGTCGCAGCCTCCTCGACGATCGTGACTTCGAAGAGTCCGTCTTCGACGTTCGCCTGTGCGGTTCGCGCGCCGGTGAACCGTCGACAGTTCCCGACCAGGACGAACATCGCCTTTCCCGTCCACGATTCGGCGACCTCCCCGTTCGGACCGTCGGCGGTCGTCACCCGCAGGGGGAGCGAGTCGAACGACCTGACCGTCTCGAACGTGTTCAGGACGTACGCGAGGACGCCGAACTCCCGTTTCCCCTCGGAAGACGTCTCTCCGCTGGCCTCGGCGGTGACGCCGCCGACGCAGGAGTTGACGAACGACCGGTCGTTCGCGAGTCCGAGGTCGATCCTCCGTCGCTGCCCGTACTCGATCACCTCGAACGCGTGTTCGATCCCCTCCAGGCCGACGTTCGACGCGAAATTGTTACCCGTCCCCGCGGGGATGACGGCGACGGTCGTCGTCTCGAGTGCGCTGGCGGCCACGACGCCGCCGACGACCTCGTTGACGGTTCCGTCACCGCCGGCCGCGGCGACGAGGTCGGCGTCCGGTGCGGCCTCGCGAGCGAGTCGCCGCGCGTCGCCGGCCTCCTCGGTCTTTCGCACGTCGAATCCGTGCTCGGCGGCCAGTTCGACGACGTCGTCGACGTGGTCCTCGCTGCCGCTAGCGGGGTTGAGGACGAGCACGCGTCCGTCCGTGCCGTCTGCTTGCATACTGTGGGACATGCCGGGCGTGAGCAAAAGGGACTTCCCGGCGTATGCGCTCTCATGTACGCTGTGGACCTGCACACTCACACGCGGTTCTTCCACGGTCACCGGGCGCTGGGCGATCGGTTCGATCCGGTGGGCGTTCGATTGCTCGCGCGAATGGCCCAGTACCGCGGTCTCGAGGGGATCGCGACGACCAATCACGACTACTTCTCGCCGCTCGATCCGCCCGCGGAGGTCGTCACCGTGCCGGGGATCGAGATTACGACCGACCACGGCCACGTCCTCGTCGTGGGTCCCGACCCGCCCGCCGAGACGGAACCCGGCGAACTCACGCCGGGTGAAGCGGTCGAGTTGGCCCACGACCGCGACTGTGCCGCGATCGTCGCCCATCCGTTTCGCAACAGCACGGTCCGGGAACTCGAGGACGTGCCGTTCGACGCGATCGAGGTCAACGGCAAACACCCGCGTTCGCGGCCGCTCGTCGAACGGTTGGCCGACGAGCGAGAATTACCCCTGGTCGGCGGCAGCGACGCCCACTATCCCTTCGAGGTCGGTCGGGCGTACACGACCGTCGACGCCGACCGTCTCACGCCGAAGGCGGTCGCCGATGCGATCCGGGACGGGCGCGTCGACGCGAGGATCTCCCGATCGACGCTGGATCAGGTGCTTCGACGAGGGTACCGGACGATCCATCGGCGAAAGCAGGTGATAGACGCGATGAAACCGCCGACGCCCGGCGTCGGTACGCCGCCCGGCGAGGGGTCGGACGAGGAACTCGACGGCGTCCGGACCGACCGGTCGGACACCCGCGGTGACGGGGCGGACGACGGTACCGCTGGACCTGACTAACCCAGCTGTTCGTCCAGAATCAACCGGGTCTTCGTACTCACGACCTCCTCCTGGTCTCGAGCCTGCGTGATGAGGTCGTTCACGCCGCGGGTGTCGGCGGCGTCGACGACGAGCACGACGTCCTGCTCGCCGGAGACCATCCAGACGAAGTCGACCTCCTCCCACTCGGCCATTCGTTCCGAGATGCCCTTGGTATCGACGTCGACCGCGACGCTGACTTCGATCATCGCCTTGACGTTCCCGGTGTGCGTCGAGATCGTGAACCGTTCGATCACGTCCTCGTCCATCATCCGTTCGACGCGGTTCCGGACGGTTCCCTCGCTCGTCCCGACTTCGTCGGCGATCTCCGTGTACGGCGTCCGGGCGTCCCGCCGAAGCGTATCGAGAATCTGTCGGTCCAGATCGTCCATGGAGATTCGTGAGTACGAACGACTCGCACTTACCGATTACGAATTTCGTAACTCAGCTTCGAAGGCAACACTTATGCCCGGCTATCCAATACGTAGTTCGTAATGACAGTTGCCTACGTTGCGCTGGAGGGTGGCCACGTAATCGAGGGTCGTGGTCGTGCTCCGGGAACCGCTCGTGGCGAACTCGTTTTCACGACAGCCTACACCGGCTACGAAGAGAGCCTGACCGACCCATCCTACGAGGAACAGGTCCTGACCTTTTCGTACCCGCTGATCGGGAACTACGGCGTCCGCGAGGAGCGCTTCGAGGACGGCCGCGTCCACCCGCGCGCCGTGCTCGCGCGAGAACTCACCGAGGACGTCGCGGCGTGGCTCGCCGAGGAGGGCGTTCCGGCCGTCGACCACCTCGACACCCGCGAGGTCGTCACCGACATCCGCGACGGCGGCGCGATGAAGTGCGGTATCGCCGTCGGCGAGGACGCCACCGAGGAGGACGCCCTGGCCGAACTCGAGGCCTGCAAGGAGATGAGCGAACACACCGAGATCGGCGCCCAGGTCAGCGTCGACGAACCCGTCGTTCGCGGCGCCGACAACGACGGCGAGACCGTCGCGCTGATCGACTGCGGCGCGAAGGGCTCGATCGTCGACTCGCTGGTCGCCCGCGACGCGACGGTCCGCGTCCTGCCACACGATGCGAGCGTCGAAGAGGTCGAGGCGGTCGATCCCGACGTTCTGTTCGTCTCGAACGGTCCCGGAGATCCGGCCAACTACGAGCAAGCGGTCGCGCTCGTCGAAGCGTTCGTCGAGGACACGCCGGTCGCCGGTATCTGTCTCGGCCAGCAGATCGTCGCCCGCGCGCTCGGCGGCACCACCGAGAAGATGGCCTTCGGCCACCGCGGCGTCAACCAGCCCGTCCTCGACCTCGAGTCGGGCCGGGTCGTCATGACGACACAGAACCACGGCTACACGGTCGCCGAACCCGGCGACCACCTCGAGGTCTCTCAGATCAACGTCAACGACGACACGCCGGAGGGACTCGACGGACTCGAGTACGACGTCATCACCCGCCAGTACCACCCCGAGGCCAACCCCGGTCCGGAGGACACCCTCGACTTCTTCGACGACGTCCTCGCGATGGCGGACTCTCGATCGCAACGAACCGTTCCAGCGGACGACTGAACGGATTCTCGTCCGTTTTCGAGAGTTCGTCCTTCCGTGCCGGAGAAGGGGAGACGGATCACCGTGCGAGGGGCGAGACACAGAGCGATCGACCGTTGACACCGAAACGAGTCGGTGGAGATGTCGTACCAGTACGAACCGGGGTTCTGTGATTCGCTATCGACGTTCCACACGAATCGCCGATAGAGGGATTGAGAACCCGCTGTGAGATCGCGTACGGCTGACTGAGATTGCTAACGAAGTCACGGCACACTGCCTTTCGCTATCTCGGTGTCAGAGTCGGGAGCCTCGCCGGGTGCATATTCCGGACGCTCGCCAGCGACGGCGGAAAACTGTCGGCGGTCGGCGGTGAGACCCGACGGGCGACGGGAAATCGGCAAACCGAAGTTCGGCGCCGATCCGTGAACCGTTTCAGTACGGTCACTCGATCCCCGGGATAAGTGACGATCGAGTTGTGCTCGCGCCGCCTCAGCGGTCCCCAGTGACGATGTCCGCGACGCGCTGGCGGTCGAACAGCCGCTCGTCGGCCGGGATATCGGGATAGGATTCGGCGGCCACGTAGCCCGGCCACTCGCCGAACCGTTCCGGATAGAGCTGTTTGGCGGTCATCTCGAGTTGGAACAGATTCATGAGCGGACCCTGATAGCGCATTCCGCCGGCGACGACGCGTTCGTTCCGGACTGCGGTCAGATCGCTGCCGACGGGGTGGTCCTCGAGTGCGTCGCGAACGCTCTCGATGGAGTACTGCGGCGTGATTCCCCAGAGGTGGAGGATAACATCCGGATCGGCTTCGGCCATCGCCTCGTAGTCCAGGACCCCCCAGTCGCCCGACCACTCGCGGTCGGCGAGGGCGTCGCGTGCGCCGAGCGGTCGCGTGTCCGCTTGCCAGAAGCCGGGTGCGTTGAGGTGGTAGGTGTAGAACTCGCCGTCACCGAGCGTGACCCGCGCGGCCGTCGGCCGTTCGCTCTCGGGCGGGAGGTTCGACTCGATATGCGACCGGAGGTCGTCGTACGCCGCCTCGAGCGCCTCGTAACGCTCGCGTTCCTGAAAAACCGCGGCAACCGTTTCGAAGAGTTCCCAGAGCGTGTAGTACTCGTAGCTGTCGGCGTACGCGTCCGCCGGGTCGCTGTGAACGCCGCTGTGAAAGTTCCCGACCCACGGGCCGATCGACTCGGCTATTTCGTCGATATCGGATTCGTCCCAGTCGCCCTCGGTCGTCAGCACGTACGACGGATCGAGGAAGTGAACGTCGCTATCGAGGTCGTAAAGCCGTTCTCTGACGAGTCCCTGCTCGAGCGGATTCGACAGGCCGTCCCACTCGAAGCCGACGCCCTCGAGGTGGTCGTAGAACGAGTTCATCGTCGGCCCCGCCATCTCGGGTGCGAACAGGGTGTTTGCCGCCTCGTCGTGGCCGAGTGCGACCATCATGTCCGCGTACTGTGGAAACGTGACGAAGGCGTTCTCGGGAACGTCGTCGAACTCGACTTCACCCGCGGGAGCCATCGTTACCGTGTACGGATCGTTCGTTGCGGTGTCGTCCTCGTTCGATTCTCCGGGATCGGTTCCGCTCACACACCCGGCCACGGCTGCGCTGCCGACTGCGACGCTCGTCGCGATCACCTCTCGTCTGGTTCGATCGAACCCGCTTGCTCTCCTCATAGGATTTAGGCCTCCCTAAAAGATTAAAAACGGATCGATTTAGGCCGGCCAAAACAACTGCTCCGTCGGGGGTCGTCTGGAGGGCGCGCTCGACAGTACGCCGGTGAGGAGTCGCCGTCGTGTCGTCGGTCGTCGGACCGTCTCACTGCGGTCGAGTTCGTCGAACGCCCGATCGGGTCGGTTCGTGACCAGCACGTATAGGCCGGCCTCGAGGGCGTCGCGAACGCTGCTTTTCGTATCGGCGACTGTTCAGATGTCGTCACAGAGCCGACCGGTCCAGTCGAAACGCCCTCGCTTCGCGTCGACCCGAGTGCGGCTGCGTCGAAGGCGATGATCGGCAGCCGATCGTACAATTCGTAGGCGTCGATCGTCTCGAGGGTCGCGTCGGTGTCGCCCGTCTCTTCGACCTCGAGATAGATCGAGATATCCGTCTCGGTGGGTTCCTCGAGGCAGCGAACCGTTCCTGCCGGCGGCTGAACGGACACGTCTCGTTTTGAACGGCCGAGCGCGCGGTCCTCGTCGCGCTGCTCGAAACTCGGAACGTTGAACAGCCGGGCGCTCGCTTGCTCGAGCGATGGAGCGTCCGCTCGGCCTCGCGAGCTTCGACGACCGGAGTCGGTTTGCACACGCGCTGACGGTCGCCGTCGCCGTCGTCGTCTTCTGGTTCGGTTACTTCGGTGCCGTCGCCGCCGCCTACGGCGACCTTTCGGTGCTCGCACCGGAGACGAGCATCGAGCAACAGCGCGTCGGCGGCGTCGTCGGTTCGGTCTGCGTCTGGACCTACTTCGCGCTCGCGTTCGTCCGCGGCTACGGCGGTCCCGCCCTGAACGCCTTGGCCTACCCGCTCGTGATCGTCCTGCTCGCACCGTTCGTCGGCCGCTGGGCGCTTTTCGGGCCGGACTTCCCGGGACTGACCGCTCGCTTCGTCGGACTGCTCGTCGTCGAACCGCTGCTCACGACGGTACTCGTGATCGTCCCCGGCATCGGGTCGTTCGTCACACTGCTAGCGCTCTGGGCGTCGATGACCGACGAGTCCGATCGGCGAGCGTGGGAGCGACGGCACCTCTCCGACGAGTTTCACGAGGAGTTCGTCGGCCGGGACTACGAGTGACCGCCGGTGGCGGTACCCCGCGCGACTCGCGTCGCGAGTCGAACGATTACTCGAAGCCGTAGGTGACTGTCACCGACGCGGTCACGCTCACCGGATCGGCGTCGATCTCCGTCGGTGGTCCGTCGGCGGCGTCGTCCTCGGCGACGTCGGCCGCGACTCGGACCGTATTCAGCCGGACGTCGCCGGTTTCGACCGCTTTCGTTCCTGTGATCGTGACGCCGCGGTTGTCGGCGATGTGTCGGGCCTCGTCGTCCGCGTTCGCCAGCGCGTCGTCGATCGCCTCCTTCCGGATCTCGTCGTGCGTCTCGTCCTGCAGACTGAAGGTCACGCGGCCGACGTCGTCGGCTCCGGCGGCGGTTAGTTCGTCGATAATTTCGCCGACGCGGTCGACATCCTCGAGCGTAAGCTGGAACGAGTGCTGCCCCTCGTACCCCGCCGTGTCACCGTCCCGTCTGCGCTGGGGGTGAACGCGATACCGTCCCTCCTCGACGTTCTCCTCGGGAATCCCGAGGTCGTCGAACGCCTCGCGAAGCGCCTCGGCCCGCGCGGCTAACTCGTCGGTGACCTCCTCTGCGGTATCGCCGCTCGCTTCGGCGCCGACGCTGAGGGTCGCCGCGTCGGGGTCGGCCGTGGCCTCGCCGCTGGTGCTGACCACGATTTCGTTGTCGTCGGTACCGGTGGATCGCGTCGTCGATCCGGGGTTGTCGCTCCCGAACGCGTTCGTCACGCAGCCGGCCGTCGCCACGGTAACGACGGCGCCCGATCCTGCGAGGAACTGTCGTCGATTCATGTGGGACTGCACACGTGGCAGGGAAATAACACTACCTGAAGCTCAAACGGCTCTTTGAGTTTCGGAGACCGGGGAGAGAGTACTTGGTCGCCCGCGTTGACCGGTTCCGCATACGACGCATGCCGAACGCTCGTCTGCTCGTTCCCGTCGCGAACCCGGAAACCGCGGATCGGTTGCTCGACACCGCGGTCGATATCGCCGCCGATCGCGACCTCGAGGTCCTCGTGCTTACCGTCGTCACCGTTCCGATGCAACTGTCGCTCGAGCAGGCTCGCAGCGAGTTCGACGTCGCAGGCCGGGAGTCGATGGTCACCGAGGCGGTCGACCGCGTTCGCGGCTACGGAATCTCGGCGACCGGTCGGATCAGGTTCGGGCGGAGCGTCGCAGGCGGCATCCGAGGCATCGCATCGAAGGAGTCCGTTGAGACGATCCTGCTCGGCTGGCGCGGCCGTCCTCGCCGCCGAGACGTCGTACTGGGTAGCCACATCGACGACGTGCTGGCCGACGCGCCGTGTGATGTCCTCGTCAAGCGGATCGATCGCGACCGACGCGCCGTCTCGTCCGTCCTCGTTCCCGTCGCCGGCGGTCCCAACACCGAGTTCGCCGCGGAAACCGCCGGCGCGCTCGCCCGCGCTCACGACGCTCGGATCGAACTCGTGACCGTCGTCCCGGACCGCGAGGAGGCGACCGTCGCCGAAGCGCGGGACTTCCTCGACCGAACGGCACCCGCGCTGGGAGCCGTCGAGTCGGTCGAGCAGACCGTCTTCGAGGGCTCCGTCGTCGAGACGATCGTCGATCGCTCGGCCGATCACGACGTGACCGTCGTCGGCGCGGCCGAGGGTGGATTCCTGCGACGTGCGCTCGTCGGCGACGTTCCCGAAGCGATCGGTCAAGAAGCCGATGGCGTCGTCCTCATGGCTAAACGGCGGCGGGACGTCTCGGATGCGCTGTGGCGGCGGATCCGGAATCGGCTGCGGTGACGGATTCGACGGAACCGCGCTCGGTTAATCCCGCCACGGTACTAATTCTCTAATTCGGACCGACGGCTACGACTCGGCGCGCAGAATCTCGTACGCGTAATCGGGACGGTTCGTGACGAGAACGTCGAGGTTGACCTCGAGAACGTCGCGGACGGTCTGTTTCGTATCGACGAGTTTCCAGACTCCGGCAGTGACCGATTCGGTCCGGGCCGCGCTGATGAAATTCGAGACGCCGCGCGGCGCGTAGTGGCTGAACGCCAGATCGGCGCCGCACGCCGCAGCCTCCTCCGCCAGCCAGGGTGACGGAACCGAACCGATCAGTCCCGTTCTGATCCCGTTGTCTCGCGCGGGGTCGAGCGCCGCGGGATCGAAGGAGATGATCACCAGTCGATCGAGCAGGTCGTACTCGGCGACGGTCTCGAGTATCGATTCCGTGTATCCGGCGGCTTTCACCTCCAGAAAGATCGTCGCGTCGGACGCCGCGAGTTCGTCGAGTCCGTCAGACAGTCTGATGAGCGGTTCGCCGTCGATCCTGGCGCCGTCGATCTCGCTCCATGGGGTATTCTGGACCCAGCCGTGCGCCGTCGAATCCCAGTCGAGTACGGGGTCGTGGAACAGTACCAGTTCACCGTCGCCGGTTCGTCGGACGTCGAGTTCGACGCCGTCGACGCCGACCTCGAGCGCCGCGCGAACGGCGGCTCTCGTGTTCGGTGGCGCGAGCCCTTCCGCGCCGCGGTGGCCGACGATTAGCGGGCGATCGCTCGTTACGGTTTCCCCGGTGACCAGCGGTGTAAGTCCCCAGGCCGACGTCGCCACGATTCCCGCGCCAAACCCGGCCAGTAGCCGTCGACGAGAGAGTGACGGACCGGTTCCGGGAGACATTTCGTTCCGAACGAAGCGAGTGCAGCCACATGAAGGTTCGCTCCGGGTTCGGTTACGTTCGGCCGCTGCTCGGTCCGTCTCGCTCGACCCGGAGAACGAAGTTCGTCACCTCGGTCTCGACTCTCGACGTAGAGCTCTGCGTATCACCCCTCGTGAGGCGACTCGAGCGCGTTTCGAAACTGGTCCGGGACATCCCCTCCCTTACGATGTTCGTTCTCCTCGGGCTCGTTCCGGCCGGTCTCGCGGCGCCCTCCTTTCGTCAGCCGGTCGTCCTCCCGGCCTCGGTGATCGGTCGCGTCGAAGTCACGTTCCGGCTTCTCGTCTACGTCCCGGTCGCCGGAATCGGAGCGATCCTCCTCGAACCGCTCGACATCGGCGGAGTCCTCGGAATTCCGGTTCTCGAACAGGTCGTCGTGTTCGCCGCGCTGCTCGGGTTTTGCTCCCTTCTCAGTCGCGCGCTCGTTCGGGTCGGGCTGATCGTCTCCCGTCGACTCGAGATCGGGCAGCGGTGAGTCGCGAACCGGAATCAGAAACCGATTCGGAAGAATCGATCGCGTGGCGGCGCGTTCAGTCGCGTCTGACCGACCGCTGCCCGGTGAACGCGGCACCCGCCTTTTTCCGCACGGGTTCGGGTTCGTTCACCGCTCGCGCAAAAATCTGGACCGAAAATCCGCTCGCTCACGCCGTTCACTCGCGGCGCTAATCGTGTCTGAACGACCGCTGCCCGGTGAACGCCATCGCGATGCCGTGTTCGTCCGCGGTCTCGATCACGTCGTCGTCGTTGACCGAGCCGCCGGGCTGGACGACCGCCTCGATGCCCGCCTCGGCGGCCTCCTCGATGCCGTCCGGGAACGGGAAGAAGGCGTCGGAGGCCATCACGGCGCCCTCGGCGTCCTTGCCCTCCGCGTGCTCGTCTGCTTTCATCGCGGCGAGCCGGACCGCGTCGACGCGCGAGACCTGCCCCATCCCGACGCCGACCGTCTCGGTCCCTTTTGTGAACAGGATCCCGTTCGACTTGACGTGTTTGAGCGTCTGCCAGGCGAACACCATCGACTCGAGTTCCTCGTCGCTCGGCTCGCGCTCGGTGACGACCTCGAGGTCGTCGACCGAGACGGACTGAAGGTCGCGCTCCTGGACGAGGCGGCCGCCGACGAGGGGCTTCTCCGTAAAGCGCTCGCTTCGGTCATCCAGCTCGCCAACGTCGAGCACCCGGAGATTGTCCTTCTCGCGGAGCACCTCGAGCGCCTCGTCGGTGTAGCCCGGCGCGACGACGACCTCCTTGAACGAGTCGATCACCCGCTCGGCGGTGCCGGCGTCGCACTCGCGGTTGAGCGCGACGATACCGCCGAAGGCGCTCATCGGGTCGGTCGAGAGCGCCTTCTCGTACGCCTCGGAGAGGCTGTCGGCCGTCGCACAGCCGGCGGGGTTGGTGTGCTTGATAACCGCCGCGGCGGGTTCGTCGAACTCCTTGATCAGGTTCAGCGCGCCGTCGGCGTCGTTGTAGTTGTTGTACGACAGCGCCTTCGCACCCTCGTTCAGCTGGTCGGCGTGCACGACGCTGGCTTCGTCGCAGGTGTAGTCGGCGTAGACCGCGGCGTCCTGGTGGGGGTTCTCGCCGTAGCGGAGGGTATCGGCTCGGTCGTCGGAGATCAACCGACGGGCCGGAAGCCCATCGTGATCGTCAGTATCAGTACTCGCGACGTCCGCGTCGACCGTCACCTCTCCAGCGCCGAGATCGATGTCCACTGCACCCTCGGCGAACCACTTCACCGCCCGCGGGTACGCGCGGAACTCGCCCTCGTAGAGGACCCGTTCCTTCAGCGTCTCCTCGTCGTCGCCCTCGTAGATCGGAATCGGTTCCTGGGTGACGATCGGTCCGCCGTCGACCTCGTTTTCGACGACCTCACCGTCCTCGTCGGTCGCGTCGGTGACGAGGTGGACCGTACAGCCCGTCACCGAAACGCCGGCCTCGAGCGCGTCGCCCCAGGCGTCCGTGCCGGGGAACGAGGGAAGCAGCGAAGGGTGGACGTTCAGCGTCGTCGGCTGTTCGTCGAGGAAGGCGTTCGAGAGCACGCGCATGTAGCCGTCGAGGCAGACGAGGTCGAACTCGTACCCCGCGAGCGCCTCGTTGACGGCCTGCTCGTGCTCCCGGCGGCTCATCCCGTCCTCGATCGGGACGATCTCGGTGGGAATCCCGCGCTCGGCTGCGGCCTCGAGCACCGGCGCGTCCGCGCTGTTCGTGAGCACGACGGCGAGTTCGGCACCAGCCGGCTCGCGGTCGGCGATGTTCAACAGGTTGCGCCCTCGGTTGCCGGCCATCCCGGCGATTCGCGTCATGGTCGAACCCGCGCCCGCGAGGGGCAAAGTGGTTGCGGTCTCGACCGGCCAGTTATACACAACCTCGCATTACTCTGGAGGTATTTCTCCGGATAACCGTCGAGATATACACGCTCGTGGCTTCCCGTTTCGATACGTTTTTGCACCGCGCTGGAAAGCATCCGAACGATGACCGACACCAACGCGCTGTACGCCGTCTCGCCGCTGGACGGCCGGTACGGAGGGCGGACCGAACGGCTCTCGCCGTACGCGAGCGAGGCCGCGCTCATGCGCGCTCGCGTCCGCGTCGAAGTCGAGTACCTGATCGCGCTGGCCGACCTCGAGGCGACGCCGCTGACCCTCGACATCGACGAGCGCGAACACCTGCGCGGACTGTACAAGCACTTCGCCGAGGAGGACGCCCGGCTGATCAAAACGCTCGAGACCGAGGGCTACGCGGAGTTCGACGCGACGAACCACGACGTGAAGGCCGTCGAGTACTTCGTCCGCCACCGGTTGCCCGAGGAGAGCGACGCCTCGGCCTGGATCCACTTCGGGCTGACCAGCGAGGACGTGAACAACCTCGCTCACCGGCTGCTCGTCCGGGACGCCGTCAACGAGGTGCTGCTGCCCACGCTGTACGACGTGCAGGACGCGCTCGCGGCGATGGCCCGCGAGCACCGCGACCTGCCGATGCTCGCGCGCACCCACGGTCAGCCCGCGACGCCGACGACGTTCGGCAAGGAGATGGCGGTCTACGCGGCCCGCCTCGGTCGCGCAACGGGACGGGTTCGCGAGGCGACCGACGACCTCAGCGGAAAGCTCGGGGGCGCGTCGGGAACCTACGCGGCTCACGTCGCGGCGTATCCCGACGTCGACTGGCCGGCGTTCGCCGAGGAGTTCGTTCGGGGACTGGGCCTCGAGTTCGTCCCGCTCACGACGCAGGTTAACCCCTGTGACGACCTCGCGGCGCTGTTCGATGCCTTCCGCGGGGCGAACGACGTCCTGCTGGATCTGGATCTGGACATGTGGCTCTACGTCTCGGATCGCTACCTCGGCCAGGAAACCGTCGCCGGCGAAACCGGCTCCTCGACGATGCCCCACAAGGTCAACCCGATCGACTTCGAGAACAGCGAGGGCAACCTCTCGAAGGCGAATTCGGATCTCGCCTTCCTCGCCGACTACGTCACGACCTCGCGGCTCCAGCGCGACCTCTCGGACTCGACGGTCAAACGGAACATGGGGGCCGCCCTCGCACACTGTCTGATCGGCTACGACAAGGCCGCGGCCGGTCTCGGAAAGGTCGTCCCCAACGAACACGTGATGCGCGCGGAACTCGAGGAGACCCCCGAGATCATCGGCGAGGCGGTCCAGACGATCCTCCGGCGCGAGGGACAGGAGGACGCCTACGAGCGGGTCAAGGAACTTACCCGCGGGCGGGAGGTCGCACTCGAGGACTTCCACGACCTGTTCGACGACCTCGAGGTCGACGACGACGTTCGCGAGGAGCTTCGTGAGCTAACACCCGCCTCGTACACGGGCGTCGCGAGCGACCTGGTCGACGAGCAGCAGTAGCCACGGATCGCCTCCTGGAACCCCGATCAGTACTGATTTGAGCGGAGGATACTAACTGCCGACTATGATCGAGTCTCTCTTCCCGGAGATCGCCACGATCCTGCTCTTTCTCATCGTGATCATCTGTATGATCATCCTGCTGTACATCTCGATCAAGTGGTGAGGGTTCTCCTCGAGCCTCCCGAGTCGACGAGCGGTGATCGACTTCCGGAGCCGGGTGGATCGGGTGTGGAGAGGTCCGTCCAGCTCCCCGAGCTATCAGCTCGTACCCGCTGAGATCGAGGCCTCCGATTCGGTCTCGCTCACCTCGCCACTTTCTCGAGCGTCTCAGCGACGGCGTCGGAGGCGGTCTCCACCTGCGGCAGGCGGACGTACTCGCGTTCGGCGTGTGCGACTGCCCCTTTCTCGTCGGCGAGCACGCCCGGCCCAAAGACGACCGTCGGGGCGTCGGCCGCGAAGAACGACGCCTCGGTCGCCGCCTCGAAGGGGCGAACGTCGCCGCCGCTCGCCTCCCGGAGGATCCGTACCAGTCGGTCGCCTTCGTCGGTCACGAACGGATCGGGAAACGGCGTGTCGGGACGGATCAGATCGACGGAGACCGAGAGGTCGTCCGGGACGCGCGACTCGAGGAACGCCTCGAGGTCTCCGCGGAACGAATCGCTGGTCTCCGGCGGCACGTTTCGGCGGTCGAACGTGACTCGACACGTCTCCGGTACCCGATTCGGAGCCTCACCACCGGCGAGCACGGTCGGCGTCAGCTTCGGGGCGCCGAGCACCGGATCCGGGTCCGGTCCGGCCTCGTCGTCGTAGGCTCGCAGCGCCTCGAGCACATCGGGGAGTCCGAACGCCGGATTCCGTTCGGCGGAAACGCTCGCCGCGTGGCCGCTCTCACCCTCGAGGGTAATCGTCCCCTCACACTGCCCGCGGGCGGCTACACAGACGTCGAGATCGGTCGGCTCGCCGACGATATAGCCGTCGGCGGACAGGGTCTCCCGCAGGCGGGCAGCGCCGGTCATCAGCGTCTCCTCGTCGGGGGTCAGCGCCAGCGTGACTCGACCCGCGGTCGGTTCGACTCGCAGGAACGCGGCGAGCAACGCGGCGAGCGGTCCCTTCGCATCGCACGCGCCCCGTCCGTAGACCGTGTCGCCGTCTCGCTCGTACGAGACGTGCGGCGCCACGGTATCGAAGTGCGTGTTCAGGACGATGTGGGGGCCGCCGTCCGTTCCGCGGCTCGCGAGGACGTTTCCGCGGGCGTCCACACTCGGCTCGAGACCGGCGTCCCGAAGCGTCTCGAGCACCAGTTCGCGCATCTCCGAGACGTCCTCGTGGGAGGGCGTCCCGACGGCGTCGGCGTGAAAGGTGGTGATATCGAAGCTCATGAGCACTCGCGCCGTCGTCGAAACGACGACTTGTCGATATCGCCTCTTTCAAACGTCGAGTGATAAGCCCGTGCATTCGCCTCGAGACCGGCGGCAAACCGATCGAACCGTCCGCACAGACCGCTGAAAGTACGGCTTTGCCGACCTACGCCCCGGTCGCAGTCGCGGTTCTCCGCCGCCAGCTACCGTAGACGCCGGCAGCGGCCAGGATCGTCACGAGCCCACCCGCGACGACGTTGCTCCAGAACAGAACGTCCACGGGCGTCCCGAAGACGAACGGCGCCGCGACGGTCCACAGTCCGAGGGGAACGAGCGGCAGCGGGGCGGCGAGCGCCGGGAGGCGGCCGCCCGACGGCTGAGCGGCGGTGTACGCGGCGAGGGTGGCGATCGCGGCACCGACCAGGACGTTGTTCAGGATGATCCAGCCGGACCCCGTGAAGAAGACGCCGGACCAGAATATCCAGGTGCCGAGAACGGCGGCGAGTCCGGCGACCCGTGGAACTGGAACCGTTGCATCTCGAGTCGATCGGCGGTCGCTCATAGCCCCGTCTACGAGGTCTACCCGTCTAAAACTATCACGCGGTCACGTTCGCAACCCGGACCGTCAGATTCGCCGAGGCGACGTTACCGTTCGACGCGCGTGACGTCCTCGAGCGTCTCGCGTCGCCGAACGACGCGGGCCTCGTCGTCTTCGATGGCCACCTCGGCGGGCCGGGGCTGGGAGTGAAACTGGCTGGCCAGTTCGTAGCCGTAGGAGCCCGCGTTACCGATCGCGAGCACGTCCTCGCGGTCCGGACGGGCGATCGGCCGATCGTGGGCGAAGACGTCCGCGCTGGTACAGACCGGACCGCCGACGGTCACCGGTTCGGGGTCGCGGTCGGGGGCGCTGACGTTGTACATCGGGTGGTAGGAGCCGAACATCGCCGGTCGGATTAGCGTCGCCAGGCTGGCGTCGATCCCGACGACTGTCGTGTCGGGAGCCTCCTTGATCGTGTTGACCTCGCTCAGGATGAGTCCCGCGTCGGCGACGACGTACCGGCCGGGCTCGAGCTTGAGCGTCGCGTCGATATCGCCGACGGCGTCGCGGACCATGTTCGAGGTCTTCTCGAGGTCCAGCGGTTGTTCGTCCTCGCGGTACGGCACGCCGTAGCCGCCGCCGACGTCGACGAACTCGAGGTCGCCCACGCGGCGAGCCATCTCGCCGACCCGCTCGATCGCCCGGCAGTGCTCCTCGAGTCCCTCCGTGAGCACGCCGCTGCCGGCGTGGGCGTGGAGGCCGACGAGTTCGAACCCCTCGCGGACCTGTTCGGCGACCTCGGGCACCTGCTCGTAGGGAATGCCGAACTTCGCATCGGCGCCGGTCGCGACCTTCTCGTGGTGGCCCGTCCCGATGCCGGGGTTGATGCGGATCGCGATCCGGCCGTCGTAGCCCCGGTCTGCGAGGCGCTCGAGCGTGTCGGTCGCGCCGATCGTGACCGTCAGGCCGGGGTTCTCGGCGCCCAGTTCCGCGGCGTAGTCGAGGTCGTGATCCGGCGGATTGACGGCGGTGTACTGCAGCGCGTTCGGATCCGCGCCGGCGTCGATCGATCGCTGGAGTTCGCCCCAGGCCGCACACTCGATGGTACCGTCGGCCTCGAGGACGGCCTCGAGGACGGCCTTCCCGGTGTGCGCCTTCGCGGCGTACATGACGTCGGCGTCGGGAAACGCCGCGGCGAAGCGGCTGTAGTTTTCTTTGACGCGGTCGAGGTCCATCACGTACAGCGGCGTTCCGTACTCGTCAGCGAGGGACTCGAGTCGCTCGCGGTCCCAGTCGGAGAGCCGGCGAACGGCCGCCGAATCGGCGAAGTCGGTCATCGTTCCTCTCGAGTAACCGTGAGCAGTCAAGGGTTTGGGTTTAGGTTTGGCGGTCCTGATCCGGTGGAAGCCTCTCAGGTCGTCGTTCAGAACGTTAGGTGGAGTTTGTGTTCAATACAGGTCAATTACAGAGTACAGTGGTCAGGTAGAGAGATACCGCCGATAAACGTCCGCTCCAATAAAACCCAGTCCTGCAGTTGTACCGACTACACCTAACACAGCAAACAGAAGTGGACTTTCACGGTCATTACATCCGTCGTTCCAGATGAGTGAGCCCACCCGGTTAGGTCCCCCCGTTCCGGGCAGGGTCACACCTTCGATTGAACTTCGAGTCGGATGTATTTCAATCAGATTATACATTGCACTGTCTAATTGGCAAGAAATTAATGTTTGGAAGGAAAATTCGATGGTAGCAATAAGCATCAACAACCCAAAGGCAAATATTCCATAGCTCGTGTATCCAGACGGTATCGAAACCATACATCAGGAATTAATATATATATATATATATATTCAGATTAACGTTATGGTCGCTGGATGTGTCTTGTAGATTCTACTTGCTGTTGACTGTTCAGTTCGCACCTTTCGATCCCGAATCAACTAATTTGAGTCCTCATCCAGCAGTATAGGATCACGGTTGTTCTGAGGAACAGTACCGCTACTGGCAACAGGGGATTCCACGTCCTCCCCAGCCGATTCGCTCGCTCACTGCGTTCGTTCGCTCATCCCTCGCACGGCTTCGTCCCGCGATTCACTCGTCGTTCATCGCGGTCCAGCGCGCGCCACTGCGACGTGGACTGGTCGGTCATCGGGCAATGCCACTATTCCGGAAACAGCTCTTCAGTTCGCTCGACGGCGTCGATCCGCTCGCGGTCGTCGTCCGTGAGCTCGAGGTCCAGCGCCTCGAGGTTCGCCTCCAGGTGCTCGCGGCTGCTCGATTTCGGGATCGTCACGACGCCCTCTTTCGCGGTCAGCCACGCGAGACAGACCGCCTCGGGCGTCGCGTCGTGATTCTCGGCGACGGCGACGACCTCGTCGATCTCGCCGGCGCGGCCGTTGGCGAGCGGCGAGTAGGCCACCAGCGGATAGCCGTGTTCGCGTGCGTGCGAGAGAAGCTCCTCGCGCTGGAACAGCGGGTGGTACTCGACCTGGTGGGCCGCCATCGGCGCCTCGAGGATGCCCTGCGCGGTCTCGACTTCCTCGACGGTGAAGTTGCTCAGGCCCACGCCGCCGACGAGTCCGTCGTCGCGCAGGTCGTCGAACGCCGGCAGCGTCCGCTCGGGATCGTACGTCTCGATCGGGCGGTGGACGTACAGCAGGTCGACGGACTCGAGTCCCAGCCGCTCGAGGCTCTCCTCGGTCGTCCGGCGGACGTCTTCGGGTGCGAGGCTGTCGGCCCAGACCTTCGTCGCGACGGTCGCGTCCTCGCGGGGAACGGAACTCCGGGCCAGTCCCTCGCCGACGACGGCCTCGTTCTCGTAGATCTGGGCCGTGTCGAGGTGTTCGTAGCCGACGTCGATCGCGGTCGCGATCACGTCGGGATCGTCGATCCCCATCGTCCCGAGACCGATCGGTGGAAGGTTCATACGGTACGTTCTCGGTTCTGTTGTAAGGTAATTCGTATTCTCGCCACGGTCGCTCGATCGGTCGCCGAAGCCGCTCGAGCGCGCGGAGCACCCCGCCGGCACTCGGGTCGGGACCGCACGCTCCGTGCGTCCCGGTGAGCTGTCGTCGTGAAGCCGACACGACAAGGGTTTCTGATTCCGAGACTGTATCGCCGAATTCTATCGGATATTCTAGGAGTTGTCGCGTTCCTCGCACTCGCGTGGCTGTTCGTTCTCGCTCTCGTATACGGCGATGCGAAAGAGAACAGGACGTAGAATGCACCCCTGTAGGCGCTGGTCGCGTTCTTCGGCGGGATCTCCGGGTTGCTCTAGTACCAACTGAAACGATTCACACATCGATCGCACTGTGCGCGGTTCTCGCTTGCTTCGCTCGCTCCGAACCGCGCTCCCGTCGGGCGATCGGGTGTGCAGTGACTTTCAGTGGCTACTATAGTCTACGTTCTTCTCGGCCGAGACGATGCGGCGGCCGACGGATAGAACGAACCGGTGTTTCCATAACGCAGAGGATATTTCGTATCTTCGGAGTGCTCTGATGACGTCGATTCGGTGCGACTCCTCCGGAGAAGGGGTCTTCGCGCGACCTGACGTGCGACCGGTCGACGCGACCAACTCGAGGTCACGTTCCGGACGGGAGTTACTCCCGCAGCGCGTCCTCGCGCTCGGTCGCCTCGAGCGTCTCCGTCTCCAGATCGGTGGCGACGACGGCGGGCTTGTAGGCGCCACCCTCGAAGAGGTCGTGGTCGCTGACCGAGGATTCGACGAACCGCGTGAACGCGCGGCGGTCGGCGGGCAGTTCGCCGTAGATGACTTCCTCCTCGACGAGGTCGTAGACGGGGATGCGCGGCGTCAGCAGGGTGTTCTCGCCGACGACGCTGTTCTCGCCGACGACGAAGCCCGAAGTGACCCGGCAGCCGGCGCCGAGCGAGACGTCGTCCTCGACGATGACCGGCGCGCTCTCGACGGGCTCGAGAACGCCGCCGATGAGCGTGTTCGCGCCGAGTTTGACGTTCTCGCCGATCTGGGCGCAGGAGCCGACGGTGTCACAGGAGTCGACGAGCGTCCCGTCGCCGACGTAGGCGCCGACGTTGACGAAGCTCGGACTCATCATGATGCAGTCGGAGCCGAGGTAGGCGCCGCGGCGGATCGTCGTTCCGTCCGGCGTGTTTCGGGTTCCGCGCTCGCCGAGATCCTCCGTGTCGCGGAGCGGGAGAACGTCGTAGTGGTCGACGTCGCCGTAGTCGTACGCCTGGTTCTGCCGCAGACCGAAGTTGAGCAGGATTCCCCGCTTGACCCATTCGTTGGCCTCCCACTCGTCGCCGTTCTTCTCGGCGGCCCGGATCTCGCCGTCCTCCAGGGCGTCGAGGAAGGCGTCGAGCGTCGCGTACTGGTCTCCGCCGACGCTATCGGCGCTGTGTGCGTCGTTCTGGTACTGTACCCACAGATCGTCGATTTCGGTCTCGAGCGCACTCATTCGTCGATCACGTCCGCAAAGTCGTAGTTCCCTGCCTTCTGTCCGGCGATCCAGACCGCCGCGTCGACCGCGCCGGCCGCGAAGACGCCGCGATCCTCGGCCCGGTGAGTCAACCGAACCTCCTCGTCGTTTCCGGCGAGGACGATCTCGTGCTCGCCGGTGATGTCGCCGGCGCGGAGCGCGTGAACGCCGATCTCACCCGCTTCGCGGGGTGAATCCCCTTCGCGGCCGTGGCTGCGCTCGGTGAACTCGCCGTTTTCCTCGATCTCCTCGAGGAGCCGGTTCGCGGTTCCGCTCGGCGCGTCGCGCTTGCCGTTGTGGTGAGTCTCGACGAGTTCGACGTCGTACCCCGGAAGATTCCGGACGGCTTCGCCGACGACGTTCACGAGCGCCTGGACGCCGCGAGCGAAGTTCGGGGCGTGGAGGACGGCGATCTCGTCGCTCGCGGCCTCGAGCGCGGCCGACTGGTCGCCGTCGAAGCCGGTCGTTCCCGTAACGAAGGCGACGCCGGCGTCGGCGCAGGCCTCGGCGTAGTCGACCGCCGACTCCGGGCCGGTGAAGTCGATCACGACCGTCGGCTCTCGTTCGGTCAGCAGCGAGTCGAACGCCTCGGCCGACTCGATGTCGACGTCTTGGACGGTTCGATCGGCGGGATCGCGGTTGACGGCGAAGACGACCTCGCACTCGTCGTGGTCGGCGGCGGCGATCACCGCTCGACCCATTCGGCCGGTCGCGCCGGTGACGCCGACGCGGACCGTCATCGGTTCGCCCCCGCGTCGGGAATCGACGCCGACTCGCGCTCGAGGTCCTCGAGTACGGCCTCGAGGTCCGCTCGATACTCCTCGGAGAGGCGAGAGAGCGGCGATCGCATGCGTGCGGGGCCGTAGCCGCGGATCTCCATAGCTTCCTTGACCGGAATCGGATTCGTCTCGACGAACAGCTCGCGGAAGAGGGGGCCGAGTTCGTGGTGGATGTTGCGTGCGCGCTCGTAGTCGCCGTCGAGGGCGGCCCCGACCATCGCGCAGGTTAGTTCGGGCTCGATGTTCGCTGCGACGCTGATCGTTCCGGTGCCGCCGACGGAGATCGTCGGCAGAGTGAGCGCGTCGTCACCGGAGAGGACGGCGAACTCCTCGTCGTTCGTTCGTTCTGCGATCTCGCCGATCTGTCCCAGGTCGCCGCTCGCGGCCTTGTAGCCCGCGATGTTCTCGTGGGATGCGAGTTCGACCGCCGTGTCGGGCTCGATGTTCCGACCCGTCCGGGAGGGGACGTTGTAGACGATCTGGGGCAGATCGACGGCGTCCGCGATCGTCCGGTAGTGGTCGACCAGCCCGCGCTGTTCGGGCTTGTTGTAGTACGGCGATATCAACAGGAGGCCGTCGGCCCCAGCCTCGACCGATCGCTCGGAGAGTTCCAGGGCCTCTCGGGTGTTGTTCGAGCCCGAGCCCGCGATAACGGGAACGTCGTCGACGGCCTCGATTACGGCCTCGACGACCTGGACGTGTTCGTCGTGGGTCAGTGTCGCCGACTCTCCCGTGGAGCCGACGGGGACGAGCCCGTCGACGCCCGCGGCCTCGAGGCGCTGTGCGTCGGTCTGCAGTGTTTCGAAGTCGATCTGTTCGTCGTCGTCGAAGGGCGTACACATCGCCGGAAAGACGCCCGAAAGGTCGAGTGCTGTCATGGTTGTCGTCTGGTGGTGGAGTGGTCAATCGGTTTCGCTATCGTCGGATATCGCCGGTCCTGCGCGTCCGAACCGCACCCGGGACGGGGACGCTACTCCCGCCGCGAGCGCACGCAGACGCGTTTAGGTTTCGAAAAACGAGGGGACACGCCGCTCACGACGCCGATATCGGATCGGTGAGCGACGCGGCACATACTGGGACCAGCTATCCGGACGGACTTATCGGTTGTGACTTCGGCACATCTGTCCGAGCCGCGGCTCCGAACCACTGGACGGCTCCGGATCCCCGGAGGTCAGATCACTGGTACGTGTGATCTCGGTGCACTCGTTCGGTTCGCTCGCCGCTTCCCGCGTCATTTATAGTTCTCGATTGCTAACCGGAGGGTATGCGAAACGCACAGCTGAAACTTCGGATGGCGCTGGTGGGAACCATCCTGTTCGCACTCTACTTTGGCGCCGCCCTGTTCTTCTCCGCCGCGTGGGGCGTCTCGCTGATTCCGGTGTTGCTCGTCAGCATCGTCGTGCTTCCCGCGATACAGTACAAGCTCGGAAAGTGGATGGCTCTCAGGGGAACCGAGGAGATGCCCGACGAGGGCCAGTACCGGCAGGTCCACCAGATGACCGAATCGCTCTCGCGCGATATGGGTCTCGAGAAGCCGAAGCTCGTCGTGCAGGATATGGGCGTTCCCAACGCCTTCGCGACCGGGCGAAAGGGAGCCGGGGTTGTCTGTGTCTCCAACGAACTCATTCAACTGCTCGAGCGCGACGAACTCGAGGGCGTGATCGCTCACGAACTCGCTCACCTGAACAACCGCGACACGATCACGATGATCCTGGGGCAGTCGGTGGGGATGGTCGTCAGCTACGCGGTCTTCTTCCTCCTGCGGGAGGACAACAACTTCTTCGTCGCCTACGCCGCCTCGATCGCGGCCCAGATGCTGACGATGATCTTCGTGATGGCGATCTCCCGGTACCGGGAGTACGTCGCCGACGACGATGCCAAACAGTACATCGGCAGCGGCGACCCCCTCGCACGCGCGCTCGAGAAGATCTCGAAGGGGTCGGAGGGTCGGGAGTCGAAGATCGACGACAACGTCAGCGCGCTCTGTATCCTGAACGTCGATCGGAGCACGTTCCAGAAGATTTTCTCGACCCACCCGCCGACCGAGAAGCGAATCGAGAAACTTCGGAACTGAACCGCCGTTCGGTTTCGTTCTGTCGCGTTCTGTCCGGCGTAGTCTGGCGGTTGGCGAGAAACCGACCGTTGTGAGAAGGGTTTTTACGATCGCACGTTACGGGTAAGATATGACCGAGATTCATCCGAACCAGCGCGTCGCCGTTCTCGTCGACGCGCAAAACCTCTATCATACTGCACAGAGCCTTCACAGCCGTAATATCGACTACTCTGCACTGCTCGAGAAAGGCGTTCAGGGCCGGCAGCTCACGCGTGCAATCGCGTACGTCATCCGTGCCGAAGCGCCCGAGGAGGAGAGTTTCTTCGAGGCGCTGGTCGACATCGGCTTCGAGACGAAGATCAAGGACATCAAGCGGTTCTCGGACGGGACGAAGAAGGCGGACTGGGACGTCGGAATGAGTCTCGACGCCGTCACGCTCGCCAATCACGTTGACACGGTCGTTCTCTGTACTGGCGACGGCGACTTCTCGAGACTCTGCTCGCACCTGCGTCACGAGGGCGTCCGCGTCGAAGTAATGGCGTTCAAATCGTCGACGGCCGACGAACTCATCGACGAGGCGGATTCGTTCCTCGATCTCGAGGAACGCCACGAGACGTTCCTGCTCTGATCGTCCCGGATCTTTCCTCACTCTGACTGGGCGTCACGAGCGACACTGACGAGCCAGGCGCCCGTGCCGACTGCCAGCGCCGAACCTGTCATAGCGTAGACTAATCCGTGCGATTCGAGGAGGCTGGGCCCGGCGAGCGTCAGACTGCTCACTGCCAGTAGCGTCAGTCCGAGCACAATCTGTGCGAGATCCATCCGACCGTTGAATACACCACGGACTATATAATATTCCTGATGACAGTCGTGAACGGATGTCTGTCAGCACGACACGACGATCCCGAAACGCCCTTCGAAGCCCGTCGGCGACACCAGTCGAAGGGCTTTCGACCCACCGCGGCAAACACCGGCCAATGAGCGACCCAGCCGACGGGAACGCGGGACTCTCGAGCCTTCGGACGATCGCAGACTACCAGTTCGGCGCCGGTGCTGGCGAGGCGCTCTTCCCACCCGAGGAGTCGCTGACGGTCAAACGCACCACCTCGGGACGTCCCCAGCAGGTCCACGACGAGACCGGCCGCCTCGTCTCCTTCGGCATCGACGGCCGGTTCACGCTGGGAATCGAGGGCGGACGCCGACTGGACGCCGCCCTCGACTACCCGGCCTACCGCGTGGTCGTCGACGACGAGAGCGAACCGTTCGTCCGCGACGAGATGAACGTTTTCGCGAAGTTCGTCCTCGAGGCCGGCCCCGAAATCCGCCCCGGCGACGAGGTCCTGGTCGTCCACGAGCGCGGCGAGGTGCTCGCGGTCGGGACGGCGGAACTCGACGCCGCGGCGATCGAAGACTTCGAGACGGGGATGGCGGTGAGCGTGCGCGAAGGAGTGCCCGCGGAGAACTGACGTTTTATCGAATCGCTCGCCGTCTGGCGCTGTGGCCGGGAGTGTGGCTCGAGCGCTGCGAGAGCCGCGTTCCCCGGGGAAGGGCAGGCTGTTCACCAACACTCGCCGCGAGAGCGCACCGGAGGTGCGCTCGAGCGGGCCGACGACCGATGTAGAGGCCCGAAGGGGTCGAACGAAGGCTCGGAAGCCGCAGCCCACGCAGCGAACGAAGTGAGCGAGTCGGAACGTCTTCCGGTGCTTTTGATCAACCTTTTGCCGAGGGACGCCGCGCTGGACGGCGAAGCCGCCAGCGCGGCAGACTGCAGCGTAAAAGGTTGGCGGGCCAGACCGCAGAGTAAAAGGTTGCGGGTGGCGATGTACCGGGTATGTTTGGAGGAGGCGGCGGAATGAACCCGCGCAAGATGGAACAGATGATGGAACAGATGGGAATCGACGTCGAGGACGTCGAGGCCGAAGAGGTAATCATCCGCACCGACGAGTTCGACCTCGTCTTCGACGACGCCGAGGTTACGAAGATGGACGCTCGAGGCCAGGAGACCTACCAGATCATCGGCTCGCCGGAGCAGGTCGAATCCGGTGCGGCGGGCGGTGCCGCCGCCGGCGATGCCGGTGCCGACGAGGAGAGCGGCTCCTCGATTCCCGACGACGACGTGGAGATCGTCGCCACCCGCACGGGTGTCAGCGAGGGCGAGGCCCGCGAGGCGCTCGAGGACAACGACGGCGACCTCGCCGCTGCAGTCGAGGACCTCGAGTGACACACGCGTGAGTGTCCCGGTCCTGCTGGTTCGCGACGACCGCGAGTACCTCGTCGAACCCGGCGAGGAGATGGGAACCGATCTGGGCGTGCTCGAGGTACCCGACGACGTCGAACCGGGAGAGACGCTCGAGACCCATCTCGGGAACGAGTTCCAGGTGCGGCGGCTTCGGGGACCGGATCTCTTTCATCACTTCGAGCGCACGGGCGCGCCGATGGTGCCCCGAGATATCGGCCTGGTGATCGGCGAGACCGGTATCTCGCGGGGCGACCGCGTGCTCGACACCGGAACCGGAACGGGCGTCCTCTCGGCGCTGATGGCCCGCGCCGGCGCGTCGGTGGTCACCTACGAGCGCGACCCCGAGTTCGCCGACGTCGCTCGAGAGAACATGAAACTGGGGGGCGTCGCCGACGCCGTCGACGTCCGGACGGGTGATCTCACCGAGGAAATCGACTCCCTCGAGCCGTCGTCGTTCGACGTCCTCACCCTCGATACGGGCGATGCACCGTCGGTGGTCGCGCACGCGCCCGAACTGCTGGTCGACGGCGGCTTCGTCGCGGTCTACAGTCCGTTCATCGAGTCGACCAGAGAGGTCGTCGAGACCGCTCGAGAGGCGGGCCTCTCGAACGTCCGCACGCGGGAGACGATCCAGCGCGAGATGCAGTTCGACGACCGCGGCTCGCGACCGTCGACCGCTCCCGTGGGTCACACGGGATACCTGATGCTCGCTCGGAACGAGTAGCTCTCTTCTACTCCCTCCTCGACCGAAAACGGCCGGGAGTGGGCTCCGAGTACCGCGAGGAGTCCGCGACTCGGGGAAGGGCAGGCCGTCACACCGTTACCGACCGCGAGCGAAGCCGAAGGTTGAGAGAGCGGGCCGACGACTGATGTGGAGAGCGCTATGCGCTCAAAACGGAAGGAGGAGTGCTTTTGATCGAAATTTCACCGAGGGACGTCGCGGCCGCGGCAATACCGCGGCCGCGATAGACCGCAGTGTAAAATTTCGTTAGTTGTCGTCTTCGCGCCACTTGTACTCGCACTCGGTACAGATGAAAAATCGCGTTTCGGATTCGTCGGCGGCCCGGATCTGTTTCATGTACCAGTAAGCGCGGTCGTTGCCACACTCGGGACACTGCGCGTTGGTTTCGGGAAGCGACGTTTCTCCGGAGGATTCGATGACCTCGCTCGCTTCCTGATCTTCGGTTACCGTGTACTGCGAGGCGTCGCCCTTCGGTTTCGTGAAGCCGCAACTGCCGCACTCCCACGTCCCGTCTTCCGCTTTCATCATCGAACCGCATTCGTCGCAAAATTCCATCGTTACCCGGGATACGTCGACCGAGCGACTTAAGCGACCCGTTTGGGGCTGTCGTGGTCTCGGCGGCGGTCTCGTTCCGTAACCGACCGCGGACGGATTATCCTTCGCCCTCCGACTGGTATGGTTCGCCGACGGCTTCCCGCGGCAACACGTTGTGGAGCGCCGACACGAGATCGTCGGCGGATTGGAACTGATCCCTGTCACTGCGCTCGATCAGTTTTCCAAGGTTTCGTTCGCCGTCGGCGAGCAGGAGCGTGACGTCGTCGAATTCGCTCGCCGCGTCGTCGGCGTCGATCGGGTACTCGAGCGTGTCGAACGTCGCATCGATTCGGCTGAGTTTGACCTTCCGGCTCATACGACAGGGGAGGACGGCCGGCGTCTTGTAATGCAGTTCAGTTTGACCGGACTGTCACTCGTTCCGCTACTTTCGATTCGAAACGATAATCGGGGTGGATCACGCAGTCCGATTCGATGCGGCGTCTCGTTCGATGGGTCCTGGCACGATTTTCCGGCCTCGTCCGGCTGATACTCGCGCAGTTCGCCGTCGACAGACGGGTGCTCGCGCTCGCGTTCGCTCGAATGGCCGACGGGATCGGCAACTCCTTTCTGATCATCGTCATCCCGCTCTACGTCGCGGACGACGTCGTCGGCGGGATGACGTTCGGACTCGGCGAGGCGATGATCATCGGAATAATCCTCTCGCTGTTCGGGTTCCTTAATAGCTCGTTTCAACCCCTCACCGGTCGCTTTTCGGACCGGACGGGGAAACGAAAGCGATTCATCCTGATCGGTCTCGGCGGACTCGCGATCACGAACGTGGCCTACCTGTTCGCGGAGACGTACGTTTCGTTGCTGCTCATCCGCGGACTGCAGGGTATCAGCGTCGCCTTCATCATCCCCACGTCCGTCGCGCTGGTCAACGAACTCGCGACGACCGGCGACCGGGGCGGAAACATGGGCGTCTACAACACGTTCCGCCTGATCGGGTTCGGCGCGGGTCCCGTCGCCGCCGGCGGGATCGTCAGCGCCGGTCCCTACTCGCTTCCCGTCGGCTGGACGATCAGCGGCTTCGACGCGGCCTTCTACATCGCGGCGATCACGGCGGTGATCAGCTACCTGCTGGTAACGGTGCTGATCACGGACCCCGAGTCGACGGGGGCGAACGCCGCCGCGGATCTCTCGATCGACGTCTTCGACCCCACGGGACGGAACGTGCTCGACCCGATCTTTACGCTGGGGATCGTCTCGCTGCTCATGGCGACGGCGATCGCCCTCTTCGCGACGATCCAGCCGCAGGTCAACGCCCGCCTCGAGCAGGGGGCGACCTGGTTCGGTCTCCAGTTTGCGGCGTTCATCATCGCACAGATCGTGTTACAGACGCCGATCGGGCGGGCGTGCGACCTGTACGGACGGCGTCCGTTCATCTTCCTCGGAATGGTAATCCTGGTGCCGTCGACGCTCGCCCAGGGGCTGGTCACCACCTCGGAGACCATGTTCCTGGCTCGACTCGCACAGGGAATCGCCGGGGCGATGGTGTTCGCGCCGGCGCTGGCGCTGGCCGGCGACCTCGCGGGGGAGGGCGAGTCCGGATCGAAGCTCTCGGTGCTCACGATGGCCTTCGGCTTCGGGATCGCGATCGGTCCCCTCTCCTCCGGCGCGCTGATCAGCTACGGGTTCGAGGTTCCGTTCATCTTCGGGACCGTGCTCGCAGCGTTCGGAGCGATTCTCGTCTACACGCAGGTCGAGGAGACTCTCGAGACGACGGCGTCGGTGCCGGTCGTCGGCGACGACTGACCGGCGCTCGGCGCGGTACTCGCATCTCGGTCGCGGCCACTCGATCGGTGTGTCAGATCGAACTCGCGGACGGGGCGTCGTCGAGCGCGAACGACGATCGTCGGGAAAGAAAGACTGGTACAGGAACGGCGCCGTCCGTGTCCAGCTATCAGAGATCGACGCCGATGTCGTCCATCAGGTCATCGGAAACGACGTCGTCCAGATCGGGTGTGTCGGCCGAGTCGTCAGGAACGAGATCGTCCTGATCAGGCAGTTCGTCTATCCCGCCGGGGACGTCAGGGCTGGTATCCTCGGCCGACTCCTCTTCGCTTTCGACTACCGTCTGTTCCTCTTCGGTAACGTCTTCACTCACCTGCTCGGTCGATTGGTCTTCGATGGCCTCTCCCTGTTCCACCGTCTGTGCTGCTCCGACGCCGGCGCTCAGCGCGAGGAGACCGACGGCGAGGACTACCACCATCACTGTTCGTCGATGCGCGTGAAGCAAACGTGTCGTACGATCGGTCATAGGTACTGCCCGCGGCGGGCAGAGACGTGTCATCGATAGCAGCAATAAACGCGGTCAATCGTTCGGTCTCCAAACAAGACGTTGGGATGATTAAATCAACACCTATCGGTAGTGAACGTTCGGCCGCCGCCGCGAGATTTGGCTCGCTACACCGTTCCAGTACTCGACCGGGTTCGACCCGGCGAGCGGTTTCGACGACTGAGAGCTACTACGAATGCGACTAGTCGGCCCCTATCGTTCTACGGTCACGGTAACGCGTCGGATAAGGAACTGTTCCGAGAGATTGCAACTCAGTATCCACTCGTCCTCGACCCCACTCGTTTCCACCTTCGATCGAGACGCCGGAACGTCCGGCGGTGACGACACGGCGCTCCGAACGCGAACCAATCGGCAGGACGCAACGCAAAAGTACCGGATCCGCATAGCTCTCGACGATGACGCTCTCGGACGAGGCCAGGGACCGGTTGGCCGACGTGGTGGAACTACAACCGACGAAAAATTCCGAGCTCCAGGAACGGTGGGCACTGGAAAGCGGCAGCGAGGTCCACCAGTACCTGGAGGACGAACTCGGGGACTACTACTTCCGGGACGACAACAGCCTGATCCGCGCGACCGCGGAGGCAGCGGACCTCGTCGACGTCGAACCGGGAATCGAGAGCGACCCGGACGAGGGAACCCCCTCGCGGATTCGCGTTCCCGAGTTACAGGCGCAGATCGTCGAGGTTCTCGCCGGCCCCGAGGAGAAGTCGGAAAGCGTCGTCTCGGTGCTACACAAGCTCCGGGACGCCTACGAC